>JAZNUT010000017.1:0-88874 GCA_045592425.1 Candidatus Egerieisoma sp.
CAATGAGCAAAGAAGAAATTAAAGAGGTATGCTTACATGCTCAAGCTGTAAACATACCTCCAATCTGTCTTGCACCCTCAATGCTCTAAAACACGTATCCTACCCTATACTGAAGATGCGGCTTGTAGTTCAAATCCCAACTGTATTGGTTATGATAAGAGATTCCTCCTCCAACGGTGAATTCTCCAAACCAGTGCTCTCCCCAAACCCTACGGATTCCATACATTGGCACAAAATAGACCTCGGCTGTTGGATAGTTGGGTGTTCCTAATGTTCCTTGTAGACGGAAAGCAACAAAGTCGCTGGAATTTTTTAAGGTTTTCTTCCCCATTGATGCCCTTCTGTTGAGACTTGTATATATTCTTGGTTCAATTGTAAGGCCATACGCAAGTGATGACACACCATTCAGACTTAAATTATTGTCTGCAGCATACGAAGTGAATAAAAATCTGTTGGGTGCTCCTGCACGCATTACTATTGTAGAAATATTTCCTATAGGTTGTTCATAAGCATACTCAAGGCTCAACAATGTTGATGTTGAAATTGAATGGTTAGCTGTTGTTTTTGTCTGTGCACTTGCAGCCATAGACAAAATGCAGCACAGAATCATAAAGATTATTTTTCTCATATCAAATAAATTAATTTCGCGCAATAATAATAATAATAATACACAAGCCATTATTCTTTCTTAAGCACCTTTGCCGGATTTATATTGGCCAGTCTGAGGGCCTGCCAACTGATGGATGCAAGGGAAACAACAAGCACAAGCAACAATGCAAGGGCATAGATCCACCACCAGTTTTCAATGCGGTATGAGTATGAACTTAACCACTCACCTACTATAAAATAACCCATAGGGATTGCCACAACTGCAGCCAACAACACCACTTTAAGGAATGAGAATGACATATTCCAGTAAACCTCTCCCTCACTGCATCCGAACACTCTTCTGAGTGACCATCCTTTTGCCTGCAGCTTTGCAAAGTATGTGCTCATTGCAAGCATTGCCATTGCAGAGAGCATCATCACCAGGAATGTAAAGGCTGTTATGAGTTTAAGATTGTTCTCTTCTGTTTTAAAATAGGTCCTGTATATTTCATTCTGGGAATGGACCTCTATCTGCTCCCCAAGCCCCTGAGACTCATAAAAGGCTCTCAATTGCCCAAGAGCATAATCTTCATCTCCAGAAACCTTTACAACAAGGCTTCTGAGTACCTCAAAATCACTGTCATCCTTAAACTCCCTGTTCATCCATACAATATTTGAGGCTGCACAATCCTCTACTGTTCTGTTTCCTCTTTGGAAATTCTGTATTACTCCACAAATGCCGTATGAATCGTTTGTCAAAATAATATTCTCATCTGAATACTCTATTCCAAATGTCTTGAATGCCCCCTCTGTGAGCCACATTGTCCCATCCACCGGCTTTACATTTTCCAGAATATTCAATACCCTGAATCCCATAATATCAAAAGCAGATGAGTCGCCATACATCACATCCAGCTGCACCACTTCCCCCTTATAGTCCATTCCCATTCCAACCCTGCCCCCTTCAGAAGGAAGGAATTGGATATGTCCCACCTTCTCCACAAAAGGGAATTTCAACAATTCGTCGGGAAGATAATCTGCATTTTTCATTCCTCCACTAATCCCGATAATATTTTCCTTTACATATCCATTATCCCTGGCTAACATATATTTGAACTGTACAAACATTGCAAAGGCAATGCACAGCACAGAGATTGCCACAACATTCTGTATCCCGATGAATATTTTTCCCAACACCATCTTGCTATTGGTGGCAAATTCCCCTTTTACCACATCTACAGGATGATATTTGGAAATGAGCATTGCAGGAATTGCTCCGGCAAGGAATGAAACTACAAGCATTGCAGCTGCACCGCAAAACAGCATCCCCACACTGATATTTTCCTTGAGGGAAATCTCTTTACCCAACAGAATTTCTGCATGGGGTCCCAAAACCTCAATAAGGACAAGTGCCAGTATAAATGATACTGCTGTGAGGGCAAATGCCTCTTTTATATATCGGGAAGAGATTTCCCATTTCTGTTCTCCCAATAACCTGCGGGTGGCCATCTCTTTTGCCCTGAACCCTATTTGGGCAACTGTAAGGGAGATATAATTCAACAGTGCAAATACCAGCAACAAGATGCCTGCAGCGGCAAACAGCATTACAAAATCTTTGTCTATCCTCCCCACAAACGGGTAATGCATGCTGCAAACTCCGTAATGGATCTGGGAGAATGGAGAGAAGAAGTATTTCTTAAACAGACCACACTCATACAGGATATCTGCCTTCTTCAGTTTTTCTGCAGCATTGTCTCCCAATTCCTTAAGGTCTGTGCCTGGAACCAACTTATAGAAATGGGTTGCTGTGCCGTTACCCTCCCTTAAGAGTGAGGGGTAGAGAGTTTTCAGCTGCTCCACATTGTAGATAATATCCACACTTGGAAAAACCGAACGCTCAATATCTTTATATACGCCATTGATAATGAGGTCTGCCCTGTTACCTGCCACATTTATTGCAAGGGTACGTCCAACTGGAGAAGTTTTGGGAAAATATCTGTTGGCAAAGCTTTCAGAGATTACTACAGCATTCTGCTCTTGCAAGGCTCCTTTTGGCTCCCCCTCTATGAATGAAAAAGTAAAGAAGTCAAAAAAGTTGCTCCGGGCCATTATTGCATTCTGGGGCAGGGTCTCATCTCCAACCATAACCTCCATCTGCAAACCGCTCAAGCAATTTGTGGCAAGAAAGCTGCACACATCCTCTATCTGTGGATATGACTCTTTAAGGATATCCCCCACTGTATAGCTCATTATGGCAAATTCCTCTTCGTGCCCAACATAAATATTCTCAGTGTTTTTCAGATTCTTGTCATACCCCAATTCTCCCGCCACAAAAGTTGCAATGAACAACACAAAAGCCAACGCAACAGCCAACCCAACCACCTCAATGGCTGTGTACATTTTATTCCTCCCTAAAAATCTCAAATAGCTTTTCATATATCAGTCAAATCTCAAGTGTAAAGTTACTTTACAATTTTACATAATTTATCCATTCTGTACAGATATAATGACAAAAGCGTGCCAAAAGATATACACAACAGATTATCAACCAATTATGAAAACACGCCACAAAAGTAAGTGTAAGGTTTCTTTACAATGCTTTACAGGTTCAACAAGTCAAAAACATCCTACAGCATTAAACATAAGTATTTCCGGTCAGGGGGGGGGTAGAATCTTCTGGCCGGGATTTTTATTTGTACTTCAATTTATAGCCTATTCCTCTGACACTCTCAATCTCTACTGAACTGTCCTCCTTGAAGTGATTGCGAAGGCGTGTAATATAGACATTGAGGCTGCGGAGGTTGAAGTAGTTATCATCCCCCCAAAGTTCTTTTAATAATGCTGATGTGTTAACGGTCTTGCCAGCATCACGGCAGAGTCGGAGCAGGACTTCCGCTTCTCGTGCCGGAAGAATTGTCTCACATTGTCCTATCCTCAAAACTTTACTTGCTGAAATAAATTCATAACGGCCGATCTTATAGACTGTTTCCGCATATTCCTGTGTTTGGAGTCTTCCTGCAAGTGCTCTAACACGCACAATGAGTTCATCAATGGCAAATGGTTTCTTCAGGAAGTCATTACCTCCGGTCTCAAAGCCTTTGACTACATCTTCTGTTGCAGAGCGTGCGGTAAGGAAGAGTATAGGAGTGTTGTATCCTTCACTTCTGAGTTTCTTTGCAAGGGAATAACCGTCGAGATTAGGCATCATTATATCGCTGACAATTACTTCATATGTCTCTTTCCTGACTGCTTCCAACGCCTGAATGCCGTCGTATACAAGATGTACATCAAAATCTCTGTCTGACAATGTATCCGACAGAATTTCCGCGAGCATCTGCTCATCTTCCACTATAAGTATTTTTATCTTATTGCTCATTTCTTGGCAATTTGATTGTTACTGTTGTGCCTTTTCCAATGCGGCTGTTTATTTTAATAATTCCTTTGTGAATTTCCACTACCTGCTTTGCATAATATAAGCCCAGGCCATAACCTCTCGCAGTGTGAATATCACCTGTAGGTACTCTGTAGAACTTTTCAAATACGTGAGCCAGATGTTCCTTTGATATTCCGCATCCATTATCTTCAATCTCAATAGTCACGTTTTCTGAGGCATCAGCAACTCGGATATCCACTACCGGGTCTGCGGAATATTTGACGGCATTGTCAATGACAGTGGCAAAGAGATTCTTTATGTGGAACTCATCAGCCATAATCTTTATATCATCATCACAGTCTATATTGAATACTGGTTTCTTTCCGTTGTTCATTCCGGCTCCTTGAGTGAGCTGACTAATAACGTCGCTCAGATATACCATAGTAGGATTGTATTTGTATTCACGGCCTTCAACTGATACAGCAAGTATATGCTCTACCATCGTAGAGAGTTGTATCAATTGGGATTCCACTATCTCCAGATAACGGCTTCTTCTCTTAACATCAGCATCCGCAGAGAAGTTCCTCAAAGCATCTGTAGCTGCAACTGCAACCGATATCGGCGTCTTAAGTTCGTGAGTTATATTGTGAGTAAAATCACGTCTCATTTCCTCCAGAGTCTTCTGACGGAACATTGTCTTCACAAGATATAGAAGCACTCCAGCCAGAAGCAAAACGATTGCAATTGATGACACAATCAGTCCCGACATCCTACGCCAAAGCTCTTTGAAAGGCATTTCAATGGAAACAAGAAGTGAGTATTGTTCATCATCATCAATTGGAATGACCGTAGTCATAGGATTATGCAAGATTGGATTTTCTCCTTTTGTCATAATAACCCGTTGCTTCCCATCTTCATGAAAATACACTTCAGCATAATATGGCTGTAATGCATCCAATTCCATCAGGTTGGGCTCAAAATAGAGAGAAAAATCGTCGAGATTAATCTTAATATAATTTGCATCTGCCAAACCAGGTATAGCATCCATACGGAACGCTTTATATATACTCTTATATATAGCGGATTCCACCCTACGCTTAAAGTCTGTGACTGAATCGCTATACATACGATACACCCACACAGATTGCACCACTGCAAGGACAAGAAGCGACATTACAGCCAATATTGATATGTTTCTAAAAAATTTACGTGACATCTGTATAGGATTTGATGCAAAAGTAGCAATATATTTTGCTTTGCTAAAGGAGTTAACATTAGTTAACATTTATTAACGTAGCGTTAACATAGAATACGGTTTTATGTCTTTATATTTGCTATCGGAAAACCGGTTTCATAGTTATTTATTTTAAAAGGAATGTTATTATGAAAAAATTGATTCTAATTTTCTCCATGGCTTTGACATGTACTCTTGCATTTGCACAAGAAAAGGGAGATAAAACACTTTATATTATTGACGGAGTTGTATCATCAAAAGCTGCTGCTGATGAATTGCCAGGCAATATTATCAGGAATATGAATATTGTTAAGGGTATTGACAAGGTAGTTGTTATCACAACCAAGGCTGGAAGAGATATTTCCGGACGTGTGGTTGACATAAATGGCAAACCTATGGCTGGCGTTGTTGTAATAGTACCTAAAACAAATACCCGTGTCTCTACTGATACCAATGGATATTATAAAATATCTCTTGCAGCAGGCGAAGCATTTCTCAACTATACATACGCAGATTTTCCGACAAAGACAGTTCAAGTGGACAAAGCCAATATGGATGATGTTGTTATGGATAAAAATGCACCTAAAAATCTCGTGGTGTTAAAGGATCTTAATCTCAATGGTGATATAATAAAAGTCAGAGGAGAGAAAAAAACAGATGGTACCCCTCTATACATTGTAAAGTCATCTGATGGGAATATCAAAAAGGTAGATAATATTGACTCCATTTCGCCAAATGATATCAAGACAATGAATGTCTTTAAGGGTAATAAAGGTGAACAATTTAAGGAGTATGGAGACACTTCAAATGGCGTTATACTGATAGAACTCAAGTAAAACCGCAAGTATAAAAACAAGCCCCGCAGCCTCATCCAGAAACTGCGGGGCTTGCCCGACTTAACCTAACTTAAAAAACTATTTCACTTACATTAACAAGTTCCACAGCAAAAAGTTCAGGTGATATTATACTTTTCCTATCGGGAATAATACTATAGGAGTATGATGCAATCAGTATTGCCACAAGTAGTAATCCAAAATGTTTCATATTTATTTACAATCAAATAAAATAAATTGCTCAAATTTCATACCAACTACATAGACCATTACTCTTTCTTCAAGATCTTTGCCGGATCCACATTGGTGGTTCTCAGACTCTGCCATAGCACAGTTACAAATGCTATAAGTCCTGTAACCAATGCTGCAGCAGCAAACAACCACCAATAAATTGGAATCCTGTAACTGAAGCCTTGCAGCCAACTGTTCACTATGAACCATCCTACTGGTACGCCAATAAGTACTGCAATCCCTACCATTTTCATAAATGAGAGTATAAGTTCTACCAAAACGCTTCCTCTACCCAAGCCAAATACTTTCTTTAGGGCCACATTCTTCTGTTCCTGCAGCATATAGTAGGTACTCATGGCCAATAAACCTAAGGCTGAAATGAGAATTGAAACTATAGTAAAGATAAGCACAATCTTCAAAGTTCTTTCTTCTGTCTTGAACGAATTTCTAATGTCATCTTCTACAAAATATGCTTCAAAATAATCGTGAGGATACAGCTCCAGGAATATCTCTTTTATTCTTGCAAAAGCAGTATTGTGATCACCATCTATCTGTACAATAGTATTCCACGGATCTGAAAGCATTCTTTCTCCATAGTTGTATATCTGTGCTGCAGATTGCGGTTCCAATAATGAACGTATCTTAAAATCATAATATATACCACCAATCATCTCTTCACCCCACGAAGCATGGTAAGTTGTTGCATCCTCGCTAAGTCCCATCTGCCTGATAGCTGTTTCATTGAGCCAGTATTTATAAGGAGCATTATTGTTTTTCTTCTCCTTTATCCCAAAAATTTCAAAATATGCGTTGTCTCCCATAAATTGCTGGCAAGAGATATATTCTCCATTGGCCATTGGAAAAGAATTGTTGTTTGTACCATACATAGGTGTTCCGTTACCAAAACCTACATTTTTAACGAAAGGTTCTGCCATAAGGCGTTCCTTAAGTACACTCTGATTATCTACTGTAACATAACCATTATTATGAATATTCAACACATCTTTTGTATTATACCCCATTGGGGCACTAATCATATATCTGATTTGTACATACATTGTGAATGCCACTACCAACATACACAAGGTTACCATATTCTGCACAACAATAATAACTTTGCTGTATGTAGTCTTGGTCTTTGTGCGGAATGTTCCTCTTACTACATCAATCGGCTGGAATTTCATCATCGCCCATGCCGGTATTATTCCCGACAGCACACCCAATACCACCACAAACAGCACTAATGCAAGGATATTCACAACTGACGCAGCTGAAAAAATGGAGAAATTATATCCCAAAAGTTCCGATGCATATGGTGACAGATACTCTGCAAGAATCACTGCTGTCAAGGTTGCTATAAAACAGAGCATCGTAGATTCCATAATCATTTTAAAGAAAACTCTTTCACTTGAAGCACCCAGCAATCTCCGTGATGCCATCTCCTTGGCTCTGAAGCCGGATGCTGCAGTAGTCATATTTACATAATTGAGCATTGAGAATATCAACAGCACAATACATACGGTGAGCAGAACATTGACTATCTGTCGGGAACCTAATTTAAGATAAGGGAATTGGCTATATCCGAATTCGGTCTGCATAAAGAAAATATCCTTTAATGGGACTATATTTACTTTAGTTGCTCCTGATTCATATACCCACCATACCTCTTTAAAATATGAAAGCATATCATCTTTTTTGGAAAGGATTTCTGCTCCTTTATGCAACATTATAAATGTAGTGGATGAACCGCTGTTTCTGAGTTCCTTATCGTGGTATGGATTGGTAATCTGTGCATATTGCTCTCTCATCATTACATCACAATATGGTAATACAGTATTGTCCATATCCTCCATTACCGCTACAACTGTATGTGTTCCATACTCCCATTTTAGTGTTTTTCCAATAGGGTTCTCGCTTCCAAAACATCGGTTGGCATATTTGCGGCTTATAACAATATTGTCTTTGGAGCCCTTAAACTCCTCCACTTCACCTGCAAGAATCTTAAAAGAAAAGATATCAAAAAAGGATGGTGACACATAAGCTATATCGGGATAATTATGCTGATTGTTTATCTCCACCTCTGCACTGCGCTCCATCAGGAATGCTGTTGATGTCTCAATCTCAGGATACCTTTCTTCCAGATAATCCTTCAGATGATATGCACTGGTATAGTAGTCACTTCCTACCAAGTATATTCTGTCTGCATTTTCGTGAAATGAGTCTGTAGAAAGTTGCTTCTGCACAAACACAGCAAGTAACAAAACAAATGCAATTGACAGGGTAAGCCCCATCAGATTTATAAATGTGTAGAGTTTGTTTCTTTTTAAGAAATTGAAAAAGCTGTTCATATATCTGTTTAGCAGTTAGTGTAAAGTTACTTTACAATTTTACATAATTTATCCATTCTGTGCAGATATAATGACAAAAGCGTGCCAAAACAATTACCTTAAAGATTATCAACCAATTACAAAATATGCTCATTAAAAGAATGTAAGATTTCTTTACAGGTGTAATGGATCTTTACATGTATTTTTTACAATAAGACGAAAGTGTTTGAAAAATGTTAACTATGTATTGTGCATTCACAGCCTCAGCTCCCCTCGCCAAGACGATGAGCACACCCATCCACGCTACACATATCTGTAGCACACATCAGCTGCGCCATGGGTAAATATTTCTTCCCGATGGTACAGCTAATATGCCCTGGGTGGCTTGTAGCAACGGTGCCCGTGCCCACTGTCTTGGGTATAAAGAATAAATAATAAAGAAATGAATACTACAAAACAAAAAAGCCTCCCAGAAATCTGGAAAGCTTTTTTGAGGTTCCTGGCGGATTCGAACCGCCGTACACGGTTTTGCAGACCGCTGACTAAGCCACTCATCCAAGGAACCCTGTTTGATGATTGGATTGCAAAGATACTATATTTTTATTTATCTGCAAATTTTATTTCAACTACATTAGAACAAATTGCACAACATCTTCTCCAACCACTCTTTATCTGTAACATCAAATGTTGCCAAGTGTTCACTGTCTATGTCCAAGACCGCCATCACATCTCCGTTATGGTCAAATACCGGCACTACAATTTCTGACCGGGAAAGGCTGCTGCAGGCTATATGCCCTGGGAACTGTTCAACATCCGGCACTATTACAGTTTCCGCACGCTCCCAAGCAGTACCACAAACTCCCCTCCCCTTTTTAATGCGTGTACACGCCAACGGCCCCTGGAAAGGTCCAAGCACAAGCTCTTCTGCGGCATTGGAATTACCCTTTCCTAAAGAACCCGGGCAACAGTTCTCCCTTACAATATAGAATCCAACCCACCAGAACCCGAAAGCCTCTTTAAGGATGGCACTCACATTGGCCATATTGGCAATCATATCACTCTCTGCAGAAACCACAGCCTTTATCTGAGGCAGGATTTCAGCATAAATCCCAGCTTTATCTTTAGCCGTAATAATCAATTGTTCAGCCATAATAAATCCAACAACTATTCAACGAGAAGCACCAAGCCCTTAAGATACTCTCCCTCAGGATGGTAAATATTTACCGGATGGTCTGCAGGCTGGGTAAGCCTATGCAGGATACGTACCCTTCTGCCTGTCTGTGCGGCCGCTGAGAAAACAGCCACTGCAAAATTAATCTTATCAACCACCTGGGAACAGCTGTAGGTAAATACTATTCCACCAGGTTTTACTTTCTCAATTGCAAGGGCATTCAACCTTTTATACGCACGCAATGCATTATCCAGCGCACCTCTATGCTTTGCAAAAGCAGGAGGATCCACTATCATAAGATCATATTTGTTCCCCTCACATTTACGCATGAACTCAATTGCATCCTCACAATAAGAGGTATGCTCAACACCCTCTGTAAAACCGTTGAGTGCCACATTCTTAACTACCATATCCATCGCCTTGCGGGAACTGTCAACAGAATCAACATGAGCTGCACCGCCGTTCAATGCATAAATTGAGAAACCTCCCGTATAGCAGAAAAGGTTCAATACATTTTTTCCCGACGAATATTTCTTTACAAGTGCCCTGTTGTCTCTCTGATCCAGGAAGAAACCGGTCTTCTGCCCCTCAACCCAGTTTACACTGAACTTGTTTCCGTTCTCCAAAACAACCTGAGCATCCTCAACCCCCTCTTCCCTGTAAATATACTCATCCTTAAGGTCCAACCCTGCCTTGAACGGAGCTGTCCCCTCACTCTTATCATAAATGGCAGCCAGAGATGACCCGTAAACCTTTCTCAAGGCCTGAGCAATAGCCCCTTTTGCCAGAAACATACCGGCAGAATGAGCCTGAATCACAGCAGTCTTGCCATACACATCTATAATAAGCCCCGGCAAGAAATCACCCTCACCATGAACGAGCCTGTATGCATCTGTATCCTCAGCCCCAATAAGTCCCAAAGTCTTGCGGGCATTATATGCACCCCCAATGGCATTGTCCCAGAAATTCTGGTCAATTGTAACCTTATCAAAACTCAGAATCCTCACAGTAATGGAGCCAATCTGATAATGGCCGCAACCAAGGTACTCCCCTCCAAACGAATATACCTCCACTACATCACCCTCGGACGGATCTCCCCCCTCTATCCTTTTAACAGCACCAGAGAACACCCACGGATGGAATCTCTTTAAAGACTGCTCTTTTCCTTTATTTAAAATAATCCTTACCATTATTGCACACTTTCTGCATTAAGTTTATAGTACATCTCCCTGCAAATCCATGCATCTATTGCGGCATACCTCAACTGTGCCTCAGACAAATGCGAACTCTCCCAATTTGAAAGCTGCTGGGACTTGGAAACCCTTTTCTTAAGGATTATGGCAGCCATCTTCCTCACGCTCTTCTCCTCAATACCAAAAGATGGTGCAAGTCTCTGCAAATCCACAAAACCTTTAGGTACAAACTTGCGGTACTCCTGCAATCCCCTTATATCATCATGCACCGCTGCCCCTATCTTAAGTATCCTTGGACTTCCCAACAATGCAGCCAGTTTTGGAGGGACTCCAACCTGCTGCAACCTGAATATATAAGCTTTATCGGGACCGCTCAATTGCAGGATTGCCATTTTGTTGCGTGGGACCTTTGGCACAAAGCAGGGCTTGGTCTCTGTATCAAAACCAATTACATCCTGTGCCGCAAGATACTCCATTGCCTGAAAAAACTCCGGAGAACTGGCAGACGGCACAACTGTTATCTCGCCTGGGAAAGTTGCAATTTCCAGCGCCTCTATCTCATCTGCAGTAATGCTGCTTGCAAATGCCATATTACTCTATGAATTGTTTTATTTTTTTGTAAGAAGCAGGAAGCATATTCTCTATTCTGCTCAATGTCTGCTCATCCAGATTATTGTGCGAGAATGGCACAAAAACAGTTGTAATATCCTCTGTACCAAACTCTCTGCCATATTTGAAATTATACGACAAATTACCGTCCTGATCCAAACACTCAGCAGGAAGTCCATATGCAGGAACTGAGATATACCCCTCAAATTTACCCTCAGTTGTATTTAGTGCAAGGTTTTTATCCTCCCTCAAAGCCTGGTAACACTCCAATGCTGTAAATACCGCCGGATCTATAAACTCAAACTCAGGATGGATAAGTCCCTCATATACAAGCTTGCCGTCAGAGTCTCTATAATTACGCAACTCTTCAATGCAATCATTAAGTGTATTCAGCAAGAAAGGATAATGGGTACAGCCCAAAATGATATGTTTCAAAGGAACCTGTGCTCCGCTTGCCTTATGTTTCTCCAAAAGGGTAACCAAATGGAATCTTGCATAGTTGGCAGCTGAATTCATCTGGAACTGTGTATATTTTCCATTTACCTTCTCTCTAAGGATTGCACCGTTGCTGTACTCAAAGTTATATATACTTAGCAACCCCTCTTTTATATCCTCAGATCCGACACCCAATTTAGGTCCTCTATAACCCTCTCTTGGAGCTGTAAGCTCAGTATTGACAAAATCTTTCTCCTGATCCACAGCCTCTGCAAAACCAGCACAAGGATGATTTACTACCTTAATGTAGCCATTGTATCCATTCTGCGCACCAATCTCCCTTATTGTTCTCTCATACGCATTTGAGGCAATTGTACCAACTGTTGCAAGAACACCAACTGCAACTGAATCTGTAGATGCAGCCTCACCAAGTTTGTTGTACAAAGCATTCACACCTGCATTTATTACACCAATGACTCTAATTCCTGTACCGCTCTGGCCCAATAGTGTGGAGATATCCTCCAATCCCCAAGCAGTTGCTGTATTGCAGGCAATAACCAGAATCTTACAAGGCTGTTTTGTCCCCTCCATAACTTTATCTTCAGGAGATGTCCAGAACTTGTCATCCAAAAGGAAAAGGGCATCCTTTACGACCAGTTCCTTAAAGAAATCCTGCTTGTTCTCCGCAGCATAGTTTCCATAAGGCATGTTTGCCCTGTCTGCAAGATATGTAAAACTCTCCCCCGCAAAATCAGGAACACCGTCTGCCCCCTCTTTTCCCGATATATTGTCAATCATATCCGCATTCAACAGAACCTCAAGGACTGTAAGTCCACCAGTACCGGAATCAAATACACCAATAGGCAACTGACTCTTCTGAGCAGGGAAACTTTCAAAGTCGGCATAGAATTTTGATGTTGGCTCATTAAGAGCCTTCTCCATAATTGGTGAAAGAACTACTGTCTCCTCCTGTGTTTTGTTGTTTCCGCAAGATGAAACCATTATGGCTGCTGCCAATGCAAGGAAAAAGAATCTTTTCATAATTTGTCGGGATAAAAATTTTACTTCTTGTAAATGAACTCTCCGTGTTGGCTTGTAAGATGAACCTGTGCTGTTGCATCCTCAGATGCCTCTACTCTACCAATGATTTTAGCATCCACATCATATTTCTTTGAGATTGCAATTATATCCTCCGCAATCTCTGCCGGAACATAGAACTCCATTCTGTGCCCCATATTGAACACTTTGTACATCTCCTCCCAGCTTGTACCTGACTCCTGCTGGATTACCTCAAACAGCGGAGGTGTAGGGAACAGATTATCCTTTACAATCTTAAGGTTATCTACAAAATGGAGAATCTTGGTCTGCGCTCCACCGGAGCAGTGGATCATACCGTCTATCTGTTTTCTGTATTTGTCCAAAACCTCTTTTACAATTGGGGCATAAGTTCTGGTTGGAGAAAGTACAAGCTTGCCGTAAGTAAGACCTGTCTTAGGCTCTATTGCATCAAGCTTTTTGGTTCCCGAATATACAAGTTCCTGTGGAACCGCTCCGTCAAAACTCTCCGGATATTTCACTGCAAGATATTTCTCAAACACATCATGACGGGCAGAGGTAAGGCCGTTGCTGCCCATACCGCCATTATACTCTGTCTCATATGATGCTTTTCCGCAAGACTCCAAAGCCACAATCACATCACCCGCCTTAATGTTGGCATTGTCAATTACATCTGAGCGTTTCATCCTTGCACAAACAGTACTGTCAACTATAACAGTCCTTACAAGATCTCCCACATCTGCAGTCTCGCCACCGGTAAGGATAAGCTTGACACCATAGCTCTCCATAGTGCGGGCAAAATTCTCTGAAGCGGCAATAAGGCGGCTGATTACAGAACCTGGAATAAGCTGCTTGTTCCTGCCAATTGTAGAAGAGAGCATGATATTATCAACAGCACCAACACAAAGAAGATCATCTGTGTTCATTACAATAGCATCCTGAGCAATACCGTCCCATACTGTCATATCACCGGTCTCTTTCCAGTAAGTGTATGCCAATGAAGATTTTGTACCTGCACCATCTGCATGCATCACAATACAATAATCTGGGTCTCCCGACAAAAAGTCAGGAACAATTTTGCAGAATGCCTTGGGGAAAAGTCCTTTGTCTATATTCTTGATTGCCTCATGAACATCCTCTTTAGAAGATGAAACACCTCTAAGGGCGTATCTGTTGCTTTTTGGATCTTGCATAGTTGTAATTATATGGTTTTTATCAAGCTACAAATTTACATAAAAAAAGGGCAGTTGCAAAGCAACCGCCCCCATTTTATACCAAGTATAGGTTATACTATTTGTTTGTTCTGCCAGGATAAACCTTAAGAGCCTCCTCAAGACATTTTAGAGAAGCTTTAAGATCCTCAACTTTTAGAACGTAAGCCATACGAACCTGGTTTGTACCTTTACCTTTGGTTCCGTAGAAACCTGCAGCAGGAGCAACCATTACAGTCTGACCCTCGTATGAGAACTCCTCAAGCAACCACTGTGCAAATTTGTCTGCATCATCAACAGGAAGCTCAGCGATAGTATAGAAAGCACCCATAGGCATTGGTGAGAATACACCAGGAATGTTGTTAAGACCGTTAACCAAAGTGTCTCTTCTTAGAATGTACTCAGCTTTAACAGCATCAAAGTATGATTTAGGAGTTGCAAGAGCACCCTCAGCTGCAATCTGGCCATATGAAGGAGAGCAAAGACGAGCCTGAGCATATTTCATTACGCCAGCCATAACCTCTTTGTTCTTTGAAACGATAGCACCAATTCTTACACCGCAAAGGCTGTATCTCTTTGAAACTGAATCCAAAAGGATAACGTTCTGCTCAAGACCAGGAATATGCATGCAAGAGTAGTGAGGCTCCTCTGAGTAACAGAACTCTCTGTAAACCTCATCAGAGTAGATATACAAACCATGTTTCTTGGCAATCTCACCAAGCTGCTGAAGAGCCTCTTTAGTGTAAAGAGTACCGGTAGGGTTACCAGGGTTACAGATTAGGATACCTTTGGTCTTAGGGGTAATATGTTTCTCAAACTCCTCAATTGCAGGAAGTTTGAAGCCCTCTTTAATCTCACATGAAATAGGAACAAGTTTAACGTCGTTCTGAACAGCAAAAGCGTTGTAGTTAGTGTAGAAAGGCTCCATTACGATTACCTCATCACCTGGGTCACAAGTAACAGCAAGTGCAAACTGTACAGCCTCAGTACCTGAAGAAGTAACGATAAGGTCAGCAACCTCAATATTGATGTTTACGCTTGCGTAATATTTTACTAGACCCTCTCTGTATGAAAGGTTACCTGCTGAGTTAGAATACTCAATAACTTTAAGATCTGCATTCTTAACAGCCTCAAGAGCTTGTGGAGAAGACTCAATGTCTGGCTGGCCAATGTTCAAGTGGTAAACTTTAGTACCTCTTTTTTTAGCAGCATCTGCGTAAGGAACCAATTTTCTGATTGGTGAAGCAGGCATAGCCTGCGCTTTTTTTGATAGAGTTAGCATAATGTATGTTAAATTAAGTATATCAATAATTTCATTTTTACCATGTTGCCAAAGCTTTCATGAAGCCCTCAATTTTTGGCTGCATCTTTGATGTTGGAACCGCAAAGTTGTTTGTAAGGATTGCAAATCTCACCAAACCGTGCTTCTTGTTTCCCTGAACATAACCTGCATAGCATCTCACATTTGCAAGAGAACCGCTCTTTGCATGTATTCTGTCCTTAATCTTCTGGTCTGCATCCCTCAATACACTCTTAAGTGTTCCAGGACCGCCAGGCATTGGAAGACTCTCAAAGAATTCAGCAAATATACCACTTTCCTGCATTTTTGCGTAGTAATTGCAGAAAAACTTTGGAGAAACATAATTCTGTCTTGAAAGTCCGCTTCCGTCTTCCTGAGTAAATCCTGTAAGATCAACACCCATGCTCTCAAGCACTCTTTTAATTGCAACAAAAGAAGAATCATAGCTGCCTACGCCTGTAAGCTCCTTTCCAATTGTTTTTAGAATAGTCTCAGCAAACATGTTCTGGCTTACCCTGTTGGTTACGTTTACAATTTTCCATAGCTCAGGAGAGTAAGTCTCAGTAACAGGATGTCTCTGAGCATCGCAGCACATATCCTTTGCATCAAGAATCTCTGGCAATACGCTTATACCGTTAGCTACAAGAAAATCCCTGAAGTGGAAACCGCAGCTCAAATGAGGGAAACGGTTTGAATTTGTCTCATATACAACACCTCTGTCAACACCAACGCTGCCTACATACTGGCTTGCGCATTTCATATCCTGCACATAGTAACCGCTTCTGTTTCCTGTACCCTTCTCTCCGGTTACCATCTCATTTACAATCTCAAGACCGGGAACCTGCGGATAGATAGCCTTAACCATTACTTTGTCACCAACATTCTTGCCAGGAACAAGCTTGAACTGCTGACAGTTCTCTGCAAATGACAAACCGCTTGGAGCTGCACCGTAAGAGGCACCAAAGTTGCCCCATGACCATGAATCAGGCATCTGCTCACGTACAAAATAGCTGTCATCTACAACAACATTACCCTCAACTTTCTTAATGCCAAGAGCCTTTATTGCATCTGTCCATACACCAAAAATTGAATCAATGGAATAAGCAAGAGTATCTGTAGAGCCAAGTGTAGGGTCTCCACCTCCAATGATTACAATATTACCGTTAAGGACACCATCTTTAATATCACCTGTATAAGCCACTTTGGTGGTATATTTGAAATCCTTGCCCAAAACGTGCATACCGGCACCTGTTGTAATGGTTTTCATTGTAGAAGCTGTAAGCATCGGCAAGTTGGAATTCCACTCCGCTACAGTATTTCCTTTCTCATCAATAGCCAGAATACCTATAATGGCATTTTTAAAATTTGGATCTGTCTTCATGTGTTTGTTGATGTACGCCTGTGCACCGCCCTGTGCAAAACCGTACGAAACAAAACCAAGAACCAAAAGAATTGAAAATAGTATCTTTTTCATATTGTGTTAAGTGGTTAAAATAATTTTACAAACTTAATAAAAAAGAGGGAAATAAAGAAAATTATTACCTTTCCTTTCAAAAGCGGCACCAATTTGTAATTTTACAAAAAAAATATAGCTATTATCCCCACTTCCCCAAAAAATTACCCTATTTTCAAAAATAATTACATAAAAACAAGAAGAAAAACAAAGTTTATGACAGTATTTTTATAAAAATAAATACATTTGTACTCATTATACAACTACCAATTAACAATTATATACTATGGGAAACATCAGAACAAGGGCATTGGAAGAGTTTGCAACACACAAGGCAGAAAGGTTTTACCAGGAGGACAGACCTGTTTCCGAGTATTTTGGAACAAATGTATTTGACTTGCCCAAAATGCAGCGTTACCTCTCTGCAGAGGCTTATACCGCTGTAGTAAACGCAATAAACAACGGAGAAAAGATTGAACGCGGCATTGCAGACCAGATTGCACAGGGAATGAAAAACTGGGCTGTAAAGATGGGAGCCACCCACTACACACACTGGTTCCACCCCCTCACTGATGCAACCGCAGAGAAACACGAATCTTTTGCAGACCCCATGGTTGGTGGAGGAGTGTTTGAGAACTTTAAAGGGAGCACCCTCATACAGCAGGAGCCTGATGCATCCAGCTTTCCTAACGGTGGACTTAGAAACACCTTTGAAGCCAGAGGATACACAGCATGGGACCCATCATCCCCAGCATTCATAATAGACCAGACACTTTGTATCCCGACAGTTTTTGTTGCATACACAGGGGAGTCTCTTGATTTGAAGACCCCACACCTTAAATCAATTGCAGCACTTGACAAGGCGGCTCAGGGAATATGCAAGATGTTTGACAAGAATGTGACCAAGGTAAATGTGATGTTGGGAATTGAGCAGGAGTACTTCATTGTTGACGAAGCATTCTACAGGGCAAGACCAGACCTTATGATCTGCAACCGCACCCTAATAGGACATACAGCCGCAAAAGACCAGCAGCTTGAGGACCATTACTTTGGAGCTATCCCAACAAGGGTGATGGCATTCATGAAGGACTTTGAGACAGAGGCATACAAACTTGGCGTACAGCTTAAAACCCGTCATAACGAGGTAGCTCCAAACCAGTTTGAGTTCGCACCTGTATATGGTGAGGCCAACATCTCTGCAGACCAGAACCTTATGATGATGATCATAATGAAAAAGGTTGCAAAGAAACATAAGCTTAAAGTCATTTTCCATGAGAAACCATTTGACGGGGTAAACGGTTCAGGAAAGCACTGCAACTGGAGTATTGTAACCAATACAGGTGTAAACCTCCTTTCTCCGGGAAGGACACCACGCACCAACCTGCAGTTTTTGAGCTTCTTCTCGGTGGTGATGAAAGCTGTTTATGAGCACAACTATCTCCTTATGAGCAGCGTTGCAAACCTGAACAACATGTACCGCCTTGGAGGGCATGAGGCTCCCCCTGCAGTTATGAGCATCTTCATTGGAGAGACCCTTACAAGACTGGTGGAATCCATTGAGAGCCTTTCCGACAAAAACCTTACAAGTTCTACGGACAAAGAGGTGAAAGTAAGGTCTAAGATGCACATTGTAAACCAGATACCGGAGATTTTCGCAGACAACACAGACCGCAACAGAACGTCACCGTTTGCATTTACCGGAAACAGGTTTGAATACAGGGCTGTAGGTTCATCCTGCAATGTGGCTTCATCCATGTTCCTGCTCAATACAATTGTGGCCGACCAGCTCAACAAATTCAAAGATGAGGTTGATGCCAACATGCAGAAAGGGATGGCTCAGGACAAAGCCATGATGAAAGTTATAAGGCAGTATCTGTCAGACTCCAAAGCCATCCGCTTTGAGGGTAACGGATATAGTGCCGAGTGGCATGCAGAAGCTGAAAGGCGAGGCCTTAAAGGGATAAAGAATGCCCCTGACGCATTTAAAGAGTATATAACTTCAAAAACATTCCAGCTGTTTGAGCGTGTTGGAGTAATGACTGCAAGAGAGGCTCACGCAAGATACGAGGTCCTTAACGAGACTTTTGTAAAGAAACTTCAGATTGAGGCCCGCGTACTTGGAGACATGATTACAAATCATGTGATTCCAACTGCATTCTCCTTCCAGAACACCCTTATCAACAATGTGAAAGGTATAAAAGAGCTGTTTCCCGACGAGTATGAGCAAATGTGTACAACACAGCTCAGCCTGATACATAAAATAAGCGGCTATGTAAACTCTCTCCACACAATGGTGGGAGAGATGATTGATGCCAGGAAAATTGCAAACAAAATTGAGGATATACCAACAAGAGCCCAGGTATATAATGAAACCGTCCTCCCATACATGGCCAAGATAAGGGAGAAAGCAGACAAGCTTGAGACGTATATTGATGACGAGTTATGGCCGTTGCCAAAATACAGGGAACTGATGTTCTTCAGGTAAGGAACCAGGCCAAACGGGATATTATCGCCGCACTGCACAGGAGAATCAGCTCCACCTTTGCAGGTGCGGCGTTAATTTTTCCTGTAAAGTAGTGGGAGAACAGCATTGCCATAGGTATGGCCACAAATATATTTATAGGAGCCGCCTCATCACCACAATACATACAGAACAAAGCAATACCCAATACCAGTGTCATAAGCTCCATTTTAAGGATATGCTCAGTAACAATGCTGTTTTTATACAATCGTGAAAACATATAAGATATGGCATGTAGGATTACAGCCACAATACAGATAACCAGATACAGCAATGTGAACGACAGCGAGTACAATGGAGAAGAAAATGAAACCATTTGCTCAAAATACTCTTCTATAAAAACCAATGCATCTGAATACGCCATATACCTGAAACAGAGAATATACAGCACCGGCAACAACACTCCTCCCAGAGATTTTACAGCAACCCTTGCCATATCTGCCGCACCAACCACACTTATTGCAAGAACCAAAGGAACACCCCACATCAATGGAGCATAGAACAATGCCGCACATGAGAGCAAAAACATGGAGGTGAACTTCTGATTGATTATAAAACAGTTCTGGCTCCACACAAGAAGCAGTGCCGCCACATGTACTGGTGTGAAATATACAGCTGCCGGGTTGAGGAATACTATAAACAGGAAGAAAAGGACAGTGAGAGCCGGATTAAGGACATTGTTCACACTCTTGGTATTAATTGCCAACAGGCTCACCGCAATAAGCGAGTTGGACAAGCCACCCAAAATAGCACTCAAAACAGGTTTTGCCGCAATGAGGGAAAAATCAAAAAAGCCACCCAGCAGCGGAATCCAATCCTCCCCCCTATCCCCTATAGGGATAAGGTAGGAAGTGATTGCAAGTCCGGCCACCAGGCAGGAAAGCACCTTTATCCAAAATGAATACTTTCCCCGCACAATTATCCTTTATAATTCAAAAGATCCAAGCCAACATCCCTTCTGAAATATTTACCCTCATACTCAATCTTGGCTATCTCTTTATAAATCTCCTCTCTCTGGTTCTCTATACCATTGCCATTGATTGTAACTGCCAGCACCCTGCCACCAGCTGTTACAAGTTTGCCATCCTTAAGGGCTGTACCTGAGTGGAACACCTTAATCTTACTCTCCGGTGTATTGCTGAACAGATATTCGCTGCCACCCATCTCAATTCCTTTCTTATAATCCTCTGGATAACCGCCAGAAACACAAACAACAGTAAGTGCTCCCTCCTTGGAAATCTCCATCTTCTCGCCGCTAAGGTCCCCTTTTGCCGCAGCCACAAGGTGTGAAAGGAGATCAGAATCAATTCTTGTCATAACAGCCTCTGTCTCAGGATCACCCATACGCACATTATACTCAATAACATAAGGGTCTCCTCCGCAGTTCATAAGACCAATGAATACAAAACCTTTATAATCAATATCATCCTTGCGGAATCCCTCCACTGTAGGTTTGATGATCCTCTCCTCAACTTTAGCCATAAACTCACTGTCCGCAAACACAACTGGAGAAACAGCACCCATACCACCTGTATTGAGACCTGTATCCCCCTCACCAATTCTCTTGTAATCTTTGGCCTCAGGCAAGATAAGGTAATCTTTTCCCGATGTCAATACAAATACAGACACCTCAATACCTTTAAGGAACTGCTCAATGACAACTGTATTTCCCGCTGCACCGAATTTTCCCCCCATCATATTTCTAAGTTCAGCTTTGGCCTCCTCCAAAGAATTGAGGATAAGAACCCCCTTACCGGCAGCAAGTCCGTCTGCTTTAAGGACATATGGAGCCTCAAGCTGCTCAAGGAATGCATCAGCCTCCTCTATGGTCTCCTTTGTAAAGCTTTTGTATGCAGCTGTAGGGATATTATGTCTTGTCATAAACTCTTTGGCAAAATCCTTGCTTCCCTCCAACTGTGCGCCCTTCTTGCTTGGACCTACAAAAAGCACATCCTTAAGCTGCTGGTCTGCAGCAAACATATCTTTAAGACCAAATACAAGCGGATCCTCAGGACCAACAACCACCAAATCTATCTTATTTGAAATGACACACTCTTTTATAGCCTCAAAATCCTTAACACCGCCAGCCACATTAGTTGCTATCTGAGCTGTCCCCGGATTTCCGGGCATACAAAACAAGTTGTCACATTTGTCACTCTGCTTAATTTTCCAAGCTATTGCATGCTCACGTCCTCCTGAGCCAAGTACAAGTACGTTCATATAAGTCAAGTTTTTAAAAATATTCTATTGTTCTATTCTCAAGTTCACTCAATAAATTATTGGCCAAACGGCTCGCACCAATCCTGAATAATTGAGGATTGAGCCACTCCTTACCCAAAATTTCATCTGCTATTGAAAGATATGTCAGGGCATCCTCAACAGTAGAGATTCCACCGGCAGCCTTGAATCCGACCCTCTTTCCACTCTTTTCATAAAATTCATTAATGCAGCGGCACATTACCCGTGCAGCCATTGGGGTTGCTGCAGGCTCCATTTTACCGGTTGAGGTCTTTATAAAATCTGCTCCAGCCTCCATTGCAAGGAATGATGCCTCCGCTATTGCCGCCTCACTCTGCAAAGCCCCTGTCTCCAGAATGACTTTAAGGTGCCTCTCCCCCACAGCCTCTTTCATTTCCCTAATCTCCCTGGCAGCCCTGGTCATATCAGAATCCATAAAAGCATTCAATGCCAAAACTATATCCACCTCATCGGCCCCCTTCTGAACAGCCATACGGCACTCCATAAGCTTCACATCCAGGAATGTCTGCGATGCAGGGAACCCTCCTGCCACAACTGCCACCTTTACCCCCTCTGCCTTAAGGGTTCTCCTCACTACCTCCCCCATATTGGGAAAAACACATATTGCCGCAGGGGCTGGGTACTGGGGAAATGCCTCATTAAACCTGTTCACCTTATCTGTAAAAGATACAACCCTCTGGGGAGTATCTGTAGGATTGAGTGTAGTAAGGTCTATGCAGGAAAGGGTGAGCTTTATGTTGTCGGGAGTATTATATGACATATTATTCTCTGTTTTTGGAATCTATAAGAATTGTTACCGGACCGTCATTAACTATGTTAACCTTCATATCAGCACCAAATTTGCCTATCTGGACCTTTTTGCCCAAATCTGTTTCCAACTGTTTTATGAACTTCTCATAAATTGGGATTGCTATAGCAGGTGGGGCCGCCTTTATGTATGAAGGTCTGTTCCCTTTAGCTGTTGCAGCCTGCAGGGTGAACTGGCTGATAAGGAGAATATCCCCTCCGGCATCCTTGATACCAAGGTTCATGACACCCTGGGCATCATCAAAAATCCTCAAGTTCACAATCTTTTTGGAAAGCCACGCAATATCTGTATCATCATCTGCGGCCTCAATTCCAACAAGGACCATAAGTCCCTTCCCTATGCTGCCAATCACCTCTGTCCTCTCCAACCCCTCCTGTGGTGCAATTGCCACACTCGACTCCACCACTCTCTGTATAACTACTCTCATTGTATTATCCCCTTATCTGTATATTAAACCCTTCTTCAATAAGTGGAGCGGCTATCTCCTGCATCTGCTCAAGTGTAACTTTCTGCAAATCTTTTGCAGGGGTCTCTCTGTCTATTGTGTACATCATAACCTCCCTTGGTGCAAGCTCCCTTACAAGATCCCTCCATTTCTCCACATGTTCAGCATTTGTACAATCTATAACTTTTCCGTCCACCACACCTTTGAGGAACATGGTCTGCAGAATGAAATTATGATTGAACAGTTTTATATTGGCTATTGTCTTCTCCAATGAATAGGTCTCATTGGGGATATTAATTGCCTGTACAAGTTCCTCAATAGGAGAATCTATCTTAAGGATAGGGTTGTCTATCTTTTGCAGGGCCTCTCTAACCTCAGCCTTACCCAACTGGGTTGCATTTGTAAGGACAGATACCTTTGCGGATGGATAGAGTTTGTCTCTCAACTGCAGGGTAAAATCTATAATTTGCGCAAAGGCCGGATGCATTGTAGGCTCACCGTTCCCGGAGAACGTAATTGTATCTACAGGTGTCCCCTCCTGGCTGAGCTGATGCAGTCTTGTATCAAGTGCCTGATATACCTCCTCCTCGGTTGGAAGAGTTGTATCCTTCTTGCCGTCTTTGTTCCATCCACACTCACAGTAAATGCAGTCAAAGCTGCACCACTTGCCAAATTTTGGCAAAAGGTTCACCCCAAGCGAACTGCCGAGCCTGCGGCTCTTTATGGGGCCAAAAACTATCTGATTAAAAAGGATAGTAGCCATATCTTAAATTATTCTCTTTGTTACAGATTTGTCTGTAAGTTTGAAGTTATCCCAATCTATATTCTCTATAAGGACAGCACCCGGTCTCTTGCCTACCTCAAAGCTTCCCAACTCATTCTCCTTGCCCAACATCTGTGCGCCATTCAATGAGGCCCACTCAATTATCTCCTCAAGTTTAATGTGAGGGAAATTCTCATGCAGACATACAATCTCCTTTGCAATGGAGAGGATTGTATTGCTTGAGAGGCTGTCTGTACCCAAACAGATCTTGAGCCCGTTCTCCCTCATAAGGTCCAACGGAGGCAGTGCCCTGTGTATAAAGATGTTTGAAAGAGGGCATATCGCAAAATAAGGCTCCGCAAGATGCTCTTTTGCATAATCTATACTCTCCTGGTTTATTGCCACGTTATGCACAAGAAGAATTTTACCCTTCACAGGTGATTGTGCAAAAGTGAGCAACCTGTCTATAAAATAGAGCAATGCAGGTTTGCCTGTCACAGGTGGTGTGCTCAATCCCCTCCCCTTATAGTTTTCGGCCAATGCTCCTGTTCCGCTTATAATAAGCTCCTCTTCCTCATCACTCTCCTGGCTGTGGTATGAAAGGAATCCGCTTTCAAGACCTTCCTGAGCTGCCATTGCCAAAAGTTGCGGACTCATGGTATAACAAGAATGAGGTGTAAGGGCTGCGTCTATCCCGTATTCTGCCGCCACCTTTGCAAGCTCTCGGGCACCCTCAATAACATCCTGGGCATCTTTTGGTTCACTTCCAAAAAGCTCCAGAAAAGTTCTTGTATAGAGTGGGGATTTTGCCTTGCATGCAAAACTCTCGCTACAGTTGCTTATGTCTGCCATAGCAGAAACGCCCTCCCTGTACATCTTCTCCATCTGGTACTCCAGAGCTTTGATTCTACCATCTTTATCAACAGTATTCCTGAGAGCATTTATCTGGTTGATAAACCCGCTCATACCTGTAGCCTGCTCAAATGCGCCAACCAGATGAGAAAGTTCAACATGACAGTGGGCATTTACAAAACCAGGGCACAGAATACCGCTGTAAAACTCAGTATCCGCACACTCGCCATCCAACTGTCCAACCTCAATTACCTCGTTATTATCATTGAACTTAATGTAACCGTTTTTTAACGGTGTGCCTGAATTTGTCAGAACGTAATTTGCTGCTATCTTTCTCATTTTTCTCTATTACTTCCGTTTCATTAACCATAAAAGTGCTGAACTCCCTCTTTGGAGGATTTGCTGTTGTCTCCCACCAGAGAGGATTTTGAGGAATATCCACTTTGGCAGAATCACGCATAGACCACTTCTGCAATGTCTCATCAGGTATAACCATCCACCTTATACTTCGCAAAAGAGGATCATATTTGAGCTCTACAGGATCAACTTTCCTTGTTGAATCCAATCCCCACCATTTCTCAAGCCTCCATACCCGCTCCTCCACCTGATTCTGCACCAGCTTCTCCAGCTCATCATGCCTTTTGTCAAGAATTTGTCGGGAAGACTTAAGTATCCTGCTGTATGCATCATGGTCCTGCAGATAATACTTTATTGAATTCTCATAGTCCTGTATTGTATAACCGTATTTCTCTACAATTGCGGGATAAACATACATTGAGTCTGACTGTGCCCTCATATCGGGATTGTGGTTTATGAACTGGTCTGCAAGATATATCTCAGAAATTATCCTGGACATGGTTCTCTTCCCGATAATCACATCTCCCCCCTTCTTTGGTCCACACCCCACAAGAGCAATTGAGTACAGAAACAAACACCCTATTTTTATAAACTTTAGAACATATTCCATGTTACAAAGGTAATTTTTATTATTATTTTTGCCAATCCAATCACTGCAAAAATGAGAATCAGAGCGCCCAAAATAATCAGGAAACTCTACCCCTCTTTCATCTGGAATTTTCCCGATGAAAAAGATGGCATTTTCCTCACATTTGACGACGGTCCAAGACCGGAAGTCACCCCATGGGTACTTGATATGCTCGACAAATACAACGCCAAAGCCACATTCTTCTGCATTGGAAAAAATGTAGAGATGTTCCCAGAGCTGTTTGAGGAGGTAAAACGGCGTGGCCACGCAGTGGGCAACCACTCCTACAGCCATGTAAAAGGATGGGGCATGACAACCGGCGACTATGTAAAAGATATAGATACAGCCGGTGATATGATAAAATCCAACCTGTTCCGTCCACCGTATGCCCGCATAGGGACAAATCAGGCACGAATGCTGGGAGAGAGATACCATACAATAATGTGGAATATCCTAAGCAGGGACTACAACCGCAATCTGAGTGGCGATGCATGTGCCCGCAATGTAATCCCGCACCTTGCCCCCGGGGCAATCATCGTCTTCCATGATTCAATCAAATGCTCTCCCAACCTCTTTGAAGCCCTCCCCCAGGTACTTGAGGCCATAAAAGAGAAGGGATTGGTCTGCAAACCCATTGAACTGTAAGGCCGCCTGACTGTCCCCCCTTGCCCCTTTTGTTGCCCCCTTTCCCCCTTTTGACACCCTATTTGGGCCCAAAAAGATACCTTTTTTCCGCCAAATGGGTACTTCCAAGGCAATATGGAGCCGATTGGGGGCTTTTTCGGGCCCAAAGTGGTATTGGAATGTCTGTTTGGATCCAAAAAGATACCTTTTTCCCGCCAAATGGGTACTTCAGAGGCAATATGGAGCCGATTGGGGCCATTTTCGGGACCAAAATGTCTTATTGGCAGTAGTTTGACGGGAAATGGATACCTAATCGGGCCCAAAGTGCCTGAGGTGCTGCAATATGGGGGAGAAAATGCCCTAAATCGGCCCCAAAATGAGAAATCCTCCCACTATCGGGAAGAAAAAAACCCTGCTGCAGAAGATGCAACAGGGCTATATGGTTTGGTGGGGAAAGGATCCACACACCGCAGATTATCTTAGGGTTGCTCCATGTTTATGCTGGAATGCTCCAAGGAGTTTGCCCATTACAGCCTCTACAGCCTTATCATTCAGTGTTTTCTCCAAATCCTGAAGCACAAAGCTCAATGCGTACTGTTTTTTGCCCTCAGGGATCTTGTCTCCTTTGTAAACATCAAACAATGCCACGCTCTTAAGAAGTTTCTTCTCTGCACCAAGGGCTGTCTTACGCAACTCTGCAAATGATACATTCTCGTCGAGCAATAGAGCCAAGTCCCTCTTAACCTCAGGGAATTTTGGCAACTCAGAGTACTGTACTTTGTTCTTCTTAACCGCTTTTAGAAGCACATTCCAAGAGATCTCTGCTGCAAATACAGGCTGTTTGATTCCAAACTGTTTCAAACGGGCCTTGGCAATTGTACCCATAACAGCAATCTCTTTGCCACCGTTCATCTTGTATGACAAACCTTCTGCAAACAAATCTGATGGTGCAGCCTCATACTCAAGATTTGCAAGGTTTACACCAAATTTTGAGAGAAGCAGCTCCAAATAACCTTTTAGAGTAAAGAAGTTTCCTCCATAGGTTTTGTTTCTCCACCCCTGGTAACCGTTACCTGTAATAAAGATTGTAAATTTAGGCTCCTCTGAATATGCTTTTAGGGCATCACTTCTATGGGCCACAACCTCCTGAGGGTTTGACGCATCAAACTCAGGTGCTGTGAAATTAGGGTTGAAGCTATATACATTACCGTACTCAAACAGTTTGAGGTCATTGTGCTGACGGTTGATGTTATAAGCAACTACCTCAAGACCGCCAAGAAGCAATGTCTGTCTCATACAGTTGAGATCTGAGCTCAATGGGTTTACAATCATTGCACAGTTCTCTACAGGATATGTCTTGAGCTGTGAATAGTACTCACTCTTTGTAAGGGAGTTGTTCATCATCTCCATAAAACCGTTTGCAGCCATGAACTCAGACGCGAGTGTTCTTACACGCTCAGGATCCGGTTTTGGAGTGGTATTTATAGAAGCCTTTACATTTGCAGGCAACTCAATATTATTGTAGCCATAGATTCTGAGGATATCCTCAACAATGTCACACTCTCTGTAAACATCAACTCTGTAAGTTGGAACCTTTACTATGCAACCTTCCTGGTTCTCAGACACTGTCTCCATCTCAAGGTATCCCAAAATATCCTTGATGGTCTGTACACCAATCTCTTTACCTATGAATCTCTGTATTCTTGCATAATCCAACTCCACAACCTTTTTCTCTACCGGTGCAGAAACAATATCCACTACATCTCCCACAATCTCACCACCTGCAATCTCTGTAATTAGAAGAGCCGCACGTTTAAGGGCATAAAGGGTAATGTCAGGGTCACAACCCCTCTCATAGCGGAAAGAAGCATCTGTTTTTAGGCCATGCCTTTTTGATGTCTTTCTCACCGATACTGGATTGAAATAAGCACTCTCAAGGAATACATTTACAGTCTTCTCTGTAACACCGCTCTTAATACCGCCAAACACACCACCAATACACATTGGCTCTTTTGTATTGCAAATCATAAGGTCTGCAGCAGAGAGGGTTCTCTCAACCTCATCCAATGTGGTGAATTTTGTACCCTCCGGACAAAAATCAACTACCACCTCATTACCCTCAATCATATCAGCATCAAAGGCATGCATTGGCTGGCCCATCTCCATAAGGATATAGTTTGTAATATCCACAATACTGTTGATAGGACGCAAACCAATTGTCATAAGTTTGGATTTCAACCATTCAGGTGACTCTGTAACCCTAACGCCCTTAATTGTAAGACCGCTATATCTTGGTGCAGCCTCTTTTGCTTTCACAGTTACCTTAACAGCGCCCTCTTTAGGAGCAGCAGTCAATTTTGCCTCAAACTCCTCTACAGAAGGGAGTGTAAGCTCGCCACCCATATTGTTTGCTCTGAGATATGCACTCAAATCTCTGGCAACACCAATGAAAGATGCCGCATCAACCCTGTTAGGGGTAAGACCTATCTCAAAAAGTGTATCTGTCTTAAGGTTAAGATAATCTTTGGCAGGAGTTCCTGGAACAGCAGCCGGATCCAACACCATAATGCCCTCATGATTGTGGCCAATTCCCAACTCATCCTCTGCACACAACATTCCAAAAGACTCTACACCACGTATTTTGGATTTTTTTATCTTAATCTCCTCACCATTGCTGAATGTGAGTTTTGTATTTAGGGTTGCAAGCATAACTTTCTGTCCTGCCGCAACATTGGGAGCACCACACACAATCTGCAAAGGCTCACCTGTACCTGCATTAACTTTAGTAACATGAAGATGGTCCGAATCAGGGTGATTCTCACACTCAAGAACCTCGGCAACAACAACACCTGCAAGTCCACCAGGTATCTCCTCCACCTCTTCAAAATGCTCAACTTCCAAACCTATAGAGGTAAGGATCTTCTCAACTTCTACTGGAGCAAGGTCAAACTTGACATACTCCTTCAACCAATTGTACGAAATATTCATATCTATAATAACTCTTTATTTCTTAAACAATGATGCTACAAAATCCCTCTTGTTGAAAATCTGCAAATCCTCAATCTTCTCTCCCACTCCAATAAATTTGACAGGAATCTGGAACTGGTCTGAAATACCAATTACAACACCACCTTTAGCGGTTCCGTCAAGTTTTGTAACAGCAAGGGCTGTAACATCAGTGGCCCTTGTAAACTCTTTAGCCTGCTGGTACGCATTCTGGCCTGTAGAACCGTCAAGAACCAGAAGGACCTCATGAGGAGCATCAGGAACAACCTTACGCATCACATTCCTAATCTTGGTAAGCTCATTCATGAGATTTATCTTGTTATGCAGACGCCCGGCGGTATCAATAAGAACCACATCAGCATCCTGTGCCACAGCAGATTTTAAAGTATCATACGCAACAGATGCTGGATCGGCCCCCATCCCCTGCTTTACAATGGGGACACCAGCCCTCTCGCTCCAGATAACAAGCTGGTCAACCGCAGCAGCCCTGAAGGTATCCGCGGCACCCAGTACAACCTTCTTGCCACTATTTTTCAATCTTGAGGCAAGCTTCCCGATAGTTGTGGTCTTTCCAACTCCATTCACACCAACCACCATAACCACATAAGGTTTCTTGGAGAAATCAAATGCAGCCTCCTGGTCATTGGAAGCCTCATCATTTGGATTTATATCAAGGAGCTTCTCAATCTCTTCCCTGAGGATGGAATGAAGTTCCTCTGTATTCATGAATTTATCTTTTGCTACCCTCTCCTGCAGGCTATCAATAATCTTAAGAGTGGTGTCAACACCTATATCGGAGGCAATAAGAGCCTCCTCTATACCATCCAGAACATCATCATCCACTGTAGATTTGCCCATGACAGCACGGGATATCTTCTCAAAGATACCTGTCTTGGTCTTCTGAAGACCCTGATCCAAAGACTCTTTTTCCTCTTTGGATTTCTTACCGAACAATCCGAAAAATGCCATAATCTGTAGGTTTTTGTAGTAACTTGCAAATATAATCAAAATCCTTTAGAAGTGAAGTGGATATACAATAAAAAAGAGACCCCTTCTGGAGTCTCTCTCTTATATCTGCATACGCAAAATTATTTCTTTGCGAAGAAGTCTTTAACCTCTGCTGTTGGAACCATCTCCTCGTTGAATACGTAAGCGCCAGTTCTCTCAGATTTAACCATTTTGATGCATTTCACAACGTTTTTCAACTGTGATTTGTCACCACTAAATGTTGCTACCGCTTTCTTTGCCATTTCTTAAAATCTTTTAAAAGTTTTTAAAATTATTTAATCTCACGGTGCACAGTCACTTTCTTTAGGAAAGGATTATATTTTTTGCGCTCCAATCTTTGAGTTGTGTTCTTTTTGTTCTTAGTGGTAATATACCTGGACATACCTGGTACACCACTCTCTCTTTGCTCAGTACACTCTAGAATAACCTGTACTCTGTTGCCTTTACCTTTCTTTGCCATAGTCCAATATATTATACCAAGTTAATTAAACCTTTTTTCTCTGCGGTTTTAAGTGAAGCAGCCAAACCATTCTTGTTGATATTTCTGATACCAGCTGCAGTAACCTTTAGGGTAACGAATCTACCCTCCTCCTCCAACCAGAATTTTTTAACTCTTAGGTTTGGAGCGAACTCACGTTTAGTGCGGCGTTTAGAGTGGGAAACATTGTTTCCTACCATTCTCTTTTTACCTGTAATTTGACAAACTCTTGCCATTTTATATATACTTTTTAATATTATTCCAATTTGAGGTTGCAAATATCCCTCTTTTTTTTTAATAATACAAATGTTTTTTCAGACAATCTTGAATATCCTCTTCCACCTTATGTTAGACGGGAAAGATTTATACTTATCTGTTGAGAACCAAACTACTGACGGCTTTCCAACTATGTGGTCCTCCGGAACAAATCCCCAGTAACGGGAATCAAGGGAGTTATGTCTGTTGTCGCCCATCATAAAATAATAATCCTGTTGGAATGTATATTCTGTGGCTCTCTCTCCGTTTATATAAAACTCTCCATCCTTCAACTCAAGTGTATTACCTTCATAAGCCGTAATGACTCTCTGGTACAACTTGTAGTTTACGGTATCCAACTCTATAGTTTTGCCCTTCTCAGGGATCCATATAGGGCCATAATTATCTCTTGTCCACTTGAACTCCTCACTATAAGGGAAAAGCATCATAGGGGAATCCGGATAATCTGGCGGATATATGTCTATATTCTGTCTTACTTTCACTATATTTCCCAAAGACTGCACTTTCTCAAGCTCCTTTTTTGTAAGAGGAAGATTTGGATAACCCGGCATTTGTGGATCGTACCATATCTCTGCCTGATTCATTCCAAACTCTGCAATTATCTTTGGATTGATAGTTGTTCCATTTGTGTAAACGGCGTAGGTGTTCTGAATCCCTTCAAACTGTGGCTGGGAAACCCCATTCACTATCACCTCCCCGTTGACTACTCTTAGTGTATCACCGGCAATTGCCACACACCTTTTAACATAATTGTCTTTTTTGTCGTTGGGCCTTACAACCACAGGTCCATACATTTTTTGCGTATATTCCCTGCCGTTAAGCCTCACATGTGTGTAGTAATCGTCCATTGGTGCCTTTCTAAGGATAGTATCACCATGTGGAAATCCAAATACTACTATATCATCCCTCTCCACTTTTGAGAAACCCTTCAGTCTCCTGTAGTCATTCTGTATTGCGGTTGAGTAAGACTCACCTCCTACAATTGGCATGACATTGTGTACAAGAGGAAACGATATTGGTGTCTGGGGCACTTTGGGACCATATTGCAATTTGCTTACAAAAAGGTAATCACCTGTCATAAGCGTCTTCTCCATAGAAGAAGTGGGAATTGTATATGCCTCAAAGAAGAACGTTCTAATAAAGGTGGCTGCAATTACAGCAAATACAAGTGCGTCTATCCACTCAAAAAGGCTGTTGGTTTTGCTCCCCTTTACCGGTTTCTTTCTCCAGAAAGCCCATTTCACTTTTTTGGTTACATAGATGTCAAAAATTACAGCAAGGCCCAAAAGCCACCAGTAATTTCCCAACCAAATTACCCAAAGGAGATAAAGACCTCCCCAAAGTGAAAATTTAAACCATCTATTTTTAAAGAAACTCAAGTTCAACCCCTATTTTGTATTATGATTTATTTTACAGAATTGATGATTGCCTCAAACGCCTGTGGGTTGTTCATAGCAAGGTCAGCAAGAACTTTACGGTTAAGACCTACATTGTTCTTAGCCAATTTGCCAATAAACTGAGAGTAATTCATACCATGTAGGCGTGCAGCAGCGTTGATTCTCTGAATCCACAATGCGCGGAATACTCTTTTTTTGGTCTTACGGTCTCTGTAAGCGTAAGTCAAACCTTTCTCATAGGTGTTCTTTGCAACTGTCCATACATTTGCTCTGGCAAGGAAGTTACCTCTGGTCTGTTTAAGAATTTTTTTACGGCGAGCTCTTGATGCTACCGAATTTACCGATCTTGGCATACTTTAATGTTTTGTGAATGTCAGCGTTCTTCTCCATTAAGAAACTTATCCTGCTGATCACTCGGTTAATAAATAATTAAGCTAAAATTAGTTCTTTTACTCTCTTCTCATCTGCGTTAGCTACAACAGCAGAGTAAGTAAGGTTTCTTTTTTGCTTAGTTGTCTTTTTAGTCAAAATGTGACTCTTGAAAGCGTGCTTTCTTTTTACTTTACCCGATCCGGTAAGCTGGAAACGCTTTTTGGCACCGGAATTGGACTTCATCTTAGGCATTGCTTAAATATTTTTAGTTAGTAATAAAATTAAAGTTTCTATTTTTTCTTAACGGGAGCAATCATCATTATCATCCTCTTGCCCTCAAGTTTTGGCATCTGCTCAGCTTTTCCGTAATTCTCAAGCTCAACAGCAAAACGCAACAAAAGTTTCTCACCCTGCTCAGAGAAAAGAATTGACCTACCTTTAAAGAATACATAAGCCTTTACTTTTGATCCCTCCTCAAGGAAGCTCTGTGCATGTTTCAACTTGAACTGGAAGTCATGCTCATCTGTATTGGGACCAAAACGGATCTCCTTAATGGTAACCTTGCTTGCATTGGCTTTCATCTCCTTTGCTTTCTTCTTCTGCTGGTACAGGTACTTCTGATAATCAATTATCTTACATACCGGTGGCTCTGCATTAGGAGAAATCTCCACAAGGTCAAGCTCCATCTCAGCCGCCATTTTCAATGCCTCCTGCAATGGATAGACTTTCTGTTCAGGAACATTATCTCCAACGACCCTCACCTGAGGTGATCTTATCTCCTCATTGATTCTTGGTCCTTCATCTTTTTTCTTAGGACCCTGAACTCTTGGGCCGTTATTTTCAGGGGCACCATTTGTTTTCTTAACAAATCCCCCTGGACGAGGTTTAAAAGGTGTTGCGATAAATCTGTCCTCCCGCTAAATTGTTATTTCTATAGTTTAAGTTGTTTCTATTTTGCCAACTGTGCGTCAATCTCCGCTTTAATGTATGCTGCAAAGGCCTCAACCTCCATAGCACCCAAATCTTCACCTCCCTGTTTACGCACAGAAACAGAGTTTGAAGATACCTCTTTCTCGCCTACAATAAGCTGGAAAGGCATTCTCTTCAACTCGTTCTCTCTAATCTTCTTACCGATAGTCTCGTTACGGTCGTCAATTGAGGCGCGAATATCGGAATTATTTAGCAAATCACAAACTTTTTTTGCAAAATCGTTATACTTTTCACTTACAGGGAGTACCACTACCTGATCTGGTGCCAACCATAGAGGCAATTTTCCGCCTGTGTGCTCCAACAATACCGCAACAAATCTCTCCATTGACCCGAACGGTGCACGGTGAATCATGATAGGACGGTATTTCTTGTCATCCGCACCGGTATATTCAAGATCAAATCTCTCAGGAAGGTTATAATCCACCTGGATTGTACCAAGCTGCCATTTTCTACCAATGGCATCTTTAACCATAAAGTCGAGTTTAGGACCGTAGAATGCAGCCTCACCATACTCAACTACGGTATTGAGACCTTTCTCATTGGCAGCCTCAATGATAGCATTCTCCGCTCTCTCCCAGTTCTCATCGGTACCAATGTATTTCTCACGATTCTCTTTGTCCCTCAAAGATACCTGAGCAGTAAAGTTCTCAAATTTGAGGGTCTTGAATATGTAAAGTACAATATCAATCACTTTACAGAACTCCTCTTTAAGCTGGTCTGGGCGAACAAACAAGTGCGCATCATCCTGAGTAAATCCTCTAACCCTTGTAAGTCCATGCAACTCACCGCTCTGCTCGTAACGGTAAACTGTACCGAACTCTGCAAATCTCAAAGGAAGATCCTTATATGAACGTGGTTTTGTCTTGTATATCTCACAGTGGTGAGGGCAGTTCATAGGTTTTAAAAGGAACTCCTCACCCTCTGCAGGGGTATGGATAGGCTGGAATGAATCAGCACCATATTTTGCATAGTGTCCAGAAGTCACATAAAGCTCTTTCTGACCAATGTGAGGGGTGATTACAGGAAGATAACCGTGCTGTTTCTGAACTGATTTGAGGAAGTTCTCCAATTTCTCACGCAACTGTGCACCTCTTGGCAACCACAAAGGCAAACCCTGGCCCACTCTCTGGGAGAATGCAAACAACTCAAGCTCCTTACCCAATTTTCTGTGATCACGTTTCTTAGCCTCCTCAAGCATCTGAAGATACTCATCCAACATAGATTTTTTAGGGAAAGTAACACCGTAGATACGGGTAAGCATCTTGTTCTTCTCGTTACCTCTCCAGTATGCACCTGCAATTGAAGTAAGTTTCACTGCCTTGATTACAGATGTATCAACAATATGAGGTCCGCGGCAAAGGTCAGTAAAGCTACCGTTTGTATAGAAAGTGATGGTACCATCCTCAAGATCCTTGATAAGGTCACATTTGTACTCGTCACCTTTCTCTGTATATGTAGCCATTGCCTCAGCTTTGGTAATGTCTTTTCTTACAAAAGTCTCCTTCTGGCGTGCAAGCTCAATCATCTTGTCCTCAATCTTCTTAAGGTCAGATTCTGTGATTGTCCTCTCTCCCAAATCAACATCATAGTAGAAACCTGTCTCAATAGAAGGTCCAATACCAAACTTGATGCCTGGGAAAAGGCTCTGCAAAGCCTCAGCCATAAGGTGAGAAGAAGAGTGCCAGAACGTCTGTTTAGCCTCCTGGTCCTCCCATTTATGCAATTTGATTGAACAATCTTCTGAAATTGGTCTGAGCAAATCAAATACCTTGTCATTTACGGTAATTGCCAAAACCTCCTGTGCCAATCTTGAGCTGATGCTCTGGGCAATCTCCAAACCAGTTACACCTTTGTTGAACTGGCGTACGCTTCCATCCGGAAAAGTTACATTAATCATATCTTATATTGTTTACAGCGTGCTTACAACACACGCATATTTTAAAATTCAAATTATAAACTGCAAAGGTATAAATTTTTACTATCTTTGCTCCACAATAAGCACAATTTTGTTAACAGTAAAAAGTTAAAACATATGGAACAGAACAACAAATGGAGCTGTGCCGCAATGGACGGACTTTATCTGTCACTGGTAACTATCATCTACTCTTTGGCAGCATCGGCATTCCCTACAGCGGGCTTTCTTGTAAAAACATTGCTTTGGATCATAAAATTCGGCGGCTGCCTGTACCTTCTGTGGTTGTTCATGAAGAGATGGTCGGACCGTTTTGACACCATAAGCTACTCACAAAGCTACAATTACGGTTTCATAGTGTGTTTGCTTTCATCTGTAATGTGCGCCTGCTACAGCTACGCACAGGTTGAGTGGATATTCCCGGGCCAGACAGAGGAGGCAATACTTCTTGCAAAAGAGGCAATGGTCCAGCAAGGGACCCTCAACTCAAGCACAGAGGGCTTGATGAACTCCATGTTCAACAATTTTGGTAGAATATCATTGTTTGTAACCCTTATTTATAACACCCTTTTTGGTGCAATAGCTGCGGCCATCACTGCAAACTTTACAAAGAAAACAAACCCATTCGGGGAGACAGAGAACGAATAATCTTCTTCCCGACAAAATATCGGGAAGAAAAACCTATACAAAATGGACATTTCGGTTGTAATATCTTTATATAATGAGAGGGAATCCCTACAGGAACTTGTAAAGGGGATTGGGGAGGCTGTTGAGCCAACCGGCCTTACCTATAATATAATAATGGTAAACGACGGCAGTACAGACGGCTCATGGGAACTCATTAAGGAGATGGCCAAAACCAACTCCCACATAAAAGGTATCTGTTTCAGGAAGAATTACGGCAAATCTGCAGCCCTTTTCCACGGATTTGAGGAGGCAGACGGAGATGTTGTAATAACTATGGATGCAGACCTTCAGGATGACCCAAGGGAGATTCCTGCCCTTTATGACATGATTGTAAAGGATGGTTATGACCTTGTAAGCGGATGGAAGAAGAAACGCTACGACAGCAAGCTTACAAAAAATCTTCCTTCCAAACTATACAATGCAACAGCAAGAAAAGTTACCGGTATAAAACTCCACGATATGAACTGCGGCCTTAAGGCCTACCGCAATATTGTTGTAAAGAACATTGAGGTGTATGGAGAGATGCACAGATACATCCCTTACCTTGCAAAGAATGCCGGATTTGGCAACATTGGAGAGAAGGTTGTGCACCATCAGGCCCGCAAATACGGAGTGAGCAAATTTGGAATGGAGAGGTTTGTGAACGGATTTCTGGATCTTATAAGCCTTTGGTTCCTTTCCCGTTTTGGCAAAAAGCCAATGCACTTCTTTGGACTGTTGGGAACATTCACGTTCCTTGTAGGAGCGGTAATTTCAATCTGGCTCATTGCAGACAAGGTCATTGCCCAGTCACAGGGGCTCAAATTCAGGGCCGTTACAGACCAGCCTCTGTTCTATCTGGCACTCGTTGCACTTATCATTGGTGTACAGCTCTTCCTTACCGGATTTTTGGGAGAACTGGTTTCCCGCAACTCCCAGGAGAGAAACACTTATAATATAAAGGAGAGATTCTAAAGAGAAAACCCGGAATGTCCAAAAGACTTCCGGGCTTCTTTTTTATACATCAACCTCCAACACACTGCCATAATCATCAAGCTGGCTGAAAGCATTTTTTTTATCCATTCTTCCCGACAAAACTTTGGCACATGCCAGCACCCCACCATGACAGAAGATGAGGACCCTCTCTTTCCCCTCAGCCTTGAGCTCCTGCAGGAATGCCGACACCCTGTTGAACTGGTCCATAAAAGATTCACCCCCCGTAGGGCGTACATTTATCCAGTCCTGATACCACACCTTAAGGTGAGGATCCTCAATATGGTTGTAATCCTGCATCTCCCACTCCCCAAAGTTCAATTCAAGCACCCTGCTCTCCCGCTCGGCCCATCCGTATCCGCAGAACTGGGCAAGACGGGTACATCGGCTCAAAGGGCTGGTATAAACTGCATCCAGAATGGATTTGTCGGGAAAAAGATTCTCCAGTTTTTCCTTTACAGCTGCAGCTTCCTGCTCAAAGGTAGATTTAAGTGGGACATCGGACTGCCCGTAACAGATGCCCCTTGGGACATCTACTGAGGTGTGTCTTACAAGATATACTCTCATATATTAATGGTATGCGGTTGTGTCAGATCAGGTAATTTATTATGGCGGTTGAAACCATCAGGTATGAAAGCTCGCAAAGGAGAAAAGTTGCACCGCAACAATCTCCTGTATAACCCTCTATCCTTTTACGGATAAATGTGGTGATGAGCCAGAAAATTACAACTGGAGCAATTATTGCAAATGCGGCCACCTTTGGAAGAAGAGTTGCATATACAAAGAAAAGCATTGCAAAAACCAGCAGGGAGGTTACCGCAACTGAAGCGGGAACCATTCTGTTATATACCAGTTTGTTCTTGCTCTCCTCCTCTGTACGGGCATACGGCAAAATATTCACTATTCCGGATGCAACACTTTTACAGAAAACATCTCCACAGAAGAACAGTAAAGCGGCAGCCTTTGCAGGCAAGGAAGATAAAAGGGCTATCATAAGGGCAAAATAGAGGATAAGCCCCAACACCCCATAGCTCCCTATATGTGAGTCCTTCATTATACGTAGGATAGCCTCTTTGGAAGTTCCCCCTCCAAAACCGTCAAAGAAATCTGCCAGGCCATCCTCATGCAAAGCCCCTGTAACGAGCACCCTGGCAACAAGGCCCAGAATTACAGCAACGGTAACCGGAAAGAGATAAGAGGCCCCAAGCATAACCCCGGCACCTATTCCACCAGTAATGATTCCGGCATATGGCCAGTAATTCACCACATTCTTAAAATACTCCTTCTCCACAGTTGCAATCCTCCAGAATGGGAGTCGTGTGAAAAACATTAACGCTGCAAGGATATTTTTCATATCTGTTAAAAATATTTCTTTACGGCAGCCTCTGCAAAGCTGTCCATCTGATTGATCATATTTACTGCCGACACCACTATAGGGTAAGCACATATTGCACCGCTGCCCTCCCCCAAACGCAAGCCAAGGCTAAGGATTGGTTTTGCATCAAGCACATCAAGCACCTTGCGGTGCCCTGTCTCATCTCCGCAATGACCGTAAATGGCATATTCCGTTACTGCCGGATAAAGCTCCCTTGCAGCCAGAATACAGTTTGTCATAATAAAACCGTCAACCAGAATGGTCAACTTCAGTTCCGCAGCCCTGAGCATTCCCCCCACAGCCATCACCATCTCATATCCGCCAAACCAGCGCATTATCTCCAGAACATATTCTTTGTTTCCTCCCGACAGATACCCTTTTCCATACCACTCCCCCTTATCATCCCTCTGGGCAAATACTGTTCCTCCCGCGGTCTCATAATTCTTAGCCGCAGCCTCCAACACTTCAACTTTGTGCTGCAACGCCTCCCCCACTACACCGCTGCCGGCTCCTATGCACTCTCTAAGAGGGATATTCCCAAGAAAACTCATCCACATGGAAGATGGAGAAGTATTTCCTGCCCCCATCTCTCCAAAAGATATGATGTTGCACCCCTGAGCAAAAACTTTATCCACCTGCTCCGCACCTCTCTCTATTGCCAGCTCCATCTCTTGAGCAGTCATTGCCGGGCCATAAAGGAAATTGCGGGTCCCTTTCCTTATCTTGGCATCCACAATGCCACAGCCTTCGGGGAAATCAAAATCCACACCGCTATCCACCACATTCAATTTGAAACCGTGCTGGGCACAAAGGAAGCTGATACCGGCTCCCCCGGCCAAAAAGTGTCCCATCTGCTGCCAGGTAACCTCCTTAGGGGTACAGCTCACCCCCTCCTCCAAAATACCATGATCCGCTCCAAACAGAATATGCTGAGGATTCTTAAGTTCCGGAGTCAGGCTCTGCTGTATCATCCCCACCTTAAGGGCCAACTCCTCCAGCATTCCCAAAGAGCCTTTGGGCTTGGTGAGATTGTCTATCTTGCTCTGCAATGCCTCCCTTATGGATTTGTCGGGAGCCATAATATTGAATTCTCTCATTTTCCGGTATTTTTTACTACGTCACACTTCTATCCCTTGATTTTCATTGGTATTCCACTCACCATGAAATACACCTCATCCGCCTGTGAGGCTATATACTGGTTGAGCCATCCCAAAAGGTCTGTGAACTGTCTCTGCACCTTGTTCTCAGAAACGCCGCCCAAACCAATCTCATTTGTTACAAATACAAATATGGCATCCTGCGCGGTAAACCTCTCAAATTCCCCCTTTATCTGCTGCAGGGTGCGCTCCACCAGAGAAGCGGATTCCTTTGCCTGGGATGCGTCCATTGTGGTATTGCATTCTGCAGAATCATCTTCTGGAAGAGACTGGTCAAAAAAGAAATTTGTACTCCACAAGGTTACACAGTCTATAAGTACAACCCTCCCCTCCACATTGTGGTTACTCAGGAACTTCTCCTCCTCTATATTTATCCATTGAGAACCTCGCCTCTGCTTGTGCAGCTCCACCCTATGGGCAAACTCAGGGTCCCATATCTTTGCTGTTGCCATATAAACAGCCTGCTCTCCCGCAGCCAACTTCAGCACCAGCTCCTCTGCATAAGTGCTCTTGCCGGAGCGTTGGCCCCCTGTAACCAAAACTATTTTCTTCATCTTCTCCATATTTGACCTACAAATTTAACTATTTAATTGCTACCTTTGCCGCTCATTTCATATTTATTTAAAGCATGTATGGAGGAATACTGATGAGCAATATTTTCATTCCACAAGGATATATCTCAAAACTGGATGTTTGGCAAACCGAGAAGGCCATCAAATTCATTAAAGATACATTCCAACAGCACCTTTCAGCCCAATTGCAGCTCAGAAGGGTTACTGCTCCATTGGTTGTTGAGTGCAATACAGGACTTAACGATAATCTATCGGGAAGCGAATCACCTGTTTCATTTGCTGTGGAGGGATTGGGAGACGGGAAGAGGGTTGAGATTGTGCAGTCACTTGCCAAATGGAAACGCTACACCCTTTGGAGACACCACATTGAGCCGGGGAAAGGGATTTATACAGATATGAACGCATTGCGTCCGTGTGAGGAGCTTGACAACATCCACTCAATTTATGTAGATCAGTGGGACTGGGAAAAAGTGATGCTTGAGAGCGAGCGTACCATTGAGTATCTTTACAACACGGTGTGGTGCATATACAAAGCCCTTAAACATACAGAGTACCTTTTGTGCGAGCAGTATCCGGTATTTACCCCGTTCCTTCCACAGGATATAACTTTCATGCATGCGGAGGAATTGAGAAGGGAGTACCCTAACCTTTCCCCAAAAGAGAGGGAGTATGAGGCGTGCCGCAAATACGGTGCTGTCTTTATACGTGGTATAGGCGGACGCTTGGGAGACGGCGTTCCCCATGACACCCGTTCTTCTGACTATGATGACTGGTCAACCCCTACCCCAGACGGATTTGAGGGACTTAACGGAGATATCCTCATCTACAATCCTGTACTTGACTCTGCATTTGAGATTTCATCAATGGGTATAAGGGTTTCTCCTGCAGCTCTTGAAAAACAGCTTGAGTTGTGCCATAACCAGGAGCGCAAACAGCTTATGTTCCACCGCCTTCTGCTTGAGGGAAAACTGCCACAGACCATTGGCGGCGGTATAGGACAGAGCCGCCTATGCATGCTCCTTATGGGCAAATGCCACATTGGAGAGGTTCAGAGCGGTGTTTGGGACCAGACAACAAGAGAAACTTGCTCCGCTGCCGGGGTGTACTTATTGTAGAACTTACCTATAGTCTGGCACAAAATAAGGAGACCAGGTCATATAATCTTTGACTTGGTCTCACTGCATATATATAAGTTTATTTAAAATAAAGCTATATACTGGATGAAAGTAATGGTATTATCCTTATGAGTTACCCTCAATTCATCATATCCCAAATACATAATAATAGTTTTGTGGCCAGTTGATCTATCTTCTTCCATGTAAAATGCCCCAAAGCCATTGGCTATCATACCCCTAAGTTTTTGAATATTATCTCCTATTCTTAAATTGCCAAAAAATAAATAATCAGAAGAATCTGTATATAGATGATCCAGAACACCATCTGAAAATTTCATAAATAACTTGATATTCCCATTTGCATCATGGTATTCATACCACTCATCAGGGCCGAAAGGCTCGTCGGGATACTCAGCCATTTCATATTTATCCGGATTCCCTATCGCAGATATAATCTGGCTTTTTGCAACTGGTGTATTTGAAATATCTAAAGTATTGATAGTAAATGGATATCCCCCTGTATTTTGAGAGAAACCTGCATTTGACACCAACAAATGCATAAGTACTGCACAGAATACTTTAATTAAAAGATGTGTTTTAAGGTATCGCATACGCTGAATGTTTAAAAAAGTTAATAAATATTAAGTGATGTGGTACCATTGGGGCATATAGCCTGATATAAAAGAACTATTTTGCCTTAAAACAAATGTACAAATTCTTTTCTACTGGACAAAGCATATTCCTTTGCATAAAAAAGGCGTTCCATTGGAACGCCTTTCATTTTAGTGGAAATACTCCGCAGAGAGACTCTTGAATTCCGCCTCATTTATAATCTGGCAACTTCCGGAGAAGGAGGCTCCCATTTCAATACATATGCGGATGGTTTTCAACTTGCCGTCAAATGACGAGTTCTCTTTAAAACTTGTTGTATCTCCAACTGTAAGGTCACCCTCTATTTTACCCCAGACATCGGCATTTGCGCACATTACATTTCCACGCAAAACGGCATTCTCGCCCAAAACCAGCTTGCCGCTGGTTATAAGCTCCCCTTCAAACACACCATCTATACGGATGTCTGACTGGGAAATAAGACTTCCTTTTACCTCGGTACTGCCGGAAATGCGGCTCACCTCGTTTATTTGTGGAACTTCATGCCTTGCCATATGCCTAAGGTTTTAAAAGGTATATATTACATGTGAATAACCTCACCGTGCGCCGCTGCAGCTGCCTCCATAATAGCCTCACTCATAGTTGGATGAGGATGGATTGTCTTAATGATGTCTTTTGCAGTGGCACCTACATTCCTTGCAAGTACAATGCCAGAAAGCATCTCGGTAACATTAGCACCAATCATGTGGGCACCAAGAATCTGGTCTGTATTTGCATCAATGATAAGTTTTACAAAGCCATCCTTCTCACCTGCAGTAGTAGCCTTGCCGCTTGCAGTGAATGGGAATTTGCCAACTTTGTACTCAATGCCCTGCTCCTTGACTTTCTTCTCTGTAAGACCTACAGATGCAATCTCAGGAGAAGTATAAGTTGCACCAGGGATATTGTTATAGTTAACTGGAGCAACATCCATACCTGCAATCTTCTCAACGCAAGCAATACCCTCTGCGGAAGCTACGTGAGCCAAAGCAGGAGTTGCAATAACATCACCGATAGCGTAGATGCCAGGAACATTTGTGCGGTAGAAATCATCCACAACAATCTTGCCTCTGTTCATCTCAACGCCAAGCTCCTCAAGGCCAATACCCTGGGTATTAGGGATAACTCCAACAGCCGAAAGAACTCTGTCAACCTCAAGCTCAACCATACCCTTCTTGGTCTCAACAGTAAGTTTGCAACCCTCACCGGTAGTGTCAATAGCCTTAACACCGCTTGAAACCATAACCTTAATGCCCATCTTCCTGAAGCTGCGGCTAAGCTGGTCAGCCACATCCTTATCCTCAAGAGGGACAATCTGGTCCATGAACTCAATAAGGGTAACATCAACACCCATAGAGCGGTAGAAATATGTGAACTCACTTCCAATAGCACCCGAGCCAATGATTGCCATGCTCTTAGGAAGAGTCTCTGGGACCAAAGCCTGACGATAAGAGATAATCTTCTGGCCATCAATTGGTGCAAAAGGCAAAGAGTTAGGTCTTGAGCCTGTAGCTACAATAATATGTTTCGCCTCCACAGTATAAGCATCCCCCTCAGCAGGTTTTACCTCAACTGCGCTTCCACTCAAAATTTTAGCCTCACCTTTAAGTACTGTAATATTATTTTTCTTGAAAAGAAACTCAATACCTTTGCTCATCTGGGCAGAAACACCTCTCTCCCTCTCAACAACCTTTCTGATATCTGCATATGAAACTACAGCATCAGCCTCAACAGGAGTACCATCTGCATTTCTAAGTTCCACGCCATAATCTGCAAGGTGTTTGGTATAGTTATATACCTGAGCACTCTTCATAAGTGCTTTTGTTGGGATACAGCCCCAGTTAAGGCAAACACCACCCAACTCCGCTTTCTCAACAACAGCTGTATTGAAGCCCAACTGTGAAGCTCTGATTGCTGCAACATAACCACCCGGGCCAGCGCCAATCACTACTACATCAAATATATTCTCCATATTGTATTTTAGTTTTCTTTTCCGTGACAATTCTTGTACTTCTTGCCGCTACCGCAAGGACAAGGATCATTTCTTCCAACCTTCTTCTCCACATGCACAGGAGCATTTGATTTAGGCTCACCACCATTGGTAACCAAATCATTGCGGCTTGTTCGCATATTGGTCAAATCTGTACGCTTACGCTGTTGCTGCTCCCTTACAGGAATCTCATCATTAGCGTTCCTTAGCGGAATATGTGCTCTTGTCATAAATGCAAGTACATCTCTGCTCACTTTCTCAAGCACACCTTTGAACAGGTTGAAACTCTCAAATTTGTAGATAAGTAGCGGATCCTTCTGCTCGTATGTGGCATTCTGTACAGACTGCTTGAGCTCATCCATCTCTCTCAAGTGCTCTTTCCAGTACTCGTCAATCATTACAAGGGTAACAGATTTTGCCATAGCCCTGTAAAGTTCCATACCCTTGTTCTCATAAGCCTTCTTAAGGTTAATCACAAGCTGCATGATTTTGGCGCCATCAGAAATTGGAAGTGCAATATTCTCATAAGCTGCTCCCTGGGTTGTATAAACCTGCTCAATGATTGGCCAAGCCTGTTTTATCATCACATCACTTCTGCGGGCAATAAGCTCCTTGATTGACTCTGCAATCTTGTCCGACAAATCCTCAACAGAAGCCTTCTTGTAATAAGCCTCATCAAATGACGGCTCAAGAGAGAGCTGTCTCATAAGCTCAAACGAGAAGCTTGAATAATCATGACTATCCTTTGACTGCGCAAGAAGCTCCGCATAATCCTGAATCATATTCTTCACATCCACCTCAATACGCTCACCATAAAGGGCATTGCGTCTCTTGCTGTAGATAACCTCACGCTGCGAGTTCATTACATCATCATACTCCAAAAGTCTCTTACGGATACCAAAGTTGTTCTCCTCAACCTTCTTCTGCGCACGCTCAATTGAACTTGAAAGCATAGAGTGCTGCAATACCTCACCCTCTTTCATACCCATTCTGTCAACCACCTTGGTAATTCTCTCCGCTCCAAACAGACGCATAAGATCATCCTCCAACGATACATAGAAAGTAGAAGAACCAGGGTCTCCCTGACGGCCTGCCCTACCACGCAACTGACGGTCAACACGACGGCTGTCATGTCTCTCTGTACCAATAATTGCAAGCCCGCCTGCAGCTTTCACCCCATCACCAAGCTTGATATCGGTACCACGACCCGCCATATTTGTGGCAATGGTAACAGCACCTGCTTGACCAGCCTCTGCAACCACCTGCGCCTCCGAAGCGTGCTGTTTCGCATTCAATACATTATGTTTTATACCCCTAAGTTTGAGCATACGGCTCAAAAGCTCAGAAATCTCAACGGATGTAGTACCCACAAGAACAGGTCGTCCTGCATTCTTAAGCTCTACAATCTTCTCAATCACAGCATTGTATTTCTCTTTCTTGGTCCTATAGATAAGGTCCTCCTCATCATTTCTCAAAACAGGCTTGTTGGTTGGGATTGTAACCACATCCAGTTTGTAGATAGAATCAAACTCACCCGCCTCTGTCTCTGCTGTACCGGTCATACCTGCAAGTTTGTGGTACATTCTAAAGTAGTTCTGCAAAGTAATGGTTGCAAATGTCTGTGTTGCAGCCTCAACCTTCACATTCTCCTTAGCCTCAATTGCCTGGTGAAGACCGTCAGAATATCTTCTTCCGTCCAAAATACGGCCTGTCTGCTCATCTACAATCTTAACCTTGTTGTCCATTATCACATACTCAACATCCTTCTCAAACATTGTGTATGCTTTAAGCAGCTGGTTTACTGTATGTACACGCTCAGATTTAAGTGCGTAATCCGAGTAAATCTCATCTTTCTTGCCAAGTTTCTCCTCTGGAGTAAGATCAAGTTTCTCAAGCTCAGAAATCTCCGCACCCACATCAGGCAATACAAAGAACTTGCTGTCATTTGTCCCTTTTGCAATGTGCTCATGACCTTTATCTGTAAGCTCCACTGATCTCTGTTTCTCATCAATTACAAACAGAAGCTCATCTGTAATCAGATGCATCTGCTTGTTGTTGTCCTGCATGTAGAAGTTCTCAGTATTGATAAGAATCTGTTTGATACCAGGCTCACTCAGATATTTGATAAGAGGGTTATATTTTGGCAAACCTTTGTAAGCTCTCAAAAGGATCTTTCCTCCCTCCTCTGTATTGCCCTCGGCAATAAGTTTCTTTGCCTGGTTCAGCATCTGGGTAACATTGCTGCGCTGCTGGCTGTAAAGTCTCTCCACAAGCGGTTTGAACTCCATAAACTGCTGGTCCTCCCCTTTTGGAACCGGACCGGAGATGATAAGAGGTGTTCTGGCATCGTCAATAAGGACTGAATCCACCTCATCCACAATTGCATAGTGGTGTTTCTTCTGTACAAGGTCATCGGGAGTGATGGCCATATTGTCCCTCAAGTAGTCAAAACCAAACTCATTGTTGGTACCAAAGGTGATATCTGCACGATACGCCTTCTTTCTGGCATCCGAGTTAGGCTGGTGTTTGTCTATACAATCCACTTTAAGACCATGGAACTGGTAAAGCGGTCCCATCCACTCAGAGTCACGTTTAGAAAGGTAATCATTCACAGTTACCACATGTACACCCTTGCCGGCCAATGCGTTAAGGAATACAGGCAATGTTGCCACAAGGGTTTTACCCTCACCTGTAGCCATCTCCGCAATCTTACCCTGATGTAGCACAATACCACCAATCAGCTGAACCTCATAGTGAACCATATCCCAGGTGATAGGGTTACCGCCTGCAAGCCAGGTGTTTTTCCATATCGCATAATCACCCTCAATATTCACATAATCAACTTTTGCACCCAAATCACGGTCTGCATCTGTAGCAAGAACCTTTATTGTTGAATTCTCCTTGAACCTTCTTGCAGTTGATCTCATAATTGCAAAGGCTGTTGGAAGCACCTCCATAAGGACAACCTCAATCTGCTCATCAATCTTCTTTGTAAGTTTGTCAACCTCGGTTGCAATACGCTCTTTCTCGTCGGGAGAAAGAGTCATATCCTCAAGCTGGCCTCTGAACTGTTTCTTTTTAGCCTCATCAGCTGCAATACGGTCTGCTATAACTTTTTTTATTCTCTGTGCCTCTGCCCTAAGCTCATCATCAGACAACTTGTCTATCCTCTCATACTCAGCCAAAGCCTTATCCAGAATTGGTCTGATTGCCTTCAAATCACGGTCAGCCTTTGAGCCGAACATCTTCTTTAATAAATCCGAAAATCCCATATCTGTTCTATATATTTTCTTTTTATGTTTTTGTTTCTGCGGTGCCACATAACCACACAGCACCAATAACCTGCAAATATAGCAAATCTGAACAATTATACCTAATTTTGCTCTGTAAACCAGCAAGAAAGATGCAACACACAATTACAACCAGTGCCGACGGCAGCAGCACCCTGCAACTCACCCAATTTGGGGAAACATACCACTCCACCAACGGTGCCTACACAGAGGCAATGCATATATACATCCGTTGTGGAGTTGAGCATCTGTACAGGCAGACCGCTGCCCCCAAAATAAACATTTTTGATGTAGGGTTTGGCACCGGACTCAACTGCATCCTTGCATGGGCATGGCAACAACAATTGCTCCCAAATGGACTTCCATACCCCCAAATACACTATTATGGAATAGAGAAGTATCCCATACCATTCACTGAAACACAACAGCTTAACTACCCAAACATAATTGCGGAACACTTGAATTCCACCCCAGGAAACAAAAATCCCCTTCCCGACAAACTGGCAGAAATTTTCCACCTCATACACAATTGTCCATGGGAGGAAAATATCGCCATACCGGCAATCCATACCCCAACGAAAACAAATACCCCCTCCGGGCACGAAACAGACACCTTTCATGCCCAGAGCAATACTATTGGCAACTCTGGAAATGTTTTTATTTTACACAAAAGCCATGCAGACATTGCGAAAGTGGGAGCAGAATACTACAAAATAGCATGTTGCGGGGGGACAAAAGAGGAAGCCGGAGCAACCACATCACCTGCCGTAATATTTTATGACACTTTCTCCCCTGCAACACAACCCGAACTGTGGAATGAGGAGATTTTCCGCACCATTGCAGCAGGATGCCCATCCGGCTCCCTGCTTGTCACCTACTGCAGCAAAGGCACTGTAAAACAAGCTCTCCGTAGTACCAACTTTACCCTTGAACGCCTTGCCGGACCTCCCGGCAAACGCCATATCCTCCGCGGCACACTCCGCTAAGCCCCCTGCCAACGCCTCCACCCAAAACAGAATGTGCAGAAAACAGCCCAATACTGCACAAAGACAACACTTCATCCTATGTTTGTGCAGAAAACAGCCCAAAACTGCACAAAGCCAACACTTCAACCAATGTTTGCGCAGAAAACAGCCCAAAACTGCACAAAGACAACACTTCATCCTATGTTTGTGCAGAAAACAGCCCAAAACTGCACAAAGCCCCCCTCTAAGTACTTGGGGGCTCAAAAGGTGGAAATTTAAGGCTTGTGCAGGTGAGGAAACCGGAGTTTACTTAGGTGAATAAGGATTCCCGAGTCAAGCGTAACGCAAAATTTACCTTTTGAGCTCCGAGCAAAAAAAAGAGGCCAGCCTGAAAGGCCAGCCTCCATCAAGTTTTCTTGCTTATAAATTAAGCTTGAACGATAGCACCCATTGGGCAAGCGTTTGCGCAAGTACCGCAATCAGTACACATGTTAGCGTCAATTTTGTAAATGTCGCCTGCTGAAATAGCACCTACTGGACACTCGTCAATACAAGTACCGCAAGCTGCGCAATCCTCTGTAATTTTGTAAGCCATGACTTTAATTTTTTTTGTTTGTTAATTGTGTTTAAACCTCGGCAAAGATAATAACAATGTTGTTAGTATCCAAAAATATCTTCCAATGAAACTCTCTCCACTTTGCCGTATTTTGCAGGTTCCAGAGCTTTCATGTCAAGATCCTTCTCTGTTCCAAGGATACCTATTACATATTTCCTGTCTTTGATAACCTGCTGCTGAAAATCTATAACATCCTGCAATGTAAATTGTTGTACTTTCTCAAACAATTCTTTGTTAGGATCCTCAGACAAGCCTTTTTTCTGAAGGTTCAAATAGTAGTTGATAACGCTTGAACCCAAAATTCTGCTTGTTCTCAAATTTGCAATGATGTTCTCTTTTGCAATATTGAATGCAGCCTCTGACTGTGGCATCTGGTTGATAATCTCATCAAATGCAGTTACAGCATCCATCATTTTGTCATTCTGGGTTGCAATGAATGAAGTGAAACTGTAAGACTCACCTGCTTTTGCAGGAACTACATATCTTGCATTTGCAGAGTATGCCAATCCTCTTGCCTCTCTCATCTCCTGGAATACGATTGAGTTCATTCCACCACCAAAGTACTCATTGTACATATTTACAATTGGAGATTTTGCAGGGTCAAATGTCTCACCGGTATTTGAGTAAGAGATCATATAGATCTGTTTTGCATCATAAGGTGCAATTACAACTTTCGGCTCGGTTACCTGCTGGAGTTTGAACTCATTTTTCTGAGGGTATGCAGCAAGCTGCTCAGGGACATTGTGGTATTTGTTCACAACCTCAACTACCTGATCCATCTCCATAGGTCCGTAGTAAACAACTGTCTGGTTATATGCAAGGGCACCTTTCAACTGTGCCAAAAGCTCCTCTGAAGTAAGAGCCTGGATCTCTTTGTTTGACAATACATAAGTTGCAGGATTCTCCTTACCGTAGTTTACATACTGGGTAAGCATAGAGTAGCATGCTCTCTGGTTTGTCTTGGTATTGATTCTCTGTCTTAGCACATCAGCCTTTAGGTTTGCAAGAACTATATCATTGCCAACAACATTTGCAATCTTATCCTCAATGATAGCAAGTGCAGCCTCCATATTCTCGCTCAAACCATATACTGAAATATAAATTTTGTCATTTCCGGCACGTACATTGGCATCACAAGCCAAAGCGTAAAGCTCTTTATTTATATCGTCTGCTGTTTTCTGTGCAGTACCCAAATAATCAAAGTAATCGGTTGCAAATGAGATGACCTTGTTGTCTTTTGCACCAAAGTCAATCATAAACTCAAGCTCAAACAGGTCATTTGAAGTGTTTTTCTTGTAAAGAACCTCCATATTGCTCTTTGCAACACCTTTCTGCATATCTTTTGAGAAATCTACAAATACCGGCTCAATAGGCTGTGCAGCAGCTGCCTCTGCCTGAATCTGCTGTAGATAAGCACTCTGTTTGTCCCTGTTTGTTAGGATAGGGGTAATCTTAGGTTTGCTGATAGCGGCTGTTTCAGGAGCTTTGCCCTGCTCTTTGTGGATAGCCACATAACCGTCAGTAAGATATTTGTTTGCAGCTGCAACCACATCCTCCTTGGTTACTTTGGCCATATTGTCAAGTTCTGCCACCATGTTAGCCCATGGAATCTCATAAATGAATGAGGTTACAAACTGGTCTGCACGGAATGAGTTGTGCTGCAAGTTCTGCATTCTGTATCTCTTGTAGTTGTTTACTACAGATGCAATCATAGACTCGTCAAACTCACCTTTCTTAAGAAGTTCAACCTGCTCAAGCAACAAATCCTGAACCTGCTGCAATGACTGACCCTGTTTTGGTCTTCCGGTAAGAAGGAAGCATGAGTGGTCTGTGAAAGTCTGCACGCCACCGCCAGCACCACCAAGAACTTTCTGTGCCTGGTTGATGTTGACATCAATAAGACCTGTTTTACCGTTGTTAAGGATATTCTCCAATACTGTAAGTACAGGCATATCCTCAGATTTTGCTGCAGGGAGTCTCCATGCCACATAAATGAACGGTGCCTCCTGTCCCTCCAACACAACTTTCACAGGCTCTGTAAGAGGTTTCTCCTGAGGGAACTCCAATTTCTTGAGGTTCTCATTAGGTTTGAAGTTGCTCCAGTATTTCTCAATTATCTCTACAAACTCGTCGGGATTAAAATCTCCTGAAACACAAATTGCAATGTTGTTTGGAACATACCACTCTTTATGGTAGTTCTTGATATTTGTGATTGAAGGGTTTTTAAGGTGCTCCTGGGTACCAAGGACACTCTGCTGTCCGTATGGGTGGTTAGGGAACAACTCTGCAAGCATTGCCTCAAGAACTCTTCTGCTGTCCTGGGTAAGCGACATGTTCTTCTCCTCATATACAGTCTCAAGCTCAGTGTGGAATCCCCTTATCACATTGTTCTCAAAACGGTCTGCCTGAATTTTTGCCCATGTCTCAATCTGGTTGCTTGGAATATCCTCCACATATACTGTCTGGTCATAAGATGTGTATGCGTTGGTTCCCTGCGCACCAATTGCAGCCATAAGTTTGTCATACTCATTAGGGATTGAGTATTTTGAAGCCTCATAAGACAAGCTGTCAATGATTTTGTATGCAGCTGCCCTCTCAGCATCATCTGTTAGGGTACGATATACCTCAAACTCTTTCTCTATCTGATCCAAAAGCGGTTTCTCAGCTGCATAGTCGCTGGTACCAAACTGCTCCGAACCTTTGAACATAAGGTGCTCAAAGTAGTGTGCAAGACCAGTTGTCTCGCTTGGATCATTCTTTGCACCTACCTTAACAGCAATGTAGGTCTGAAGACGTGGCTCATCAGGGTTTACAGTCATATAAACCTTAAGGCCGTTGTCCAATGTGTAAATTTTGGTGTCAAGCAAATCACCCTCTACAGTCTCGTAGCTGTATTTGCTTCCACAAGAGGCAACAATTACTGCGAATGCTGCCAAAGCAAATGTTCTAAATAGTGCTCTCATCTGTTTGTCAGTTTAATTATGTTACAAATTTAATCAATTTTGCACTATCTTTGTATGGTACCTTTTTTGAAATGAGAAGATTTTTGCACATAGTATTCGTATTTGCCGCAATCTTAATGTGCGGCAACCTTTATGCACAAGTGGATAACACTGAGCAGCAGGCAATTGTGTTCAACAAGAAGATTCACAATTTTGGAAAGATTTCTGTAAATGACGGAGCACAAAAATGTGCTTTTGAGTTCAGGAACACATCCAACAAGCCTGTTGTCATAAACAACATCATCTCCACTTGTGGCTGTACCACCCCAATATGGCCCAAAAAGCCCATTATGCCTGGGGAGAGCGGGAAAGTGGAGGTAACTTACCTCAACGACCAGGGCCCGTATCCGTTTGATAAGAACCTTACTGTATATACCTCTGCAAGTTCAAAGCCAATCATTCTGAGAATCACAGGATTGGCATATGAGAATGAGAGATCCCTCAAAGAGATGTTCCCAACAGCAATAGGTACTCTTGGGGTAAAGAGCGGAATACAGCGTGGAGGCCAGATAAGACAGGGGGAGAGTAAAGGGGGCAACTTTAAAATTGCCAACATCTCCAACAAAAGCACAACAGTAAAATTCACAGGGGTATCAGAGGGGCTTTCAATCTCCATAGAACCCCAGACAATAGCTGCAGGTGAAATTGCAGATGTGACATATACCATAGATACAAGAGCAAAAGAGAACTGGGGACTCACCACCTACAGCGCTGATGTACTCTGCAACGGAGTAAAAGCACCGGGCAAGATTGCAGTTGAGTGCATGATTATAGACAACTTTTCCAACATGACAAAAGAGGAGAAGAACAAAGGGGCGATGGTACTTGCCCAGAACAGTTCATTCAACTTTGGAGAAGCAGCGGCAGGTACAACTGTTACAGCAACATTCCATTTGCGCAACACCGGACAATCACCCCTTGTACTGCACAAAATAGACAAGCCCGATTATATAAAAGTATCTTCTCCTGCAAAAATTGGAGCCGGAGAAAAATTCACCCTTACTGCAACAATAGATACAGCACAGTGCGGGAAGGAAGAGGTACATACAATAACACTTGTAACAAACTCCCCAAACAGGCCACTTGTAAACCTGTTCATTACAGGAAAACTTAAATAATCATTATCCCGACAAACATTTAAAAAGATATGAGCGCAACAACCGGAGAATGGCCTCCTAAAAGCCACGAAAACCCAGATACAGCATTGGTAGTGAATGAAGGTGTGGAACAACCCCCTATCATCAACCCATATATAAAGAATTTCTTTAAGAAGAAACCTGCCCTGCTATCAGTAGAAGAGTACATGGAAGGGATCACTTCCGGCAACACAACGATCCTCAGCCAGGCAATCACATTGGTTGAGAGCAATCTTCCTGCACACAGAGCAGTGGCACAGAAGATTATAGCAGCTTGCCAGGAGCACGCAGTAAAAACCGGCATCAAATCTATGAGAATAGGTATCACCGGTGTCCCAGGTGCAGGTAAAAGTACCTTCATTGAGGCTTTTGGAAGTTTCATCACATCCAAAGGACATAAACTTGCTGTACTTGCAATTGACCCCAGCAGTGAGAAGAGCAAGGGAAGTATCCTTGGAGACAAAACCAGGATGGAAACCCTGTGCAACGATCCAAATGCATTCATCCGTCCCAGCCCGAGTGCCGGTTCACTCGGTGGAGTGGCCCGCAAAACCAGAGAGACTGTTATCCTATGTGAGGCCGCCGGTTATGATGTGGTCTTTATTGAGACCGTAGGTGTTGGACAGTCAGAGACTGCTGTACACTCCATGAGTGACTTCTTCCTGTTGCTGATGCTAAGCGGTGCAGGTGACGACCTTCAGGGTATAAAGAGGGGTATTATGGAGATGAGCGACATGATTGCCATTACAAAAGCTGATGGCAACAATGTAGAGAAGGCATCTATGGCCAGAGCTCTCTATGCAAACGCACTACATCTCTTCCCTCCTACAGAATCTACATGGGTACCTACCGCCCTCACCTCTTCATCAGTTACAAAAGAGGGACTACCAGAGATTCTCCAGAAGATTGAAGAGTACTTTGCACTTGTAAAAGGAAACGGATACTACGAGCACAAACGCCGCCAGCAGGCAAAATTCTGGATGTACGAGAGCATCAACGAGTCTCTTAAAAACAGCTTCTATGAGAATCCTGTAATAGAGAAACTCATAACAGATTATGAAGATGCGGTTCTTGAGGGGAAAATGGAATCGTTCATAGCAGCCGGCGAGTTGCTTGACAAATACAAGAATTTGGAGAAATAAGATGAGCTGGCATTTGTTTTTTGATGTATTGAAGAACAGCATCCTCATTACCGGGCTGGTCCTTATTATGATGCTCATGATAGAGTATTTCAATATCCACTCGCACGGCAGATGGTTTGCACTTATAAAAGACTCCAAACTCAAGCAGATACTTGTAGGTTCACTGCTTGGTCTTGTACCTGGATGCATTGGAGGATTTGCAACAGTATCCCTCTATACCCACAGGCTGCTTAGTCTGGGAGCATTGGTTGCAATGATGATAAGTTCGTCGGGAGACGAGGCATTTGTCATCATGGCAATGATTCCAAAAGAGGGGCTCATATTGTTTGGAATATTGTTTGCCATCTCCATTGTTGTAGGTATTGTGGTGGATTATGTGATTTACAAGAATCCTCAGGATGATTTGTGTTCCAGCGACTTTGAGATACACATCTCTGAAAGTGAAGATGACCGCAAGGTCCCTTCAATATTCAAGGCCGCATCATACAGGACAATGCTCCACCCTTCCAAAGAGAGGATATTTGTCCTTGCCGGTATTGCTGTATTCATTGCTGCAGTAATCATGGGTATCCTTACATGCGGCCATGACCACACTGCCGGCGGAGATTGTCATGTACATACAGAAACCATAGCACATGTACATACGGAGGCCTGTAACCATAACCACGGAAATCACCACATGGAGGGTGCAGAGCACAAGACATTCTCGCTCAACATGCTTGACGAGAAGAACATAAACATTGTATTTGCAGTCATAAGTATCATAACACTTTTCTTTACAGCCACCGCCAACGAGCATTTTATAAAAGAGCATCTATGGAAACATGTGATTGGGAAACATCTGCTCTCAATCTTCCTGTGGACTTTTGGTACTTTAATCATATGTCAGATAGGAATGCAGTACCTGAATGTACAGCAGTGGATTAATGACAATATGCTATGGGTCATACTGCTTGCCGTTCTGATTGGAATCATTCCGGAATCGGGGCCGCATCTGGTATTTGTAACCCTGTTTGCCCAAGGTGTGCTGCCGTTTTATGTACTTCTTGTAAACTCTATTGTACAGGACGGACACAGTGCCCTGCCTTTACTTGCAGAAAGCAAGATGAGCTTCGTAAAAGCGAAGCTCATCAATATAGTAGTTGGATTGGCAATAGGTATTGCCTGTTTTATCCTTTTATAAGCTGCATAGCCTCCATTGGATCTTTGGCACCAAAGACAGCACTTCCAGCTACAAGAACATCAGCGCCAGCCTCCTCAAGAGCCCTGGCGTTTTTTGTTGTCACTCCACCATCAACCTGAATAAGGCATTTGGCCCCTTTCTCATTTATCATGGTTCTGAGTCTGCGGACTTTATCAAGGGCATTTTCTATAAAGGACTGTCCTCCAAAGCCAGGATTCACAGACATTATAAGTACATAGTCCAAATCCATAATGACATCCTCTATCAAAGAGATTGAGGTATGCGGATTAAGAGCCACACCAGCCTTCATACCAAGCGATTTTATTGCCTGGATTGTTCTGTGCAAATGGGTGCAGGCCTCATAGTGAACGCTCAACCATTCAACACCCAACTCTGCAAAGTTTGCAAGGTAACGGTCCGGATCTACAATCATAAGGTGTGCATCCAAAGGTTTCTTTGCCTTCTTTGCCATAGCTTTAACTACCGGAAAACCGTATGAAATGTTTGGGACAAAGACACCATCCATAATGTCGAGGTGGAACCAGTCAGCCGCACCCTCATTTACCAATTGTACATCTTTATCCAATTCGCCAAAGTTTGCCGACAACATGGACGGCGCTACCAATATGCTCATATCTCAAATTGTTTTATTATTTCATACTAACAAGAATCTCCTCAAGAAGCATCCTGAACTTATCCAACGATGCCAGCTCCAACCTCTCACCAGGAGCATGTACACCTCTTAGTGTAGGGCCGAAAGAGATCATATCCAAACCAGGGAATTTGTCGAGGAACAGACCGCACTCCAAACCTGCATGAATTGCCCTTACCACAGGCTCCACGCCAAAGAGCTTTTTGTATGCGGCAACAGAAACCTCCAGTATCTGTGAATTCACATTTGGTTTCCAGCCCGGATATTCACTCTCATGGGCAACAATTGCACCTGCCATCTCAAAGCATGCCTCCACCATCTCGGCAGCCCATCTGCGACAACTGTTTATTGCACTTCTCTGGCTTGTACCCACCCTTATGATATTCCCTTTCTGCATCTTTACAGAGGCAAGATTGGTAGAGGTTTCAACCAGACCTTTAACATCATTGCTCATTGCAAGCACGCCATGAGGAGCACTGTAAAGGGCATATATAAGTGAAGCTGCAGTATTCTTGTCTATAGCTTTCTTAGGGGCGCCAAAATATGTTCCATCCTCAACATCGTGAATTCCAACCTCTCTTGCAATACCATCAACAGCTGGATCCGAAACCTTGTACTCATCCTTAACCTCATCTATCACCTCTCTGAATATTTTAAGGACAGATCTCTCGGATTTTTTGGCGAAACCTATCACAGCGTATGCCTCACGTGCAATGGCATTGCGTTTGTTGCCGCCATCTATCTCATAAAGTTCAATATCATGTTTTGCAAGAACCCTGTACAAGAAACGGGCAAGCACCTTGTTTGCATTTGCACGGTTCTTGTCTATGTCATCACCGCTATGGCCACCCTGCGCACCAAAAATCTTGAATTCACATTTCACAAACTCTTTTGTTGCCTCATATGTGGTGTATTTGAATTTTGCAGTTGTATCAATTCCCCCTGCACAACCTATAAACAACTCCCCTTCATCCTCAGAATCGAGATTGATAAGGGTTTTGCCTGTAATGAAACCCGGCTCAAGAGCCATGGCTCCGTCGAGACCTGTCTCCTCACTCACAGTAAACAGAGCCTCTATCCTTCCACATTTGAGATCCGGATCTGTAAGGGCAACAAGCTGTGCTGCAATACCAATTCCACAATCGGCACCCAATGTGGTATCTTTTGCTATAAGCCATCCATCCTCCTCTACAGCCTTGATAGGGTCTTTTGTAAAATCATGCTCAACACCGGCATTCTTCTCGCAAACCATATCGGAATGGCTTTGAAGCACCACAGTAGGGACATTCTCCTTACCGGGAGCCGCCGGGCGTACAATAAGCACATTTCCCGCTTTGTCTGTTGTACATTCAAGTGAGTGTTCTTTTGCAAAATTTTGAAGATAAGCAATTATCTGCTCCTCGTGCCCACTCTCGCGTGGTATATTAAGAATCTCCTTAAAGGTGTCAAGAATCTGTTGTGTCTTCATAAAAAAAATGTATTAAACTTTCTTTCAAATTTAATACATTTTTTCTATTCTTCCACTTTTAAAAGCTTTTCTATATCACAGACATATTGTTTGAAGTTCCTGTCTGTCTCTATAAGGTCATTCACCGTGTTGCAAGCATGAAGTACTGTTGCGTGGTCCTTACCTCCTATCTGGGCTCCAATTGCAGCGAGTGATGTTTTTGTAAGGCTTCTTCCCAAATACATGGCTATCTGCCTTGCCTGTACAATCTCCCTCTTTCTGGTCTTTGAGAGCATCAGTTCCTTTGTTATTCCAAAGTATTTGCAAACGGTATCCTGAATGCTGTCAATGGTTATCTCCTGTACATTCTCATCCACAATCTGTTCTGTGAGCCTTTGGGCAAGCTGCATTGTTATTGTCTCACTGCTCAAAGTTGCGTGAGCCATTAGGGATACCAATGTTCCCTCCAACTCCCTCACACTTCCCACTGCCTTTGAGGCAAGATAATTGAGGACATCATCGGGAAGCTCTATACCATCCTTCTGGCTCTTGCTCTTGAGTATCTCCAGACGGGTTTTGAAAGATGGAGCCTTAAGCTCTGTTACAAGTCCCCATTTGAACCTTGAGAGGAGTCTCTGCTCAAGTCCCATAAGATCTACCGGAGCCTTATCGGAAGTTAGAATAAGCTGTTTTCCACTCTGGTGCAGATGGTTGAAGATATGGAAATAGGCATTCTGTGTACCCTGTTTCTCTGCAAACTCCTGCACATCATCCAGAATAAGCACATCAATCATCTGGTAGAAGTTAAGGAAATCTGTAAGCTTGTTCTTTACATTTACCGCATCCATATACTGTGTCATGAATCTGTTTGCGGTAACATAAAGGACTATCTTCTCAGGGAATTTCTTCTTAATCTCAATTCCTATTGCCTGTGCAAGATGGGTTTTGCCCAAACCAGATGCTCCGTATATGAACAACGGGTTAAAGGCATTCTTGCCCGGACTGTCAGATATTGCAATACCTGCCGCTCTACCCAATCTGTTGCACTCACCCTCAATAAAATTTGCAAAATTGTAATTCGGGTTAAGCTGCGGATCTATATTCAACTGCTGTAACCCTGGAATCACAAAAGGGTTGAGCAGGCTTGGATCTCTCTGGATTGGAACTGGCTTGTTGGTTGGCTTTGGCAACACCTGTGAAGGTACGGTAACCGGAGCATCCTTTACAACTTGAACCTTATACATCAATTTAGCCCCCTCTCCCAACTCCTTACGCAAGGCTTTGCTTATAAAATTGATATAGTGCTCCTCCAAATACTCCCTTACAAACTCTGACGGAACCTCAATGGTAAATTTTTCACCCTCAAGGCTCACAGGCTTGATTGGAGTAAACCAAGTATTGAACTGGGTAGGGGGAATAACGTCCTGTATCATCTGGAGGCAGTTATTCCATACCTTTATATGTCGGGCACTGTTCATTGGTCACTCAAATTGTAAATGGATAAATGTTTTGCTTTGTGATTGCAATGCAAATGTGAGGAAAAATTTATTATAAAAAAATTTAAAAACTATTGTTTTTTTCAAAAACAGTATAAGTTGCTAAAAATCAGTATTAAAATTTTTTAACAAAAATTAACCGCCTGAAAATCAGACGGTTAATCATAACTATCATATAATCTGCAATATACAGTTTTTAAAAATTCTTATATTAAAATACACTTACTTTAATATATTTTTTAGGCTCCTCTGTAATCCTTTTTACAAGGTTGTCCACATCCTTTATGAGGGTATCTACAGAGTTGTGCAGATCATCCGTAGCAAGAAGTTTTCCAATAGAACTATCTGGATTCTGCAGCTTTTCCAACAAGTTTTTCAAGCTTTCCACCACCTGGTCCAACTGAGCCTGTGAGAGCTGGGAAGTAATGGTATTCACATTGGCCAAAGTGCTCTGCACATCACCTGCACTTTTACCCAAAGCATCAGAAAGAAGGTTAAGATTGGCAACCACATCTTTAAGTTCGGGAGCCATACCGTTAAGCTCGCCACTCAATTTTGCAGCATTTGCAGCGGTCCTGTTCAAACCTGCAAAAGTACCCTGCAAATCCTCCCTTGCATTTGAATCCAACAACTGGTTCACACTTGTAAGGGTTGTGTTCAAATTGTCAATAAGCACAGTTGCCTGCTGGGCAATTGGCGCCAGTTGGGAAGTTACAGAAGAGATCATATCGGGAACAATGGCACTTGCAAGGGTGTCACCCGCCTGAGCATACACCTTCTCCTTACCCAAAGCCACCCTCATGGCCATGGAACCCAAAAGGTCCGCACTATAAATCTCGGCTTTTGAGTCAACAGGGATCTTGAACTTGGATTTCACTTTAAACTCCACCTCAAAGTTATCATTCTCCATATTGTACTCAATGGCCTCAACCATACCAACTTTCAATCCTCTCAAATATATTGGGCCAGTAACAGTAAGCCCGTCCACACTGCTGAAAGTTGCATAATACCTGGTACTCTTGTTAAACAAATCCTCCCCTCTGAGAAAATTCACAACCGCAAAAGTTGCAATGAGGGTAAGAAGTACAAACAGGCCTATAGCCTGGATTCTGCTCAATTTGAATTTTTCCATTACAAATTCTTATCTTAAAATATTATTATCCTTAATATAAATCACAAATGCTCCGGGGAAAGTTTCCCTCACCTTTGGTAAAGCTTTAACCGCCTCTGCCCTGGTTGCATATTTGCCAATGTAATATTTGTACAGGTTCCCCACCTTTATATACCTGGCATCCTTCCTTCCCTTTAGGTCGTATGCACCGGAATCAAGTCTCTTCCCGACAGATAATATCTGCACAGCATAAAATTCCCCATCCTTCCCCTCAGCGGCCTTTTTCTGTGGAGTCTGTTTCTGTGGAGTCTGTTTCTGTGGAGTCTGTTTCTGCTGAGCCTGTTTTTTTTCCGCAGGACGCTCCAATTCATTTTTATAACTCTCAAAAGCATTGAACAGGGCTTTGGCAAACTGCTCCTGTCCGCTCTTACTCACAAGAACCGCACAATCTTTAGGATTGGAGATGAATCCAAGCTCTGTAAGGATTGACGGCATTGTTGTTTTCCACAAAACAAGGAGACCTCCCTGTTTCACACCCCTATTCACATAAATGGGCCCCTTTGCAAACTGTCCCTGCACATGAGCCGCATACTTTATACTCTGCTCCTGATGCATATTCTGCAAAAGGGAGAAAATTATATAAGACTCGGGAGAATTGGGATTGAACCCCTCATACTTTTTCTGATAGTCATCCTCTATTACAATTACAGAGTTCTCCGTTTTACACACCTCAAAATTGTCATCACTCTTATGAGCTCCCATTACAAAAGTCTCCGTACCCCTTGCCTGGGTTGACTTGGCTGAATTCACATGTATGGATATGAACAAATCAGCCTTGTTGCTGTTGGCTATGGCCGCCCTCTCGCTCAACCCCACATATTTGTCTGTAGAACGGGTATAAATGACCTTTATATGAGGATACTTCCCCTTTATGAGATTTCCCAGTTTCAACGCCACGGAGAGGGTAATGTTTTTCTCTTTGTACTTACCGTTGCGGCTTATTGCTCCAGGGTCTTTCCCTCCATGCCCCGCATCTATAACAACTCTCTTTATGCGGGATACATCACTCACATCCTGCCCTGCAGTGCAAAGAGGAAGAATGAGCAGGAGCGCCCCACACACAATAATATTAAGCAGTTTGGACTTAAGTGGCATATTAGTTGCAAAAAAAGTGTTATTTTTGCGTTTTGCAAAAGTACAAAAAAATCTGCATTTAGATAAAAATAAGGGAGGGTCAGACCAATTGTCATGCGTTTAAGAAAAGTCAAATACCTTAAAGCCGCCATCATTGCGTTAGCAGCAATGGTGCTCTTTGGGCATAACGCATACTCTCAGGTCCCACCCCAAACAGACACCATCCTAAACAAGATACAGGCTCTGGGAAAAGAGAACCTCCCCATGAAGGGGGATACGCTTGCCCTATCTGATGATTCTGCCAGAATTGCAACAGACTCAGTAATGACAGATTCCCTAAAGAATACAAGTTCTTTGGATTCTCCTGTATTCTCCGGCGGACGCGACTCCATAGTAAAGGATTTTGATGTGAACGGCAGGAAAATGATGTATTACTACGGAGATGTAAAGGTTTCATACGGAGATGTGGAAATCTCTGCAGACTACATGGCATTTGATGTGGATTCAAAAACTGTATTTGCCAAGGGATTGCCTGACACCGCAGGGGTAGTTCACGGGCAACCTGTAATGAGACAGGGGAACAAACAATATGAGATGGAGAGTGTCTATTACAACTTCAACTCGGAAAAGGCAAAAATCAAGAACATGATTACCCAGGAGGCGGAAGGATTCCTTCACGGGCAATACATAAAGAAAATGCCCGACAACTCCATAAACATTTCCAAAGGAAAATACACCACTTGCGACCACGAACATCCACACTTCTATCTTAGAATGACAACGGCTAAAACTATCCAGGATGAGGATGGTGGACAAACCACTGTTTTTGGCCCTGCATATGTTGTCCTTGAGGATGTACCCACACCATTTGCATTGCCGTTCGGATTTGTGCCAAAATTTGGAGGGCGCTCAAGCGGACTCCTTATGCCAACATACGGGGAGGAGGCTGCCAGGGGCTTCTTTATGAGGGGATTGGGTTACTATTTTGTTTTTGGAGACCACTTTGACATTGCCGCTACAGGAGACATCTACTCAATGGGCTCATGGGGTGCACAGCTGAACTCGAGATATAATAAAAGATACAAATACAACGGCAACTTCAGTCTGGCTTACCAGAACGACCAGACAGGAGAAAAGGGGCAACCGGATTTTTTCCAGACAAAGAACTTCTCACTCCAATGGAGCCACTCAATGGACCAGAAGGCAAGACCTGGAACAACGTTCAGAGCCTCTGTAAACTTCTCCAGCCCTTCATATAACCAATACAACAACCAGACCAATATACAAACTGCCCTGCAGAATCAGGTATCCTCTTCAATATCATACGGAAAGACATGGGCTGGAACCCCTTTCAGCCTTACCATAAATGCTCTGCACAGCCAGAACTCAAGGGACAGTTCATACTCTGTCACCCTTCCAAACCTTACATTTACAGTAAACCGTATATATCCGTTCAAGAGGAAGGAGAGAGTTGGAAAAGAGAGATTCTATGAATCATTCGCATTCAACTACAGCACAACCTTTGAGAACAAACTCAACTTTAAGGCCAGTGAATTCGGCACACCGGATTTCCTCAAGAAAATGAAGAATGGAATGCGTCATAACTTCAGTATCGCACTCCCTTCATTCACCATAGCCAAATATATACAGGGATCGCCGTCCGTATCTTACGGTATGAACTGGTATTTCACAGATTGTGAGAAAGTGTTCAATGAACAGACCCAGAAGGTTGAAACCATATATTCAGACCCTTTCAGCACTTTTGGCATTACCCAAACATTCTCGGCAGGAGTATCTCTTAGCACCCGCCTTTACGGAAAATTTGTGTTTGGCAAGAACAAGAGGGTTGAGGCCATAAGGCACATGGTGACACCATCCATCAATTTGGGTGTACAGCCGGAACTTGGAACTGCGGCAAACGGATTCAGGCAATTGAGCTATGTAGATGCCAACGGAATTCAGCATCTGCTTAACTACAACAGATTTGAAGGTCAAACCAACTCCCCACCATCTATGGGCAAGAATGCTTCAATGAGTTTCTCTTTGGGCAACAACCTGGAGGCAAAAATAAGGGACAAGAACGACACAACCGGCACAGGAACAAAAAAAATAAAAATAATAGACCAGTTGGCCATTGGCGGTTCATATAACTTTTTGGCAGATTCCCTTAATCTCTCCAAAATATCTGTAAATATGAATACCACTATCTTTGGCAAATTGGGCCTTAATGTCAATGCCACTTTTGACCCTTATGCCATTGACCAGTACGGAAAGCAGATAAACACTTTCAATATAGTGAAAGAGGGTGGTTTCAAACTGGCCAGACTCACCAATGCAAGTGCATCCTTCTCGTACTCTTTCTCCGGAGAGGGCAAAAGCAGACTGGGATCTGATTACAAGGATCCAAATGCCAGGACAACCTCAGGAGTGGGAAAAGGCAATATGCAAGGTTCCCAGTCGAGTTCATACCAAAGGGTGTATTTCAACCCTATAACAGGTGAATATATTCCAGGAGGTTGGGTATATTACATGGACCCTAATGTACCTTGGTCCATCAATACAAACTTCAACTACAGCTACAACCGCAGTTACCAGTACGCAAATGAACAGCTGTTGCAGAAGAACAACCACATGATGACACTTGGTCTTTCTGCACAGGTAAGACTTACAAATGCGTTCAACTTGAACATGAACACCGGTGTGGATCTTATAAAGATGAAACTTACCACAACCCAGTTGAGTGCCACATATGACTTGCACTGCTTTGCAATCTCTGTTTCATGGGTTCCAAACGGACAATGGGAGAGCTGGAGCTTTAGGATAAACGCCAAAGCATCCGCCCTTGCAGATCTACTGCAGTTCAAGAAGAATGCAAGCTACTGGGACAACAGATACTAACATTAACTTAAATATATTGTACATTATGGAGAAAAAAATTGTAGCAAGCCCTAAAGCTCCTAAAGCTGTTGGAACATACAGCCAGGCTGTCATTGCTGGAGATACAATCTACGTTTCAGGTCAGCTTCCAATTGACGCAACTACCGGAGAGTTTGTACCAGGAGGCATTACTGAGCAGCTTCACCAGGTATTCAAAAACCTTCAGTATGTTCTTGAGGAGGGTGGATACTCATTCGCAGATGTTGTAAAGACCAGTGTATATCTTTCAGACCTTGCAAATTTTGCAACTTTGAACGAGGTTTATGCCATGTACTTCAAAGAGCCTTATCCTGCACGCGTTGCCTATCAGGTTGCAGCTCTTCCTAAAGGGGCATTGGTGGAGATAGATGTAATTGCAGCAAAATAGTTGCTGTATAATAGGACAAAAGGGGGTGAAAGTTTAAACTTTTACCCTTTTTTTTGTGTTAATTGGAAAATAGTTTTTACCTTTGTTGGGCCTTGAAGCATCTACAAAGGCGTTCTCATATAAACAAATCCCAATCCATATCATAATTTTTACGTATGTACGATATAATGGAATTGAGCAATAAAAGTTTGGAAGAACTTTATATTATTGCAGAAAACTTGAATATTAAAAAAGTGAAATCTTTCTCCAAGGATGAGCTGGTTTACAGAATTTTGGATGAGCAGGCCATTCAGGGGGCAAATTTACCTATACAGAAAAAGCAACGTAACAGAATTGTAAACCACAAGGCTGAAAAAGTTGTAAGACAGGAAAAAGTTGAGAGGATTGAAAAATCAGATAAAGCGGAGAGTGCAGAAAAAGCCGAGAGCGCTCAAGACAAGGAGATAGTGGAGAAAACAGCTCCTGCAGTGGAGGCTTCTGCAGCAAAAGAGGAGAGGCCAAGACGTCCAAGACAAAGAATCCAGAAACATAGTTCTGCAGAAGTGGCACCAGAAAGTGTTCAGGGTGAGGTTGCACAGACGCCAGCCGATACTATCCCTGCCATTGCAGCAGAACAGCCTACAACTAAAAAACCTGCAGTTGAACAACCTGCAGCTGAAACAGCGGCAGAACCTGTTGCAGATGAACGCAAAGATGCTGCTGGAAAAGGACGTGGAAGAAAACGCAACCAGAAAAAATCCCATACAAAAGAGGAAGAGGATAATAGCGTACAGGAGAATACAGAGACCGCAGCACCTGCATCAGAGGATAATATGGAGGCTCCTGCCACAACTGTAAAAGTTGAGCAGGAAGAGGGCAACGCCCCAGCCCAGGAACAGCACAACAAAAAGCCTCAACAGCCTAAAATTGAATTTGAAGGAATTGTAGAAGCAAGCGGTGTATTGGAGATTATGCCAGACGGTTACGGCTTCCTTAGATCGTCTGACTATAACTACCTCAACTCTCCGGATGACATATATGTATCACAGTCCCAGATCAAACTGTTTGGCCTTAAAACCGGAGATACCCTTTTTGGCGAGATAAGACCTCCAAGGGAGGGGGACAAATATTTCCCACTTGTAAAGGTAAATCAGATTAACGGCAGGAGTCCTGAGTTCATAAGGGACCGTGTACCTTTTGATTTCCTTACACCTCTCTTCCCCGACGAAAAATTTGAACTTACTGCAAATGGCCATAACAACCTCTCTTGCAGAGTGGTGGATATGTTCACACCTATCGGGAAGGGACAAAGGGGACTTATTGTTGCCCAGCCTAAAACTGGTAAAACCATGCTGTTAAAGGAGATTGCCAATGCAATTGCAGACAATCATCCAGAGGTGTATATGATGGTTCTCCTTATAGATGAGCGTCCTGAGGAGGTTACAGATATGGCCCGCAGCGTTAATGCAGAGGTTATTGCCTCAACTTTTGACGAGCCTGCAGAGAGACATGTAAAAGTTGCCAATATTGTTTTGGAGAAAGCAAAAAGGCTTGTTGAGTGCGGACACGATGTTGTAATCCTTCTTGATTCAATCACCCGTCTTGCAAGAGCCTTCAACACAGTACAGCCTGCATCAGGTAAAGTATTGAGTGGTGGTGTAGATGCCAATGCCCTTCACAAACCAAAACGTTTCTTTGGAGCTGCCCGCAATGTGGAGAACGGAGGTTCACTTACAATCCTTGCAACAGCCCTTACAGATACCGGCTCAAAGATGGATGAGGTAATTTTTGAGGAGTTTAAAGGTACCGGAAACATGGAGCTTCAACTCGACCGCAAACTTGCAAACAAACGTATATTCCCAGCTGTGGATGTTACTCTAAGTTCAACCAGACGAGACGACCTTCTTTACAAACAGGAAGATGTGAACAGAATCTGGATACTCAGAAACCATCTTGCAGATATGACAAGCATAGAGGCTATGGAGTTTATGAAAGAGAGATTGCAGGGAACCCTCAACAATGAGGAATTCCTCCTTTCAATGAACGGATAATAAAGCCTGCACTCAGTAAAAAAGGTGACTTTAAAGAGTCACCTTTTTATTTACAATCCAAATCTGTTGTATCAGTTCAATTTTGCTATCACACTTTCGCAAGCCACTACCCTATCCCCCACATTCACATTAACCTGGCTCCCTACAGGGATAAACACATCCATCCTTGAACCAAACTTTATGAAACCAACCTGCGAACACTGGTCTGCCGGTTCACCAACCTTGGCATAACATACAATTCTGCGTGCAATATAACCTGCTATCTGTCTGAAAAGTATCTTTGCACCACCTGTGGTCTCAACAGCAATGCTGGTACGCTCATTCTTCTCCGAAGCCTTAGGGTATGAAGCCACAATATAAGCCCCCTGATGATGTTTGCTGTAAAGTATTTTACCCCCGACAGGATAATAGTTCACATGCACATTGAACACACTCATAAAGATGGAAATCTGTATGCATTTGGTATTAAGGTACTCATCCTCAACAACCTCCCTCACCTGCACCACCTTGCCATCGCATGGAGCCACAACAAGATCCTTATCTACAACCAATGTCCTTTTGGGCACCCTGAAAAAACGGACAATCAAAGCAAAAGCAAACAAGGCTATTCCCGACATAATTTTGGAAACCGTACCCCATCCTAAAAGATAATAACATCCCAGAACAACTGCCGCACATATAATGAAGGCAACTGCAATGATATTATATCCCTCTTTGTGAATTTTCATAGATTAATTTAAAGTTTATAGTTTCAGTTTAGGTTAAGCTGCAAAAAATATGATATACACAATGGCAACCGGAAATGCAAGCAATGCTCCGTCAAATCTATCCAACATTCCTCCGTGTCCCGGCATAATGCTTCCGGAATCTTTGACTCCAAAATTACGTTTTAATTGAGACTCTACCAAATCTCCCAAAACTCCAAAAATGCAGATTATAACACCTACCACTATTGCATCGGTGAGTGAGAGCTCCAATAAACCGGTAGTTCTCAATACTATAGCACCAGCTACAGAACATATGAGACCGCCACAGAACCCCTCCCAGCTTTTTTTAGGAGAGATAGACCTGAACAACCTGTGGTCAAACTTCTGCCCCAAAGTTGAACCCAACAAATATGCCCCAACATCCGTACACCACAACATTATCATCATAGAGAGCAGATAATTGCCGTTATACACCCCACTTTTGTCAAACAGCACGAGCGAAATCATGGAAAACGGCAAAGCCACATATACCAGAGCTGTAATGGCAAAAGGGAACATCTCGTAACCGTTTGGCACTCTCACCTGCACCCCATCCCTCTCTGAGGTACTGTGTACATTAAATCTCTTCACATACATGTTGGAAATGAATATTCCTATGACAGGCAACATTGTAAAGAGAAGATACAGGGGCTCAAAACCGTATGCCGAAATCAGGAACAGGTTCACAAACAGGCTTATTGCCGCAACAATTGTAAAAGCTTTTGCAAGCATATTGTCATTAAAGAAAGAGTTGCCCAATGTAATATTGAGAAACTCATAAACTGCAACAAGCATTATAACCCCAAAAACACAAGCAAAGGTAATAGGGCCAAATAAAATGGCACCTATTACCAATACTGTAAACATTGCACCGCTAAGGGTTCTTATTATAAAGTTCTTCATTTTTCCTCCCCATCTTTAGGTTTTCTCGGACCAAATATGTTCTCCATATCCTCTGTAAAGATAACCTCCCTCTCCAACAGCAGATTTGCAAGTTGTGTAAGCCCATCCAAATTTGCCTTCAGCACCTCATGTGCAGTCTTATGGGCAGAATCCACAAGCTCCTTAACCTCCTTGTCTATAAGCTCCGCTGTCTTCTCACTGTAAGGTTTGCTGAACCCGTATCCATCCTGGGAATCATAGAAAGAGATATGTCCAACTTTTTCGCTCATACCAAAATAGCTCACCATTGCATATGCTTGTTTGGTAATCTTCTCCAAATCAGAAAGTGCACCTGTAGAGATCTTGCCGTTGACAATCTCCTCTGCAACCCTTCCGCCAATAGTGGCAGCCATCTCCTCCATCATCTGCTCCCTGGTTGTAATCTGCCTCTCCTCAGGCAAATACCAAGCGGCACCAAGAGCCTTTCCACGAGGAATGATTGTAACCTTAAGAAGTGGATTTGCATGAGGAAGCAACCAGCTTACAGTAGCGTGTCCCGCCTCATGGAAAGCAATGGTCCTTTTCTCTGCAGGAGGTATAATCTTGCTCCTCTTCTCCAAACCTCCAACTATTCTGTCAACAGCATCAAGGAAATCCTGTTTCTCCACAAACTTCTTGTTTTTCCTTGCTGCAATAAGGGCAGCCTCATTACATACATTAGCAATATCAGCACCTGAGAATCCCGGTGTCTGCTTTGCAAGGAATGATGTATCGAGAGCCGGATCAAGCTTGAGTTTTGAAAGATGTACCTTAAATATCTCCTCCCTCTCCTTAAGCTCGGGAAGATCCACATAAATCTGACGGTCGAACCTTCCTGCACGCATAAGGGCCTTGTCCAGAATATCTGCACGGTTTGTTGCAGCAAGAATAATCACTCCTGAGTTTGTACCAAAACCATCCATCTCTGTAAGGAGCTGGTTAAGGGTATTCTCCCTCTCATCATTTGATGAAAAGCCCGTATTCTTACCTCTGGCCCTTCCAACAGCATCAATCTCATCGATGAATACAATACAAGGGGCCTTCTCTTTAGCCTGTTTGAACAAATCCCTCACCCTTGAGGCACCAACACCTACAAACATCTCAACAAAGTCAGATCCCGATATTGAGAAGAACGGCACATTTGCCTCACCGGCAACTGCTTTGGCCAAAAGGGTCTTTCCTGTACCCGGAGGGCCCACCAAAAGGGCACCTTTAGGAATCTTTCCACCCAAAGTGGTATATTTTGCAGGATTACGCAAGAAATCCACAATCTCCATAACCTCAATCTTGGCCTCCTCCAAACCTGCCACATCCTTGAATGTAACCTTTGTCTGGTTGTCTTTGTCAAAGAGCTTGGCCTGCGACTTTCCTACATTAAAGATCCCTCCGCTACCTGCACCACCTCCAACATTTTTGGACATGTTGCGCAATGCAAAGAACCATATTGCAAGGATAATGATTGGCAACAACAGCCAGTCAAGCACCTTCCCCCAATAATTTGTACGCTCCTCCGTCTCTATGGAAAAACGCTTCTCCTGTGGAAGAAGATTCCTTGCCTGTTCAAGCTGCTGCTCAGAATCAAAATTGCTTGAAACTATAAAATAGAAGTGAGGGCCGAATTTTGGCTCCCTACCTCCAAACATGTTCTTATATTTGGAGAGGCTGTCCCCCTTAATGAACACCTCTGCCCTGTTCTGATTGGTAATGAAGGTAACTTTCTCAACATCCCCCTGGGCTATCATCTGCTCCTTGACTTTATACCACTCAGTTTTTATTGGGTCTCCACCGTTTGCACCAAAGAAATACATGTACCCTATCATAACCAAAAGGGGTACATATATCCAAATAGCGTTGAATTTTGGTTGTGGAGCCTTACCTTTTCCCTTTCTTGTCTGTTTTCTCTTCTCCATTTTTACTCCTCTTCATATACCTTCTTAACAGCGTCTGCCCATAAATCCTCCAAACGGTAGAACTCACGGTACTCAGTCTGGAAAATATGAACCACTATATCTGAGAAATCCATAATAATCCAGAACGCATTCTCCTTACCCTGCTGGCGCAGAACTCTGGTATTGCATTTTACAATCATCTCCTCCTCAATATTGTCTGCAATAGCCAATACCGCAGGGGTAGAATCCGCATTACAAATTACAAAATGATCACAGATGGAAGTACCTATACCGGTAAGGTCCATAGTGCAGATATTTTTTCCTTTCTTATCCTGGATGGCCTCTACAATTGTCTTGATTGCCAACTCTGTAGGATTCAACACTGTTACCTCTTTACTCTCTTTTACAGTTGTCTTTTTGGCAGCCACTCTCTTTTTTAGAGAAGTTGCTCCTTTTGTTGTCTCTTTCTTAACTGCCACTTTCTTTAAATTTTTAAGTGTAAATCATTACTTTTGTACATGCAAAGATACAGCAAATATTTGGCCAAATATAATTATGGATAAAAATCTTGGCATAAAGTGGTACCAGACCATTGATTCTACCAACAACCAGGCAGCCAGAGAGCTTGCAACTGCACGGGAAGGGACTGTTTGGATTGCAGATTTCCAGACAGCAGGAAGAGGACAGAGAGGGAACAAATGGGAAAGCGGCAAATGCGAAAATCTCACATTCTCAATACTTTTCAAGCCCATATTCCTTACACCGGCACAGCAGTTCACAATCTCCCAGACAGCCTCATTGGGTATATGCAGATACCTTGCAGACAAGGGGATAAAGGCCAAGATAAAATGGCCCAATGATATATATATTTGGAACAAAAAAATTTGCGGAATGCTCATCGAGCACTCTATAAACGGTGACAAATTGGCAGGAAGCATTGTCGGGATAGGGCTTAACCTAAACCAGAAGATCTTTGCATCAGATGCTCCAAACCCAACATCCCTTGCCTTGGAAACTGGAGGGGAATTTGACCGGAAAGAGGAGCTGACAAAACTTCTTGGCTATATCTGCACAGCTTATCAGGAGCTGGAAGATGGGTTTCTTAAAGAATTGGATAAGGAATATATGCAGAATCTGTACAGATTTGGAGAGTACCACAAATTCATAGAGACAGACCCAAATGCCCCGGCAGATATACCTGTAGAGAAAATGGCCGCAGGCGATACTGTCACCGCCAGAATCATAGGGGTTGACAGCTATGGATGCTTAATCTTGGAACATGAGAACGGCATAAAAAAAACATACCCGTTCAAAGGAATCAGGTATGTTTTATAATTGCAGTTAAAGCTCTACAGCCATTTTGCCATCTGGTCTGCAAGCTCTTTGGCCTTCTCGCCTGCCACTGCAGCAAATTTATCACTCTTGTCTGCAAAGATGATTCCTCTTGAGGAGTTCACCAACAAACCGCAGTGAGAATTGAGACCATATTTTGCAACCTCATCAACTGTGCCGCCCTGTGCACCTACGCCCGGTACAAGGAAGAAATTATCTGGGCAATACTGGCGGATTTCTGCCAATTTCTCAGGCCTTGTGGCACCAACCACAAACATTATGTTCTCCTGGCTGCCCCAGCTCATTGTAGTTTTTATAACCTTCTCATACAAAGGCATATCCCCTACAGAAAGCATCTCAAAATCATTTGCACTTGCATTTGATGTAAGGGCAAGAACTACAGACCATTTTCCATCATAATCCAGGAATGGCTGTACAGAATCTTTACCCATGTACGGAGCAAGGGTCACCGCATCACATGGCATGCTCTCAAAGAAGCATTTTGCATATCGTTTTGCAGTATTGCCTATATCTCCACGTTTTGCATCTGCAATAATCAGAATCTCGGGGTATTTCTCCGCTATATATTTTACAGTCATCTCAAGCTGTTTCCATCCATCCAAACCCTCTGCCTCATAGAAGGCTGTATTTGGCTTGTAGGCAACAGTATATGGCGCAGTTGCATCAATGATAGCTTTGTTGAACTCAAAAATTGGGTTCTCCACCCCTTTAAGACACTCAGGAAAAAGGGTTGGATCTGAATCCAAACCTACGCACAAGAAAGATTTCTTGACCTTTATCTGCTCATATAATTGATTGTATGTCATATCTTAATAGTATTTATAGAACAATGCAATAGACTCCATTCCTTTGTAGAACTGGCTCAAAAGGTAGCTCTCGTTTGGCGAGTGAATTGTATCCCTCTCAAGGCCAAAGCCCATAAGCAAAGGATTCACATTAAGGATATTCTGCAAATCTGCAAGGATTGGAATGCTTCCACCGCCACGGCTTGGAACAGGCTCAATGCCATAAACCTCCTCAACAGCCTTTGCAGCAGCTTTATATGCAGGGGAAGAGATAGGGATAAGGAAACCGTTGCCGCCATGATGAGGGGTAACCTTAACCTTCACACTCTTAGGGGCAATCTTGTAGAAATGTTTCTCAAATTTCTGTGCAATCTCCTCACAATCCTGGTTAGGGACAAGTCTCATTGAGATTTTTGCATGTGCTACAGAAGGGAGGACAGTTTTGGCACCCTCTCCAATATAACCTCCCCAAATGCCGTTCACATCAAGACAAGGGCGGATACCGGTCCTCTCAAGAGTTGTGTATCCCTCCTCACCTTTAACCTCGTCAATATCCAAAGACTCCTTATACTCTTTCATATCAAACGGAGCACGGGCAAACATGGCCCTATCCTCAGCCGACAACTCCACAACATTGTCATAGAAACCCTCAACTGTAATATGACCCTTCTCATCTATCAAGGAATCAATCATGCTGCAAAGTGCATTGATAGGGTTATGTACAGCACCACCGTAATGTCCGCTATGGAGATCTTTGTTAGGACCTGTAACCTCAACCTCAAGGTAAGCCAGACCTCTCATACCGCAGTTGATGCTTGGAACCTTCTCAGAAATCATTGTAGTGTCAGAAACAAGGATAACATCACAGGCAAGCATCTCCTTATGCTCTTTTGCCCAAGCGGCAAGAGATGGAGAGCCAATCTCCTCCTCACCCTCAAGGATAAATTTGATGTTATGACGCAATTTGTTCTCCTTTACAAGGTACTCAAATGCCTTGACATGCATGAACAACTGACCTTTATCATCATTGGCACCACGGGCATATATTGCACCGTCCCTGATTTCAGGCTCAAACGGTTGTGATTTCCACAAATGGATAGGATCTACAGGCTGAACATCATAATGGCCGTAAACCAATACAGTAGGAAGAGAAGGATCAACCTTTTTCTCTCCAAAAACTACAGGATGCCCCGCTGTCTGATAAACCGCGGCATTATCTGCACCTGCAGCCATAAGCAACTCCACCAATTTGTTGGCACAAGCCACCATATCACCTTTATTGGCCTCCAGAGAACTGATGCTTGGGATACGCAAAATCTCAAACAGCTCCTCCAGGAACCTTTTCTCATTTTTCTGTATATACTCTTTCATATATCAAGTGTTTTAATTTTATCTTTATTTCAGATGTGTTTAAAAATTAAACTAATGCACCTGTAAATTTGGCAACCTTCTCCTTTGCATAAGGGAGGTCAACCCTAAAGCTTTTCTTTCTTCCCGACGGCACCTCATACATGGCATCCAGCATAATTGCCTCACAGATGGAGCGCAAACCTCTTGCACCCAAACTGTATTCAATGGCAGTATCCACAATAAACTCCAGAACCTCATCTGCAATCTCCAGTTTCACACCATCCAATTCAAACAATCTGGTATATTGTTTCACAAGGGCATTCTTTGGTTTTGTAAGGATATCCAACAAAGCCTCTTTTCCAAGCGGGTGCAGATAGGTGAGTACCGGGAGACGGCCAATAATCTCGGGGATAAGTCCATATGACTTCAAATCCTGCGGAGCCACATATTTGAGAAGATCCTTCTTGTCTATTGCAGCGGTCTTTTTCTGTGCACCATAACCCACAACCTGGGTATTGAGCCTCTGTGCAATCTTCCTCTCTATACCCTCAAATGCACCTCCGCAAATGAACAGGATATTTGTGGTATCAACTGCAATCATACGCTGCTCGGGATGTTTCCTTCCACCCTGCGGCGGAACATTCACCACATTGCCCTCAAGCAACTTAAGCATTGCCTGCTGTACACCCTCTCCAGAGACATCCCTTGTAATTGAAGGATTGTCGCTCTTGCGGGCAATCTTGTCTATCTCGTCTATGAAGACAATACCCATCTGGGCTTTTTCCACATCATAGTCGCAATCCATAAGGAGACGGGTAAGGATACTCTCAACATCTTCACCCACATAACCTGCCTCTGTAAGCACTGTGGCATCTACAATTGCAAACGGCACATTGAGCATCTTTGCAATACTCTTTGCCAAAAGGGTTTTTCCCGTTCCGGTTGGGCCTACAAGGAGGATATTTGATTTCTCCAGATCAAGGTCATCTGTCTGTTCCCCCTTCTTCTTTGAATCTTTCTTGCCAAGCTGGTGGGTAATCCTCTTGTAATGGTTATATACCGCCACAGAAAGGAATTTCTTTGCCTCCTCCTGTCCAATTACATAATTGTCCAAAAACTCTGTAATCTCCTTTGGTTTAAGAAGTTTCAGCTCACCACTCTTAGCCTTGTTCTGCATGGCAAACTGCTCCTTAAAGTAATCATTTGCCTGCTGTGCACACTCGTTGCAGATAAATCCGTAGTTTCCTGCAACCAGCATCTTTACCTCATTACCTCCACGTCCGCAAATGCAGCAGAACTCGTCGGGACTATAACCTTTATTTTTGCTCATTCTGTTTGTGTGCTTTTGTGAGAATCTCATCTATCATTCCATACTCAAGGGCCTCTTTGGCTGTCATCCAGTAATCTCTGTCCGCATCCTTGTGTATCTGTTTTACAGTTTTGCCCGAATGCTCAGAAATTATCTCGTACAACTCCTGTTTCAATTTTATGATTTCCCTTGCGGTAATCTCAATATCGGATGCCTGTCCCTCTGCTCCACCCATAGGCTGATGGATCATCACACGGCTGTGAGGCAATGCACTGCGTTTCCCTTTGGCACCTGCTGTAAGGAGTACCGATGCCATTGATGCCGCCATACCTGTACAAATGGTTGCCACATCCGAGCTCACAAGCTGCATTGTGTCATAAATTCCCAAACCGGCATATACGCTGCCGCCAGGTGAATTGATGTACAGCTGGATATCTGAAGTTGAATCTGTAGAATCAAGGAACAGCAACTGTGCCTGGATAATATTTGCAACATCATCAGTTACCGGACAACCAAGGAAAATGATACGGTCCATCATAAGACGTGAGAACACATCCATTACCGCAACATTCATCTGTCTCTCCTCTATGATTGTAGGGTTGATATACGCCCCCTGCGGAATTGCAGCAATAGCCTGCGGAACTCTATATACGCTGTTTATCTTCTGGAATCTGTCCAAAGCCAATGAACTTATTCCCAAATGCCCTCTGGCAAATTTTTCAAACTCTGTCATCTTATCAAATCTTTACCTTTTACATATACATACCTTTGTAAAAAGGAATTCTTACAAAATTAAGAATATCTTTTCAGTTTGCACTGCCTGATCCCAAAAAAAATCCAACCTTTTGTATCTTTATTCCGTCTAATGTATAAAACTGCTCCAGAAGCGGATTACTTTAAACAATATCAATTATTTATTAAAATTCAAATTATGGAAAGTGTTCTAATTTCTTTAGGCATGTGCGTTGTAATGCCGGTAATGATTGTATGGCTTGTAATGAGGGCCCGCGAGAACGAAACAAACAAAAAAACAGAAATTATGCTTAAGGCCATTGAGTCAGGAGCAAAACTCGAGACCAGTCTGTTTCAGACCAATCAGAGTGCCGGCACAATTAAGGAACGTCTTCTAAAACGCTTTTCCAATGCCTGTGTGACATCCATGTTGGGCATAATTGCACTTGCAGGTGGTATTTATTTCAGCACACAATTCGGCTGGCAGCTGTATGACAGTCCAAGTTTCATAATTGTATTTGTTGGCGGAATATTATTTGCCATTGGAATTGCACTCTTCATAGCATTCTTTGTGGGAAGAAAAATGCTTGAAAAGGAAATAAAAGCAGAAGAGCAATCATTGGAGCAGAAGTAGGAAATGTCACCGGAGCGTTTCATAGAGTTGGTCAGGGCTGAGCAGGAATCTTTACGGAGGTTTCTGCTTGCACTATGCAAGGGAGATTCATTTGAGGCTGATGATGTAGCTCAGGATGCTCTGGTGCGTGCGTATGTTGCATCGGGGAGCTTCCTTGGCTTGTCAAAGTTCAGTACCTGGCTTTTCCGCATAGCATACAACTGCTATCTTGACAGAAAAAGGAAGAGTTGCCCCCAAACTATACCATCGGACTCCGGACAGGCACTCAACATACCTTCCCAAGAACATACAGACGCTTCCTTCAAGTACCAGAATCTGTACATGGCCCTTGAGAAACTCACAGAAAAGGAAAAGGCTGCAATTGTACTGCACTATTTTGAAGACAAAAGCATAAAGGATATTGCCGCAATCCTTCAGATACCGGCAGGCTCTGTAAAATATTACCTCTCAATAGGTAGAAACCACTTAAAATCAATACTGCAATGAACAGGACACCGGATATAGAATCTTTCCTTAAGGAAAACAAACCTCAGATAAAAGAGAATCCTTATTTTCTGCTGGAGGTACAACAGAAGATGAGGGCAGTGGAAGGGATAAAGGGAGAAGTGGACAGACAGAGGAGATATGGCCGTACGGCACTTGCCGCAGCACTGGTATTCGGCATTGTGGCAGGAGCAGCACTTATCACCCTTACATACCTGTATCCTATAGATCAGAATGCAATTGCAGAGAGCAGCATTCTGAGATTAATAGAAATAATTGAACCTTGGAAATATTATTTCATAATCCCGACAGCTGTTTGTGCAATTGCATTGGGCATAGTACTTGGGGGGAGGAAACAGAATTCCATGAGCATCTGACACACTTTTTCTGCACATAACTGTCTCAAATACAAAAAAAATGGGCAGCCGGTTGGCTGCCCATTCTGTTTCTGTCGGGAAGAAATTAGTTGTTCATTGCCTGAAGCTCCTCAATTGAGATCTCTTTCTCCTCCAAAGTTACTACGCTCTTAACGTAACCGATAACTTTGTCCTGCTCAGTTTTCTCAACAATTCTTCTGCCCTCTTTCTCATTTGCAAGGATAGACTCTGCATAGTGGTTAAGCTGCTCTGCAGGAACATCGTTCAAGCCGTACATTGCAAACTGGTATTTTGCCATCTGTTTTGCAACCTCAAGAACCTCCTCGCGGGTAATCTCCATTTTCTGCTCACGCATGATGTACTGGCTGATCATCTGCCAACGGAAGTCTTTGCAGAACAATGCGAAATCTTTCTCAATGTCCTCCATGGTGAATTTACCCTCGTTGATGGTGAACAACCATTTTTTCATGAACTCCTCTGGAAGCTCAATGTTGGTTTTGTTCAAAAGGTACTCCCTTGCATCCAATACAAAACGGAAATCTGCCTCCTGTTTGTACTCCTGAGCAATTCTCTCCTCAATTTTAGCCTCAAAACCAGCCTCATCAGTAACAACACCCTCACCGAACATCCTGTCATAAATCTCCTGAGTCTGCTCCGCCTCAACAAAAGTCTTAACCTCTTTAACGGTCACTTTCCACATTGGCTCAACAGATGCCAACTCCTCTTTCTTAACTTTTAGAAGTGCAGCTCTGTCTGTCTCGTTAGTGAAAGTCTCGTTTACGTTAACCTCAAAGCTCTCACCAACTTTTTTACCCAAGAACTGTGCTTTAGACTCCTGAGCCATCTGTCTTAGGGTTACATAAGTACCCTCAACTTTTGTCTCACCCTGCTCAAGGTCAGCTACAATGAAGCTCTCCTCATCCTTAACCTCCTCAATGTTCTCAAGTTTGCCAAACTGTTTAAGCATGTTTGATTTGTATGCCTGAACTGCCTCTTTAGAAACTGCAACATTGTAAGAAACAATCTTGTCGTTGCTGTCAAGTGTGAACTCAACTTTTGGAGAAAGAGCTATGTCAAATACAAACTCATAGTTCTCGTCGCTCTCCCAATTGATCTCTTTCTGTTTCTCCTCGTTTGGAAGTGGCTCACCCAATATATTAAGCTTGTTCTCAGCAATATAGTTGTTGATACCCTCTGAAATCAACTGGTTAACGCCCTCTACCAATGCCTGAACGCCATGCATTTTCTCAATTAGAGACATAGGAGCCATACCTTTACGGAAACCTCTGATCTCCGCTTTCTTTCTGTACTCGCTTAAAGCCTTTTTCTTTTTGTCCTGAGCATCAGCTTTATCTATGCTTACAACAAGCTCGTATGACAAATCATTGATCTTTACTTGTTCTACTTTCATTGTTATATTGTATTTATTTATTAATCAAACAATTGGGAACAGCCCAAAAATAGGGCGCAAAGGTATGAAATTTTTAATGAAATAACAAGCATTACCAAGTATAAGAAAAAACCATTATCTTTACCGCTCATTAAAACCTAATTATATGAAAAAGACTATTGTAGATTTATTTGAACAATCGGTAAAACTATATCCCAACAATACTTTCCTGTTGGAGAAGACAAGCAAAGTGTTTGAGCCTACAACCTATAAACAGGTACAGGAACAGGTATATAACTTGGGAGCTGGTCTTCAAGCATTGGGGGTAAAGAAAGGAGATACAATGGCATTACTTTCGGAAGGAAGGAACATGTGGGTGATAGGTGAGCTTGCCATGTTCTATGCAGGAGCCATAAATGTACCTCTGTCAATCAAACTGGAGGAGAGCAATGACCTTATGTTCCGTCTGGAGCACGCCATGGTAAAATATATCATGGTATCAAAACAGCAATTGGGCAAGATAAGACTTATCATTGACAAGCTTCCTCTATTGGAGAAAGTCATTGTATTTGATAAAATTGATTCATACAAAGAGAATGAATGCTATGTAGGGGATGTTATAGAAATGGGTAAAGAATTCCTTGCAAGCCATACAATGGAGGAATTCCTTGCAGTAGGACAATCTATCCAGAATGATGACTACGCAACCATCACCTACACATCAGGTACAACAGCAGACCCTAAAGGTGTAATCCTTACCCACCGCAACTACACCGCAAATGTGGAACAGTCACTTACACTTATAGACATAGACCAGACCTGGAGAACACTTATCATTCTCCCATTGGACCACTGTTTTGCACATGTGGTAGGATTCTACATAATGATGTCACAAGGTGCAACCGCAGCAACTGTACAGGTTGGAAGAACCCCGCTTGAGACCCTCAAGAACATCCCATTGAACATCAAAGAGGTAAAACCTCATTTCATACTAAGTGTTCCTGCCCTTGCCAAAACTTTCAAGAAAAACATAGAGAACGGAATAAAGGCAAAAGGTCCTAAAGTTGTAAAAATGTTCAACCAGGCTGTAAACATTGCACAGATATACTATGGCAATGGAAATGCTGAATCTAAAGGTTGGAGAATTATACTCAAACCGCTGGTAGCCCTTTATGACAAGATTCTTTTCTCTAAGGTTAGGGAGAATTTTGGTGGAGAACTCAAATTCTTTGTAGGCGGTGGAGCACTTTTGGACAAAGACCTCCAGAAATTCTACTGTGCAATAGGAATCCCTATGTTCCAGGGCTACGGCTTGAGCGAGGCTACCCCTGTGCTCTCATCAAACGGCCCGCTAAGACACCGTTTTGGATCAAGCGGAATCCTTGTAAAACCTATTGAACTCAAAATCTGTGACTCGGACGGCAATGCCCTTCCTGTAGGAGAGAAAGGTGAGATTGTTGTAAAAGGTGAAAACGTAATGGCAGGTTACTGGAGAAATCCGGAGGCAACTGCCCAGACCGTAAAAGATGGATGGCTATACACCGGAGACCTCGGCTATATGGGTAAAGACGGCTTGTTGTATGTACTTGGCCGCTTCAAGAGCCTTCTCATCTCAAGCGACGGAGAGAAATACAGTCCGGAGGGGATAGAAGAGGCACTTGTGGAGCACTCATCATTCATAGACCAGACAATCCTCTACAACAACCAGAACCCTTACACAACTGCCCTTATTGTTCCAAACAAAGAGAAACTTGCAGCACATGTAAAAGGGCTTGGATTGGATTTCAATACTCCCGATGGCAAGAAAGCTGCCATCCAGGCAATCAGAGAGCAGCTTGCAAAATTTGAAAAGGGTGGCGAGATGGAGACAATGTTCCCGCACAGATGGCTCCCAAGCACCTTTGCAGTATTGCCTGAGCCATTCACTGAGCAGAACGGAATGGTTAACAGCACCATGAAGATTGTAAGGGGAAAAGTAGAGAAGGCATATGCAGACAGGATTGAGTACATGTACACTGCAGAGGGTAAGAATATCCTCAACAACATGAACATAAACAGTCTGTAATTGTTGTATTTTTGATTGAAGAAACGGAAAATGCAGAGATTTGAAAAAATTTATTAAATTATTTATAATAATTATTGTTTAATAAAAATTTATTCTTATATTTGTATCAGAAACAGTGATAACCAATTAAAAATTTAAAGAATATGCTTAGCGAGAAATTATGTAAGGCTTTTAATGCCCAGATTAATGCAGAGATGTGGTCTGCTTACCTATATTTGTCAATGTCTATGGATGCAGCTGCTAAAGGACACAAAGGAATTGCAAACTGGTTTAAAATACAGTTCCAGGAGGAGCAGGCTCACGCAGAGATTATGATGAACCATGTGCTCTCAAGAGGCAATGAGGTTGTTCTTGCACCAATTGACGCAGTTCAGACCAATTGGGCATCTGCATTGGAGATGTATAAAGATACTCTTACACACGAGAAAAAAGTAACCTCACTAATCACCAACCTTTATGAGGTTGCATTGGAGGAGAAAGACTATGCGGCTCAAAACATGCTCAAATGGTTCATTGACGAGCAGGTTGAGGAAGAGGAGAGTGCAAAAGACATTATTGACCAGCTTGAGGCTGTTGAGGGCAACAAATACGGTCTGCTAATGATTGACAAAGATCTTGCAACACGTGTATATAATGTTCCTTCTCCACTTCAGAAAGGTGAGTAATACTTAAGACAATATAAAGAAGCGGCCGTTTCCACAAGGGACGGCCGCTTCTCTTCCTAACCTATATTAACTATTACCACATACCTGGAGGCGGGGTCATGCCACCCATAGGGCCACCAGGAAATCCACCTTGAGGTGGCTGCATGTTTCCATTCTGCATTCTGGCACGTGGAGCATTCTCCATCTGGTACATCTTCTGAATCTGCTGCGGAGTGAGGAATTTGATGAACTTGTCATAATACTTCTCCTTAAGGTCCAATAAAGCTCTCTCCCTTGCAAACCCGTCCTTTATCTGTTTCTCAACCTCTTCATCGGTAAGAAGAGGCTCCTCCTTCATATCCTTGCGGCTCTTTGATTTGTCGGGAGCCATATTGAAATCAGGAATATTGGCATACTTGCTGTTTATTGCCTGAATTTCCTGCTGGTACTCAGTATAGGTTGCAGTAAATTCCTCTGCTGTTTTATTGTCCAATGCAAGTTCCTTAACCATTCTCTTGATTTTCATCTTGGACATCTGCTCCTTGTTTGGGCGCTGAGGTCTCTCACCCCTCTCCCCTCTCTCCTGCGCAACAGATACAGTTGCCAGAAGGGCCACTAACATAACAATTGAAAAAACTCTTTTCATACCTTCATTAATTTATTGTTGAACCTTAGACAATAAAATTGCAGTTATGTTTAATGGAGTATTTGCCATTTTTTATTACCTTTGCCAACAACTCGAATGGTGGTGTCCGGTAATGCCTTAAAGTTGCCGTGGCTGAGATTATACACATTGCACCAGTACAGATAATGCTGACGCTGGAAGTTTGGAGTCTTCTTATCAGGTACCCGCGTACCACTATTTGTAGCAGATTGTATAAAAATAGTGGTATGAATTCCAAAGTTGACAGTACATTCCCCTTTACAACAGAGAGCTGCAAACTGCAGTTCATAACGCACAATAGCTACGGTTATTCCTATGCCCACTCGGCTCGTATTGCCTTGGATGGAGGGTGCAGATGGATCCAACTGAGGATGAAAGATGCTTCCTGGACCCAATTGATGGAGACAGCCGTTGCGGTGCAGAAGATGTGCCGGGAACATAATGCTGTATTTATAGTAGATGACAATGTCCTTCTTGCAAAGGAAATAAAGGCGGATGGGGTACATCTTGGGAAAAGTGACATGCCTGTTCCCCAGGCCCGCGAAATTCTTGGAGAGGGATTCATTATTGGTTCTACCGTAAACTCGTTTGAAGATATTTTATACAATCTGCAGGGCTCTGCTCCCGATTATTTTGGGTGCGGGCCACTTCGTTTCACATCCACAAAAAAGAATCTTGCCCCAATCCTTGGATATGAGGGGTACAGGAACATTATAACCCGCATGAGGGAGAAAGGGATAAAGATACCCCTGATAGCCATTGGAGGGATATGCAGGGAGGATATTCCCCAATTGATGGAATGTGGGGTAAGCGGCATTGCACTGAGTGGCAGTGTTCTCAAAGCTGCCAATCCTATTGGGGAAATGAGAGAGATTGTAAACACACTAAATACACAATTATGATTGAAAAAAATGTTTCCAGAGGTATTATCAGCACCTATTTCAACAAGCTTGAAAGGAATCTGAATTTGGATGTTGCAATTGTTGGTGGTGGTCCATCCGGTATTGTTGCAGCATATTATCTTGCAAAGGCCGGATTGAAAGTCGCCCAATTTGACAGGAAATTGTCACCTGGAGGGGGAATGTGGGGAGGTGCCATGATGTTCAACCAGATAGTTGTACAACAGGAGGCCATGCATATCATCAAGGAATTTGAGATAAATTATGAGCCATACGACAACAATCTTTTTGTAATGGATTCTGTAGAGAGCACTGCAGCTCTATTGTACAAGGCTGTACACGCGGGTGCAACAATATTCAACTGTTACTCTGTAGAAGATGTCATATTTAAAAATAATGTTGTAAGCGGAGTTGTTGTGAACTGGACCCCAGTATTGAGGGAAGGTATGCATGTGGATCCGCTCAATATCATGGCAAAATATGTGATTGACGGTACAGGGCATGACAGCGAGATGTGCAGGACAGTTGCCCGCAAGAACGGCATCCGTCTGGCAACAGATACAGGTGATGTCATTGGAGAGCGCTCTTTGGATGTTGTCTCTGGAGAGCAGGAGGTTGTAAACGGTACAAAGGAGATTTACCCGGGGCTGTATGTCTGCGGTATGGCTGCTTCTGCAGTGAGCGGCACACCAAGGATGGGACCTATTTTTGGAGGCATGCTTTTGTCGGGGAAGAAAGTGGCAGACCTTATAATTGGGAAACTGAAAAAATGAGGATTATTGCCATAACATCGCCAAAAGCTGCGGATGAGGATCTGTTTTTTATAAGGAGTCTCATTGCCGGGGGCATTTATGCCATCCACCTTAGAAAACCTGAGTCCCACATCAACTATTGCAGGGCTTTGTTGAAAGGTTTGACAAAAGAGGAAAGGGTTAAAATCATAATACACGATTACCCACAGCTGTATGAAGAGTTCTCCCTCAAAGGGATTCATATAAACAAGAATGTAACAACTCTTCCCAATGACTACAAAGGGTTCAAAACCCGCTCCTGCCACTCTTTTGAGGAGGTTATAAAGTATAAGGATGAGTATGATTATCTGTTTCTGAGTCCTATCTTTGACAGTATTTCCAAAGCAGGATATAAATCGGGATTCAGTAAAGAGGAGTTGGAAAAAGCCTCTGCCTCTGGGATAATTGATGATAAAGTGATAGCTTTGGGGGGCGTTACATTTGATATGGTACCATATCTGGAGAAACTGAACTTTGGTGGAGCGGCAATGATTGGGGCCATATACAATAGAGAATATATAATGAGGATACAAAAATGAAAACCACAATTTCAAATGATATACTTTCTGCTGCAATAGCAGCTGTTAGATCTGGAGGACCACTGGTACACAACATCACAAATTATGTTGTGATGAACAACTCTGCCAATGCTCTGTTGGCCATTGGAGCTTCACCTGTTATGGCCCATTGGACCAGCGAGATGGAACAAATGACAGCAATTGCAGGGGCTCTTGTAATAAATATCGGGACCCTGGATGACAAATGGATTGAGGGGATGCTGGCTGCAGGAAAAGCAGCATTGTGCAAAGGTATTCCCACTGTCCTCGACCCTGTTGGTGCCGGTGCAACTACCTGGCGGACAGAGGCAGCACTAAAGATTATCCAGGAGTGCCGTCCAACAATCATAAGGGGAAATGCAAGCGAAATTATGGCCCTTGTGGATGCAAGTGTAAAGAGCAAAGGGGTTGACAGCAGTGCATCCAGCAAAGATGCTTTGGATTCTGCAAAAATGCTGGCCACCCAAACCAAAGCAGTAGTGGTAATAAGCGGTGCAACCGATTACATAACCAATGGAACCCAGGTTTATACTGTAGAGGGGGGCAACCCCATAATGACATCTGTAACCGGCATGGGGTGTACATCCACAGCCCTGGTTGGGGCATTTGCCGCAGTTGTTAAGGACCCCATGGTTGCAGCCACAGCCGCAATGGCAGTGATGAGCCTTGCAGGTGAAAGGGCAGCAGAATACTCAAAAGGCAACGGCTCAATGCAGATAAACTTTTTGGACGAATTATATAACCTTACTCCCGACAACCTATGAAAAATGCTTTAAAACTATATTTGGTCACCGACAGGTCACTTTCCCTTGGCCGCAGCCTGGAAGAGGTTGTAAAAGAAGCCGTTGCCTCAGGGGCAACTATGGTGCAACTTCGCGAGAAAGATACCCCTACCGGTGAATTTATAACCTTGGCCCTCAAACTCAAGAAAATCCTTGAGCCCTTTAATGTCCCTCTAATCATCAATGACAGGGTAGATGTTGCCCTGGCAGTAGATGCGGATGGAGTACATATAGGGCAGTCAGATATGCCGTATGAACTGGCAAGAAAACTTCTTGGCCCCAATAAGATCATAGGCCTCTCTGTAGAGAATATGGAAGAAGTCATACAGGCCAACTCCCTTGATGTGGATTATATTGGAATCTCGCCGGTATATGGCACCCCAACAAAAACAGACACAGCTACCCCGTTCGGGCTGGACGGCCTGAAGGAGGCTGTAAAATTATCCAAACACCCTACTGTTGCAATTGGAGGGATGAATGCAAATACAATAGGTGATGTCATGGCAGCAGGCACAGACGGTGTAGCTGTTGTAAGTGCCATTTGCTCAGCCACAGAGATAGCCAAGGCAACAACAGAACTCAAAAAGATAGTGGAGGCCTCCCGGAACAGCTCATGGAGCAGTAGAGTATGGGAAAAATCCATAAAGATTTACAACGCCATTCTGGAGCACAGATTTATAAAAGACCTCTCTTGTGGAACCCTTAGTGATGAAATATTTGGACGCTACATTGCCCAAGATGAAATATACCTGAGGAACTACTACCACCAGATGTTCATGCTTGCGGAGCTTATGGATGACAAGGATGACAAAGAGCTGTTCCTCTCATTTGCAAAAGAGGGGATGGAGGGTGAGAAAGCAATGCATGATCTGCTTATAGAAAAATATGGGATAAACACATCGGTTGACCCCTCTCAGGTAACAACAGACTATAATGAACATATCTGCAACGGTATTGCCACAGGCAACCGCTGTATAGCACTCGCTGCCGTACTCCCTTGCATGTGGATATACAACAGGGTTGGATTACATATCCTTAAAGAGGCCAAACTGAAAGAGAACCCATACAAAGAGTGGATACTGGAATATGGGAATGAACAATTTACAACCAGTGTAAACCATGTACTGGAAATGACAGACAAATTGGCAGCCTCTGCAGACAAGGAGACTTTGGACAGGATGGATTATTTTTATCTGAAATCAGCCCTGTACGAATATGCATTCTGGGATTATGGCTATTTTGCCCAGGCAAAAAAATATGATTACACAAATTCACTGAATGAATGGATATGAAAGCAAGAGGAGAATTCGGATTCATAGATTACATTAAAATGCATTTTCCTGTTCCCGACAATTTTACAGGAATTGGAGATGATTGTGCAGTATTGCCTCCAGATGAAGAGCAGATGCTTTTTTCAACCGACCTCCTTATGGAGGGTGTCCATTTTCTCAGGGGGGAATCTTCCCCAGAAGATGTGGGCTGGAAGGCTGCCGCAGTAAATCTGAGCGACATTGCAGCAATGGGTGGGACCCCGGTTGCCACATTCCTCTCAATTGCCCTCCCCAAAGATGCACAGGGAGAATGGAGTGAGAGATTCATTGAGGGATACTCCCAAATAAGCAAACTGTATAATGTACCGTTGTTGGGAGGTGATACAACATCCTCACTCAGAGATATTGCCGTTAATGTTGGGATATTGGGCAAATGCCCTTATGGCAAAAGCCTTATGCGTAACGGGGCAAAAGTTGGCCAGACAATCTATGTTACAGGGGTATTGGGAGATTCTGCAGCCGGCCTGCAGGCTATCCTCAAAGGGATACAAAGGAGACCGGAGGTTGAAACCCTCATAAACCGCCACAAACGCCCAATTCCTCGGATAAACGAGGGAAAGGAACTTCTGCAATGTGGCAAAGTTGGGGCTATGATGGATATTTCAGATGGCATTGCCTCTGATTTGAGACATATACTGAAAGCCTCCAGTGTTGGGGCAGTAGTGGAATTGGATAAAATTCCTCTCTCAAAAGAGCTCTCTTCTGTAGGCAGGGAGAACAATTGGAACATATATGAACTCGCTGTGGCGGGTGGAGAAGATTTTGAACTTCTCTTTACAGCGGAGGAGGGATTGGAAAAAGAGGTCGGATTCCCGATATATCCTATCGGGAAGATAATTGAGGGGAAAGAACTGATATGGAGTATAAACAATAATCCTGTGGAGCAGGATTTCATGGGATACAAACATTTTTAGAAAATATGAAGAAAAAATATTTTAGAGTGCTTACAATTGCCGGAAGTGATTCTGGCGGAGGGGCCGGAATTCAGGCAGACATTAAGGCAATAAGCGCAATGGGATGCTTTGCTGCATCTGCAATTACAGCTGTAACGGTTCAGAATACAGTTGGGGTTCAGGCTGTTCACCCTATTCCGTTGGATATCCTTGGGGGGCAGATAGATGCCGTCTTGTCCGATATTGGGGCAGATGCAATAAAAATAGGAATGCTCCACTCTGCAGAGGTTGTAAAGATTGTAGCAGAGAAAATAGAACAATACGGGATAAAAAATGTGGTACTCGATCCGGTAATGGTATCAACATCAGGGCACAGGCTCATTGAGGAGAGTGCTGTGGAGGTAATAAAGGAGCGTTTGCTCCCCCTTGCCAGAGTCCTTACCCCAAATGTACCGGAGGCGGAGATACTCATCGGGAGAAAAATTGCGGGAGAATGTGACTTTAAGGAGGTTGCCACAGAGCTGGCCGGCAAATACGGTGTATCTGTACTGCTAAAGGCAGGGCACCTTACAGGAGCAACCCTTACCGACTATTTCTACAATGTTGAGGATGGTACCATCACACTGCTCCCTTCAATGCGTGTGGAGACCAAAAACACCCACGGAACAGGATGCACACTCTCATCCGCTTTTGCCGCAGCCCTCGCCAAAGGAGAAGATTTGACAATGGCCGCAAAATCTGCAAAAAAATACATAGAACAGGCCATCATCTCCGGCGCAGACTACTCAATTGGCCACGGCCATGGCCCTGTGAACCACTTCTTTTATGCTTAACCCAACTTTAATTATAATTACAATTGCGGCATTTTGTGCTTTTAACTATTTGCTTAAACATAAGTTTATAAAACCAGACTAAATAGAAACGATTGAATTTACTTCAGAGAGAAAAAAGGTAACTATAGAAATATTCAGGATAAAGTATATTGAGTCAAATGATAGGGAGGTAATGGTATGGCTAACTGATGAATCTTCATACAGGACCAAAATGAATATCTCAAGATGGAAAGATCTCTTGTGTAAAAAGTTTGTCAGGATACACCGCTCATATCTGGTAAACAGAAAAGTAATAACCGGTTATACCTCAGATACCGTCATTATAGGGGACGAAGAATTACCTATCTCAAGAAAATATAGAGATTGTGCAGAAAACCTCTCCAAATTGCACAAACATGAGGAAATCAACTGAGTTTGTGCAGAAAATGGGGTAAAACTGCACAAAGTGTGGACATTTGTTTGGGTTTGCGCAGAAATTGGCCTTGGATTGCGCAAAGTTGCGTTGGCGGACTGAGTTTGCGCAGAAAAGTGCCCAGAATTGCACAAAGTGCCCCCAAAAAATGAAGTTTGTGCAAAATTTGGGCAGATTTTGCACAAAACAAAAAACCCAGCTGAAAAGCTGGGTTTTTGTGCGGGCGAAGGGACTCGAACCCCCACGCCTCTCGGCACTAGATCCTAAGTCTAGCGCGGCTACCAATTACGCCACGCCCGC
>JAZNUT010000018.1:0-72927 GCA_045592425.1 Candidatus Egerieisoma sp.
AGTCCCCAAATACTGCACAAAGTCTCATAAAACACCTCAGTTTGTGCAGAAAACAGTCCAAAACTGCACAAAGTCTCATAAAACACCTCAGTTTGTGCAGAAAACAGCCCAATACTGCACAATTTCCTCGCTCTCCCCTCTCAGCGGAGCTCTCCAAAATAGCCTTCGGTATGGCTAGCAATCTATTTCAGCTGAGCCAGATTTCCTGACTCACAAATGCCCCAGTTTTTCATGCACACAGGCATTTGTTCAAACAGACGGAAATCCTGCGGCTCATCCGCAATGATTGCCTACGCCCCTCAGGAATATTTTGTCCAGCTCCACTGCGGGGAAGTGCAGCCAATTGAACAACTATATTATCTTCAATTCTTTTTAGCATTTATTTCTTGCCGATATCGGCAAAATATTATTGTACTTGTTTTAATTATTGTCTATAACTTGCCGATAGCTTAACGACTGAAATACCTGCCTTACTGCCCAGAACTACTACAAGGTAGCATTGGACTATTTTAAGATAAAGTATTAATGCCGTATATATATAGGATGAGGGTGACTCAAAGGTCACTCTTGTTTTTGCTTATATATTTGCCTTGCCTGTACGATTGAGGATATATGAATTATAGTAATATTTTGATTTTATTATTTTTTTGATTATAACTGCATAAAGCATGCATCTAATGAGTTCACTATTCCGATGGATGAAGCGGTACTATATGATGCAATGAGTGGTATTGAGAGTGGTATTGAGAGAGATAGGGTTACTAAGTTTCTCCAATATTATCGGAATTTCGCTATTGGACACAAGGCAGTCCTTTTAATGATTTATCACCTGTTAAATTATCTATTCCAGGCATAAATATTCTAAAAAGTCATAGCTGGCTGATAGATGGATATAAAATTCAAGAAAGGACTGTTACAACGAGAGTATATGAGAATAACATATTGATTGAGACAACAGTTAGTACACAAACATCATCCATGGTGCATTGTGATTTCGGATGGGGAACAGAAAGTAATGGTTATTATGTGTCCGGTTTATTTAAGCTAAAGGACTCTACTGTGGAACCAGATCCCGGAACAGAGCACGAAGAAGAGCTGCATTATAATAACTATTTAAAAATCATAACATACGATAAACCATTATGAAATTGAGTGTTGTAAAAAGAATTATCCCTATAGCATTGATAGCTATTTTTAACTCTTGTCAATTTGAGGAGGTTCGTATGGGGTATCCCAAAAACATTGAGTTTACAAGTGAAGGTGGAGAAATAAATGTAAGTGGTGATAGACGCCTCTCCAGTTTTGAAATTTATCCTGATGGTAAAACAATAGGCGACAGCCTTTATAATTTTATATATGAAAATGATTGGTTAATCATAAAACCGGTAGATGATCCTGATTATGATGTTGCAACATCCAAATTCATTTTCATAGCTAAACCTTTAACTGGGGAAAAGAAAAGAAAAGAAAAGAAAAGCAATGTGTTATGGGTATGCCGGGTACAGTTACACAACTATAAAAGTAACCCAATATCCAGATTAAATAGGAATAAGGCCGGGTCAAAGTAATTTTAATCCGGCCTCATTCGTTGTTATTTGATGGGGTTATCCCCTACTCCTCTACAATTGTGCACCAGCCGTGTTTGTCCTCAATTTCGCCGTACTGGATACCGGTTAGGGTTTCGTACAGTTTGCGGCTCTTAGGACCGCATTCTGAGTCGTATGCGTATGAAGCGGTTACAGTCTCAGCTGCAAGGGTCTCTTTGTCATCAATCTGTTTTACAGGGGTAATTACTACCGCTGTTCCACATTGTCCAACCTCCTCAAATGTGCTTAGCTCCTCTACAGGGATATTTCTTCTTTCTACCTCCATTCCAAGGTCTTCAGCCACCTGTCTCAAAGATTTGTTGGTGATTGACGGAAGTACTGTTTTTGCGTCTGGAGTGATGTATTTGTTGCCTTTTATTCCAAAGAAGTTTGCTGATGAGAATTCATCCACATTTTTGGTCTCAGGGTTTAGGAACAATACATCTTTGTAGCCAAGTTTTACAGCTACTCCGGTTGCGTACATTGCACATGCGTAGTTTCCTCCAACTTTGAATGAGCCGCTGCCGTTAGGGGCTGCACGGTCATAGTCTCTTGCAATAACGGTCTTGATAGGATCAAGCACTTTACCTGCATATGAACCTACAGGAAGGGTAATTACCATAAACAGGATACCATCCTGCTGTGGCACAAGGTTGATTGAAGGGATGGTGGTTACAAGGATAGGACGGATGTACAATGATGCTCTTAGCTCATAAGGAGGCAAGAAATCAAGGTTCTCCTTTACTGCCTGTGCACACATTTTCTTAAAAAGTTCCTCATCTGGGCAAGGTATTCCCAAAAATCCTGCAGAGCTCTGCATTCTTTTTGCGTTCTCGTCCATACGGAAGATTCTCACCTTGTCATCAGCTCCACGGAAAGCTTTCAGTCCCTCAAAGCATGACATTCCATAGTGTAATGATGGAGAGAATACTGTAAGATTCAAAGAATCTGCACTCTGGCTCTCTATAGGGCCCCATTTGCCATCTTTATAAAGGCATGTCAATACTGTGTTGGTCTTTGAATATGAGAATGACAATTTTGTCCAGTCAATAGTTTTCATAGCTAAATAAATTTACAGTTAAACTAAAAATTCAAAAAGAAGAGGTTTGTCATTAAGGTACTCATATGCAAACCCGTTCTCCAGCATATTTTTCTCCAAAGTTGCAAGATCATCAGGGTCTGACAGCTCAATTCCAATTACAACCGGCCCCCTCTCTTTGCTTGTTTTCTTTGTATATGAGAAATGTGTGATATCATCTTTAGGTCCAATGACATCTGTAATGAAGCTTCTTAAAGCACCGGCCCTTTGCGGGAACCTTACTATAAAGTAGTGTTTCAACCCTCTGTGAAGAAGAGAACGCTCCCTTATCTCCTCCATTCTGGTAATGTCATTGTTACTACCGCTCACAATGCACACTACATTTTTGCCCTCAATCTTCTCTTTATACAACTCCAAAGCGGCAACTGCAAGTGCCCCTGCAGGCTCTACAACCATCGCATTCTTATTGTACATCTCAAGAATTGTAGAACATACAGCACCCTCAGGAACAGTTACTATATCATCAAGTACCTGTTTGCAGATATTGTATGTATAATTTCCCACTTTCCTTACAGCTGCACCATCTACAAAGGTATCTATCTTCCCCAGCTCAACCACCTCTCCTGCTTTGAATGACTCTTTCATACCACAGGCACCTGCCGGCTCAACACCAATAAGTTTTGTGTTTGGGCTCATCTGTCTTATGCAAGCTCCAAGTCCTGAGGCAAGGCCGCCACCACCTATCGGGATAAAGATATAGTCTATCTTATCTGTGGCCTGGTTGAGGATCTCCATTCCAATGGTAGCTTGTCCCTCTATAATCTGCGGGTCATCAAAAGGTGGGATAAAAGTCTTTCCCTCCTGCTGTGCATAAAGTTTTGCTTGCTGGTTGGCCTCGTCAAAGTTATCTCCAAAAAGAATGATCTCAACATTACCATTGCCAAACATCCTCACCTGCTCTATCTTCTGCTTAGGGGTTGTTTTGGGCATATAGATATACCCTTTGATATTGAGCTTATTACAAGAAAAAGCCACTCCTTGGGCATGATTACCAGCGCTTGCACAAACAACACCCGCCTGTGCCAACTCCGCAGACAAACTGCGGATCTTATTGTAGGCACCCCTTATCTTATAAGAGCGTACAATCTGCAAATCCTCCCTTTTAAGCAGAACATTTGAATTGTATTTTCCCGACAGATATGGGTTACCGGCAAGAGGCGTTGGGGCAATAATCTCCCCCAACGTTATCTTTGCCTGTGAGATACTGTGCAACTGCGGAAAATATTGCGTTTGCTCCATTATCTTTTAAATTAGTTATTCTCTGGACGCAAAGACCTTACAGTCTGGCCAGCCTGCCACATCTCACTCTCTCTAAGCTCTTTAAGCTCTGCCTCAAGTTTAACTCTATAGTCTGGTTTGCTGTTTGAGTCAATTGAAATCTGAGCCTCATTACCGCATTTCACCTCATTGTAAAGCTCGGTGAATACAGGTTTGGTAGCATCACGGAATTTTTTCCACCAGTCCAAAGCACCTCTTTGTGCTGTAGTAGAACAGTTTGCGTACATCCAGTCCATACCGTTCTCTGCAATTAGAGGCATAAGGCTCTGTGAAAGCTCCTCTACTGTCTCATTGAATGCCTCTGAAGGGGTGTGGCCGTTCTCTCTCAATGTCTCGTACTGAGCTGCAAACAATCCCTGGATAGCACCCATCAATGAACCGCGCTCACCTGTTAGGTCTGAGTAAACCTCACGTTTGAAAGTTGTCTCAAACAAATAACCGCTGCCAATACCTACACCAAGTGCAATTACCCTGTCATAAGCTTTGCCTGTAGCATCCTGATAGATTGCGTATGAAGAGTTCAAGCCTCTTCCCTCAAGGAATAATCTTCTGAGTGAAGTACCTGAACCTTTAGGAGCAACAAGGATAACATCTACATCAGCTGGTGGAACAATACCTGTACGGTCATTGTAAGTGATACCAAAGCCATGTGAGAAATAAAGTGCCTTACCGGTAGTAAGGTGTTTTTTAACTGTAGGCCATACTGCAATCTGACCTGCATCTGAAAGAAGGTACTCAATGATGGTAGCCTTCTGGCAAGCCTCCTCAATCTCAAACAAAGTCTCACCAGGAACCCAGCCGTCAGCTACAGCCTTATCCCAAGTTTTTGAGTCTTTTCTCTGTCCTACAATAACATTGAATCCATTATCTTTAAGGTTAAGTGCCTGACCAGGGCCCTGAACGCCATAACCTATAATTGCTATTGTCTCATTAGCCAATACCTCTCTTGCTTTCTCCAAAGTAAACTCGGCGCGGGTAACAACTTGCTCCTCTACACCACCAAAATTCAATTTTGCCATAGTTCTATATGTGTATTTTAATTGATATATGCTTTTTTAATCTCTACAATATTCTTTATCTGGCTTACAATTCTCTCAATAAGCTCTTTACTATCAGAAAGGCAAGTAATCTTGTACTCACCCTGCTCAGGAGCTGTTCTTGTAAACTCAAGACTCTCCACCTGAATACTCTTCTGCAAATACAGAGTGGATATTCTGTTAAGGACATCAAGTCTGTCCTTTCCTTCTGCTCTAACTGTAAACTTTTCCATATCTTATTCAAAAATTATATCATTCAATGTTTTACCTGCAGGAATCATCGGGAATACATTCTCCTGCTCTATCATAGCTGCCTCAAGGAAGAAAGGTCCGTTGTGCTGCATCATCTGCTCTACCGCCCCTTTCAGCTCCTCTGCCTTCTCAACTCTGGCGTATTTGATACCGTATGCTGCAGAGAGGGTTTTAAAATCAGGATTGACAAGGTGGGTAAATGAGTATCTTCTGTCAAAGAACAGCTCCTGCCACTGTCTTACCATTCCCAAATATGAGTTGTTCATAAGAACTATCTTTACTGGAATACCGGTATGAAGAATAGTACCAAGCTCCTGTATGTTCATCTGAAGACCGCCATCGCCGGAGAAGAGAACCACATCACACTCCGGATTGCCGGCTTTGGCACCAATTGCTGCAGGAAGGCCGAATCCCATTGTTCCAAGGCCACCGGATGTCACCCATCCCCTTGTTGCACTCAATTTTGCATATCTTGCTGCAAACATCTGATTCTGACCCACATCTGTAACAATCACTTTTGGATTCTCCCCTACAGATGTAACAGCATTTACCACCTGTGCCATTGTAAGTGTATCTGAGTTAAGCTGCGGTCCCATCACATTCTCAAGCTCAAAAGCTCTCTTATCCTTATAAAGCTGGAACCACTCATCCCTCTCCTTATATACAAGCTTGCTGCACAAAGCATCAAGGAATACCTTTGCATCACTCTGAACAGCCAGATGAGCCTTAACATTCTTGTCAAACTCTGCCATATCAATATCCACGTGGATAATCTTGGCTTTAGGGGCATAACCTTTTACCTCTCCGGTAACCCTGTCAGAAAAACGCATTCCAATTGCAAGAATCACATCCGCATTCTGGGTCATCACATTAGGGGCGACATTTCCATGCATTCCCACCATTCCCACAAAATTAGGGTCATGCTGCTCAATCGCACTCATACCAAGGAGGGTAACCGCTACTGGAATATTAGCCTTATCCGCACACTCTTTCAATTTCTCACATCCTCCCGATATAATTACGCCATGCCCTGCAATAATAAGAGGCCTCTGTGCATTGTTAAGGTCATTGGCAGCCTCATCAACTTTATCCAGCAATTTAGTCTCCGCCACAAATATCTCTTTGCCCAAAAGCTTCACAGCCTCCTCCTTATTATAGCAGTAATCCATCATCTCCACCTGTGCATTTCTGGTAAGGCTTATAAGTACCGGACCAGGTCTGCCACTCTGGGCAATATGGAATGCCTGAGCCATAACTGTAGGAATCTCACTTGCTTTGGATATCTGATAGCTCCATTTTGTAATTGGAATGGTAATTCCAATCATATCAGCCTCCTGAAAGAAATTTGTTCCCAATTTGTCTGCATTAACCTGTGCAGTAATACAAACAACAGGGGTGGAATCCATCATGGCATCTGCAATACCTGTAATGAAGTTAGTTGCACCAGGGCCCGCTGTAGCCATACACACACCCACTTTACCTGTACTCCTTGCATAACCCTCAGCAGCGTGTACAGCACCCTGCTCATGTCTTACAAGAACATGATTCAATTTACCCATATAATCGTACAACTTGTCATACACAGGCATAATTGTACCGCCAGGATATCCAAATATCGTATCTATTCCTTCATCCAGAAATGTATTCATAAGAGCCTCAGCTCCCGTCATTCTCTTAGTTTCCATCATCTGTCTCAATTACTCAATAACTCTAACGCCACCTATATCTGCACTACCTGCAAGGGAAGCATACGCTTTAAGTGCCTTGCTCACTTTTCTCTCCCTCTGTTTTGGTTTGTAGCCCCCTTCCTGTTCAAGTTTTTCTCTTCTGATCTCAAGCTCCTTCTCAGAAAGTTCCACATCTATTTTTCTTGCAGGGATATCAATTAAAATAGTGTCTCCATCCTCTATAAATGCTATAGGCCCTTTATTTGCAGCCTCAGGAGAGACATGACCAATTGAAAGACCGCTTGTTCCACCTGAGAATCGGCCGTCGGTAATCAGGGCGCAATCCTTATCCAGCTTCATGCTTTTGAGGAAAGAGGTTGGATAAAGCATCTCCTGCATTCCAGGGCCACCCTTAGGACCCTCATATCTTATCACAACCACATCACCTTTCTTAACCTTTCCTCCAAGAATACCGTTTACCGCATCCTCCTGACTCTCAAACACTACTGCAGTACCTTTGAACTTAAGGATATTCTCAGCTACACCCGCAGTCTTTACTATACACCCTTTAGGAGCAATGTTTCCGTAAAGAACTGCCAGACCACCATCTTTTGAGTATGCATTCTCAAGGCTCCTTATACAACCATTCTGTCTGTCTGTATCAAGTTCTTTATACAAACTCTCATTCTCTCCAAGTTTGACTGTACGTACTCCACAAGGGGCAGAAGCGCAAAGAGCTGAATTGTCTGCTGCCAACGCACTCTCCAATGTATGATAATCCACACGGGCAACATCTGTTTTGAGAAGGCCACCTTTAGCAAGCTCCCTCATAATTCCCATAATGCCGCCAGCCCTGTTCACATCCTGGATATGGTAGCTGCTGTTAGGGGCTACCTTACACAATACAGGAACCTCTTTAGAGAGTCTGTCAATATCTTTCATTGTAAAACCAACACCTGCCTCATGTGCAATTGCAAGAAGATGCAATACGGTGTTTGTAGAACCGCCCATAGCAATATCAAGCTTCATTGCATTCTCAAATGCATCTTTTGTTGCTATAGATCGGGGAAGGACAGATTCATTATTTTTGAAATAATACTCATTTGCCAATTCAACTATAAGCTGAGCACCTTTACGGAAAAGCTCCTTTCTGTTTGCATGAGTTGCAAGCACTGTACCGTTGCCAACCTGTGCAAGTCCCAATGCTTCTGTAAGGCAGTTCATGGAATTTGCAGTAAACATACCTGAGCAACATCCGCATGTAGGACACCCAAACTCCTCATACTCTTTCAAATCCTCATCTGTAACATCCGGTGCCGCACCTTTTACCATAATATCCACAAGGTCGCAATCTGTACCTTTAACCTTTCCTGCCTCCATAGGACCTCCGGATACAAAAACAGCCGGAATATTGAGTCTCATGGCTGCCATAAGCATACCTGGGGTAATTTTATCACAATTTGAAATACAGATCATGGCATCCGCACAATGTGCATTGCACATATACTCAACGCTATCTGCTATAATCTCTCTTGATGGCAAAGAATAAAGCATGCCGTCATGCCCCATTGCAATACCGTCATCAATTGCTATGGTATTGAACTCTGCGGCAAAACAACCTGCCTTTTCTATCTCACTCTTAACAAATTGACCAATCTCATGAAGATGTACATGACCGGGAACAAACTGTGTAAAAGAGTTCACTACAGCTATCACCGGCTTGCCAAACTGCTCCCTTTTCATCCCGTTTGCTCTCCAAAGGGCTCTGGCACCCGCCATCTTTCTTCCTTCTAAAGTTTTATTGCTTCTAAGCTCCATTTTGCTTACAGTTTATAATCCAAATAAAAAAACCTGCTTAAATGTAAAATCCATTAAGCAGGTTTTAATTTATTACTTAAAGGATTCTATACCATTACGGAATGATAATAATCACGGACACCACAATAATAATAGCAATAGACTGCAAAATGCTGCCTATCAGGCTAATTCGTCTAATTGACATACTATTGAGGTTAGTGTTTTCCATAGATATAAAATCTGTTGTTTATTCTTTAACGAACGGATGCAAAGCTATAAAACTTTTTGATATGTTGTTCTATAAAATTAAAATATTTTTAAAAAAGTTACAATTTGTTACATACTACGTGCAAAGATGGTCCAAAGCTCTGCCTTCAAGTCCTCCCAAGTCTTTGCTGTAGATGATGCATATTTCTGAGTATAATCATTCAGAACCTTTGTAGCCTCCTCTTTTTTACCCTCTTTAAGAAGCTGTGCAACCTCCTTCTCAATAAGGGCATTCTCCCTCATCATCTGTTTCTCATAATTTGCAACCTGCTCCTCAAGCAAATGTCTGGTTTTGCCCCAGCTGATGGTTGCAATTCTGTTTGTCTCCCTGTAAGACCAGATAGCAGCATCCTCACGGTATCTGTGCTGGCCACACACGCCCCAATCTTTAGGCAATTTGGTTACACCTGCATAAATAGGTATTCTTGGACTCTGTGCAGGATTGTCAAATGAAAAATATGCAACACCACCAATCTCATCAGGCAACCAGTCACGACACTGCATTATGTGTGAGTATGAGCACTGGATAACAGCAATGGTTCTGATTCTCTCTGTCACGCCAGGTTTGATGTGGTTAAGAAGATCTCTCATATCACCAGGCATAAAGGTAGAAACAGGCTGAGCCATCTCTTTGTAGAATACGGTCTCACCATTCTCCACTTTCTTTCTGCTCACCTCCACATTAAGATTTTTCACCTGGTCAAACTCAGTACCCTCATAAGTCTCCCTATAAAATGCGAACATATCCTCTGGAGATACTTTCTTCTCAGGTTTTACAGAGAAAGGAATCTCATCCGCATCATATTTCAAGTTCAAAGATGGCGCAAGAGTGCTTAGAACCCAATACTCTCTCACAGAGAAAGGTTTTTTGCCGTCATGTACAACTTTCCAGAAAACATAGTCACCCTCTCCGTCCCAATAACCTATGGCTTTGGAGCGCTCTCTTAGGTTTGTTCCATACATGAAGTTGTCGGGATCATTAAAATCAATCTTTCCAATTCTTGGGATATTGGCAGAAACACCCACATGGTCATCAGGAATCCTCTGTGCTGCCCAAAGTGCGCCAGGTTTATCTACAGGTGCTTTCTTTGATTTCTTTGCCTTAGGGTTTTCAGGCAGCTTGCCGCTACCGTAAATCTCAAAGTGCCAAACCTCATTTTTATCTGCAACTGTAAGACACTCGCCTCCATCTGCATATCCATACTCCTCAGCCAATGCTCCCATAAGTGCAATAGCCTCCCTTGCAGTTGAACATCTCTCAAGAGCAATTCTCTCAAGCTCCTCAATCATAAACAAACCGTCATTTCTTCTTAGTTCCTTTCTGCCTACAGTTGTAGTCTCACCAATAGCAAGCTGTTTCTCATTCATACAAGGGTATGCAACATTAAGGAATCTGTTTGTTGGAACTGTTGGAGCAGGAATCTCACCCTTTTTCTCCACATTGCGCATATCATCTCTCTCCTCATTGTGCAAAAGGCCCCAATAAATTGCCTGCAACTCGCCAGGTTTGAAAGTCTTGCTCTCCTCCATAGAGAGCCATGTACGGTAATTTGAGTCACAAGAGTGTGCAGTCATTACAGAACCGTCAGAACTTGCTTTCTTGCCCACCATGATGGATGTACAGCTCTCAGCAAAATTCTCATCATCAGGATGCCAGCCATAACTCTGGGCAACCATTACTCCCGACAGCAACAAACCGGCAGCTGCAAGGAACATTCTTTTAATCTCCATAGTTTTAATATTGTTAAGTGTTATAAATTCAGTAACAGTAGCCACAAATATAAAAATTATTCTTAAATTGGCGAGATAAAGCTGTAACACATGAAAAATTCATTAAAAACAATACTTGTTGCAACATTTGCACTCCTCTTTGGGACAATATTATACGGAAAGGAAGAGATACAGAAAAACCTCTATGTAATAAAATTGCATAAAGAGATAGACAAGTCCTCTGCAAGGATGCTCACAGATGCTCTCAAAGGGGCACAGGAACAAGGGGCAGACTACTGCATCCTCAACCTTAACACCTATGGGGGAGCTCTGGATGCAGCAGACTCCATAAGGACAGCAATATTGCGCTCCCCTATCCCTGTTGTAGCTTTTATAAACAACCAGGCAGCCTCTGCCGGAGCCCTTATCTCCATTGCCTGCGACTCAATCTACATGAGCAGCGGAAGTTCCATTGGGGCAGCCACTGTAGTGGATCAGAGCGGAAATGTTCTTCCCGACAAATACCAGTCATTCATGAGGGCAATGATGCGTTCCACAGCAGAATGCCACCCGAAGAGGGACCCTGAGCTTGCCCAGGCAATGGTGAGTGCAGACAGCGTTCTCAGCTTCACCCCTGCAGAGGCCATAGCCAACAACTATTGCGAGGGGATGGCAGAAAACATGGATCAGGTTGCAAAACACCTTGTGGGAGAAATGGGACAATATACCATTACGGAGCATAAGATTTCCACACTTGATAAAATTATCTACTTCTTCCTTAACCCTGTTATACAGGGGCTCCTACTGATGCTCATCATTGGAGGCATCTACTTTGAACTCCAGAGCCCTGGGATAGGATTCCCTCTGATAGCGGCAATTGTGGGAGTGGTGCTTTATTTTACACCTTTATATATTGAAGGATTGGTCCAAAACTGGGAAATAGTGCTGTTCTTTGTTGGAATCATACTTCTACTGCTGGAGATTTTTGCAATACCGGGGTTTGGTGTGGCTGGAATCAGCGGATTTATCCTTATCATTGTAACCCTTGCATTTGCAATGATAGACAACGATATAGTATTTGAAACCGGCGGATGGAACCTCAAACCGCTTGTAAAACCGTTTGCAATTGTGCTTGTCTCCACCACAAGCATGCTGCTTATATCCATATACCTCGCATCAAAACTTTACCCTACAAAAATGTTTTCACACATTTCACTGAAAACAGACCTTTCGTCGGGAAAAGAAGGGTTTGTTGGGGTTGAAAAAGAGGGGTTGGACGCTCTTGTGGGGAAAGAGGGTGTTGTAACAAATGACCTGAAGCCCCAGGGGTATGTGGAGGTGGATGGAAAAATTTATCAGGCTTCCATACAAACCGGTTATGCCGGGCGTGGAGAAATTGTAAAAATTTTCCGTCACGAAGGGGGCCGATTATATTGCAAAAAAGATTTAAAATAGGTAACTTTGTCCGATTTTGTTAAACCCATACATATATATACAAATGCAGTCAATTAGAAAAGCAAAACTAGTGTTGGAAAACGGCCTTGAATTTCAGGGATTTTCCTTTGGCTATGATCAGCCTGCATGTGGTGAGGTTGTTTTCAGCACCGCTATGGTCGGGTATCCCGAGTCTCTTACAGACCCTTCATACTCCGGTCAGATTCTTTGTGTAACTTATCCTATCATAGGTAACTACGGAGTTCCTGCAGATGAACTTGAAAACGGTATTTCAAAATATTTTGAGTCAGATAAAATCCAGGTTAAAGCATTGGTAATATCTGACTATTCTTTTAAATACAGCCACTGGAACGCTGCAAAAAGTTTGGACCAATGGTTAAAGGAGAACCAGATTCCAGGCATTTTTGGTATAGACACAAGAGAGCTTACTAAAATTATCAGAGACAATGGCTCAATGATGGGTAAGATTGTCCTTGAGGACTGCAATGCAGAACTTTCATGTGTAAACCCTAATGTGATTAACCTTGTGGACGAAGTAAGCTGCAAAGAGGTTATAAAATATAATGAGGGTAAAGGAAAAAGGGTTGTCCTTTTGGATTGCGGAGTAAAGACCAGCATTCTCAGAACTCTAATCAACAAAGATATTGAGATTGTAAGAGTTCCATGGAACTACAATTTCAACCAGATGGAGTACGACGGACTTATCATCTCAAACGGTCCTGGCAATCCGGATTTCTGCACAGATGCTGTGGAGAACATTAAGGTTGCAATGGACAAATGCAAGCCAATTTTTGGAATCTGTATGGGAAACCAGCTCCTTGGCAAGGCTGCAGGAGCACAAACAGTAAAATTGAAGTTCGGTCACAGAAGCCAGAACCAGCCGGTTAGAAAAACAGGTACCACAACCTGCTACATTACTACCCAGAATCACGGCTACGCTTTGGATACAACCACCTTGGGTGCTGACTGGGAGCCTATGTTCGAGAATCTCAATGACGGCAGCAATGAGGGTATCAGACACAAGAGCAAGCCGTTCTTCTCTATACAGTTCCAGCCGGACGGTGTAGAGTTCCTATTTGACGAATTCATTAAAATGTTGTAATATACAATGGAGAAAATTAGCAAAGTACTACTTCTAGGTTCCGGTGCACTTAAAATTGGTGAGGCCGGTGAGTTTGATTATTCCGGTTCACAGGCTATCAAGGCCATGAAGGACGAGGGAATAGAGACAATCCTTATAAATCCTAATATTGCAACAGTACAGACATCAGAGGGTGTTGCAGACAAAATATATTACCTTCCTGTCACCCCTTACTTTGTGGAGCAGGTTATCAAGAAAGAGAAGCCTCAGGGTATCCTTCTTGCATTTGGCGGCCAGACTGCACTTAACTGTGGAGTTGAGCTCTACAGGACAGGTATCCTTGAAAAATACAATCTTCAGGTTCTTGGCACCCCTGTACAGGCTATCATGGATACTGAGGACCGTGAGCTTTTCAACAAAAAACTCGATGAGATTGATGTCAAAACCATCAAGAGCCACGCTGTAGAGAACTTGGAAGATGCAGTTGCTGCAGCAAAAGAGCTTGGTTATCCTGTAATTATCCGTGCAGCTTATGCTTTGGGAGGTTTGGGTTCAGGTTTCTGCAACAATGAGGAGGAGTTGGTAAAACTTGCCGAGAAATCATTCACTTTCTCACCACAAGTTTTGGTGGAGAAATCTCTAAAAGGTTGGAAAGAGATTGAGTTTGAAGTTGTAAGGGACAAATATGACAACTGCGTTACAGTATGTAACATGGAGAACTTCGACCCTCTTGGAATCCACACCGGAGAGAGTATTGTGGTTGCCCCTTGTCAGACCCTTACAAACTCAGAGTTGCATAAACTTAGAGATATTGCAATTAGAATCGTAAGACATATTGGTATTGTAGGTGAGTGTAACGTACAGTACGCATTTGATACTGAGAGTGAGGATTACAGGGTAATTGAGATCAATGCCCGTTTGAGCCGTTCTTCTGCATTGGCATCAAAAGCTACAGGTTATCCTTTGGCATTTGTAGCAGCAAAGATTGGCTTGGGTTACGGTTTGTTTGAGCTCAAGAACTCTGCAAACGGTCTTACCCCTGCATTTATGGAGCCTTCTTGCGACTACATAGTATGTAAGATGCCACGTTGGGACCTTTCAAAATTCCAGGGTGTGAGCCGTGAGATTGGTTCTTCAATGAAGAGTGTTGGTGAGATTATGTCTATTGGCCGTACTTTTGAGGAGGTTATCCAGAAAGGTATCCGTATGATAGGACAAGGTGCCCACGGCTTTGTCGCAAACAAGGAGATTGTTGTAAATGACATTGACAAAGCACTTCGCCAACCTACCGACAACCGTATTTTTGTAATATCAAAAGCATTCAATGCCGGCTATACAGTTGAGCAGATCCACGAGCTTACAAAAATTGACAAATGGTTCTTGGACAAGCTATACAATATCATTATCACCGGTAAAGAGCTTATGGCTCTAAACAGCACCGAGGAGTTGGGCTACGACCTTATGAAAAAGGCAAAACGCCAGGGATTCTCAGATTTCCAGATTGCAAGACTTGTTCTAAAGGAGCTTACAGCACAGGATTCCGACCTTGGTAGTGCAACTATAAGAAAATACAGGAAATCATTGGGCATCCTTCCTGTTGTAAAACAGATAGATACCCTTGCCGGTGAGTATCCTGCAAAAATCAACTACCTGTACTTGTCATATAGCGGAGACAAACACGACATTGAGTTTGCAGATGACAAGAAATCAATTATTGTGCTTGGTTCTGGTGCATATAGGATTGGTAGTTCCGTTGAGTTTGACTGGTGTAGCGTAAACGCCCTTACTACAATCCAGAAATGCGGTTGGAGAGGTGTAATGATAAACTACAACCCTGAAACAGTATCTACAGACTACGACATGTGTGACAGGCTCTACTTTGATGAGCTTACATATGAGCGTGTTATGGATATCCACGATTTGGAGAATCCTCACGGTATGGTAGTATCTGTAGGTGGACAGATTCCTAACAACCTTGCACTTAAACTCGATGCCAACGGTGTAAACATCCTTGGTACCCAGGCTAAATATATAGACAACGCAGAGGACAGACACAAATTCTCATCTATGCTGGATACCCTTGAGATAGACCAGCCTAAGTGGAAAGAGCTTTCTACAATGTCTGATGTTTACGAGTTTGTAGATAAAGTTGGTTTCCCTGTTCTTGTAAGACCATCTTATGTACTTTCGGGTGCAGCAATGAACGTATGTTCAAATAAGGTTGAGCTTGAGCAGTTCCTTAACCTTGCTGCAAACGTTTCAAAGAAGCATCCTGTTGTTGTAAGTGAGTTCATCCAGAACGCTAAGGAGATTGAGTTTGACGCAGTTGCAGACAAAGGTGAGGTTATTGCCTATGCTATCTCAGAGCACATTGAGTTTGCAGGTGTCCACTCGGGAGATGCAACTATCCAGTTCCCTCCTCAGAAACTATATATTGAAACAGCCCGCAGAATAAAGAAGATTGCCCGTAAGATTGCTCAGGCTCTTCAGATTACAGGTCCTTTCAATATCCAGTTCCTTGCAAAAGAGAATGCCATTAAGGTTATTGAGTGTAACCTTAGAGCATCAAGAAGTTTCCCATTTGTATCCAAAGTACTTAAGATAAACTTCATTGAACTTGCAGCAAAAGCTATGATCGGCCAGCCGTACGAGATTCCTAACAAGAGTGCGTTTGACTTGGATTACGTAGGTATCAAAGCTTCACAGTTCTCATTTGCCCGTTTGCTTAAAGCAGACCCTGTCCTTGGTGTGGATATGGCTTCTACAGGTGAGGTAGGCTGTTTGGGTGATGACACCAACGAGGCTATCCTCAAATCCATGCTTTCTGTAGGCTACAAGATTCCTCAGAAGAACATACTTCTTTCTACAGGAGATGCAAGACAAAAGGCAGAGCTTCTTTCAGCTGCCAAAATGCTTGCAGACAAAGGTTACAGTTTGTTTGCAACCGGCGGTTCATGGAAATATCTTGTAGAGAACAATATCCCTGCTACCAGAGTATATTGGCCAACAGAGCCTTCTATGGAGCCTCAGGCAATGGATATGCTTACAAACAAACAGATAGATATGGTTGTAAACATTCCTAAGAACCTTACCCAGGAGGAGTTGGAGAACGGTTACAAGGTAAGACGTGCTGCTGTGGATTTCAATATTCCACTAATTACAAATGCCCGTCTTGCAAGTGCATTCATCAACGCATTCTGTAATGTTCCGCTTGAGAAAATTCAGATTAAGAGTTGGGATGAGTACAGATAATATATGGATATATTACTTTTAATTATAGGATTGGCGCTTATTATTATAGGCGCCAATTATCTTGTAGATGGAGCCAGTGCAATTGCAAAAAGGGCCGGACTATCCGATTTTATAATTGGAATGACCATTGTGGGTATTGGGACATCCACCCCAGAGATGGTAGTTAGTTTTGCATCAGCAATTAAAGGGAATGCAGACATGGCAGTTGGAAATGTTTTGGGTTCAAACATGTTCAATACCTTAATGATATTGGGATGCACAGCCCTCCTCTCTCCTATTGCCCTAACCTCAAACAACATTAAAAAAGATATTCCTTTCTCACTGTTGGCAGCTTTTGTCCTATGCGTAATGGGATGTTCCACAATATTGGACGGAACAACAGCAAACACCATCACCAGAGTAAACGGAATCATGCTTTTGTGCATGTTTGGAATCTTTATGGCCTATACAATCTATTCCAGCACATCTGCAGCAGGAAGTTCTCTGCATACAAATTCCCCTACAGCAGACAATTCTCTTCCCGACAGCTCAAATGACAATAATTTGTCGGGAAGGAAAAAGGTGACTCCTGTATGGCTTGCAATCATAATGGTCCTTGGAGGACTCTGTGGGCTGGTATTTGGTGGAGACATGTTTGTTAACTCAGCTTCTTCATTGGCCCGCAAACTTGGAATTTCTGATGCTGTAATTGCCATGACCATTGTTGCAGGGGGAACTTCTCTTCCAGAACTTGCCTCATGCATTGTAGCGGCTATAAAGAAAAATACAGACCAGGCCCTTGGAAATGTTATTGGCTCCAATGTGAGCAACATTTTCCTTATCCTTGGAGGAAGTGCCACCATCCATCCGCTGGTAATGAACGGTGTAAAGCCACAAGACCTTATAACCCTGATGCTCAGTGCCCTGCTGGTATTCCTGTTTGCATTTACATTCAAGAAAAAGAAAATTGACAGGATAGAGGGGGGATTGCTCGTATGTATATACATTGCATTTATCTGGCTCTCACTATCGGCATTGTAACAGAATGTTTATGATAAATTAAAGGAGGATGACAGTAAAAGTCATCCTCCTTTTGCTTTTTGGCACTATAAATTTATTACTTTTGCGTAATGTAAACCATTTTACTATAAAATATGATACTCAATAAACAGATAGGTGTATTTCTAAACTTTGTGCACAACAGGACAAAGCAATATATTTCAAACATTTTGCAGGATGAAGGGTTTAATATTACACCGGAGCAGTTTCTGGTTATGGATGCCCTATGGAACGAGGGGACAATGTCCCAGCAGCAACTCTCCCTAAACTTGATGAAGGACAAGAACTCCATTGTCAAACTTATAGACGGGCTTGAGAAGAAAGGTCTTGTACAGCGTGTTGCTGACAAGAAAGACAGACGCCAGAATCTTATAGAGCTTACCCCTGCAGCATGGGAGATTAAAGAGAAGGTGACAGAGGTTGCAATAAATGCAGTAAACTATGTAATAAAAGATATTCCTCAGGAGGAGATTGCAGTATTCATAAAGGTTCTCAGCAAAATGGCCGAGAATATGAATGAGGATACAGATTTGTTGGCTCTTGCAAAGAAAGGGAAATACCCTTCTGAAATAGAATATTAAACGGCAAAATATTGAATCATGGCAAAATTATATGACTTGCTTACAGAAGACTACAGAATAAAGGAAGGGCTGAAAGCGTGTATCAATTGTGGTACATGTACAGCAATTTGCCCTGCAGCGGAGTTCTACAAATATGATCCGCGCAGGATAGTGGATATTGTACAGAGCAAGGATGAGGCACAGATTGAAGAGCTTCTTAAGAGTGAGACAATCTGGTATTGCGGAGAGTGCATGTCATGCCTTACAAGGTGTCCCCGTAAAAATGCACCGGGGCTGATAATTATGGCCCTGAGGAACCTCTCAATGGAATTGGGCTATTTTACACACAGCGAGAAGGGAAGACAACAATATGCACTCACAAAAATAATGTCTGAAAACATCCTCAATTACGGCTACTGTGTATATGCCAGAACCTTCAAATCAGCAGACCACCCGGAGGCCGGACCTGTTTGGGAGTGGATTGAACAGAATATGGATGATGTATATGAGCGTAATGGTGCAAATCTGGATGGAGAAGGTCCTGGAGCTCTCAGAAAGATACCTCAGGAAGATCTTGACCAGCTGAAAAGGATCTTTGACCACACCGGAGCAACAAAAAGGATTGAGACCATTAACCGCTGCTCCATGGAGAAGGCAAAAGAGATGGACCTTACTCCCGACGAATACTTCAACCATGTATTCAACGTCTCTGAAAAGGAGCATTTGAACCAATAGAAAACTAAAAAGATGATATACCAAGGAAAACAGAAAATATGGAGTGATTATCAGAAGGAGATTCCCGATGACCACTACTTTTATGTAAGGAGCTGTATCAGACAGAACCTTTTTCCTGCCAGTGAGAAGACTTTCCTGGACATAACCAGGAACAAGCTGGGGAAGGATTTCTTTGAGACAGAGCACCATACCACCTGCGGAGGAATAGCGTACCATTGTGACACCATTCCTCAGGAGACCTCCATGACCATTATTGCAAGGCAATTCGCCCTGATGCACAAATACGGTTATGAGAACTATGTATGCTCATGTATAACCTCGTTCGGCTTATATACAGAGACACTTGAGACATGGCATGAATTTCCCCAACTTGAGGCAAAAATTAGGGAAAACCTTTGGGAAACCTGCCGTCTTGAGTTTGCCAAGCCAAAATACCTTGCCCACGCAAGTGACATAATATACAAATACCGCAACCTGATTGCCGAACAGGCCAAATATAAGCTTATAAATAAAAAAACGGGCGAGCCTCTAAGAGTTGTTGAGCACATTGGATGCCACTACGGAAAAATGTTCCCGAGCAAGAGTGTCGGAGGGGCAGAATACCCTTATGTACTTGCCGGAATGATTGAAGCATGGGGAGGAGAAGTGATAGATTACCCTGAGAGGAGACACTGTTGCGGCTATGGCTTCCGCCAATACCACATTAGGAGCAACAGAGGTTACTCTTTGGCCAACACTCACAAGAAGTTTGAGAGCATGGAGCCTTACAAACCGGATATGATAATTACCAACTGCCCCGGCTGTCCATATTTTCTTGACCGTTGGCAATATGTAATAGCTGAAATGGAGGGTAAAACCTATGGAGAAAACGGCCACGGAATCCCTGTATTCACCTATGAGGAGGTTGCCGGACTTGTCCTTGGGTATGACCCTTGGGATTTGGGACTTCAGATGCACCAGATTGGCCCCGAGCCTCTACTGGACAAAATGGGAATCCCATACGACCCTAACGCCAAGTACAAAGGGGTAAACAACAAAGATTTGGGCAGACCGGAACTCCCAAGTTGTTTGAAATAACGTTGTCTTTTTGTACAATTAAAAGATTATAAAGCAATTACAAAATGAAAAATATAGTAATCATTGGTGGAGGCCCTGCCGGACTGCAGGCCGGTGCAGAATTGAATGATTTGGGCTACAATGTAATACTCATAGAGAAATCCCCTACCCTTGGCGGACATCTTGCCAAATGGGACAGGCTTTTTCCCAATGGAGAAAAGGCAAGTGATGTACTGGACAAGCTTATAAAGCGGATAAACGGGGTAAAATGCTTTACCCAAACTAAAATTCAGAGTATAAACCTCCTTAAAAGTTCTTATAATGTCATCTTGGACAACGGTATTACAGTACTGGCAGATGCCGTTCTGTTTGCCACAGGTTTTGACCTGTTCAGGGCACAGAAAAAAGAGGAATACGGATACGGCATCTATGACAGGGTAATAACAAATGCAGATCTTGAGCAGTGGTTCAGCAGCCACAATGACAAGAGGATAGTAAAGAGCCCAAAAAGGATAGGTTTTGTGCACTGTGTTGGCTCCCGAGATGAGAAAGCCGGCAACAGATACTGTTCAAAGGTTTGCTGTGCCACTGCCGTAAAACAGGCCTGCGAGATAAAACAGGAGTTCCCTGATGCAGAGGTATTCTGCTTTTATATGGATTTGAGAATGTTCTCAAGAGGATTTGAGGACATGTACTTGAATGCGCAAAAAGATTACGGAATAAGATTCATCAGAGGAAGGGTCTCTGAGGTTGCAGAAAACATAAATAAAGAACTGATTGTTAAAGCAGAAGACACTTTGAGCGGGAAACCGGTAAAAGTGACATTGGATCTGCTTGTACTTATGAGCGGAATGCAGAATTGTGGAGAAGGTGCAGAAGTAGCCTCTCAATTGGGAATACACAACAGTCCGCAGGACGGGTTCTTTGAGACCTCCGAGGGAATCCTTGGTCTGCAATACAGCAAAAAACCGGGAGTATTCTTTGCAGGTGCCTGCACTGGTCCAAAAACTCTTCCCGACAGCTTGAATGAGGCAAGTTCTGCAGCCCTTGCAATCCACCAATACATAAAAACCAAGAATAAGTGATGGAAAAGTTTGGATTTACCCTCAGCCCCAGTTCCAGAATAGACCTGGATAAAGTGGATAAGGAAAAATTTGCCAGACTGGTAAAAATAGAACCCGATGTGCTCAAATGTATGGCTTGCGGAAGCTGCAGTGCAAGCTGCACAGCCGGCAAGTTTACCCCTACCAGCCTCAGAAGTGCAATACTTGCACTGCAGAACGGCAAACCCCAACAGGCATTGGATATGCTAAAAGGGTGCCTTTTGTGCGGTAAATGCACAATGGTATGTCCTCGGGCAATAAATACCAGACATCTTATTCTGGCAATAAACTCAATATATCAATAGGAACCTGGAACAGTGCTCTGTTCCAAAAATGGAATTGAAATGAGAGAAAGAATCTTGGGAGGATATGATGATTTTGTTCTGCCGTTCATGATAGGAATTGTGTTCATTCTCATCTATCTTTTTATAGGGCTTATAAGAATCTTCAAACACATGCCACTGAAAGACCGTGTGAGGTTCTTCAAATCGCTCACCAACCCAATAACAATGTTCAAAAATGTAAAAGATATAATTTATGACTGTCTTTTGCATGTAAAGATATTCAAAAGGAACCTTCTACTTGGTTATATGCATGCCAGCATAGCACTCGGATGGTTCATGCTTATAGTTATAGGACACATTGAGGTGGCATTGTATGTACCTCAAAGAAATGGTATCCTGTACTATCCTGTATTTTTCAGATATTTTGTAAAGCAGGAAGGGGACCTTTCCCTTAAAGGGGCATTCTTCTTCTTCCTTATGGATTTCTTCCTCCTTATAGTGCTGTCGGGAATAGGACTGGCAATTTATAAAAGGTTCCGTTCAAGGGCACTGGGGATGCGCAGAACCACAAAACCATGCCTTGCAGACAGAATTGCACTGGCCTGCCTGTGGAGCATTTTTCCATTGAGGCTCCTCGCAGAGAGCTTTACTGCCGGAATTGCAGGTGGAAGTTTCCTTACCAAACCAATGTACTGGCTCTTTGCAAACTTCCTTGCAAATGACTCACACATCCTGCCGACATGGTGGGCATACTCAACTGCATTGGGACTCTTCTTCCTTGCACTGCCGTTCAGCAGATATATGCATATACCAACAGAGGCATTTCTTATCATGCTCAGAAATGCAGGAATAAAGGCAAGTCACCCAAGAAAAGGATTTGCAGAGGCAGAGATTTACTCATGCTCCAGCTGCGGTATCTGTATAGATGCCTGTCCTATGAATATCCAGAAAAAGAATCTCCCATACTCCTCGGTATATATGGTAAGATTCCTCAGGAGACGCAACAAAAAGAAAACCGGAATTATTGCAGACAAATGCCTTATGTGCGGCAAATGTGTTGCACTGTGCCCTGTAGGGGTAGATTCGTGCAATCTTAAAAGGAAACAGAGGGAGATTGTCTATAATGAGCAGAAATATGATTACAGCTATTTGAGCGGGGCAAAACATCCCGCTGGAGATACATCCAATGAGGCAGTTGTTGCCCCTGCCAAAGAGGAGAAGATTCTCTATTTTGCCGGTTGCATGACACATCTTACCCCATCAATCATAAAGAACCTTACAGGAATCTTTGAACTGTCGGGAACAGAATATGTATTTGCAGACAAAGATGGTGGGGTGTGCTGTGGAAGGCCCCTTATCCTTGCCGGGAAAGAGGATGCAGCCAAAGAGGTGATTGCAAAAAATACCGCCCTTATAAAAGGGAGCGGTTGCAAGAAGGTGGTCCTCTCCTGCCCTATCTGCCTTAAAGTGCTCAAAGAGGAGTACAAACTGCCGGGAATTGAGCTGTTGCACCATACCCAGTTTATAAACAATCTCATTATTGAGGGTAAGATTAAGGTTAAAAACAGCGGGGAGAGCATGGTATATCACAACCCTTGTGAGCTTGGACGCGGATGTGGAATATATCAGGAGCCTGTTAATGTCCTACAACAGCTTGGAGAGCTACGCAAAGGTGAAAAAGAGGGGAAAGAGAGCATCTGCTGCGGAGGAAGCCTTGGAAGCCTCACCCTAAGCTATGATGACCGCTCAAAAATAACCCAGGGATCACTCAATGCCCTTATGGTAAACAACCCGAGCAAGATAATTACAGCATGTCCGCTATGCCTTAAAACCTTTGCGGACAAGAGTACTGCACCAGTTATGGATATAGCTCAAATTGTAAGGGAGAACATTTGTTAAACATGTTTAAATAACGTACTTTTGCACCCTCAAACAAGAATCTTATGGAAATAAAACCTACTTCTTATAAACTTGAGAACTGTGCCACAAAACGTCAGTTCAAAGATGAAGGCTGGACACTTGCAGATCCTCAGCACAAAGACCCTACACTTGTAAGAGCCATTTATGAGAAAAAACAGATAGAGTTCAAGGACAACTCTTACGGAATATACAAATTTGCAGACTGGATGCCAATAAGCAGAATGCTTGAGGGATCTTGTGCCCCTGTAACTTACAAGAGTGAGGCTCTTGCAAAAGAGCTTGGGCTTGAGAACCTTTACATAACATTCAGCGGATGGTGGCCACAAAAGGGGGCAACAATGCCAACCTGTTCGTTCAAGGAGACAGAGGCATACTCTGTGTGTGCAAGACTGCCAAAAGATAACAACCGCATATTGGTGGTTGCATCCGCAGGCAACACTGCCAGAGCATTTGCACAGGTTTGCTCAAACAACAATATTCCAATTGTAATAGCAATACCTTACGACAACCTAAATGCACTTTGGTTCCGTCAGCCACTCAACGATTGCGTAAAGATTATCTGTACCCCATCCGGCTCAGACTATTTTGATGCCATAGCACTTGCCGCAAAACTTAACGGCAGCCCAAGATATATGGAAGAGGGAGGGGCAAAAAATGTGGCCCGCAGAGACGGTATGGCAACAACAGTCCTTTCTGCAGCACAGGTGATAGGCCGTATTCCCGACAGCTATTTCCAGGCAGTAGGAAGCGGCACAGGTACCATTGCAGCATACGAGTCCAACATAAGACTGATTGAAGACGGCAGATTTGGAAGCCATCTTATGAAGCTTATCCCATCCCAGAACATCCCATTCACCCCAATGTATGACGCCTTTAAGGCAGACAGCAGGGCTCTACTTCCATTTGATGAGGATAAGGCACGAGTAGAGGCACTTGAGATTACTGCAAAAGTTCTCTCAAACCGCAAACCGCCATACAGTATTGCCGGAGGCCTATACGATGTCCTAAAAGAGAGTAATGGAGATATGGAGATTGTAACCAACGGGGAACTTGCAGCAGCATGTGATTTGTTTGAAAAACTGGAGGGAATTGATATCCATCCTGCAGCAGGAGTTGCAGTGGAGAGTTTGCGTAAAGCAATTGCAGCCGGAAAAGTGAGGAAAGATGAAGTTGTAATGCTTAACATTACCGGTGGTGGTGAGAAACTCTTCAAAGCGGAGCATAACTGGATAAATGTGGAGCCTCATCTTGTAATGGATGCCTCTACCCCAGCCCAGGATGTAATTGATGCAGTTGACAAATTATTTTAACTAACTATAAACTATTCCAACCTAACTGAAAACTGAAATGAGCTTTAAATTTTCTGAGGTATTCCAGCCCAAATTATTTGAGCTATTCAAAAAAGGAAACTACAATAAACAGACCTTTACAGCAGACCTCATTGCGGGTGTTATTGTAGGTATCATTGCACTTCCTTTGGCAATCGCATTTGGTATTGCCAGTGGAGTATCACCACAACAAGGTCTTATAACTGCAGTGGTTGCAGGTTTCCTTGTATCCTTCTTTGGAGGATCAAACTTCCTTATTGGAGGTCCTACAGGAGCATTCATTGTAATTGTCTATGGAATTGTTGCCCAATACGGCATTTCAGGACTTATCGTTGCCACAGTTCTGGCAGGTATTATTCTGGTGCTGATGGGTATATTCAAATTGGGAAGTATCATCAAATTCATCCCATACCCAATTGTAGTTGGATTTACCAGCGGTATTGCGGTGGTAATCTTCTCCACACAGGTAAAGGACTTCCTTGGACTTACAATTGAGAACCTTCCAAGTGAGTTCATACCACAGTGGAGTGCATACTTCTCACACATTGCAACATTCAGACTTCACGAGTTCCTTTTGAGCCTGGGTTGTTTGCTTGTAATCATCTTCTGGCCTAAAGTAACCAACAAAGTTCCAGGTTCACTTATTGCCATTATCCTTGGAACAGCTGCTTCAATCCTCCTTACAAAATTTGGAGTTGTTGAGTTTGCAACTATCGGGAGCAAATTCCCTGAACTTGCAAATGGCATAGAGGTTCCAAAACCTGTGGCACCACACATTACCTGGGATACAGTTCAGAATATGTTCCAGCCTGCATTTACAATTGCCCTTTTGTGTGCTATTGAGTCTTTGCTTGCTGCAATGGTGGCAGATGGTGTAACCGGCAAAAAACACAACTCAAACACAGAGCTTATAGGACAGGGTATAGCAAATATCATTACCCCATTCTTTGGTGGTATCCCTGCTACAGGTGCTTTGGCAAGAACAATGGCAAACATAAACAACGGTGGAAAAACTCCGGTTGCCGGTCTTGTACACGCAGTTGTACTGTTGCTTATCTTCCTCTTCCTAATGCCTTATGCAGTGTATATCCCTCTTGGATGTCTTGCAGCAATCCTTGTAATGGTTGCATACAACATGAGTGAGTGGAGAACATTCAAATACTTGTTGAAAGGAAACAAGACAGACGTTGCGGTACTGCTTATCACCTTCTTCCTAACTGTAATCATTGACCTTACAGTAGCAATTGAGGTTGGTCTTGTACTTGCAATCATCCTGTTTGTAAAACGTATCTCAGAGACCTCTTCAATCAAGGTACTGGATGGCGAGACAGTTCCAGGTACAGAGAACGACGAGATTGCAATGCTTGCAGACACAGAACATCTTGATGTAGAGCAAGGCGTTGAGATATATGAGATTGACGGTCCTTTCTTCTTTGGACTTGCCAGCAAACTCGACGAGATTGACCACGTACGCAACGCCGAGATTAAAGTGCGAATCATCCGTATGAGAAAAGTACCTTTCATGGACTCAACAGGATTGAACAACTTGCGCAGTTTGTGGAAACGCTCATCAAAAGATGGTGTACAGATAATCCTTAGCGGTGTGAATGACAATGTCCTTGCATACCTTAACAAGGTGGGCTTTGCACAGGAACTTGGCAAAGAGTACATCTTCCCTCACATCATCCCTGCCGTAGCCAAGGCAAATGAATTGAGCAGGAAATAAGCCTGAAAGCGCTCCCTGCGTGAGCAGTAATAAAAAAGCCACTCCTTTAGTGAGTGGCTTTTTTATTATGACTCACTTAACTTTGTGCAAAAATTGGCCTCTGATTGCGCAAACATTTGTTCTCCACTTAACTTTGTGCAGAAAATGGCGTTATACTGCACAAACTTCAACACACAACGCAACTTTGTGCAGGAAATGACTTATTTTTGCACAAACAGAGAACAAACTGATGGGAAAATTCACACTAATAGCATCAATGATAGCCGGACTGCTGCTGGCACTCGTCCCTAACCTGATGTGGGTTATCGGGAAGATAATAGCACTTCTGGCACATAAAAGACTCCCCTATGCCCCATTTGGCTGGAGCGGAGTTGCCCTTGCACTGCTGCTTTGGGGATGTGTGGCATACGGCTATTATTACGGCCGCTGGGGGCTTGAAGTGAAAAATATGGAATATTCCCACCCCCAGATTCCAACCCCGTTCAAAGGGTTTAAAATAGTGCACATATCAGACCTGCACCTCTCCACATTTGATGACAATCCTTCCAAACTGCAGCGTATCATAGATACCATAAACGCACAGGATGCAGACCTGATTTGCTTTACCGGGGATATGGTAACACTTGGTACCAGCGAGGCCAGACCATACACCCAGATGCTTCAGGGATTAAAAGCCACCTACGGAGTGGCCTCAGTACTGGGCAACCACGACATGCTCATCTACGGAAACCGCTTTGGAGGAGATACCACCGCACAGGCAACAGCAGTAGAAGAATTTGCAGACTACCAGAGAGAAGAGCTCAGTTGGCATCTTTTACGCAACACCAGCTTCCCGATAGTTAAAGATTCCTGCAAGATTACCATCCTGGGAGTAGATAACAAAAGCTGTACAAATCAGGGATTCAGAAGCACAAACACCGGAGACCTGGATGCTGCAATGGCCGGAACAGACGGCTTCTGCATCCTCCTCTCCCACGACCCTACCCACTGGAGTGCTGAGGTTGTACCACAAACAGACATCCCTTTAACCCTCTCAGGCCACACCCACGCAGCCCAAATCAAACTCTTTGGATTTACCCCTGCATCATGGGCCTTCAAGCACACCCACGGCCTATACGAGCAGGATGGCCAGACCCTATACATTAACATTGGCCTCGGCTGCACCGCCCCGGTAAGAATTGGCGCCACACCGGAGGTGACGGTGATTACTTTCGTCTAAGCTCATCCAAATAAGCAGACGTGATAATGCCGGACGGGAGAGCAATCAGAGCAATTCCAACAACGGCAGAAATCATACTGATAATCCTGCCTGTAGTGGTAATGGGATAAACATCACCATATCCCACTGTGGTAAGGGTACACGCAGCCCAATAGATAGCATCAAAAAAAGACTCAATCATTGGTTCACCATCAACATTGAAAATGAGCAAAGCCGTACAGAATACATAAAAAATTGCGAGGACAAGAACAGTAGCCAGAGTCTTAGCCTCCTGCCTTATAACCCTTATCATTATCTGCAAAGGGGGATAATATCTAAGGAACTTCACCACCCTGAGGATCTTGGTCAGTCTGGCAATTCTAAGGAGTTTGAATGACGGATTAAGCAAACTGAGTGTAGGCAAAATTGATAACAGATCCACAATAGCCCACCCGTTAAGAGGATAAGTTACAAATGCCATCACCTTGCTCTTGTTTGATCTCAAATCTGCTGTAAACCACCTGAGCAAATAATCTGCAACAAAGACAATACAGCAGAAAACATCTATTACATCAAACCAATAATTATGTACCCTAAACATCAAAGGAAAAATGCTAAGGCAAATAATAACAAGCATGAACCAATCATAAACTCTGCTTAAAAAATCATCCTTGCTTGGTTCAATTATCAAATTAATTCTGCTTCTGAAATCCATAATAAAAAACCATTAAAAGGTAAGATGAAATAGTTTATTTTACAAGAAGAATATCTGTAAACTCTCTGGGTAAAACAACATTCTCCATTCCAACAGCTTCTGAAAATAGAGGTGCAATCTCCCCTATTGTAAAGCCGGCTATACCGCAGCCTATCTTGGTAACGAGGAAAGTGTATTCTGGATGTTTAGAGGCAAACTCTATAAACTCATCTACATATGGCTTAATCTCATCTGTGCCGCCATGCATTGTTGGGATAGCATAACAATGCCCCTGCAGGCCAACTCTTTGCCCCCAAATCGCACCAAATTTATTGTATGCTACTCGTGCTGCTCCTCCTCCATGAGCTCCAGCCAAATTGCTGCCAAAGACAAAAATTTCATTGTCTTTAAGTTCTGTAATCATCTCTGGCGTATATCTACTATTCATAACTGTAATTGTTTAACATCTATACAAAAGTACTATCAAGTAAACCTCTATTCTACCCAAAACATCCCCAATCCGTCTTTGCAGATGGTGTCCCCTTCATTCACAGTAATGAAACCGTCGGGACCAAGAAGGGAAAGCATAGAAAAGCCCATACAAATATATGGGGCAAGTATCTTGTCTCCGCAGAATTCCTTTACCTGGGGGAAATTCAGGCCTGTGTACTGTATCTTCCCGACAGCCTCGAGATGGATACACTGCATATGGTGCATTTTATGCCCAAAGAAAAGCTTTTCCCCTACCGGATGGAATCCACATCCCCGATAAAGCTCCGATGCCCCAGAGTTCTCAAAATCCACAATCAGCCCCACCTTGCTGCAACCAAGCACAAACCCCTTGCCGGCCATTGCCATAAGCAAGCGTTTTCCTACACCACAACCACGGAACTGGGGCAATACCCCCAATGAGTCTATATAGAATTCCCCCGCCTGGGTTTCATCCTCAATTACCGCCAAAGCCTTATTGTATTTCCTCACTATTGAAAGTGTCCCTTTACGCAAGGTCTCAAGTTTTGCACCGTCATAGCCTACAACAGCTCCTGCCGCCACGCCGTCAACTTCCGCAACAAGGGCATTCATATAGCTGTATTGGGTATCCGTAGCAGTTGCCACCTCTTCCAATACTTTCAGATATCCGTCCCCGCAATACTCCACAACACTCTCCTCCCCAATTGCCATTGCTAACGCCTGGGCTATAATTGCAGCATCATCAGCCGTTGCCGGTCTTATTTTTATACTTTCCATATGCAGTTACCGAGAGATTAAATGAAGAACAAAGATTAAATAAAGAACAACGACACTCCCGCAACACTTATAACAGCTCCAATAACCTCTTTAAGTGTTACTTTCTGATTAAAAATGAGGTGTGCAGGCCAAAGGATGAATACTGGAGTAAGTGCCATAAGGGTTGATGCAATCCCTGCCTCTGTATAGCGGACAGCCATAAGTGAGAGGGATACTCCAATAAACGGGCCTGTAAAGGTTGCCCAGAATGCGGCATTCATCCCCTTTCTGTCTTTTGCCGCCACGGCAAGGGTTCCCAGTTTCTTCTGAAATATCATTACCCCCAGAAAACCCAATGCTCCGGTAACCGCCCTTATGAATGTGGAGGCAAATGGGAGCATATCTGCAACGGCACTCTCTGTAACTGGCACAGAAGCTTCATAGAAGTTCATTCCCACTTTACTGAGCACCAAACCTATTCCCTGCCCCACTCCTGCTCCTATCCCCAATAAAACCCCTTTTAGAGGAAGTTTGAGGGAGAGTTTGCCTTTTCCATCAGCTCCACCTTTATTGAGGACAGAAATGCCAATTCCGGTAAGTGTTACCAGCATACCCAGAACTCCCTGCAACTGCATCTTTTCCCCAAGGATAATCCAACCTGCAATGGCTGCCGTAGGGGGAGCCAATGTCATAAAGAGCTGTCCGAATCTTGAGCCTATGATTATATAAGAATTGAAGAGGCAATAATCGCCAAGGATATAACCTACAAATCCCGAGAGTGATAGCCACAGCCATGCTTTACCGGAGGCATAAAGGGGAAATGGAGCACCTGTCACAATCCATAGCGTTGCACCCAAGAAGAGCAATGAGAGCACCATTCTAATGACATTAAGTTGCAAGGAGCCTATCCTTTTGCTCCCTATCTCCGCAAACAATGCTGTAATTGTCCACGAGCATGCTACCCCAAGAGAAATTATCTCACCTATATATTGCATATAATTCTTATTGCCCTGATTTTTTAAAAATCAGTTTATCAGTAATTAAAAAGTTCACCAAACCTGCCAAAATTCTGCTTACAGTATTGATTATTACCAGATTTCCACCGTCCCATAACTTTTCAAACGCCATAACCAACAGCACTCTTATTACAAAAATACTCACATTGGAAACATTGTAGGCAGCCAGACGGGTCCAGAATTCCCTGCTGCTTCCCGACGACAACCTGTCATTCCAAATAAAAAACCAACTGCACACAAACCCCACAACTATAGAGCATTCATAAGAGATTACAGGAGACACCACAACCTGCCCAGTATATCCTCCAAATACAAATTTGGTAAGTACCCATACAAGTGAAATATCTACAGTTCCGGCTATGAGCCCTACCCCTGCAAACTTGATGAAACGCACCAGCGTACTGTCTCCTTTAAAAAGCCCCATACCTTATACCAGAAACAAAAATCCAAGTATTACAATAATGGCCACTACAAACAAATCTATAAGACAATAGCCCATAATATCCTTTGCGTTAAGTTTTGCTATTGCAAGTGCCGGAAGGGCCCAGAACGGCTGGATAAGGTTTGTCCACGCATCACCATAAGCAATTGCCATACCTGTAACTGCAGGCTCAACACCAAGCTGCACACCGGCTGGAAGCATGATTGGAGCCTGTACAGCCCATTGTCCACCACCACTTGGCACAAATACATTAACTATACCGGCACTAAGGAAACTGAGCATAGGGAATGTGGTTTCATTGGAAATGGCAACACAAGCCTGGCTGATCTGCCCTGCAAGAGAAACACCCTCAGACGAAGCTGATGTCATAATACCCATAATTCCCGCATAGAAAGGGAACTGCAGCAAAATTCCCGCAGAAGAGGATGCTGCCTTATTTACTGCCTTAACATATTTGATTGGGGTCTTGTGCAACACTATACCAAGGAACATGAAAAGCATAATTACATTATTGAGATCCAAACTTCCCCCCTTAACAAAAATCCTTATAGCAAGGTATCCCAACCCCATCAGAGCTATTATTCCCGACAGCACCGCACTGTTGTTAAGTTTCTCACTTGGAGTAAGTTTCCACTCCAATTTGCACTCCTTCTCCCCAATCGCTCCGCACAGTTCCCTCTCCTGCAAATCCTCCTCATCCCCAAGAAGGGCCGGATCTACTGTGAAAGTTTTGTCGGGAGCAGGATGCATGATTGTATTTACCACTGTAAGGGCAACAATTATTGCAAAGGCAATTATAAGGTTGTATGTTGCAAAAATAGTCTGGGAAATTGGAATTGCAGAGGTAATTGTACCTCTTGACACCTCTACAAGCGAAGCGCCATCTGTGGCCATTGCCAAAGGAATTGATGCGGAAAGGCCTGAGTGCCAAACCACAAATCCGCTGTATGCAGATGCTATAAGAAGTCTGTAATCTACACCTTTTACAGCTCTTGCAATCTCCTTTGCAAAGATTGCACCCACAATAAGGCCAAAACCCCAGTTGATCCAACAAGCAATTGACGAGACCAAAGTAACTGTTGTAATGGCAGCTGCAGGTGTTTTAGGAAACGCAGCCATTTTGCGTAAGCACTTCTTAACCAGCGGGGCATCTGCAAGTGCAGAACCACAAACAAGAACAAGGGCCATCTGCATGGAGAATGCAAGCAAACTCCATACTCCCCCACCCCAATTCTCAACCACCTCAAGAGGGGTCTGCCCTGTTGAGAAAATTGCTGCCAGAGCAGCCACAATGGTAAGAATAATTGCAAAAACAAATGGGTCGGGAAGATATTTCCTAATAAGTTTCACCGACAGATTTATCAATTTCTCCATTCTTTATCAAATAAGTTATAATCGTTTGCAAATGTATAAAAAAAGAGAGGCCGGTGGCCTCTCCTGCACAACTTTTTATGCTGTTATTTCTGTTCAGCAGCTTTTTTTGCAGCAGCCTCTTTGCATTTGTCACACTGTTTGTCTGCAGGTTGGTCACACTCACCACTCTCATGGTTACATTTGTGCTCTCCCTCATTGTGGCTGCACTCATGTTTGGTAGAGTCTGCAGCGTGGTTGCATTTGTGCTCACCCTCTTTGTGGCTGCACTCGTGTTTGGTAGAATCTGCAGCGTGTTTGCATTTGTGCTCTCCCTCTTTATGGTTGCAAACATGCTCAGTAGCCTTTGTCTCAACCGCATCTTCGTTTGAGTTTGAATTGCCACATGCAGCAAATGCAAATGCTACTGCAGCCATAAGCAATAGTTTTTTCATATCTTGTATATATTTAGTTATGTTAATATGCAATCCTGGGCAAATTTAGTAAAAAAAAGAGAGCAGCAAAATTGCTGCTCTCCAAAATATTCAAATGTAACTTAAAGCTACACAATTATTTTTTAATCTCTTTTGCCAATCTCTCAGTAAGCATTGGAACAATCTTGTTAACATCACCAACAATACCAAGATCTGCAACCTGGAAAATAGGAGCAAATTTATCTTTGTTGATAGCGATGATAAGCTCAGACTCCTCCATACCTGCCAAGTGCTGGATAGCACCAGAGATACCGCAAGCCAAGTATAGGTCTGGACGTACAGTTTTACCAGTCTGACCAACCTGTCTGTCATGATCCATGATACCTGCATCAACCATTGCACGTGAAGATGAAACCTCACCACCAATAACCTCTGCAAGAGCAGCAAGTTTCTCAAAGTTCTCTTTGTTACCAACACCTCTACCACCTGATACAAGTACTTTAGCCTCAGTAATGTCAACAAGACCTTTCTCAGCTTTAACAGTCTCAAGTAGTTTAACGGCAAATTTAGATGAATCAAATGTAGCAGTGAAAGGAATGATATTACCAGTTCTGGTAGCATCTTTCTCTTTTTTCTGCATAACACCTGGACGTACTGTAGCCATCTGAACACCCTCTTTAGCTGCAACGATAGAAGCCATTAGGTTACCACCAAATGCAGGACGGGTCATCATAAGTTTTCTTGCCTCCAATTTAGGATCTGAACCGTCTGAAATCTCAAGTTTAGTACAGTCAGCAGTAAGACCTTTCTCCAATCTTGCAGAAAGTCTTGGAGCCAAGTCTCTACCAATTGTAGTGGCACCAAACAATACGATATCTGGGTTCATAGCTGTAATAACCTGATATACAGCCTGAGTATATTGCTCAGTTACATAATCTTTAAGCTCAGGAGCATCAACTACGATAACATCATCAGCACCGTAAGCTATCAACTCATTAGCCTGATCAGCAATGTTATGGCCAGCGAAAATAGCAACTACTTTATCGCCCAAAACATCAGCCAAATCTCTTGCTTTGCCTATAAGCTCTAGAGCAACAGGTTGGATAACACCCTCTCTCTGCTCTGCGAATACAAAAACATTCTTATTATTACTCATTTCTTCTAAAGTTTTGGCGATTAAATGATAAATTTCTCTTTAAGTTTGCTTACGATCAAGCCAACTGCCTGCTCAGCATCAACCTCGTGAACCTCACCAGCAGCTTTAACACCTTTGGTGAATGATTTGTAAACTCTTGTACCAGAGCCTTTCAAACCAAGCATCTCAAGAGGAAGATTTACTTTATCCACACCCCAAACAGCTACTGGTTTGTCAAATGCGTCAACGATACCTGCAACGTTCATATAACGGGCTTTGAAACCGCTTGCAAGAGCAGTAAGAAGAACTGGGCCAGCAACCTCTAGCATCTGGTAACCCTCCTCAGTCTCTTTCTTAACCAAGAATTTGCCATCTTTATACTCAAGACCTGCAACATATGAAACCTGTGGAAGGCCAAGGTGCTCAGCAATCTGAGGACCTACCTGAGCAGTATCACCGTCAATTGCCTGACGACCTGCAATAATCAAGTCATACTCAAGGTTCTTAAGAGCTGCAGCAATAGTGTGTGATGTAGCCAAAGTATCAGCACCACCAAACTCTCTACCTGTTAGCAAAATAGCCTCGTCTGCACCCATAGCGTATGCCTCTCTTAGGATAGCATCTGCTTGAGGAGGACCCATTGTAATTACTGTTACGTGTGCACCATACTGGTCTTTCAACTGTAGAGCCATCTCCAAGCCACCTTTATCATCAGGGTTCATAATGCTTGGAACGCCGTCACGGATAAGTGTACCTGTTACAGGGTTAATTTTAATTACTGTAGTATCAGGTACTTGTTTAATACAAACTACTATTTTCATACTGTGTGATTTTACTTAAATAATTTTGCTGCAATTACCATTCTCTGAACCTCTGAAGTTCCCTCGTAGATCTCGGTGATCTTAGCGTCACGCATCATTCTCTCTACTGGATACTCTCTGGTGTAACCATAGCCACCGTGGAACTGAACTGCTTTAGTAGTTACCTCCATTGCAGTCTCAGCAGCGAACAATTTACCCATAGCTGCATCAGCTGAGAAAGGCATACCCATATCCTGTTTCCAAGCAGCCTGTCTAACCAATAGACGAGCAGCCTGTACTTTAGTCTCAAGGTCAGCCATCTGGAACTGAGTATTCTGGAATGCAGAGATTGATCTGCCAAACTGTTTTCTCTCTTTAGTATATTTAACAGTCTCATCCATAGCACCCTGAGCGATACCAAGAGCCTGTGAAGCGATACCGATACGGCCACCGTCCAAAGTTTTCATAGCAACTTTGAAGCCCTCACCCATTTTACCAAGCATATTAGCTTTAGGAACGCGGCAGTTCTCAAAAATTAGCTCGCAAGTAGCAGAACCTCTGATACCAAGTTTGTGCTCTTTTTTACCAATTGAGAAACCAGGAGTACCAGCCTCTACAATGAAAGTGGTGATACCTTTGTTTCCTTTTGATTTGTCAGTCATAGTAGCAACTACATATACGTGAGCAGGACCAGCATTGGTAATGAAAATCTTGCTACCGTTTAGGATATAGTCGTCACCATCCTCTACAGCAGTTGTCTGCTGACCTGCAGCATCAGTACCTGCATTAGGCTCAGTAAGACCGAAAGCACCAATCCACTCGCCACTTGCAAGTTTTGGAAGGTATTTCTGTTTCTGCTCCTCAGTACCGAACTCCCAAATTGGAGACATACACAATGAAGTGTGAGCTGAAAGAATTACACCGGTAGTAGCACATACTCTAGAAAGCTCCTCTACAGCTATAGAATACATAATGTGGTCACCACCAGCACCACCATAGTTTTTAGGAATGTAGATACCAAATAGACCTAGTTTAGCCATTTTCTCAACGGTCTCCATAGGGAATCTCTCAGTATCATCCACCTCTGCAGCAAGAGGTTTTACCTCTTTCTCAGCAAACTCTCTAATCATTTGCTGGAACAATTGCTGTGTTTTAGTAAGTCCGAAATTCATACTTTAGTTATTTAATTTAAGTTAACCTGTTTTAAGTTTTCAGAAATGATAAGTTTAGCCTCTGTAGCCTCCTGAACCTGCTCTACAGTAAACTCAGGATTAATCTCAGTAAGCATAATGCCATCTGGAGTAATCTCCATTACACCCATCTCGGTAATGATCATATTTACCTGACCTGCAGCTGTAAGCGGCAAACGGCATTTTTTAAGAATCTTATGATTGCCTTTAGCTGTGTGCTCCATTGTAAGGATAACCTTTTTAGCACCAACCAAAAGGTCCATAGCACCACCCATACCTGGGGTTTTCTTGCCAGGAATCATCCAGTTTGCCAAGTCTCCTTTCTCATCAACCTCAAGTGCACCAAGGAAAGTAACATTTACGTGACCACCTCTGATAACGCCAAAGCTTGTAGCAGAATCAAATGAAGCGGCTCCAGGCTGATATGTGATATATCCGCCACCGGCATTTACCCAATGCGGATCCTCTGTACCCTCAGCAGGAGTAGGTCCCATACCAAGCAAACCGTTCTCTGACTGCAATGTAACTCGAACACCCTCTGGAAGGTAGTTAGGGATAATGGTTGGCAAGCCAATACCCAAGTTCACTACATCACCGTCTTTAATCTCTAGAGCTGCCCTTTTGGCAATAAATTCTCTAATTTGATTTTTGTCCATAATGTATATAAGTTAAGTTTTATTTGTTTCTCTTGACAAACTCCTGAGCTACAAATGATGCAACATCATCTGCATAAGTGTTTGCGCCAAAACCTGCATCATAGCCAAGCTCTTTTGCAAGCTCATGGCTAATTCTCGGACCACCGCAAACAACAATCATCTTGTCTCTCAAGCCCTCTGCCTCCATAAGCTCAATCAGCTCAGTAAGGTTCTGGATATGAACATCCTTCTGGGTAACAGTCTGTGAAACAAGGATAGCATCCGCTTTAAGTTCAATTGCTTTTGCAAGGAACTCCTCATTTGGAACCTGGCTACCAAGGTTATAAGCCTCCACCATGTCATATCTCTCAAGACCGTAGTGACCTGCATAACCTTTCATGTTCATAATAGCATCAATACCTACTGTATGGGCATCTGTACCTGTAGAAGCACCAACAAGAACAAGTTTTCTGCCAATATTCTCCTTGATGTACTCATCGCACTCATGCATATCCATTGTGTTGCTCTCTACTTTTGGAACATAGATATTTGAGTAATCTACTGTGTGGGTAAGGTTACCATAGCAGTTGAAGAATGTAAAGCCCTCAGTAAGCTCTTTTGAGAACGCAACAAGAGGGTTCTCAAAACCCATTTTCTTCATTAGCAATTTAGCAGCCTCCTCAGCCTCAGCACCGTTTGGAACTGGCAATGTAAAGCTCACCTGAACTTTACCGTCGTTCATTGTATCACCGTATGGTTTTACTTTTGTTAGATCAAGAGTCTGGTCAAAATCTTTTGCCGACATTGAATATAGTCCACCAGCCATAATTATTTTCTCCCTTTCATTAAGTTAATAAATGGATTCATATAGTTGGCACCCTTCTCAACAACGCCATCCAAACCTTTACCACCAACTCTGCTTCTCTTAACATCACCAAAGATACCTTTCTCCAATGCGTTGAACAATCCCTCTGAAGTCATCTGCTCCAAAAGTGCAATTGCATTGTCAAGAACCTCTTTAGCTCTGTTTCTAATAATACCGCCCTCTTTAAACTCCATCTCGTCACCAATGCTCTTCATGTTGTTGAAGATATATTTGGCATTCTCAATTGACAAGAAACGGTCACTCATGAATGGAGTATGGATAGCCTCAGTAGGCATACCAAGAAGCTGAAGACCCTGGTTTGTCCAGATACCAATCATGTTGAACAAAGCATCCTGCAAATGACCTCTAAAGATATTACCGGTCATGAATTTTGTAGGAGGCATATATTTAAGCGGTGCTTTAGGGAAGATTTCTCTTGCCATCTGAGCCTGTGCAAGCTCAAACAAGAAACCGTTCTCCAACATAGGATCCATCTCAAATGCGTGGCCAAGACCCATCTGCTCCTCTGGAAGACCTGCCAATAGAGCCAACTGCTCGTTGATAAGGTCAGAAGCCAAAACTGTGTGTGCAGCCTCTACAGCATCTGCAGTTGTAAGGTAGTTATCCTCACCTGTATTGATGATTACACCTGCAAAACCGTTGATAACTCTACTCATGAACTGGTCAATAAGAGTTCTCTGCATATTGATATCGCGGAACAAGATACCGTAAAGAGCGTCATTCAACATAACGTCAAGCCCCTCAAACGCACCCATAATGGCAATCTCAGGCATACACAAACCAGAACAGTAGTTACATACTCTGATATATCTTCCAAGCTCCTCACCAACTTTATCCATAGCCTCACGCATGATCTTGAAGTTGGCCTGAGTAGCATAAGTACCACCGAATCCCTCTGTTGTAACACCGTAAGGAACATAGTCCAACAAGCTCTGTCCTGTAGTTCTGATAACCGCAATAATATCAGCACCCTGTCTTGCAGCAGCCTCAGCCTGAACAACATCCTCATAAATGTTACCTGTAGCAACAATTACATACAAGTAAGGTTTTGGACCCTCACCAATTGTATTAAGGTAATTCTCTCTGCGCTCTCTTCTTGCTCTGATTTTAGCAATGCTGCTGTCAATAACCGGTTGAAGAACCGCCTCAATGGCAGCTTTGTCAGCAACCTCAATCTTAGTAAGATCCAAAGCACCTGTTGCAACTTTCTCAGCAACCTCCTGTGGAGTAAGGCCTGTGCTTACCATAGCATTTGCTATATAGAACAGAACACCCTCACCAAGGACACCTTTAGATTTAAGGTCATCAACTACAACGTTTGGAAGCGGAACCTGATTCTCATCAACTCCGTCAATTCCCATAAGTCTGCACAATGTACGCTCAACAGCTACAGTTGTCTTAGACTCAACAAAGGCCTGAACCTCATTGGCAATCTCCTTTGCCAACGACTTTGCGTGCTCAACCTTTTTAAAATCCAATCCTAATTTACTCTGCATATAATTGTATGTTAGTTATTTAAGTTTTTCTTAGTAAATTCAATCCACTGCGGATCAATACCAAGGCTCTCTGCAATTGCAACGGCCTCATGCGGCACATCCCCACAATGGGTAACCTCAAGGGTATAATCCATCGCACCATTCCTCAAACCACGCACTCTATACCTCTTAACCTTGTCATTGAGAATATTGTAATGGGTTGTGAGTACAAAACCACCCTTAACATCCCCAACAACCTCTAACAACCCTTCAACCAAAGCAGTACCCTCCACAGGGTTTGTAGTTCTTGCCGGCTCATCTACAAGGGCAAGGATACACTTACCTTCCCTTATCTTCCCGATAACTTTATTTATTGCAAGAATTTCACCTGCAAAAGATGAAACCCCCTTAACAATACTCTGCTCATCCCCAATACAGAGAATCACCTCCCCGACAAGGCTCACGCAACAGTCATGCGCAGCCACACCAAAACCGAACTGGGCCAACAACTGGTTCAATGCCAAACATTTGAGTACAACACTCTTTCCTCCCATATTGGCACCTATAATAGTAACAGGCTCCCCCTCATAACATATGTCAACCGGCATGTACTCCCTACCCTGCTCCTGAAGCATCTGTTTTACCGCCGGATTGAACATTCCATTATAAAAAGTCTCACCCTCCTCCACTATCACAGGGAAACACAATCCCAATTTCTTCATCTGGGCAGCCTTTGCAATAAGAATATCCAAAACCGAAAGATTTCTCAATGCAAATGACAAATCATCTGCAAACGCCTCCAATTCTTTGCAAAGCTCTCCCCTTATCTCAAGTTCCAAATCAGCATTTTTCTGCAACAGAACTGCCAACTCCGCCCTTTTATCATCGGGAAGCTCCTCCCCATTACCCTGCAAATCCCTCATCTGTTTCCTGATCTGTCTCAATTCATCCGAATAAGAGTCATACACATAGAATGAAGGGATATTCAGAGAGTCCGGGTCCAGAATCTCCACAACCTTTCCAAGCTCCGGCAATCCCACTGCAATAATCCTCTGCTCATCAAGCAACTTCTTTATCTCTCCTGATACAATTGCCAGATATTTAACCTCAAAGAGCTCTATATCGTCCAAAACAGCACCAGAGGACAATCTCTCCAAAGTTGCCTGTATATCTTTAATACACATCAACTTATGTGCAATCTTGGTACAATCCTTATCATAAATCTCATTCAGTCTGCGGTAATAGAAATCCAGCTCCCTCTTTGTCTGCATCATCTCCCCCTGCAAAAGCATTTTTCTGCCGCAAGGAGACATGATATCCAAAGTATCATACATGTACCTTAAACCACAATCTATATCAAGTGCAGACTTAAATGTCATATTTATTCTTAACTATATCATAAACCGGAAGCCCTAAAGCATCCTGTAATTTTTCACACAAAATATCACTGTCCAAAACATATCCGTTTGGAGCAGTAGGGTTCACACAAACTGCAACCAACTTGCTCTTTTGCAAAACCTTAATTTTACCACCCCTCGCACAAAAGATTCTGTAAGCTTGCTCACTCACAAAAATCTTTGTAAAATCCTTCACCACTAGGGTAACCTCCTTGACATTCTTTGAATCTGCCACCAGATTCAAAAGTTTGTCGGTAAGTGCACCCACTGTAAAAACCAACTTCATACCATCTGTAATATCACCCTTTAAAGAACTGATAGCCAATGCAGAAGTGATTTTAAAATCAATAATGTTCCCCTCATGGTCAACCCCCCATACACCACTCTCAATATCGCAAAGTGCATCCCTGCTTCCGTCCTCCAACTTTGGAAGTCCAATCATCTCCACCACAAACTTTGTCTTCTGAACCAAAGTATTGATATTTGACGAAAAAGCAGCTCCTGTAGAAAGTACCATAGCCTTGCTTATGGCCGGAGAGGCAGAGCTCAATCTTGAGATTGCCCCGTCAATAATGGTAAGATCAATCCCAAATTTCTCCATCCCAGCAACCCATCTTCTCAATGATACTCCCGATGAAGGCCCTGAGATCAACGCCTTCCCCCCTACAGAGACCTTTGCTGTAAGAATCCTTCCCAAAGAACTTCTCTCATTTGTAATCTCAACAAGCTCACTTACAAGCCTTCTCTCCTTATAATGAGCCTCTGCTGTTGAGAAATACATCCCCTCCCTCAAAAATATCTCAGGTTTCTTGGTAGCTGTAACCTGATCCTTATTCTCTCCATCTATACCTATAGAGGTTACCGCTACCCGCTTTTCATGTAGCGGTAACCTGTACAGGATATAATTCAAACACTCTGTCTTGCCCACATTCTTTTCCAATCCTACAATAGACAAACTGTCATATTTCAGTATCTCATTAATGAAAGGCATAGACAGGAGTATTAATACTATTTCTTAGATCTCTCTTTTCTGCTGAGTACAGAAGGCTCAATAGCCATTCCTTTACCCTCAAGCAATGAAGATACACCCTCAATAGATTTGTTCTGAGCAGCTTTGCAGTACTCGCAGTTGCACTCGTTCTTATAATCTGTAGGCTCTGTATAAGTGGTGATAACACCCTCAAAGTTTCTAAGAACAACTTTACCAGGAGCCTGTGAAATAACATACTGAGGCATAACAGGAGTTTTTCCACCACCACCTGGAGCATCAACTACAAATGTAGGAACTGCATAACCTGAAGTATGGCCTCTCAAGCCCTCAATAATCTCAATACCTTTAGATACTGGAGTTCTGAAGTGCTCAATACCCATAGAAAGGTCACACTGGTAGATGTAGTAAGGTCTTACACGCATCTTAACCAACTCATGCATAAGTTTCTTCATAGTGTTTACACAGTCGTTCACACCACGTAGAAGCACTGTCTGGTTACCCAATGGAATACCTGCGTTAGCCAATTTTGCACAAGCCTCAGCAGCCTCTTTGGTAACCTCCTGTGGATGGTTGAAGTGAGTGTTCAACCATACTGGATGATACTTCTTAAGCATATTTACAAGGTCATCAGTAATACGCTGAGGACAAACTACAGGAGTTCTTGAACCAAGTCTGATAATCTCTACGTGAGGGATAGCTCTAACTCTTGAAATGATATACTCCAATCTCTCGTCGCTTACGCACAAAGAGTCACCACCTGAAAGAAGCACGTCTCTAACCTGTGGAGTTTTAGCAATATACTCAATAGCCTTGTCAATTCTGTCAATAGCGCTCTCACCATCTTTCTGGCCTGCAAAACGTCTTCTTGTACAGTGACGGCAGTACATTGAGCACATATCAGTGATAAGAAGAAGAACACGGTCAGGATATCTGTGAGTCAAACCAGGAACTGGAGAATCCTCATCCTCATGTAGAGGGTCAAGAAGGTCTGCAGGAGACTGGTAAGTCTCTTTTCCTGTAGGTACAGCCTGTTTTCTAACAGGGCAGTTAGGATTATTAGGGTCAATCAAGCTTATATAATAAGGAGTGATTGCCATTCTAAGAGTCTGAAGGGTCTTTTTAACACCCTCTTCCTCCTCTGGAGTAAGAGATACATATTTTTTAAGATCCTCAAGAGTCTCAATTCTATTTTTTACCTGCCATTTCCAATCGTTCCACTGCTCGTCGGTAACATTAGGGAACAGCTCATAACGTCTAGATTCCATAGTCTTTTTATTATATTATAAGGTATATGTATTTTACGTCAGCAAGTTTTAAAACCAACGGAGCCTGTTTTCCGCCGGTTTTAAAACTTTCAGACTGTGCATATATCAAAATTATGCGTAAAGTTCAGTAAAGATTTTTCTCAAAGCCTCACACTCTCTTAGCTCCTGTAGAGTAAACTCAGCGTGACCTTTAGTATATCCGTTACCAATAATCATATTAACATCTGAACCGATACCCTCAGCACCAAGAGCAGCCTTTGTAAAGCTTGTAGCCATAGAGAAGAAGTAAACAACACCGTCATCTTTTGTACAAAGAACAGCTGTCATCTCCTGATCTGGAACGTTTACACAGTTGATGGTAACATCAGCCATTTTACCGTTAGTAAGGTTTGAAACAAGCTCATTAACCTGAACTGGAGTCATACCGCCAATACTCTCAACTACGTCACAGAAACCAAGATCTTTGATACGCTGAGTACTTCTCTGAGAATTGGTCAAACCAATAACTTTACCTGTTACACCAACACGTTTTTTAGCCTCGTAGCAGCAAAGCATACCTGATTTACCACCAGCACCAAGAACAACTACATTCTGGCCATACTGGCAAAGTTTTGCAGTCTGTGCAGGAGCACCGGCAACGTCAAGTGCAGACAATGCAAGTTTCTCTGGCATATCATCTGGAATCTTAGCGTAGATACCACTCTCAAACAAGATAGCTTTACCTTTAATATCTACCTGGTCAACATCTGGACGAATCTCAAGAATCTCATCAATTCTAAGTGGAGTAAGTGACAAAGAAACTAGTGTAGCGATACGGTCACCCTCTTTAATGTCAATTTTACCTTTAAGAGCGTCACCAATTTTCTCAACTTTACCAAGAAGCATACCACCTGAACCGGTACGACGGTTACGGTGTTTACCCTGCAACTCAACGTTAAGGAAAATCTCTTTCTTAACCTCTTCCATGATCTGCTCCTCTGTAGCACCCTCACCAGCCTGCTGTTTAGCGTAGTTGTGAATGTCAGTAAATGATGCAGAGTCAATATTAAGTGTCTGAACGTCAATCAAGATCTCGTTATCATAGATCTCGTCCATGTTATTGTCAATTTTGTTAGCTGGCTGTGGAAGAACGCCAACTGGCTCAATCACGCGGTGAACACCGTATTTATTACCTTTTTTCATTTTATTTGTATTTTAAACTGTTATTTTCTTGGTTTAAGACCTAAAATTTCACGAGCCTCAGCAGAAGTTGCTACCTCTCTGCCCAACTCTTTAGCCATACGTACAACTTTGGCAACCATCTCACCATTTGATTTTGCAAGAACACCTTTCTCAATATAGATGCTGTCCTCAAAACCAACGCGTACGTTACCGCCCATTGCTATTGCAGCGGCGGCAAGGTTGAACTGATGGCGGCCGATACCGGTTGCTGTCCAGGTTGAACCTGCAGGGATAGCATTCACCAACCAGCAAAGGTTCTGAACAGTTGCAGGAGTACAGCCAGGTACGCCAAGTACAAAGTTGAACTGCATAGGAGCACCAGGAACCTGGCCTTTTTTAGCCATGTTAAGGATGGTGTCAAGGTGACCCATCTCAAAGCACTCGTACTCAGGTTTGATATCGTTCTCAAGCATTCTTTTTCCAAATGCTCTCATAATAGGCATAGTGTTCTCAAACACATCGTCACCAAAGTTGCAGGTACCGCAATCCAAAGTAGCCATCTCTGGGAACAGCTCAGTTGGCTGAAGACGCTCCTCAGCTGACATACCTACCGCACCACCAGTAGAAGGGATAAGGATTACATCCGGACACTCTTTAAGAATAGCGTCAATACACTCTTTGAAACGAGCTTTGCTCTGGGTAGGGGTACCGTCATCCTCTCTTACATGCAAGTGAACAATAGCTGCACCTGCATCAACAGCTGATTTAGCCTCTCTAACAATTTCCTCTACAGTATAAGGAACTGCAGGGTTCTGCTCTTTGGTTACCTCAGCACCGCAAATAGCAGCAGTAATGATAAGTTTAGCCATATCAGTTGTTATTTTTTTCTTTGGCATTTAACAGGAACTACGCAAGTACCGCTTGCTTTACATACAAGGATTGGCTCCTCAAGAACGTCAGCAGCAGAGTCAGAGATGTCAGGACGAGGTACGATAACTTTCTTAGCCTCAAATACCATCTTTCTTGATGAATTTCCTGTAGAAACGATCTCACCGGTTGCCTCAATGTAATCACCTGCATAAACAGGAGCCATGAACTCAACGCTGTCATAAGCTTTAAACAAACCCTCGTCACCATCATTGATGATAAGAAGCTCAGTTGCAACGTCACCGAACAAGTTCAACATTCTTGCGCCGTCAACAAGGTTTCCACCGTAATGAGCATCGTGGCAGCTCATTCTAACTCTAATTAAAGCTTTTTTAGTCATAGGAAAAGTATTTTAAATGTTTATTTTGAGTAAATATAATCAACAAAAATTGCAGGGGTATGAACCTGCTCAGGAGCAATCTCTCCAGTTTTAACAACCTTCTCAGCCTCTACAATCACCAAATCAGCGGCAGTTGCCATAAGCGGGTTGAAGTTCTGGGTTGTTCCAACATATACAAGGTTACCATCCTCATCTGCCAAAGTAGCACCCAAAAGGGCTACATCAGCTTTGATAGGTTTCTCCAAAAGGTACTCTTTGCCATCAATGACAATGGTCTGTTTGCCCTCAGCAACTACAGTACCCAAACCTGTAGGGGTAAGAACACCACCCAAGCCTGCACCTGCAGCTCTCACTCTCTCTGCCAATGTACCTTGAGGACTGAACTCAATCTCCAACTCGCCCGAGTTCATCTGCTCACTGGTATTAGGGTTGGTTCCAATATGTGATACAATAACCTTCTTCACCTGTTTGTTGGTAATAAGCTTTCCATGTGCAACATCTGCATAAGCAGTATCATTACAAACAAGGGTAAGATCCTTCACACCACTTTTTGCCAATTCATCAAGAATTGCAATTGGGCTACCGGCAGCCAAAAAACCGCCAACCATTACTGTCATGCCATCCTTTACCTTAGAAACGGCATCCTGCAAAGAAATTCTTTTGTCCATTATAATTTTATATTAAAATTTGCCTAAAAAATAGTACATACCTCATGCCTGTACTAATAGCAAGGCAAAAATAGATAAATAAAATGTGATTTCAAATAACAAACGTGTTATAAATTTAACAAAAAACATAAATTTTAATTCACACTTTTAAAGTATTGTTAGTATATTTGTCTTGCGTAAAAGCCAAAATTGAAAATCAACAATAAAAACACTATGGAATACACAAAACTTATTGTAGAAAAACAGGATGCTGTTTGCATTGTAAAAATCAACAACCCTCAGGCAATGAACGCTTTGAACTCAACAGTCCTTAGCGAGCTTGATGCTGCTTTCACAGAGATTGCCGCTGATCCACAAATTAAGGTTGCCGTTATTACCGGTGAGGGTCGTGCGTTTGTTGCAGGTGCGGATATTGCACAAATGAGCACAATGAACGCAACTGAGGGCAAAGCTTTCGGTGAGCAGGGTGCTGCAGTATTCAGAAAAATCGAGACACTCCCTGTCCCTGTCATTGCGGCTGTCAACGGCTTTGCATTGGGTGGAGGTTGTGAGCTTGCCATGGCTTGTGACATCAGAATTGCATCAGCAAAGGCAAAATTCGGCCAACCGGAGGTTGGTTTGGGCATCACCCCTGGTTTCTCGGGAACACAAAGACTTCCAAGACTTGTCGGGATGGGTATTGCAAAAGAACTTATCTATACAGCAGACATTATTGATGCTGCAGAGGCATACAGAATTGGCCTTGTAAATAAAGTTGCGGAGCCTGAGGTACTTATGGAGGAGACCATGAAGATGGCTGCCAAAATAGCCTCCAAAGCCCCTATAGCTGTACGATACAGCAAAGAGGCTATAAACAGAGGAGTTCAGACAGACATTGACACTGCCATTGCAATTGAGGCCAACCTGTTCGGACTTTGCTTTGCAAGCGAGGACCAGAAAGAGGGTATGGGTGCTTTCCTCAAGAAAGAGGCTCCACAGTTCAAGAACAGATAACAGACATTTAACATAACATAAACTAAATTTTACAGAATACTATGAAAGTAGCAGTTGTAGGTAACGGAACAATGGGTAACGGTATTGCCCAGACATTTGCAGTTGCAGGTCACGACGTAATCATCAAAGGCCGTTCAGACGCATCATTGGCTAAAGCTCACGCTTCTATTGAGAAAAGCCTTGCAAAAATGGTTGAGAAAGGCAAAATGGAGGCTGCAGACAGAGATGCAACCCTTGCAAGAATCAAAGACACAAAAGTATATGAGGATCTTGCAGATGTAGATCTTGTAGTAGAGGTTGTGGCAGAGGATATGGCCATTAAAGAGGAGATTTTCAAAACTTTGGATCAGATTTGCAAACCAGAGGCTATTTTGGCAACAAACACCTCTTCACTTTCAATCACTCAGGTTGCTTCTTATACAAACCGTCCTGAGAAAGTTATTGGAATGCACTTCTTCAACCCTGTTCCAATGATGAAACTTGTAGAGGTTATCAAAGGCCAGCTCACTTCAGACGAGGTTCACCAGACTATCATAGAGGTTTCAAAACAGATTGGCAAAACCCCTGTTACAGTTAATGAGGCTCCTGGTTTTGTTGTTAACAGAATCCTTATCCCTATGGTTAACGAGGGTATCGGTATCCTTGCAGACGGCGTAGCTACAAAAGAGGAGATTGACGAGGCTATGAAACTTGGTGCAAACCACCCAATGGGACCTTTGGCTCTTGCAGACCTTATCGGTTTGGATGTATGTCTTGCAATCATGGAGGTTCTTTACAATGAGTTCGGTGATACCAAATACAGACCTCACCCACTACTTAGAAAAATGGTTAGAGCCAAATTGCTTGGTAGAAAAACCGGCGTTGGTTTCTATGACTACAGAAAATAAGCCACAGCTTGTTCATAAAAAAATAGAGGTTGGATCATTTCCAACCTCTTGTTTTTATGTATATCCCAATTTTTACAAATTCTTCCTGCCAGCTACAGGATTTGCATAGATAGAGAGGAAAATCTCCCTCAATTCATCCTTATCAGCCTCCACTTTAGCCATTTTGTGCTCCATATACTGCACAAAAGCCTCTTTCTGCTCAGGAGTATATTCACTTGAACACTCATCTGTAGAATTGAGTATATCGTATGCTATGTAGTTGTTTGGCCACAACTTGTAGTTTGCAATAATTTTTTTGTCCATACAGGCTGCAAGTGCCTTGAACCTCTCATTCTTATCAAGCTCCGCTGCAGCATTCACCTCCTGCTCTGTAACCGGCTCATTGAACTGGATATGTACCCTACCCTTAGGCTGCATTATACCAGTAAGGATACTGTTCAGATCCTCCCCCTCAGCCTTAACATATTTCTGCCTGCGGCTGATATAAATCTCCATGGCTTTATATAGGTCACAAGGCTCAAACTCATAAGAAATGGATGTAGGCAAAATGTGAAGCTCTGTGAAGTCCTTTACAAAATCTCCACTACCGCTCATATCAAACATCTTGAGCAACCCCTGCTCTGTCATGTCTGTCCCATCTTTTGTACGGCCGTTCCTCTGAGCAATCCAAATGGAACTCTCCTGACTGGAAACATTGTATCTTATATACTCAGACAATATCTTTGATGTGGTATAAACCTCTCTTGGAGAAGTACTCCTTATAACCTTTATCATCTTATTGCTACGGCAGATATCCTCAATGAATGAAGAGGTGATAAGATTGTCCCCCACTGCAATCTCGGTTGTCTGGGCACCATACAGATGTATGATAAGCTGAATGAATGCAGAATCAAGAACAATATCCCTGTGATTTGAAACTATAAGATACTTTTTACCACCGTCAAAATACTCCAAACCTGCATGAGTAAGCCCCGAAGTTGTATCCTTTATAATTTTCTGTACTATTCCCGACATCACCTTAACCTGAAAATCCTCCTTGGAATTACAGCTCAAAAGCAACTTCTTGAACATGGTAACATCCTGGCCAGGAAAAAGATAGTTTGCAATATTGTCCAACAAAGGGTTGGCAACAATTCTCTCCAAAGCAGGATGAACCTCAGAATCATTATAAGGTCTTATGCCATCAAATTTATTTATATCCATAATCTTCACATAGGTAGGTATAGTTATTGGCAAAGTTAAGAAAATGAATCCAAAACTACAATTAAAGTACTCTCCTCTTAAGGCAATAATACTGCGAAATAACTGAGAATATATAGATTACAGCAATGAACATTATTACCCCCAAAGAACCCAATGTAATTGCCACAAATAGCAGATTTAGAAAATAAACTCCTAACAACATGACAATTAGACATGATACAAGATACAACCATTTAAAATTCTTTGCTATACTGAAGAACATTGCTAAAGATGAGGTAGCCAGAGGGATAAGGAAGAAGAAGTTCTCCCCCAGCCCTATAAGGCAAACAGCAGACAAAACAAGCAGCAGGACATTTGTCCCCAACAGAAGATTCCACATATAACATTTGTTCTTCCTCTCCTGAAGTCTGCTGAAAACCAATATCCATAAAATACATGCAAACAAAGCCACCAAGGAAATATGTCTGTCGTACGGGATATATCTCAAATCCACAATACTGAATTTCATTCCCCAATGCAGTGCGGATACATAAGAGACCGCAAATCCGCACCCCAGCGCCACAACAGCAAACATAAGCACATGCAAAACCCCTTTGAACACCTCTTTCAAACGTATAATCTTATATCTCACATAAATATAAAGCACAAAGAGGAACAGAGCATAAACCAACAGATTTATAATCAGATACGCCGTCTTTGAGAATTTGAACAGCCCCAGTAGCGGAAGTGCAAAAAAGACCACATCCCTATCCCCTCTGAGAGCATCCTTGTGAGAGTACTCCGCATTGGTCAGATACTCATATACAATGGGCTGCAACTGGCTGCCATAATGCTGGAGGGACTCAAGCGAAATATTGTCATAATTATCCTTATCAGTGTGGTAATAATGCAAATCCTCTATTACAGAGAAATTGAGCCCCGGAATGGAGTCCTTTATTATTGTAAAATCGGTAAAATTGGGAAGAAGTGCATACACAACAGATGTAAGGGAGAATCCGTGAGGCTTGTCTGCATTTGAATAAAGCTCCATAAGTTTCTCATTTCCAGGGGAGGTCTCAAAAAGCAAAGCAGGCCCCTTGACACCTCTTGCCTCTATATTCACCGCCAGGTTCACCCCCTCAAATATCTCCTTATTCTTCTCCCACGCACTTCGCATTCCATCAAGATTATGCTCCTCAGCATCAGTGAAAAGCACCTTAATACCCTGATTCCACTCCTGTCTGTATTTGAGTGCCCCTGAAACAAGCTCCAGAATCACACCAAGACCATATCCGTCATCAGCAGCCCCATAAGAAAAGACTGTATCCTTACCCACAATCTGCCTGTATCTTGAGTCATAATGTGCTACAAGGAGAATGTAAGACTCCTCAGAATTCCCTGCAGATGGGCTGTCGGGATTGATTTTAGCTGGCGGAGGAAAGACTGAAAAAATATTTGCATAAGAAAATTCACCCCCTATTTTGCTTGGAATAGTGTCATACTCAATAATTTGAGTCTCTCCACCCATCTGGTGCAGCCTATAAAAAAGATAATCTGCCAGAACTTTTCTCTCTTTTGGGTGTTGTATAGAGTGTGGCGTTTTTGCAATAACCCTAATATCATCAGAAACACGCAAGGCCGAGAACTCTTGCGAGTCTCTGTTGTTTATATGCTGTTTGGGATACACACCAAGGGCAACGACAAAAGCAAAGACTACACATGCGTAAAAAGCTAAAGTCTTATATAGATTACGGATATGCATAAGTAATTTGTCTTTTAGTATTTTACCATCACAAAGATAATAAAATGATTATAACCTTGTAACATGTACAGAACAGCTTCACCATACATAAAGGAACTTTTAAAAGGGGAGATCAGGTGGAACCCCTTTACAATGGAGACTCTGCAGAGGGCCATCCACCAGGATAAAATAATCTTCCTCCATATAGGCAACATCTCCAACATAAACAGACGCAACGCAGCATATAACTTATTCAATAACAAGGATGTAATAAACATTATAAACAACAACTTCATACCGGTGGCCATAGATACGGAGGATGTGCCTGAGGCCTACCTGATAGGGATGGATTTGCTCCTTATAAACGAACAGAAAATCTCAGACCACATAAATATCTTTTCCCTCCCCGGTATCAGGCCAGTAACCTCATTTTCCAGCCTTCTTCCCGACGATTTCCTATATATTGCCAACAACCTCCTCATTTCATACCAGGACAACAGGGAAAAACTTGAACTTGCCAGCAATTACCTTACAGAAAGACTGAAATTTTCCGGAATCGTTACAAAAAAAGAAGACTCCAAAAACATATCACCCAAACTCCTCCACGCATATATAAGGAGCTGGGCATCGAGATTCCTCGACAAAGAGAACAAAATAAGGCGTACTCCATACAGAATTACAGCAAGAAACCTCCATTTCATACTGGAATATGCCCACCGGTTCAATGTTAAGGAATACATGCAATATGTGGAGGAGACACTTACACATGTATATTATTCCCCCCTATTCGACCCGATAGATGGAGGGGTATTCTCCGAGGCTGTTGACTACTCTTTCCAAAAGCCATCTTTTGAGAAGAACATTTACGAGAACGCCAATGCGGTAATTTTATACACTACAGCACATAAATACTTTAAAAAGAGGATATTCAAAGAGGCTGCAGAGAGAATTGTCAACTTTCTTGAACAACAGATGAACCTGGGGGGAAAAGGTTATATCACATATATCACACTGAGCAAAAGTCCTAAAGAATCCACATACTACAAATACTCTCTTGCAGAACTTGAAGAGGCATTTCCAACACAATACAGAAACATTGCCAAAAGACTAGGAATGAATCTGTCTGAAGATGCGGGTGCATATCAGACAATATCAAATACGCCCCAATACTGGGAAATAAGTCCTGATGAACTTGAAAAACTGAAAAAAATCAGATACACCAAAAAGGGAGAAGTCATATATGACAAAAGGGTTATGACAGGTTACAACTGTAGAACCGCCGTAGCATTATGCACAATGGCAAGAAACAGAAGAATGGGGGAAAAACAACACTATCTGCAGATGGCAACCGATATTATAGAGAACATTCTGCAGCACCAGAGAAAGGGGGAAATACAATTATACAAATACATTAAGCCAACAAGGGTAGAATACTCTATATCAGACTTGTATGATTATTCCCTATTTCTCAATTGTCTATTGAACCACTATATGATAACCAAGAATGTGAAGTATAAGAAGCTTGCCAAAACCTATACAAAATACATTATGGAGAACCATTTCCAACCCCAGAGCGGAATGTTCACAAAAATGGCTGCCAACCAGTCAATAAAAAATCTGAAAAGAGCACCTGTAATAGACTACAACACACTCTCTTCAAACTCAATTATGGCAGAAAACCTCCTGATGCTGTATAAAATAAGCAAGGGGAAAAGTATTTATATCAATACTTTCAAACAGCAGATATATAACATTGAACCACAGCTTATTGGAAGTGGGCCATTTATGACAGGATGGGGTATGCAGGTACTCAATTTTCTAACCGGTTTGGCATCAGATACCCCTGAAGAGGAGTGAGCTATCACCATAACTCAAGAAACGGAAATCCCTCTCAAGTGCATAATTGTAAACATCTTTCCACTTACTCTCACCAATAAAGGCCGAAATCAGGAGCAGTAAAGTGCTCTGTGGCTGGTGAAAATTGGTAACAAGTATATCTACAACCCTAAATTTATAGGACGGCACTATTATAATTCCTGTTCTGGCTACCAATTTGGTCAAATTATTCCTCTCCATATATTCAATAATAGCCCCCACAGACTCCTTTAGAGTATAATTGTACTCTTTCCTGTATGGCTCCCACTGCTCCACCGCACCCGGCTCCCCATTCTCTATACATTGTACCCCAAGGAAGTACAATGACTCCAGAGTCCTGGTGGAGGTAGTACCCACGGAAATCACCTTTTGTCCATCTTTTAAATCCCTGAGTTTAAGCAAGAAAGACTTGGTTACTTCAAATGGTTCTGTATGCATTTTATGATCGGAGATATACTCACTTTTTACAGGGACAAACGTACCTGCCCCAACATGCAGACATACATTTTCCACATCCACATTCTTATCCTTTAAACCAGAAAAGACTCTGTCAGTAAAATGGAGTCCGGCAGTAGGGGCCGCTACAGACCCTTTTATCCTTGCATACAGTGTCTGATAACGCTCATAATCAAGAGCCTCAGTATCCCTATTAAGATATGGAGGGATAGGGATCCTACCACAAATATCAAGGACTTCAGAGAAACTGCATCCCGAATCCCACTTGAATTTTACTACAGATCCATTATTATCCCCTTTATATATAAGTTCTGCCCTTAAATTGAGCTTTTTTGCCTCTTCTGAGGCATTTTCGAGCATCAGACCAACCTCACCACCTTTCCATTTTTTGGCATTTCCTATAACAACATTCCAGCTGCAGCTCTCATTTGAGGCAAAACAGAGGGCATAATCTGCCGGCTGTACAGGCTCAAGACAGAAAATCTCTATCACAGCACCGGTCTCTTTTCTAAAAAACAGTCTGGCCGGAACCACCTTGGTATTGTTAAAAACCATTAGTGAATTCTCCGGAATGTAAGAGGGGAGTGTAAAAAAGAAACTCTCCTTTATATCACCATTTCTACCATTATTATATATAAGAAGCTTAGAAGCATCTCTTTGCTCAAGAGGGTACTTTGCTATACGCTCTGAGGGCAAATCATAGGAATAATCCTGTATCTTAATTTTAGGCTCCACAATCAATTATTTTGTACAAAGGTATATAAATGTACCTCAAAGTAAAAATAATTGAAATTTGAGATTTTGTTTACAATTGTAATTTACAATTATATAATCTCATACTTTACAATGTTAAACACACTCCTTAGTATTAAACAAGTGTTTAATTTTGTATATTTTGATTTATAACTAAAATTTATTTTTCGGTTATCGGATTTTTATTGTATTCTAAATCTGTACTTTAATGGCTTTATATAAAGTATTGTTCCAACTAAAACCATAGAAAGTATGCCATTATTGCACAAAAAATCACTGAATACACCTATTATATCAATCTTATATATTTATTTTCCAGCGGTTTACATAGTTCTATTTAAGGTATAAAATCAAATACATGCAGGGAGAGGTAAAATCCCTCTACAGATATGTGTGAGTTACTTTTGTAACCAGTAGCTACAAAAGTAACTTTTCTACACTTTTTATTTTTGTAAAAATTTTTGCTTACATTTGTAGCAGAATAATTTTACATCTATGAATAACCGTTTACAGCAATTTTTGGAGCTGGAAAACCTCACTCCTGCCCGTCTTGCAGATATGCTGGGGGTGCAGAGATCCGGATTGTCACATATATTGTCGGGAAGAAACAAACCCAGCTATGATTTCCTTACAAGGATACTCACCAAGTTCCCCCACATAAGTGCGGACTGGTTGATGACAGGACAGGGTAAAGCATATAAGGAAAGTAGTGGGAGTGTAATTATTTCCACACCTCTCCCATCCTCTGGGAACGGAGTAAATTTTCAGGGTGGCAGAGAGAATTTTGGAGTTCATGGTACAGGAGTCGGAAGCGGACAGATTGGAATTTCTAATAACAATGAAGGGTTATCAATTGATAACTTACCTATTTTGGATGGTTTTGAGCAAATTTTTCCAGATGATGGAATGGATGCCACTACGGCAAACAACACATACACCACTGATACAGAGAATATTACCGCCAATCCTACCACCTCTCAACCCGCTGAGAATTGCGTAAATGGAGCTGGCAAGCCTGTTGCAGGCAAAAAAAAGAGAATAAAAAGGGTTATTGTATTCTATAATGACGGAAGTTTTGAGGAGTTGTTTCCCCATATTGGATAAATTGTGTTAATTTTGTGTTTCAACAATTTTTGACACCTTTATTATATATAATATGTATAAACTGATAAGACCTATCATCTTTTTCCTGCTGAATGCGGAGCAGGCACACCATCTTACACTAAAGTTCTTCAAAGCGGTTCATTGCATCCCCGGTATGGGATGGATCATAAAGAAAATGTTCTGCTACAACAACCCAAAGCTTGAAAGGGAGGTATTTGGAATAAAATTCAAGAACCCTGTTGGATTGGCTGCAGGTTTTGACAAGAACGGAAACTGCTACAACGAACTTTCAAACCTTGGTTTCAGTTTTATTGAGATTGGTTCAATAACACCGGAACCACAGCCAGGCAATCCAAAGCCAAGATGTTTCAGATTGCCAAAGGACGGTGCTTTAATCAACCGTTTTGGCATAAACAATAATGGTGTGAAATATACTGTTGAGTATTTGAAGAAACACCACCCCAAATGTGTCATTGGTGCCAGCTTGAGCAAATGTACAACTTCATCAAATGAGGATGCTCCAAAAGACATTGAGAAATCATTTGCAATCCTATATGATTTTGTAGATTATTTTGCTCTTAATGTATCGTGTCCTAATGTAAAGAACCTGTGTCAGTTACAGGACATAAACTTCCTCTCCGAGATTATTGACCGCCTTCTTACCTTAAGGAGGTACTATGACGATTACCGCCCTATACTGTTAAAGGTATCGCCAGATGTTCCTCAGGAGCAGCTTGATGAGATTATTGATCTTGTTATGGTTTCCGGTTTGGATGGCGTAATTGCAACCAATACAACTCAGAGCCGTGAGGGCCTGAAGAGCAGCAAGGAGGAGATTGAAGCAATAGGCAACGGCGGATTGAGCGGTGCCCCTCTATTTAAGAGAAGCCTTGAGAGAGTAAAATATATCCATAAAAAGACAGAAGGCCAGCTCCCTATCATTGCAGTTGGCGGCATAATGACCCCTGAGCAGGCACATCAGATGCTACAGGCGGGTGCTTCACTGGTACAAATTTACTCTGGGTTCGTTTACAACGGCCCCGGCTTTGTTAAAGATATCAACAAATATTTAGCTAAGAAACTGTAATTCAACATGGTTACTGCTACAATATGCACAATTGGCGATGAGATTCTCATAGGCCAGATTGTGGATACCAATTCATCCAAGATATCTACAGCCCTCAATTCAATAGGTGTAAAGGTTGTCTCTATGGTATCTACCTCAGACACTGAGGCTGACATTATAAATACTGTTGAGGGGGCACTTAAAGAGAGCAATGTAGTTGTAATAACAGGCGGCCTGGGCCCCACAAAGGATGACATTACCAAGAAGACACTTGGCAAACTTACCGGTGCCACCGCAGATGTGGAGAATCAGGAACAATTGGAGATTATAACACGTATCCTCTCTGCAAGAGGAATGGTGCCGCTGAGCCCTCTCAATAGAGCACAGGCAATGGTCCCAAACAGCTGTAAAGTAATTCCAAACCATTATGGTACAGCCCCTTGTATGGAATTTCTCCTTCCCGACAACAAATATGGACATAAGTCCCTTATATACTCCCTGCCCGGGGTACCTTTTGAAGCGGAGGCAGCCATTCCTAAAGTATTGGAATCCATTCAGGGACACTTTTCATTGGACAAAATATTCCACAAAACAATTTGCACCTTTGGTATCCCAGAATCAACCCTTGCACAGCAAATTGAGGAGTGGGAAGACAATCTTCCTGCAAATCTGCATCTGGCATATCTTCCAAATCCTGTCCTTGGCGTGCGTCTGAGACTCTCTATCTATGGTGTTGATGAGCAGACCGGACAGGCTGAACTGGCAGAAAATGAGGCAAAACTCAAAGATTTGCTCGGTGATGCAATTTACGGCGAAGGTACAGATTCCCTTCAAAAAGTTATCGGGAATACTTTAAAGGAAAGGGGTATGACTGTGGGTGTTGCTGAGTCTTGCACCGGAGGTTTCCTTGCATCACTATTTACCTCTCAGCCTGGAGCATCAGAGTATTTTTACGGGGGAGTGGTTTCATATGACAACTCTGTAAAAATGAATGTTCTTGGGGTTGAAAAAGAGGTTCTTGATACATATGGAGCTGTGAGCAGTGAGTGTGCGGAGCAAATGGCTGCAGGTGCCCGCAGAGTGCTTGGTACAGACTACGCAATTGCCACCACAGGAGTTGCCGGTCCGGATGGAGGGACACCGGAAAAACCTGCCGGCACAGTGTGGGTTGCTGTAGCTACTCCAGAAGGGGTTACAAGCAAAAAATTCTCCTTCAACAGTACCCGCCGCAACATAAACATTGAGCGTTTTGCTGCCAATGCACTTAATATGCTTAGAATACAACTAATTAACAAATAACACTATGAACTTAAAAACTTTGGCTTGCACCCTTGCAGCCGCAACAACTATGGGAACTATGATTTCTTGTTCAAGCCCCGCTCCTACCAAGGATGAGATTGCCGTGGCAAAACTGGATTCTCTATTTACCGAGAGATACTCACCACAACCTAACCCAGGTGGTACAGTACTTATTATGAAAGGTGACTCTATCCTTTATGAGAACAGCTGGGGTATTGCAGACACTGAGCTCAACACTAAAATTGACGGAAATACCTTCTTTAATATTGCATCTGTTTCAAAACAGTTTACAGCAGTTGCAATTATGAAACTTCACCAGGAGGGCAAATTGGACATTTACAAAAGCATTTATGATGTTCATCCCGATGTAAACAAATTCCTTCCTAAGAAGAAAAAACCGTTTACAGACATTAAAGTGAAAGATCTTATGGCCCACTCTTCAGGTATTCCTGATGCAAGACCCCGTACAGACCGCAATTTTATGCTTACTGCAACCGATATGGAGTCATTGCAATATATGAAAGACCTTAAAGAGCTTAATTTTGAGCCAGGTACTGCTTATGAGTATATGAACCCAACATTCCAGTTGCTTTATATTATGATTGAAGCAGCAAGCGGAATGCCGTTTGAGCAGTATATGAGAGAGAATATCTTTACCCCTGCAGGAATGGAGGAGACTCTATACTTCCAGGCAGACAGAGAGATACCAAGAATGGCTCACGGCTATGTAACAGAGGATGATGATGCTCCAGCTGAAACAAAACAGTTCCGTCAGTATGATTACGGTGAGGAGACATTCTTTGCAACCAAAGCAGACGGCGGTATCTACACTTCAACTCACGAGTTTGTACAGTGGGAGAAAGCACTAAGAAACAATCTGTTCCTTACTCCTGAAATGACAGCAGAGGCACACGGCCCAGTAAATCCTATTTCCGGCAGCAAATACAGCTCATACCAGAACAGACCTAACACATCATACGGTTACGGCTGGTTCATTGAGGAGAACCCTGGAATGCCAAGAAAAGTGTACCATACCGGTGATAATGGTGGATTCCAGATCTACGCAGGCCGCTTCCCAGAGAAAGAGGTTCTAATGCTTGTATTTGAGAACAGGAACGACCACAGCCGCTGGAAAATGGTTGAGAAACTTGATGCAATTGCAAAGGAGGCAGGTTGGTTGGACTAACCCCCTCTTCCCGATAAACAACAGGAGCTGTCATCATGTAAGATGACAGCTCCTTTTCATTTACATCTCCTTCAACGCCTCAAACGGTATTCCCAGCAATTTCATTTTCCGGGCAACAAGGGGCAATTCATTCTTCAGGAACTCTTCCCTCTGAAGTTCCAGAATCTTCTGCGGAGCATCGGGTGACACAAAATACCCTATCCCTCTTTTGTTGTATATCACTTCCATTCCCTGCAGATGGTCATACACTCTAGCAATGGTGTTGGGATTTACTCCAAGGGAAACACCCAATTCCCGCACTGAAAGGATTCTTTCATCGGGAAGATACTCTCCTTGAAGGATTTTCTCACAAATTGAATCTGCAATCTGGAGATATATTGGTTTGTTCTGATTGAAATCCATAACTGTTCCTCCAGTTTATGATATTTGCATTTTCTTTAGACGCCAGTATGTTAGAATATAGAATAACACTCCCACTGCTGTATAAACAGTTGCAGTTATATTTACAATCATCTCTGTCTTAGCTTGAACTGCAGATGCATCAATATCACCATTTGGGAAAACATTGTCAATATCAAATAATAAATCTGACAACAACACACCCCACAAAACTAATAGAACCAACAAACACAAAATAGTTTTAAAAGCAGCTTTTCCTTTAAAAATAGCATTTCCCAAAACTGCTGCTCCCATTATAGAAAATACTCCCATAGCACCTCTTAGAAGGATCATTGGATCAACAGAAATAAAACTGTTATAATACGTTTTGAGCAATAATACCAACACATAATCAATTGCCACATAACTGATAATGAATAACACAGGAACTGCAACAAGGGTTATTACAAACATACTTGCAAACTTCTCCAAAACTGAAGCCGGCAACATAAGGAAAGATGCTTTACCGTGTTTCTCCCTTAAAGCAGAATATATACCAAATGGCGCAAAGAAAATTAGACAGGTAGTCATTACTGCATATAAATCCACCCTTTGACCAACTGGAAAAGTCTCCCCATAGGCCATAATAAAATGCAAAGCATGTGGCATAACCAGTAATACCAGAAACATTGTTCTAATTGCCGGAACCCTCATCTTAAGGTCATATTTCACCACCTTAACGAATCTCTCAAATGAAAATGTATTGTTCATAATATTATCTCCTGTTATTGTTGAACATATCTTTAAACAAAGCCTTGTTTTGAAGGGCACAATTGAACAGCACTTCAAGATCCACTGGGGTTTCTACACCTGTATAATTCTGTTTTACAGTATAATATCCTCTCAAATCCTGCTGTACAAAAAGTGCTCCTGCATCTTTCTCGCCTTCTATGGTAAATGAAAGCTTGCCTGTAATCTCCTCAATTGAGGCATTCATTACTATTCCCTCTTTATCCATTATGATTATTGGATCTATCAGATTCTCCAGATCTTTCACCTGGTGTGTTGAGATTATTATCAGCTGTTCATCAGATGCATTCTCTGAAATCATTCTCCTTAACAGTGCCTTTGAAGGGATATCCAACCCGTTGCTTGGTTCATCCATAATAAGCACCTCTGTCTGCAAAGAGAGTGCAATTGCAATAATCCCCTTTTTCTGCTGGCCGTGAGAAAGTTTGTTGAATTTTGATTTTGGATTAACCCCAAACTCTTCAATTATCTTATAAAACTTCTCCTTGGAGAACTTTGGGTAGAATTCACCTAACTGAAGAGCATATTTCTCAATCTCAAGGTTTTCACCAACAAAATCCTCCGGGATATAAAAAATCTTCTCCAAAAATGAAGGTGTTCTGCCATAAGAACTCTCTCCCCCAACCAGGCACTCACCAGAATCCAATTTCAATAATCCACCCAGCACCTTCAAAAGAGTACTCTTTCCAACCCCATTCTCCCCAAGAAGACCATAAATCTTCCCTTTCTCCAACTCCAGACATACGTTATCAAACACCTTGTGCTTGCCGTATGAAAAACTTGCATTCTTTACTGAAATCATAATTTATATGTTTTATTAGTGTATTAGTGTTGTAGTACACTGCAAAGATATAAAGAGATTTCTATTCTCCAAAAAAAAATTAACAGACAATCTGTCATATTAAGCAAAAACGGCCTGCTTATTGCACCTGTAAATTTATACTAGCTTAAAAAAGAGTTATTTATGAAACAAAAGAAAATGAGAATTACACTTAAGGACTTTATTCTGGCCAACAGAAGGGCCTCAAGGGCAGAAGAAATTGAGAAGTATGGCCAGCAGGTACACAATCGCAGAATGGTACACAAGTCAAAGAAGAAGTACGACAGAAAAGCTATGAAAAGAGCTGTCATCAAGGGCGATGACAGCTCTTATTGTTTATTAGGCCTGCAAATGAGACCTACAACACCTTATGGAATGTATAAGAGTTTGCCTGCGCAGTAGGCATAATTACCATATCATTGATGTTTACATGTGGCGGGCATTTTACCATATAAAGGATTGCATCTGCCACATCCATTGCGGTAAGTGGGGTAAACCCTTTATAGACATTGTCTGCACGCTCCTGATCCCCTTTAAAACGGACAATTGAGAATTCTGTCTCCACAGCTCCAGGGCATATCTGGGAAACCCTTATGCCATAAGGCAACAAATCAATTCTCATCCCTTTTGTAAGGGCATCTACGGCGTGTTTGGTGGCACAATAGACATTTCCATTGGCGTATGCCTCCTTGCCTGCAATTGAACAAAGATTTACAATGTGTCCGCTACGGCGCTCTTTCATATAGTTGGAAACCACGCGGGTTACATACAGCAAACCCTTTACATTGGTATCAATCATCCTCTCCCAGTCATCCACCACACCATCCTGCACAGGGTTGAGCCCAACGGCAAGACCCGCATTATTTACAAGCACATCTATTGTCTTCCATTCATCGGGAAGATTGCCCAAATGTTTCTCCACCTCCTCTTGAGAGCGGACATCAAACACTAATGGCAAAACTTTCAACCCAAATTCATTTTCAAGTTCAAACGCAAGGGTATCAAGTCTGTCTGCTCTACGACCGGTTATTATCAATTTATAACCTTCTTTTGCCAAAAGGGCTGCAGTTGCCTCCCCTATTCCGGAAGTGGCACCGGTAACCAATGCTATTTTTGCCATATTACAATGTATATGCTATATTCTCAACCTCATTCATCACCCTTAGGAAGTTCTCACCAAGGATACATTTTATATCCTCATCTGAATAACCTCTAAGCTTCAATTCCTCTGTAATCACACCAAATTTTGAAGCATCCTCCAATCCTGCAGGAGGTGACTCAATGCCGTCAAAATCAGATCCCAAACCAACATGTTTCACACCTACAAGCTTAACGACATGGTCTATATGATCCACAAGCAGCTTATATGAAGGTCTTGGGGTTGAATACAAAGCCTCATACGCCTTCTCATATCTCTCCTTGCGGCGTTTGCAGCGAGGATGCAACTGGTAATCAATTATAGCCTCATCAAACTCATCACACAAGTGTCCTGCTACTTTAGAATACTCAGGATCTATGAAAGAAGAATAGAAGTTAATCTGAATTACACCACCTGCAGCAGCCAAATCCTTGATCATCTGGTCTGTCATATTGCGTGGATGGTTGCACAAAGCCCTGCAGCAAGAGTGGGTAGCCACTATTGGAGCCTTTGAATACTTCAAACAATCATAGAAAGACTCATCTGAAAGGTGAGAAACATCAATCATCATACCCAAACGGTTCATAAGGGCAATAACCTCTTTGCCAAATGGGCTCACACCTCCCCATCTCTTCTCTTTAGGGGCACAAGAATCACAAATCTCATTATTCCCAGCATGGGTAAGTGTCATATAACGGACACCCATCTTGTAGAACAGCTTGAGCAAAGAAAGATCCTTCTGGATAGGGGAACCGTTCTCCAATCCAATAAAGATTGCTGTTCTCCCCTGAGCCTTAAGTTTACGTGCCTCGCGTACTGTAGTTGCCAACCCCACTTTTTTAGGGTTCTCATCTATAACCTCGTGGGTTAAGGCAATAAGTTGTAGGGCACGTCGGGTAGCCTCGTCGGGAGAAAGTGAATTTGAGGTGTAGGCTGCAAAGAAAACACCATCAACGCCACCATCTTTAAGGCGGTCAAAATCTATATGCCCCAATTTTCGTCTTTTTGACACATCCTGGCCACGAATTATTGCCAATGGGGTATCACAATGTGAATCAAGCACAAAGGCCTCCTTGTGAAGTTCTGCTGCTGTCATAATGTGTATTTTATTAAATTTGTTATCCAATATTTGAGTATAAAATTACAAAAATTTTGTCACAAACTGCAACAAACGCAAAAACCGCCCGTCTTATAAGTGAAAAGGAAAGAGAATGAACCGGCAAACCAACATAAAAGAGATATACGGCCAATATGCACAGCAGCTCTATTTTACAGCTCTGCGCATAACAGGGAGCAGTTTTGATGCGGAAGAGGTTATGCAGGACACAATCCTCAAATACCACAACTTCCCCCAAAAGGAGGGGATAGAGAAACTGGGGAGCTGGCTCAAGAGCGTATGCATACGCAAGGCTCTGGACAAACTGAGGGAAAAACACCGCACAAAGGAGTTCCTGGAGGAATACAAAGAGGAACAGATACCTGCCACACCTCCGCAAGTGCAATACACAGTGGAGGAGATAAGGAAAACCCTCCTCCTTCTTCCCGACAATTACCGCACAATCCTCTCCCTGCACCTGTTTGAAGGGTACGATTACCAGGAGATTGAGCAGATAACCGGCACAAAAGAGGCAACCATAAGGAGCCTCTACAAAAGGGCAAAAGAGAAACTTGCCGCAACAATACTGGAAAACAAAAAGAATTGAAATGGAAAATTTGGAAAAATACATACAGGACAATCTGGAGCAGTTCAACAAAGGAGAAATGCCTTCAGGACACCAGGAAAGATTCCTTGCAAAACTGGAAGCACTCCAATCCCAGGAGTGGCACCAGGAGCCAAAGCCACACCGCCTGCCAATCCGCAGAATCCTCTTTGCAGCCTCTGCAGCTGCGGCAGCAATAATCATTGCCCTGTTTGCAACCCTGCAGCCCGGCAACATAGGGCAATCATACAGCATTGGAATACAGGAAATGGCCCAGGAAATGTACACAGAAGAGGCAGAAATCCTGCAGATGCTCCCAGAAGATGACCTGCAGATGATAAACTCAGTAAAATCAATAACCCAAGAGGCCATTCCCCTTACAGATCTTCTTCCCGACGAACTTTCCCCTGAAAAACGGGCAGAAATCCTCAGGGAATACTACAAGGCAAAGACAGCGGGACTCAAAAAGATAAAGACACTTTATGCGCAGAGTGACGAACCAATAGATTAACAAATTAAAAAACACATCAATATGAAAAGATTCTTCTTTACATTGGCAATAATTGCAGTGGCAACAATCTCTGCAATTGCCCAGAACAAACTTACCAAAGAGTACAAATTTGGAAAGATAACAAGCATTGAGGCAAGTTCGGTATACGATATTGAGGTTACCCAGGGCAACTCCGGAACCGTAAAGGTGGTATATGATGAATTTTTTAAAGACAGGCTCATGGTCAACTATATCAACGGAAAACTCAATCTGGAAGTAGCCTCTACCAAAATGAGAAACAACAACAGGAACATTGAGGGGATAAAAGTATACCTGCAGATGCCTACCATAGAGGAACTGGACCTTTCAGGAGCATCATCACTCAAGGCAATGGGTTCATTCAAGACTGATGAACTTGATGTGGAACTTAGCGGAGCCTCTTCAATTTCAGGACTTGTAATAAGCGGAAACGACCTCTCACTGGACTGCAGCGGTGCAAGCAACCTCAATCTGAGAGGAGACTTCAAGACAATAGAAGCAGAAATATCCGGAGCATCAGAAATAGTGCTCAACAGCAACAGCACTGTATTTGAAGGGGAATTCAGCGGAGCATCAACCGTAAAAGTGTACGGAGACCACAAAAACACAGATGTAGTATGCTCAGGAGCCTCAAACCTCACCCTTGAAGGAAAGACAGACTACATAAAATCTGTAACCACCGGCGCAAGCAATCTGAAGGCCCAGGAATTCACCGCCCTTAACGGATATGCCCAGGTAAGCGGAGCCAGCAACGCAAAAGTAAGATGTACCGGAGACCTGAAAATTATGGTGGGCCGTGCCTCAAAACTCACCTACTACGGTAACCCCAACATCATAAACCTGAACACAGACAACAACATAAAAAAAGGGGATTGATACGCACCCCTCTCAAAAACAGAAACTGTCGGGAAATTTTCTTCCCGACAGTTTTTTATTTTTAAAGATCACCTATCTGTTCAATGCTCAAGCCTGTCAGCTCGCTGATTGAACCATTGTCCATTCCTTTATCTTTCATTTTCTTTGCTATTTCCAAGGATTTTTTGGCCATACCCTGCTCAAAGCCCTTCTCCATTCCCTGTTCAAGTCCTTGCCTAAGCCCCTTTTCAATGGCATAATCAAGGCAAGCATGATTGTCCCTGTAACGTTTAAGCCGCTCATCATAAATCAATTTCTCTTTAGGAGAAAGAGATGCAACGTCTGCATCCTCCAGGACACCTATAAATACCTCACGTATATGCTCACTTAATCCATGCTCATAAACTTCCTGTTTCAATTCCTCTATTGTCTTCATACCCTCTTTCATTTGAATGAGTAAATATAACAATTTTTCATAGAAAGATTCACATTCTTCTATGTCGTCTTTTTCAAGGCACGGCAATTGGAGCATTATAAAATTCAGCCGGTCGGATAATAAATTATTTGTTCCTGGCTCACACAGCATAAAGTCTCTACGTAAAACAGGATCCTTTTCATATGCATAGTTCATCAGACAGATGCTATATACTTTTTTAATGTCATACTTCCATTCCTGGCCCTTTTCGCCCATCTGATCTATAAGACGACATGCATAATATAGCATTCGATTATGCATATATCCAATTCCTGCATTCTGTACTTCTATAAGATACATTTCTCCTTTGCTATCTTTACATAAGATATCAAAAATACATTCTCTGCCATCTTTATCCAATGGAATATTTTCATTATTAAGATAGCTTAAATCAACAATAGGATCATCAAACTCCAATAGCATATTAAGAAAACCAATCAGATTCTTCTTGCTCCTTTCTGTTCCGAACAGGTACTTGAATCCCCAATCTACAAACGGATTCAAAACGCCACTTCTACCCTCTTTCATACACAATAGTTTTAAACATTCTGAACAAAACTATCAAACCTTGCTACAAACAACAAGAAGATGGGTAAAATTTACGCCAACATTTTTATCTAATAAAAGAAATTGATTGTAAAAAGAAAAAAATCTCACTCCAAATGGTTTATTGCACATTCGTAAAACAGTCCGTAGGATATTCAAAATCTTTCTTAATTATTATCAGTGCAATGTATATTGATATAGAATATATGCTTTAAAGGAAACAAGCTTCTAAAAAAGCGCCTAAATCTTACGATTCAGACGCTTTCTTTTACCATCCGAACGGATGTTTGCAAAGCGGAATCCTGGCCAGCGGATGATAATCTCCAACCAGTCCTACCGGAGTTGCGGTATTGATATCGTTTACAATCTGGATGCAGTTGCGGGCCTCCGAGATTCTGAATCCTCTGCCTGCAAGAATCTCCTGATAACTCTTTGTATGCAGCTCAGTAAAGCCCTCGCTGAACTCAAACTCAGTTCCGTCAATCATAATGGTACGGTAGGTCCTCTTTTCACCTTGTACTGCATTTGCAGGGAGATGGTCTGCATTTATACTTAAGAAATAACGTACTCTGGCCTTTTTAAGTTCAAGGAAACCTGCAACCCTGTCATGTGACTTCACATGCACTATATTGCGTTGTACAGGGCCAAAAATCCACTGTAACATATCGTAGAAATGTACACCGATATTGGTTGCCACACCGCCGCTCTTGCGCTCATCCCCCTTCCAGCTGGTATAGTACCAGTTTCCTCTGGAAGTTATATAAGTAAGATCCACATCATATATCTTGTCAGCAGGGCCGTTGTCTATCTTCTCTTTTAAAGCCACTATAGAATCGTGCAGTCTCAACTGCAATATATTGTACGCACAACAGCCTGTCTCCTTCTCTATCTGCTCAAGCGCATCTATATTGCGGGCCTGAAGTACCAGAGGCTTTTCACAAATCACATTTGCCACAAGACGCAATCCGTAACGGACATGGGCATCGTGAAGGTAATTTGGGGTACAGACTGAGACAAAATCAATCCTTTGGGGAGTATTTCTCAATTTTGTACAGTGTCTGTCAAAAAGTTCTTGCTGGGTAAAGAAACTTGCCTGTGGAAAGAAACTGTCCATAATCCCCACACTGTCAAACGGGTCGTATGCAGCCACAAGGTTGTTTCCTGTATCTTTTATTGCTCTAAGGTGACGCGGTGCAATGTAGCCGGCCGCCCCTATCAATGCAAAATTCTTCATATCCTATCTGTAAAATGCTTTAATTCCTTTGCAAATATAATGCAATTGTTCCTCCGAAAGTTCTGTATGCATAGGCAATGACAATACTCTTCTCGAGAGTTTTGTTGCCACCTCCAGTTTGTTTTCCCCTTCAAGGGCCGCAGCACCTCCCGCCACTTTTGCAATTGGGATAAAAGCCTCCTGCCTCTGCAAAGGGAGCGGGTAATATATCATTGAAGGAATCTCCCTTTTTGCCAGAAAATCCTTAAGGGCATCCCTTTTCCCATCTGCAACCTTTATGGTAAACTGGTGATATACATGGGTGGTATAATCTGCTGTTACAGGGAGTTCAATCCCCTCTACAGCGGAGAGCTCATTGATGTAATACTCTGCAGCACTCTGTCGGGAAGCAATATATTCATCCAAATATTTGAGTTTCACATCCAGAACGGCTGCCTGCAGGGTATCCAGGCGTGAGTTGCACCCAATCATACTGTGGTGGTACTTCACCTTCTGGCCATGGTTGGCTATGCAATAGAGTTTCTCTGCCAAGTCTGCGTTGTTGGTGAACATTGCACCGCCGTCTCCAAAACATCCAAGGTTCTTTGAAGGGAAAAATGAAGTGCATCCAATATCTCCAATAGTACCGCTCTGCGGATTCTCCACACCGTTAATTTCCCATTTCCACCTTGCACCTATTGCCTGGGCATTGTCCTCCACCACATACAGATTATGTTTGCGGGCTATCTCCATTATGCGCCCCATATTTGCACATTGTCCAAAAAGATGTACCGGAACAATTGCCTTTGAGCGAGGAGTTATTGCCTCCTCTATTTTTGATGGATCAATATTGAAAGTATCCCACTCCACATCCACAAGCACCGGAGTAAGTCCCAGAAGGGCTATAACCTCTGCAGTTGCCACATAGGTAAAAGCCGGAACAATAATTTCATCTCCTCTTTCCAACCTTAAAGACATTAGGGCAATCTGCAGTGCATCAGTTCCATTAGCACATGTAATTGCGTGTGCAGCACCTGTATAAGCAGACAAATTTGTAGAAAATTCCTTACATTTGGCACCGTTTATGAACTGAGCTGTATTTATTACTGTTTGCATGGAGGCATCTACCTCTTCCTTAATTTTAAGGTATTGCCCAACCAGATCCACCATTTTAATGTTCATACCGTAACTTTTATATATTTACAAAGATAATGGAAAAAAGGATAACATATATTGTTGTAACGGCATTGTTCATGCTCTATATAGTGGCGGTGCTGTGCCTTTGCCTGCTTGATTTGTCAGATACCGCACCGGAACTTCCAAAATTCTTCCTGGGTATTCCAATGGACAAACTTGCACACTTTCTGATGTACTTTGCCTACCCTGTAGTATGCTGGCTCATGCTTACCTACAACAAACGGATAAAGATAAACCACAAATACCTGTATTCCACAATAATTATTACAGGACTGGCCTTTGCAGCCTTTACAGAAACAGCCCAAGGGCTGCTGACATCCTATCGGGAGCCGGATCCAATGGATTTTCTGGCAAATACACTTGGCATTTTCTCTGCAACTCTGCTGCTGCGGATATTCCATAAGAGTGCCACAAAGGTTTGCGACAGGATACAGTTGTACATGCACAAGAAGGTGCATAAGGGGTAAACAAAAACTGTCGGGAAGAATATTTTTCCCGACAGTTTAGTTCATATAAGGACTCACCCTATTTCTTCAAAAGCTCAAGGCTTCTCTGGATAAATGCATGCAACTCCTTGCCCTTAAGCATATTGTTTGAAAGGAGTGCAAGATCTACGGTCTGTTTCATAAGGTCGTTGCCTTTTGCAAACTCTTCCATGATGGCTTTTCTCTGAGCTGTTTTCTCCTCATCATTCTCACCTTTGATGTCTGCCACCTTGCATGCGGTGTCACCCTCCAATGTATCTATAATCTCCCTCATTATAGGGTTCTCATAGTTAAGGGTAATATTGTAAGACTCAGGCATTGAACCGTAGAAATTAAGGCCTCCGTTAAGGGCGCTCATCTCTCTGTAACGGCGCATGAACTCGCTCTGGGTAATTACAATAGGGGCAGTTGTTGCTCCAAGGTTATCTACCTGAACCTGATAGTGTGCACCCTCTGGCAATACAGCCTCAAATGCGTAGCCAAGGTCTTTCTCCTGGCCATCCTTAAGTGCAGGTTTCTCCTTGTTCTCCTTCTGGATAAGGTTGTCTATGCTGTCTGCATCCACTCTGGCAAAAGTTGAGTTCTCAAATTTGCTCTCCAAAAGGTTTACAAAGTGAGCATCCAACTGGCTGTCAAATACAAGTACCTGGTAACCTTTGTTCTTGGCAGCCTCAATATAAGAATACTGAGCTACAGGATCTGTGGTATAAAGATATACAAGTTTGTTGTTCTTGTCGGTCTGCTCACCCTCTATAAGGGTCTTGTACTCGTCATATTTGAAGTATTTGCCCTCTGTGGTTTTCATTAGCGCAAACTTGACAGCCTTCTCATAGAACTTCTCATCTGAGAGCATTCCGTACTCAATGAACAGCTTTAGATTGTCCCATTTCTCCTGGAACTGCTCCTTCTCGTTTCTTGATATTTCATCCAATCTGTCAGCCACCTTTCTGGTAATGTATCCCGATATTTTCTTCACATTTGCATCACTCTGCAAGTAACTTCTTGAGACATTAAGAGGGATGTCCGGTGAATCAATCACACCGTAAAGCAATGTAAGGAAATCAGGAACTATATTCTCTACAGAGTCTGTTACAAACATCTGGTTGCAGTACAACTGGATCTTGTTCTTTGAAATATCCATCCTGTCCTTAATCTTAGGGAAATACAGGATACCAGTAAGATTGAACGGATAATCCACATTAAGATGGATATAGAACAAAGGATCATCCTGCATAGGATAAAGCTTGCGGTAGAACTCCATATACTCCTCATGGGTAATCTCAGACGGAGTTTTGCTCCATAGAGGTGTGGAGTCATTTATTATCTTATCCTTGTCTGTCTCCACATATTTGCCGTCTTTCCATTCCTCCTCTTTGCCAAATGCAATTGGAACAGGCATGAACTTGCAGTACTTGTTCAAAAGCTCTGTAACTTTTGCTTTACCGGCAAACTCTTTGCTTTCATCATCAAGATATAGGACAATCTCTGTACCTCTGGTGCTCTTGTCAATCTCCTCCATAGTATATTCAGGAGAACCGTCACAACTCCATTTCACAGCTTTGGCGCCCTCTTTCCAAGAAAGGGTCTTAATCTCAACCTTCTTGGAAACCATAAAAGAAGAGTAGAAACCAAGTCCAAAATGGCCAATTATGCTGTTAAGCTGGTCTTTGTATTTCTCAAGGAACTCACCTGCACTTGAGAAAGCAATCTGGTTGATATATTTGTCAACCTCCTCTTCAGTCATACCAATACCGCAATCTGTAATGGTAAGGGTATTCTCCTTCTCATCTGCAGCAATACGGATTGTAAGATCACCAAGCTCTCCTTTAAACTCACCTTTGGAAGCAACAGCTTTCATTTTCTGAGTTGCATCCACAGCATTTGCGACAAGCTCCCTTAGGAAAATCTCATGATCCGAGTACAAAAATTTCTTAATAACGGGGAAAATGTTTTCTGTTGTAACCCCTATCTTACCTTGTGCCATATTATTCAGTTTTTAATATTTTTCTTCCCGACAAACAGCAAATGCCATACCACACGCCAAAACTGACTATTTGGCAGAATCAATCCTTATAAACTCATTCATAAGGGCATTCATCTTCTCCTGAAGAATCACAGTCTGACCGTTAATATAATCTGAGTTAAGCCCCTCTGTTGGAGGATCCATCATGAAAGGGGGTGCTATTACCAATTTTGATCTTTTTCTGGCAATTTTGTGCGGACCGTCAAGGTATATCATAACTATCGGGACATTTGCAAGAGCTGCAAGCATTATTACACCAGAGTGGAAAGGGAGCTGCTTCCTATGTGTACCATGTGCCCCCTCCGGGAATATTGCAATATTCTCCCTATCCTGATGCAAAACCTTCAAAGACTCATGTACCCATGAAAGATCAGGATTTTTACGGTCTATTGGAATACACCTTGTATTACGCAGGAAAAAACCGAAACCACGCTGCTCAAACCTGTCCTTGGCGGCAAGGTTATGTATGACATCCTTGCTGAACATGGTGGTTACAATAGGGCCATCAAGATGGCTTGTATGATTTATCACAAGAATGGACGGCTCATTCAATTTGAGAGCCTGCCTCTCCTTGTCCAAAAAATATACTTTAGGACGGAGAAGCAGGCGTACCAATGCAGAAGTCGTCTTTTCAAGAACAACTGTCGCTATTTTCATGCCGAATGCTTTTCTATATAGTCAATCACCTCTCCAATAGAAGCAAACTTTGGAGCGCCCTCAAATTTGAACTCAAACTTCTTCTCAATGGCAAAGCTGAGAAGCAATATTGTTAAAGAATCCAACCCCATATCCTCAATAAGTCTGGTCTGAGGTGTAAGGGTATCCATATCTAAATTGGGCTTAATCTGTTTGAAGATTGTTTTAAGCTCTGTAAAAATATTCTCTCTATTCATTGTTTAAAAGTTAGTTTCTTGAAACTTTCAAAGTTCCTGTACGCTTGAAATCCTCTTTTCTTACAGTAAGTTTGGCAATTCTGTGTGTAGAAGGAAGTGTTTCATTTACCTCTACCAAAAGATTGTTGAAGTATTTCTCAACCTCCTCCCAAGGGGTATTTGCAAACTCCTCCATTCTTGGAAGTACCTCTACAGCAATTACACTTCTGCCATCAACCACATCCTCCTTAACAAGACAATCCTTCAATTTGTCACATTTGTAGAATGGCTCCTCAAGGCTCTCCGGGCTCACATTCTCTCCATTGGAAAGGATAATCAGGTTCTTTATCCTACCTGTAATGTACATATATCCCTCCTCATCAAATCTTACAAGATCACCGGTCTTGAGCCATCCGTCCTCAGTCATGGTCTCAGCAGTCTTCTCAGGATCCCCATAATAACCCAAGAACAGGTTATCACCTTTAATCCACAACTCACCATCCACAACTTTCACCTCCTGACCAGGATAAATCTTCCCGACAGATGTAGGTTTCTCCACAACATCAATATTTCCCGAAGTAAGGTTTCCAGCCTCTGTCATGCCATATCCGGCAAAAAGTGAAATACCAATTTCACCAAACTCCCTGATAAGTTTAGGTGGCACATTTGCTGCTCCGGCAATGATGAATCTGAGCTCTCCACCCAAAAACTCTTTGCCGTACATCTTTACAAGTCCCATAAGGATCTCGCAGATACCTGGAACAGCTACAAGACAAGTAGGCCTGATGGCTGGGAACTTGCCAAGAGTCTCCTTGACATTGGCACCTGAAACCCAAAGTGAACCAGTATATAAAGTTGACATAGTACCTCTGATAAGGCCAAAAACATGGCTTAGAGGCAATACATTGGCATATCTGTGACAAGCAAGCTGCTTGCCTGGGCCAAAACAGCCGTTCAATGAACCTCGCATAATTGATCTGTGAGGCAATAGTGCACCTTTAGGTGTGCCGGTAGTACCACCTGTAAAGAAGATTGCAGCAGGATCATCTGCACTTACCTCAGCTACAGGAGCTGTAGTCTCAGCAACATCACCTACTTTAACTTTAGCGCAAGGTGCTTTCTCTGCAATTGGAGCGAAAGCCTCACCATAAGCAAGAACTTTAACACCAAACTTCATACAAGAACCTACAACAGCAGGTTCAGGCAACTGAGCAGGAAGATTGATAGCCACATATCCGGCAGAAGTTACTGCAAGGAACATCTCTACAGCTTCAATTGTAGTGTTGTCAAGAATGGCAACTTTATCCCCTTTCTCAAGGCCAAGAGAATTCAACAAAGCTCTCTTTTGTGCAACAGTTTTGCAAACCTGATTGTATGTATATGTATTAACTGTATCAGAGAGTGCAGGCAAATCTTGCCATTTCTCTTCAATCCAAGTAACAAACTGTGAAATGGTAGGAATAAATTTCAATTGCTCCAGTTCCTCAGCAGGAAGCATATCTTCAAAGTATCTTTGCATGATAAAAGTGATTTAACTAATTTTCACAAAGATACAAAGAGTTGAAAGAAATTATACAAGAATAATAAGTAAAAGTGTAACAAATAAAATTAGTATTGCAGCTACTCTTACATAACTGGCAAGACTTGCATTATTACTGTAATGATGTTTGTTATATTGCCTTATTCCCATATCAGTTTTAAAGTCGTAACAAATGCAAGGAGTATTTGTTTAGGGGGAAACAAAAAAAAGACCTCCAGAATTTCTTCTGAAGGTCTCTGAAGGTTGGCGGCTACCTACTCTCCCACTTGGTATAGCAGTACCATCGGCGCTAACGGGCTTAACTTCTCTGTTCGGTATGGGTAGAGGTGGATCCCCGTCGCT
>JAZNUT010000019.1:0-2222 GCA_045592425.1 Candidatus Egerieisoma sp.
AAAAATGTACCCGGAGGCAGAGCAGCTTTATTCAGAAATGGCACTTGCAGGACTAACCCCGGCTTGTGCAACCCGCAGGGCACCTCTTAACCTTGTAAAGAACTGTATAGATATACTGAATGATGCATACGAGGATTTCCCACAGCCCGATGTAATGCCGTTTAAGATTGAGCCGATAAATATTGCTTGTCTCAAACCGGGAGACGGACTCAGATATGCAGAGAGTGGATTCAGATCTGCATTCTCTTACGGAAGTGGAGCATCTGTAGAAGAAGTTTTCTTTAAAGAAACAGAACTTTCTGTTTACAATGAACAGGATAAACAATACTACAAGATTGTAAACGGCCAAAGGGTTGCAGACGATCCTCAAAAACCTCAGGACTTCAACAAGCGCAAAGCCGGAAAAGCTGATGCAACACAGGAGAGTTTCTATGGAGATATCCCTTTGCGCCAGGGGAGCCGTACAGCGGTATATGACAAAGGAGGCTGCCTTATCCTGCACGATGGCACAATGGTTTATCCACTTGCAGCAGTGAGGTATCCCGACAGAATAGAGTTCATTACCAGAAATGTTTACTCAGAGACAGAAAACTCAGAAGCAATCTTTGTCAAATGCACCTACAAACTATAATATATATCTCAGTATTGTTATTGGTAATCCTGCCCAGCGGGACAGCCTCTCCCAGGGTAAACATACCCCCGGGAGATGGCTTAACCAAAGAGGTTCCAATAGATAATTCTCAAGATAGGGAGGTGAAAAATGACTTTGGGAAAGAGTGGAAAAAGGCAGCAGAGAGGGTGAGGGTGCACAGAGCCCAATGGCATAAGATCTTTGAGAGTTTGGATGCAGATATACTGGAATGTGAGGCAATTATCTTCCCGGAGCAATTGAGGTATTCCCGCCTGCAAAATGGGATGGAAGAGGGGGCAACAATAGCACTATATGTAAAAGGTGGCACCCAGGTGGCAAATTTTTCAGTAGGGTACTTTCAGATGAAACCCTCATTCGTAGAGGAGGTAGAGGCAGCATGGATGAAAAGCCCGCTCCGCCACAAATACAAGCTCTATTTTGATTTAAGGGATTCACAATCTTCCCGACAAAATAGGCTTGAAAGGCTCCTGGATGAGCAGTGGCAATGCGTTTACCTTGGGATGTTCTACAGGCTTGTGAGGGAAAGGATTCCTGAACTGGAGAAACTGTCGGGAAGAGAAAGGGTACTCCTTATGGCAACGGCATATAACAGGGATTTTGATGCCACATTGGAGCAGCTGCAGCTGATGCGGGAGGATTATCTGTTTCATACAGACATTTTTCCATCCGAGTATACAGAGTACTTTTCATACGGAGAAATCTCCGCACAATGGTACTCAGAAATTATAAAATAGAATTATTAACCTTTAAAACTTAATACTATGGCATTTTGTGGAAATTGTGGAAATAAAGTGGAGGATAATGTAAAATTCTGTCCTTCTTGTGGTTATGAAATGCAGCAGGCACAGCCTGAGCAGCAACCAGTAGAGAATATTGAACCGGCACAGGAACCAGCTCCACAACCGGAGCCTACAGCTGAGGAGAAGTTGCAGCAGGCTACAGCGGCTGTAGATAATATTGCCCAGAAACTTGGGAATACAGCCGACAGTACTGCAGATTTTGCAAAAGAGGATATTGAGCAGAACAAGGTAATGTCAATTCTGGCTTACTTCGGTTTTCTTGTAATAGTTCCGGTTATAGCGGCAAAGAACTCACCGTTTGCAAAATTCCACGCAAATCAGGGATTGGTTCTGTTCCTTTCAATGATTGCCTGGATTATTGCAGATTCAATTGTAAGTGCAATCTTAAGGGCAATCCTATGGAAAGGGTTGGGTTTGTGGAGCATTTACTCTCTATGTACTACAGTATTGGATATATGTTACATAGGATTTACAATCCTTGCAATTATAGGTATTATTAATGTCCTTAACGGTAGGGCAAAAGACCTTCCTCTTATTGGCAAGTTCAGAATATTAAAATAAAAACTATGATTATGAAAAGATACATTTTGGCAATATTGGCGGTGTTTCTGGCTTGCAGTTATACAAATGCACAAATCTCATTTTATGGAGAATGGTACCGCAAGGGGAGCGGCAAACTGGACAGCAAGATGTGGCATACTCCTACAGCAAGCCGCAGCGAGTACTATGGAGATGCAGATGGGGCAGGAACCGTAATGATATTCAAATTT
>JAZNUT010000020.1:0-28458 GCA_045592425.1 Candidatus Egerieisoma sp.
TACGATCCGACTTCTCCCTCACATCATTTTTATCGGGAAGTGCAAGATGCTCTTTTGGCGTAACATAGCAGAGCATTGCGGTTCCATACCAGCCAATTTGTGCAGCACCAATGGCAGATGTTATATGATCATAACCAGGGGCAATATCTGTAACCAATGGGCCCAAAGTGTAGAAAGGTGCATTGTGGCATTTCTCAATCTGACGCTCCATATTCTCCTTTATCTTGTGCATTGGGACATGTCCGGGACCTTCAATAAATACCTGTGCATTTTTGGCCCAGGCTCTTTCTACCAGTTCTCCCATAGTATCCAATTCTGCAAACTGGGCCTTGTCATTGGCATCATAGATACTCCCCGGCCTTAAACCGTCTCCAAGCGAGAGAGCCACATCATATTGTGCAGCTATATCGCATATATCATCAAAATGCTCATACAGGAAGCTTTCTTTCTGATGTATCCGGCACCATTTTGAAATGATGCTGCCACCGCGGCTCACCACCCCTGTGAGACGCTCCGACGCAAGCATAATGTTTTTTAATCTTATTCCACAATGAATGGTAAAATAATCCACTCCCTGTTCACATTGCTCTATCAGCACATCCCTGTATATCTCCCAGGTAAGTTCCTCTGCTTTGCCGTTTACCCTCTCCATTGCCTGATAGATTGGTACAGTGCCCACAGGTACAGGAGAGTTCCTTAAAATCCACTCCCTCGTTTCGTGTATATTGGCCCCTGTAGAGAGATCCATAATGGTATCTGCGCCCCATTTGCAGGCCCATATAGCTTTTTCAACCTCCTCATCAATACTTGATGCAGTTGCAGAATTCCCAATATTGGCATTAATCTTTGTTAAAAAGTTCTTCCCGATAATCATAGGCTCAGCCTCTGGATGATTGATATTTGCAGGGATAACTGCTCTTCCCTGGGCCACCTCATCACATACAAATTCAGGTGTTATATGACTTTCAATGCCAAGGGCTCTACAATTCATATTCTCACGAATAGCCACATACTCCATCTCCGGGGTAACAATACCTTTCTTGGCATAATACATCTGACAAATATTATCACCCTTGGATCCCCGTTCTTTAATCCACTCTTTGCGCAAGGGAGGAAGCCCCTTTTCCAAATCAATCTCAAAATTAGGATCACCATAAGGGCCGGAGGTGTCATAAATGTAAACGGAAGGATTGGATCTTTCCACCCTCTTCCCATTTTCAATAGTAACAGTAGGCAACTGCGATACCATACGCATACCAACCTTTATGTTCGGATGAACAATACCGTTCAAATAAACTTTTTGGGAGCCGGGATAAGAAATCTTTAAATTTGGTTTCATGTGTCAAACATTGTTTTTGGACAGTTTAACAGGAAAGACGCCAATGGCAAGAATAGGATTGTTGGAATATGCCAAGACCATGAATACCATGCCGTTTCCCTGCGCTGTCATTATACATATCAGGTTCATAGGGTATTATCTCAGCCGAGCAACAAGTGCTTAGCACCCCTAACAGCACTGCAAATGTAATTATTTTTTTATCCCGATATTCATTCTTTGATTAAAATTGCATTCCTTGTTGCAATTCAACGGCCATCTTAACCCTTTCCGTAAGCACCTCTGGAGGGGATAGATGTGGCAGGTTCAACAAAATTGTCGCACCCGCCACACGAAGCAGTGTTTAAGATACTTCTGGAGCATGTGCGTGTGGAAGGTGTTTTGCAGGAAGTGTAAAAATTGGGCAAGGAGGCCGCCGCCATCAGGCAGCCCGCGGAGACTTTACCAAGTTGCCGCAGGCAACCGGTGCCCACGTGGGCACCGCAAATCCCCCTTGAGGGGGTGCAGGGGGTGAGGCTTATCTCCACTGGATAAAAAAAAAGCCGCCATCAGGCAGCTTTTTTTATCCAGTGGAGATGGGCGGACTCGAACCGCCGTCCAACCAAACCATCAATATGCTTTCTACATGCTTATTCTTTCTTTAGTTGTCGGGAGCAGGCTGCCGAAAGACAGGCCATCTGAACCTTATCCTTTGAGTCTTGGGGTGCTTTAAAGGAGTCCGCACCGGCATCCTGCTTGGAATGATACCCCATATGCCAGACCCATAGCAGGATTAAAGGGTTGGCGGGATACTTGTCCACCCGGCACCTGGGCGGGGCGGATTAAGCGTAATAGCTTGGCTGATTACGCAGCAAGTGCATAAGAATTGTTGCCAGTTATAGGCGTGCAGTTGGAGATTAAAGAGCTTGGCTGCCAATGCTCTGCATGCTTACATACCAATTAATCTGATGTCAAAACCAAAACATCCCCTTTTTAGTATGTATTGCAAAAGTAACAATTTTAAAGGGAAAATGGTAAAATAATTTTTTTGGGGAGGTTATTTTACCGCCTCTTTTATGAGTTCAAACATTCCGTTGAACATTGAGATTACGCCAAGTACAAAGATTACAATGCCGGAGATTCTGTTTATCATCATCAGCTGTTTTATCCTGAACTTTTTGCGGAATACGTTTATTCCTGTGCTGAGACTGAACCACCATGCTGCGGAGCCGGCAAATACGCCCCATAGGGTGCTTACAAGGGTGGTTTTTGTTACGCTTTCACCCATTTCAATTCCTACTGCCGCAAACAGGCCCAAGATAAGGAATATTGCTCCAGGGTTGGTTATTGTCATGAAGAACGCTTCAAAGAAGTCTTCCACATATTTTTTGTTCTTGTGCTTCTGCCTTATTTGCTTTATTGGGTTGGTGAGGTAGATTTTTATACCTATATACATGATTATAAGGCCTCCCAACAGCATCACCCAATCCAGGTTCTCATCTATGATATTCTGTATGAATGCCAGACCGATAAGTGAGATGGCAGCGTATATTGTGTCCGATACCGATGCCCCCAAACCTGTTATGAAACCGGAATTTCTCCCTTTGCTAAGAGTCTTCTGCACGCAAAGTACTCCAAGCGGGCCAAGTGGAATGGATGCTCCCAATCCAACAATAAATCCTTTCAGTAGAGTGGTAATCATAAATGAGTTTTAGTATATTTGCGTAAGAGAAAAGCCCCTATGCGGGGCAAAAGTAGTATTTTTTAGCTTTTAAATGAAATGGAGATGCGTAAAATAGGAAAAATTAATTTGCAGATATGGCTTTTGGCGCTTGCCTCGTCCATTCTCCTCTCAATTCCATATATTGTTCCCCATTGCGGGCTTGTTTCACTGGTGGCGTTTGTTCCGCTCTTTCTGGCGGAGCAGCTGGCCCATAACAGCGGTAAAAAGAGGTTTTTTCATATTGCATATATCTCTTTTCTTGTCTGGAACCTTATAACAACCTTCTGGGTTTGGTTTGCCACTCCGGGGGGTGCTCTCGCAGCATTCATCCTAAATACTCTGCAGATGGCAATCATATTCTCCCTTTTCCGCTGGATGCGCAAGTTTACCAACGGTTTTCTTCCGTATATCTTTTTCTGCATTGTATGGCTGGCGTGGGAGCACTCTTACCAGACTTGGCAGATAACATGGCCCTGGCTCACTCTTGGCAACAGTTTTGCCACATCAATAAAACATATCCAGTGGTATGAGTTTACCGGAACCCTTGGAGGATCTTTATGGATACTCCTGTCCAATATGCTTATTTTAAGGATTATCCTCCTTATAAACAGGAAAAAGCCTGTAAAAGTGTCGGTAGGGGCCCTAACTGTGATAATCCTCTTCCCGATAATTTTTTCCCATATCCTGTACAGCAGTTACAAGGAGGTTGAGAATCCTGTAGAGTTCTCTGTGTTGCAGCCGGACATAGATCCTTATACAGACAAGTTTGGAGGGATGACCCAGATGCAGCAGACTGCACTGCTTCTGGATCTGGCAAAAGAGACAACTGATCAAACAAATACCCAGCAGGGGGAGCATATTGTAGTTGCCCCTGAGACATTTATTTTTACCGAGCGCTGGAGCACCAGACTCCAGGAGAGTGAGCCATGGCGCAATCCTTCATACAAGGATATTTCTGCATGGGTGCAGAACGAGAACAGCAACGGTAAGGATGTGAGCATGGTTGTTGGTGCGGTGAGTTACAACGGAGATGATTACTACAACAGCTCTGTGTTTATGGCATCTGCCAATGATTCTGCAACTGCAATTGTCCCTGAGTATTACCATAAATCAAAACTTGTTGTTCTTGCAGAGAGCAATCCGTTCAAAAACGGTCCTTTCAAGTTTATGGACAAACTTGTTAAAAACATGGTTGGCGGTATAGGTGATTTTGGCACCCAGCCGGAAAGGTCAATTTTCCAGACAGATGGCGGGGTAAAATTGGGTACGGCAATCTGTTATGAGTCTGTTTTTCCCGATTTCTACAGGGAGTGGGCCTATAACGGAGCAAATGTTATGACAATAATTACCAATGACGGATGGTGGAGAGATACCCCAGGACACAGGCAGCACCTCAATTATGCCCGTCTGAGGGCCATTGAGAACCGCCGCAGCATTGCCCGCAGTGCAAATACAGGTATAAGTGCTTTCATTAACCAGCGCGGTGATATTGTAAGCCGGCTTGGCTGGTGGGAGAGGGGATATGTTAATGGGGAGCTTAACCTTAATGAGGAGAAGACTATCTTTACCATTCATGGAGATATAATAGGCAGATTGAGCCGTTTTCTCACATTCCTGTTCCTCCTTATGGGGGTAGCCCGCAAGATTGCCAAAAAACATATAACAAGATAAGATATGAGCCGTAAGATAAAGCTCTTTAGTGCAGCTGTAATAGCAGGTGCAGCGGCTTTTTGTATATTTATTAACCCTTGTCAGGAGAGAAGGGGCAGATATGACTTTCCCCAAATTCTTGATATTTCCTATACCCCAACCCCACAACACAGATGTACGGGATGGTTTACAGATGCCGGCTCGTGGATGGGCTTTACACCACCGCAGGCCTCAAACTGGGTTAACGGCTTCTGCGGCCCTTTCTCGCTGGATATGAACAGGAGGAGTTGGCTTGCCAAGAGTGCTGTGGAGGTCTCGTTCCAGAATGATACCACCGCTTTTCTTCCCGACAGTTCCTCTTATTTTCCGGGAGAACTTTATATAAGTGCCCATAGCAGCAGTGGAGCAATTGAGCAAAGACTCAACTTTATAAATTCATCAACTGCACTTTTGAGGATAAATTCCAGTTCTAATGCACAAATATTGCTCACAGGCAAGGAGTGGGGAGAAGGGGTGATTGTGAGGGTTGGAGATGGAAGCGTAGTGGGAGAGGATCTGTCGGGAGAAAAGGTGTTGCTTTCATTCCCCAAAGGGGTTTCTGTGCAGCAGGATGGGAACAATTATGTGGCTTCTGCGGCAGGAGAATGTTGTGTGGCGGTCTCGTTTGTTACCCAAGATGATGATATTGGAGAGATTGCTGCATCGGCTCAGGAGATTCTCTCTGCACCAAAGAGGTTTGTAAAGGAGAATACCGGGAGGTGGAACGGATATCTTGCGAGCAGCTTGCGTAATGGCAGGAGGTCTGATCTGGATGCCGGGTACGACAGGATAGCGGTAAAAGCTGTTACCACACTTATCTCAAACTGGAGGGTTGCAAGGGGTGATTTGTTGCATGACGGTATTGTTCCAAGCCACGCTGCATGGTATTTTGTGGGATTCTGGGCATGGGACAGCTGGAGATTCTCTGCTGCACTGGCCTCAATAGCACCTGAGCTGGCAAAGGATAATATGAGGGCCATGTTTGACTGGCAGCTTCCCGACGGTATGGTAATAGATTGTATTTATACAGATAAAAAGGAGAATAATGAGCGTAACAGCAAACCACCTTTGGCTTGTTGGGCGGCTGATCGGATATATGAGCATACAGGGGACAAGGAGTTTTTGAGTGAGATGTATCCCAAACTGCTCTCTTACTACAAGTGGTGGTACAGCCACAGGGACCATGACGGCAACGGCATTTGTGAGTATGGTGCAACTGACGGTACTCTTGAGGCGGCTGCATGGGAGAGTGGAATGGACAATGCCATAAGGTTTGATTCTACCGCTATGCTCTCCAATTCATCTGTGGATAATCCTGCTGTTGCCAATGCCTGGAGCATGGACCAGGAGAGTGTGGATTTGAATGCATATCTGGCTTTGGAATACACCCTTCTCAAGAAATTTGCCCGGATACTTGATATGGAATTTGACGCCCCTTGTGCACCTGTAAGTGTTGCTGATTATTTTTTCTGCAAGGAGAGCTCATTTTTCCATGATAGGAAGATTGGCACCGGGGAGTTCATAAAAGAGGCGGGTTGCGAGGCATATACCCCTTTATGGACAGGAATCGCTTCGGCTGAGCAGGTGGAGCGTATGCTTCCACAACTGTTGGATACAGCCAAATTCTCTACCTATATCCCTTTCCCTACAATATCTGCGGACAATCCAAAATATAACCCGAAGGGTTACTGGAGAGGCCCTATCTGGCTTGACCAGACATATTTTGCAATAAAGGGTCTGCGCAATTACGGATACAATGATATGGCCAATAGTTATACTCTTAAGGTGTTTGACCGTCTGGCAGGATTGAAGGAGGGGGCACCAATACATGAAAATTATGGGACCCATAACGGTAATGCGTTAAAGGCCCCACATTTCAGCTGGAGTGCAGCACATCTGCTTATGCTGTACTGGGATTACGGGAGGTAACAGACTTAATATTTCTGTATAAACTCCTTAATCATCTCAAATATCATCTTGTAGCTCTCACTTGTAAAGTGTGTAAGATTGTCGTCAGGGGAGTGGTAGTATTTGTAGTACTCACCTTTTGACTCAAAGTACATTGCAGGAACTCCGGCCATTGCAAAGTAGTAGTGGTCTGAGTTATCTACAAGTTCCCCTCTGTGAGGGTTTGAGAAGTACCCATGTGCCTTGTTTATCTCCATAAACAGGTCAAGACCCTTGTTTGCCTCCTCACCGCCTTCATAGTAAAGCATGTCTGGAGTATCACCAATCATATCAAGGTTAATGAGATATTTGATGTTCTCCAACGGGAACATAGGGTTGTTCACATAATATCTTGATCCAAGCAGATTGGCCTCCTCTCCACCAACCCACATGAACATCATATCAAGTTCTGGACGGTTTTCCGGCTGTGAAAAATATTGTGCAATGGTAAGCAAAGCTGCTGTTCCAGACGCATTATCGTTTGCTCCAAGGCAGAAGTTGTCAATACCCATCAGGCCAAGATGATCGTAATGTGCAATGAATGTATAGCAACTGTCGGAGCCAGATGATCCTCGTATCCACGCAATAACGTTGTTTGCAGTGTAATCCTCAATGAACTCATTCTGGAACTTTACAGTTGCCTCTTTTGCGTCTGCAGGGAATTCAGGCCCTACGCAAACTACCGGATATGGAGTGGTAAAGAACGCACGAGCCTTGAAATAATTGGGTTTTTTGCTGAATTTGAAAATCACACCGCCAATATTAAGATCCTTAAGGTACTTGAAGTATCTGTCGCCCTCTGAAGGAAGGGTATGGAACTTGTCATAATCCAGTACCACAAAGGAATTCTCTGCTTTCAGTGAACCCAAGTGGGCTGCAAATTTGTCGGGAGTATAAATATCCTCTTCCAATGCATAAACAATTGGCATCGTGCGGTCTGCTCCGGTAGAGAACTCCTTTACAACATAATCCTCAAATGCTTTGTACTCCTTGCCGTCAACAGCAAAGAACATATCTCCGCGGGTAGTGTTCAAAGGATAGTTGAACGGTTGCATGAACGGTTTCTCAACAAAATCAGATGTGCACAGCTCATTGAATTTCTCCACAATATAATTTGCTGCGCGCAACTCCCCATCCTGGTACAGGCTCCTGCCGGCAAACTCAGGTGAGGCCAAATCGGCTACAATATTTTCAAATTCCTGCACATGGTTAAAGTTGTCCTGTGTACAAGAGATGGCACAAAATGCCAAAACAATAGCAAACAGTTTTTTCATATATATCAGTAATTTTCCCTAAAGTTAAGGTATCTTTTCTTAAATCTTTCAAAAATTTGTTTGTATTCGCCATCACATGCTTCAATCAATGCATCTGCAAACGCTTCAAAAGTAACTCCCCGTATTTTGTCTTTTGCCTGTGGAAGCAATTCTTTCTGCAATGATTCAATTTCCCTTTTTGTAGAAGGATGATTTGCCGGGGCCAGAACTATTGAATTGGAGGCCATCCCTTCATGATTGCCATAGGCTTCGCTTAAAATGAAATTTCTGTACAATTGTGTAAGTTTGCTTGGCCTATTTCGTATTTTATCTTCTATGTCGGGAAGAAACAAGTTAAGTTTTTTGATTATCTCAAAATACTTTTGCCGTTTTTCTTCATATTTTTCTCCCGACAATTTCATGAATGATGCGGCGTTGCTCCCCAGGTTCTCTGAGTATTTGGTTTCAATGGCAATGAAGCATTCTTTCCCTTCAAAGTCCCTGTATTTTATAATGGCATCCATGGCACTTTTGTCACCAGTGAGACTTTGGTAATTGCGGGGAATAAATTCCAGCTCAACTGCTGTAACCATGGCAATGGAGTAGTAGGGGAGGGCTGTCTGGATTGCCTTTGTGACTGCAATCCGGTTTTCTTCAAGTAGCTTTCTCAATGGACAGAACAGGTTGAAGGCCATAGGCTGGCTGGAAAGCAGATTATTGAACATCCATTAGCTGACACTCCGGTAATATTGAAAACGTTAAACAATTCGCCATTCATAAATTGTTCTTCCCGATGACAGTTGTATTCCTTTATGGAAAATATGGGAATATCAGCAATAAAAAAACCACCGCTGTTTAATGGCGGTGGCTAGACTTTGGGGCTATATGTGTCCGAAGTACTCATTCGGGCACAGGATGGGTTCAGAATGTGCCCAAAACGTGCCCAAACTGTCAGAGCAGCGCCCTCGCCCTCAATACCTACTCGCTCGCCTCGTCCAACAGGTACAAAATTGATTTGAAGGTGATTCCGCTGTTTCGGCTCAGACCTATCTCGCAGGTGCGGCTTGTAGCGTAACCCTCTGTGCAAGGGGATACTTTTGTGCCGTCTGCAAGAGTCCCCTCCACCTGGCTGCGGAGCATCCTCAAACCGTGAGTGTTGAGCTGAGGCAGTGTAAAGCCCCTGTCACCGGCAAAACCGCAACAGTTGCTCTCAATTACAGTCACCTCTTTGGCACACAATCTTGCCACATCAAAGAGCATATTCTCAACTCCAAGTTTTTTTGTTGAACATACTGCAAATACAGCCACACGTTTGTCGAGCTTCTTTATCTTAAGTTTGTCTTTAAGGAACTTGAGGATAAACTCTGCCGGTTCATAAAGCTTGAGGGCACTTCCATCCATATTGCTGCGCATTGTGTACAAACAAGGGCTCATATCGCACAATATAGGATATTTGCCGTTCTCAGAGGCTTCAAGCAATGCTGCCTGCAGTTGGTCCGACGCTTTTTTGCCAGCCTCTACATACCCCTTGCTGCTGAATGCCATTCCACAACAAAGTTTGTTGAGATTCTGCGGATAAACAACCTTATATCCCGCTTTAAGGAGCAGTTTTTCTGTAAGGCGTGTAATCTCCACCTCATTGCTGTAGGCCTTGCTCACACCCATGCTTCGGGTTATGCAGGATGGGAAATATACCACTGTCCCTGCTGTGGCTCCACCCTCTGCAGGCTCAATGCTGTTATATGTTATCTTATGTGCAGCCTTAGGAAAATGCTCATTCCACATAGGAATGGCTCCACAAGTGAGTTTGCGGGCTGCCATTGCAAGGGAACCGAACACCTTCTTGCCCATTGCTACCCTCATTGCGTAAGTGATGTTCAAGCCTGTACGCAAACCTGCTGTTACGGTGTCCATGTTTGAGGCCACTTTAACAGCATTTTTCTCTGCTTTGGCAGAGTGGGCGGCATGGCGGAGCTCTTTGATCAGTTTGCCTGTATCCACTTTTACAGGGCATTTGATTGCACACAAACTGTCAGTGGCACAGGTATCCATACCCCAGTATTTGTATTGTTGCTGCATCTCAGCTGCAATGTGAGGCGCTTCACCGCTGTTTTTGAGCCTCTCCATCTCCCTGAAAGAGGCAACCCTTTGTCTTGGAGACAAAGTAAGTCCTTCAGCTACACATCCTCCCTCGCAGAAACCGCACTCCATACATTTGTTTACACTCTCCTTCACATCAGGACAAGGCTTAAGGTTCTTTATATGGGCATGGTGGTCGTCATTGAGGATTACACCTGGGTTAAGTATCCCTTTAGGGTCAAATATCTGTTTTACCTCTTTCATGAGGGCATATGCCTGTGCTCCCCACTCTTTCTCCACGTAAGGGGCCATGTTTCGGCCAGTACCGTGTTCAGCCTTCAACGAACCGTCATATTTCGCCACTACAAGTTCCGCTATATCGTCCATGAACTTGCTGTACTTGGCAACCTCGCTCTCTGTTCCAAAATCCTGGTTGAACATAAAGTGGAGGTTACCCTCAAGTGCGTGGCCAAATATTACAGCATCCGCATATCCGTCCTCCTCAAAAATCTTTCTCAAATCCAGTACTGCGTCTGCAAGTTGCGGAACCGGGAAGCAGATGTCCTCAATAATAGCAGTTGTACCGGCTTTTCTCATACCTGCGACAGTAGGAAGGGTCTCCTTCCTTATTTTCCATAGAATTGCCTGCTCTTTTGCATCCTTGGTAAATGCGTAAGGGAGCTCTGTTGGTATTTGGGCTATACTGGCAGCAATCTGGGCACATTTGGCATCAACTGCCGCATCATCTTCACCCCTTACCTCCACAAGCAAGGCGGCAGCCCCGGCAGATAGGGTTTTTATATATTCGGGAACACCAGCTGCATTCTCTACAGATTTTATGCTCGCCCTGTCCATCATCTCCACAGCAGATACAGGCTGCTGTTTAAGGATCTGTACAGCCTCGCAAGCCTCCTTGATTGTAGGGAAAATCATAAGGGCCAACCCTTTGTGCTGATGCTCAACAACTGTGTTGTATGTAATTGAAGAGATGAATGCCAAAGTTCCCTCAGATCCTATGATTATATGTTTGAGAATATCAAAGCCGTCCTTGTAATCCACAAAAGCGTTAAGGCTGTATCCGGTAGTATTCTTTATCTTGTATTTCCTCTGTATCCTCTCTTTAAGTGTCTGGTCTACATCTATCCTGCGGGCAATGTCCTCAAGCTGGGCAAGCATTTCTCCGTGGCTTGCAGCAAACGCCTTCCTCGATTCCTCACTTGCAGTATCCAGTTCAGTACCGTCAGAGAGAATCACCTTAATGTCCGCAATAGTCTTGTATGAGTTCTCACTGGTTCCGCAGCACATTCCGCTGGCGTTGTTAGCGGCAATACCTCCAATCATTGCAGAATCAATGGATGCAGGGTCGGGACCAATCTTCCTGCCGTACTTTGCAAGATACCTGTTGGCCGCACCTCCACGGATACCAGGTTGCAGTTCAATTTTCAAACCATCATCCAGAATCTTGTAATCCTTAAAACCATGTGTGGCAATTACAAGTACAGAGTCAGATATTCCTTGTCCCGACAGAGATGTTCCGGCAGCCCTGTATGTAACTGCAATCCCCATCCGGTAGGCCGTTTCCATTATAAATTTTATCTCTTCAACAGATTGTGCCCTTACAACAAGTTTGGGTACAAGACGGTAAAAAGATGCATCTGTGCCAAAAGCCAAAGTGCTGAGGGCGTCATGCAAAAGTCTCTCCTTAGGAATTATTGTGTTGAGTTTTGTGTAAAACTCCTTGTATTTTCCTGTTATCATTGTATAATGGTTTTTAGTATCTGTTCCAAATCAATGTCATTAATATTCTTTGCTATAACCATACCGTCCTTAAGAAGATATATGGTTGGCACATTCTCAAGGTAATAAGCACTGTATATCTGGGATGAATCTCCACAACTGCCCCTTACATTCTCCCAATCTGCTCCAATGGAGGAGATATAATCTATCCACCCGCTCCGGCTTGCCCCAAGGTTTATTGCTACAAATTCTATATTCAGTTTCTCCTTGAACTCATTGTATATGGCGGCCATTTTGGGAGTTACCTCCGAGCACATGCCGCAATCCGGCCTATAAAAATACAAAACTTTATAATCCGTTGTTATGTCGGAGAGCTTTATTGGAGAAGAATCCACCCTTTCCAATTCAATATCGGCTGCCATAGAACCCAATTTGTTCATATTGTAGATCTCCACCTCTTTGGCACACTGCTCTACAAACTTCTGGGGCCACCTCTGTGGCATCCCAATTATATACTTGTCGGCGAGAAAGATGGCTCCGTCGTTGAGGGTGTGTTCTTTGGCATTTGACAAAGTGATAAAAATTTCCCTCATAAATTCATTGAATGTCCCGCTGTTGTCCTGTGTACTGTTGTAGAACATCTCTATCCCCTCCATAACTTTGGTGGAATCACCTGCAAGAGGGATGAAGAACTCTTCTATAAAGCTACGCAACTCATTACGCTGTTCTATCTTCTCTGCCAAAAGCTCTTTCAGGTTCTTTACGCTCAATCCTCGTCCAATAATCTTCTTATCACTGTCCAAAAGGAACAACTGAGGTGTCTTTATAACATTATATAACATCTGGAACCCGCTTGAGTAATCAGGGTCATATACATTTACCCACTCCATAAAAGGATTGTATATGAAGAGTTCCTTCTCTATATACTCTTTCCATCTTTTTGCGTTGTCATTTGCATATACCGCATAGACTGAGAGGACACCTTCTTCAAAACCATTTACAAAATCAACCAGTTGCGGTGTCTCTTTAATACAGGTCTTGCAGTCATCTGTATAGAAGTAGAGAATTGTGTATTCTCCCATCATATCCCTTAGTGAAATCTTTTTCCCGGTGGTATCTGTAAGCTCCAGTTGTGGAGCATCCATTCCAATAAGGGAGTGCTTGTTCAACTCAACAAAAGAACGGAGCATGAACTTTCCCTCTTCATTGGGCCACTCAAGAGTGTCGTTCAGAAACCATTGCTCAGCTATGTTTACGGCAACAGCTTCCTGTCCCATTATAGATGGATTATAGAAGAACTCATATGCCGTAAGTGCAAGCTTTGTCTGAAGCTCCTTACTTTTTGCAGAGGAGATCATCAGGTTAACATGTTTGATTATAGTGTCGTTGTGGTTGTATTGCAGCAATCTGAGATATTGCTCAACCTTATCCTCTGCAAACTGGGTATGGATGATGATAGGATCCTCAAATGGGAAAGAATCCTTTAACTGTCCGGCAGTTTTAGGATGGAACAGGGTGTTCTGGAGGATTATGTCAAGGATAGTACCCGGGAGTTGTCTTGCAACTGTGGTCCTTATGTTCCCTATTTTTGCAGAGAAAGAACCTGCAGTTGTATATTCCTCCCATTGGTAGTTCAGAAGGTTCTGGAACTCAGTATAGATTTTGTTCTCCTGGTTCCCGTACTCAACACTGTACGATTTCCCCTCTATGGCAAATCTTATCCTAAAGTCTTTGTTGTTGCGTGGAACAATAAACTCAATCAGTCTCTTCCCGTCAATTCCCGATATGGCATAGTTGCCGCTGTTGAGCGGTTTCCCCGACGAGAACTGGATTTTTCCATCCTTTGCCTTTGCTGTGTCAATATATACTTTGTTGCCCCAGTCCCATCCGGTGAGGATATAGGAAGAGGTGTCGCTTTCCAGCCCTTTGAGTGTAACCTTGTACCCTTTTGCGTAAGCATCGGGAATAAGCAACCCAAATAGTAGAATTGTAAATATGACACGGAGTGTTTTCATTATCTGCCTCTTTGTTTAAGGAATGTCTCTATCTCCACCCCTGCAGGCAAAAATTGTGCAGCATTGCCCTTGTGGATAAGTATATCCCTTACAACTGTAGATGATATGAATGAGAACTCCTGACAGGCAGGTATGAATATGGTTGATACATCAGGAGCCATCTTTTTGTTGGCCTGGGCAATGACGCTCTCAAGCTCAAAATCTGTGGTGGTGCGGAGCCCCCTGATAATGTGATTTACCCCAAGCTGGTGGCAAAGGTCAATGGTAAGACCTGTATAGGTGCATACTTCTACATTAGGCATATTTGCTATAGCCTGTCTGATGATTTCAACTCTGGCTTCCGGGGCAAAGAAACCTGTCTTTGAACTGTTGTATCCAACAGCAACTATCACTTTGTCAAACAGGTTGAGAGCCTGTTCCAAAACATCATAGTGACCTACTGTAAAAGGATCAAAGGATCCTGGAAAAATAGCTGTACGCATTTTGTGGAATGTTTTCACAAAAATAGTCATTTAATTTATATTACAGCCACCATTGGATGGGTGATTTTCCTATGGATTCCAATATTGTGTTGCATTTGGAGAAATGTCTGCACCCAAAAAATGCACCTCTGGCAAGAGGGGAGGGGTGTGCCGCCTCCAGAATAAAGTGTTTGCTGCTGTCTATCAGCTCTTTTTTTGTTCTGGCAAAGTTCCCCCATAGCATGAATACAACCCCTTGGGTGTTGTCTGATATGGTTTTTATTACAGCATCTGTAAATTCAGTCCATCCAATTCTGCTGTGGGAGGTGGGTTCACCGGCCCTAACTGTAAGGACAGCATTAAGGAGGAATACCCCCTGTTTTGCCCAATTCTCCAGGTTGCCGTTTTTCTGCACCTTTACCCCAAGGTCCGATTCAATCTCCTTGTAGATGTTTTTTAGGGATGGGGGTGCAGGAATTCCGTCGGGAACAGAAAAGGAGAGCCCATGTGCCTGATTGGGACCATGATACGGGTCCTGTCCAAGGATAACAACTTTTACCTGGTCAAAAGGGGTTAAGGCAAAGGCGTTGAAGATCTGGCTGCCAGGGGGGTAAATGGTCTTGCCTGCAGCCTTTTCTGCATGAAGGAATTTGACAAGGTTCCTGAAGTATTCCTTGTCAAATTCTCCTGCAAGTTTCTCTTTCCACTGTTGCTGAATTTTTACATCCATTACTCAAAGATGAATTTTATCACATCTTCCATTGTTTTAACATAATGGAATGAAAGCCCTTTAATGTATATCTCCTTTATCTCTTTAATGTCTTTCTCATTCTCTGCAGAGAGGACTATTGTGTTTATTCCGGCACGTTTTGCTGCCAGAATCTTCTCTTTTATACCGCCAACAGGCAGGACTTTGCCCCTGAGGGTCATCTCACCCGTCATTGCAATTGCGTGTTTTACCCCTTTGCCCATAAATGCCGAGGCCATGGAACTTACCATTGTAATGCCGGCAGAAGGGCCGTCTTTAGGGATTGCCCCCTCCGGTACATGTATGTGCACATCCTTGTTCTGGATATCCTCACTCTTGAGCCCAAGAAGCTGCGGATGGGCTTTAATGTACTGGTATGCAATCATGGCAGACTCCTTCATCACATCCCCAAGATTTCCTGTAGTGGTAAGGTTACCTTTACCCTCACTCAAGCTTGTCTCCACAAAAAGTATCTCACCGCCCATCTCTGTCCATGCAAGACCGGTTACAACGCCTGGTGCCTCATTCCCTTTCTGCATGTCGTGGTTGTTGGTTGGCAGGCCAAGAATCTCAGCGACAAGTGCAGAATCCAGATGGGCAGGCAACTCCTCCTCAAGGGCAATTCTTTTTGCGACATTCCTGGCAAGTTTTGCAATCTGCTTATCCAGTGTCCTTACACCTGATTCTCTTGTATATTTGTCTATAATTGTCTCAATACCAGCTTTGTTTATCTTAAACTGCTGGGCAGAAAGGCCATGTGCCTCCCTCTGTTTTGGAATCAGGTAATCTTTGGCAATATGGTATTTCTCCTCTGCAAGATAACCGCTTACAGGAATCATCTCCATTCTGTCTTTTAGGGCAGGATGGATAGTGCTTATATTGTTGGCAGTGGTGATGAACAATACCTTTGAAAGGTCATAATCCAAATCAAGGTAATTGTCGTGGAAAGCAGTATTCTGCTCCGGATCCAATGCCTCAAGGAGTGCAGAAGCAGGATCTCCCTTATAATCCGCACTAATTTTGTCAATCTCATCAAGCACAATCACAGGATTTGAACTTCCTGTCTTCCCGATAGTCTGTATAATCCTTCCTGCCATTGCACCAATGTAGGTCTTGCGGTGTCCCCTTATCTCAGACTCATCATGCAGGCCGCCCAATGAAATTCTGCCATATTTTCTCCCCAATGCCCTGGCAATGGATTTTCCGAGTGAGGTTTTTCCCACACCCGGAGGGCCATAAAGGCACAGGATAGGGGACTTCATGTCACCTTTGAGCTTGAGCACTGCAAGGTACTCAATGATTCTCTCCTTAACACTCTCAAGGCCAAAATGGTCCTTGTCCAGAATCTTCTGGGCATGTTTCATGTCAAGATTGTCCTCAGTAGTGGTGTTCCAAGGCAGATCAAGGATAAATTCCACATAATTGAGCTGAACTCCATACTCTGGAGAGTTGGGGTTTGAACGCTCCAGCCTTGCCATCTCCTTCTCAAATGCCTTTGCCACATATTCAGGCCAGTCTTTCCCCTTTGCCCTTTGTCTGAGGTCTGCCACATCCTTGCTGTTGCCATCCATTCCAAGCTCTTCCTGGATGGTTTTAAGCTGGTTGTTCAAATAATATTCCCTCTGCTGCTGATCTATCTCGGATTTTACCTTCTGCTGTATATCATCCTTTATCTTAAGAATCTCAACCTGCTTGTTGAGGGCGGCAAGGAGCTTGTAACCCCTTGTTATTATATCATCTGCCTGGAGAATATCCAATTTGTCGGGAGTAAGGTCATTCTCAAGATTTGTGGCAATCATGTTTATAAGGAATTTTGGATCCCCAATCCCTTTGATTGCAGTTGCTGTCTCCTGAGGCATGTGAGGGGTCATCTTTATGACATAAAGTGCAGCATCTTTGATTGAGCTCATCAGAGGCTCAATGACATTTTGCTGGTCATTGCCAAGAATCTCCTCTCTGTATGTGATATTTCCTATAAGATATGGTTCATCTGCAATTATTTCATCGAGGGTAAACCTCTTTATACCCTGAAGGATCACAGTAAGGGCACCGTCCGGCATCTCCAGCAACCTTACCAGCCTGGCACTTGTTCCAATGTGGAACAAATCTTCTTTTACAGGCTCTTCTACGGCCGGATCTATCTGTGTTACAGTACCTATAATGTTGCTCGACTTATGCAGGGCCTTTACAAGTTTGAGGGATTTCTCTCTGCCTACAGTTATTGGAAGGATAGTTCCAGGAAACAGTACGGCATCCCTCAATGCCAAAATTGGCAGAGTGTTTGGCATATCTACATCCTCCATGTTCGCATTCCCGTTCACATCTATGACAGGAATTATGTTTATCTCACCGCTCTCCATCTGATTGAGCGAAAATTTTGGAATTTTCATTACGCTATATGTATATAATATGTCAAAATGTCAGTTTTAAACTAAAAGGTTGTTGTAAAAAACAATGGCTATCAATAAGGTCAATATATATGCCAAACTATTTGTGTGGCAATTTTTTGGGATAAAGTTAAAAAATCTCTCTTTTTTTGCTATTTGTTATTGAAATTCAGAAAAAATAACCTACTTTTGCTCTCCCAAAAAATAACTAAACTTTTAATTTAATAGAAATTATTATGACTAAAGCGGATATCGTTAATGAGGTTGCTAAAGCAACAGGTATTGAAAAGATTGCAGTTCAGAATGTAATTGAGTCTTTTATGGAGAGTGTAAAGGATTCGCTAGCTAATGATAATAATGTGTATTTGCGTGGTTTTGGCAGCTTTATCGTAAAGAAACGTGCTAAAAAGACAGCAAGAAATATTTCTAAAAATACTACTCTTATCATTCCTGAGCACAATATTCCTTCATTCAAACCTGCAAAAGTGTTCATGAGCAAGGTTAAGGGAAATGTAAAATAATTGAAAACTAAGTCTTAACAATATAAAATTTACTATTATGCCAAGCGGAAAGAAAAGAAAGAGACATAAGATGGCTACTCACAAACGTAAAAAACGTCTTCGCAAGAACAGACATAAAAAACGTAAGTAGTCTGTAGGCATTTTGTCTGAGATTTTTTAAGGGGGTGACCCACAAGTCACTCTCTTATCTTTTTTAATATAAGGATGGAGAAGGATCTGATTATTGATGTCAATTCAACGGAGATTTCAATAGCTCTGTTGGATAATCACAAGCTTGTGGAGCTGAACAAAGAGCAGAATAACGGATCCTATTCTGTGGGCGATGTATATCTGGGCAAGGTAAAGAAGATTATGCCGGCCCTCAATGCAGCGTTTGTGGATATAGGTGATGATAAGGATGCATTCATCCATTATCTGGACCTCGGTTTCAACTTCAGAGCTTTTGATTACTTTGCTAAGCAGTTGAATCCCAATAGGGATCTGAGAACCTTCTACTCCAATATTAAAATTGGAAGTATCCTTGAAAAAGAGGGTAAGATAGGGGATGTTTTACAGCCGGGCCAGCCTATCATAGTTCAGATTGTTAAGGAACCAATCTCAACCAAAGGCTCAAGACTTACGGCAGAAATATCCATAGCGGGAAGAAATGTAGTGCTTTTGCCTTTTGCAGATAAGGTAAGTGTATCTCAAAAAATTTCGTCCAAAGAGGAGAAAAGGAGACTGGAACGTCTGGTCTATAGTATCCTGCCTCGTAATTACGGTGTCATTATAAGGACAGCCGCTGAGGGAAAGAAAGCTGCAGTTTTGGATGCGGAGCTCAAGATGCTCATAAAGAAATGGGAGGAGTGCTGGACAAAACTGATAACAGAGAAACCGCCCCAATTGTTGTTTACAGAAAACAGCAGAACAACCACAATTCTGAGGGATTTGCTGAATGATTCTTTTTCCAACATTTATGTAAATGATGAGGGGGTATTTGAAGAGGTTAAGGATTATATCTCCACAATTGCACCTGAACAGGAGAAAATTGTAAAGCTTTACAAAGGTGATCTCCCAATTTTTGATCACTTTGATGTAACAAAACAGATTAAAGGTGCATTTGGCAGGGTGGTTCCACTAAAACAGGGAGCGTATATAGTTATAGAACATACAGAGGCTCTTCATGTAGTGGATGTAAACAGTGGAATAAGGGCCAAACAGGGCGTTGACCAGGAGCAGAACACTTTTGAGGTGAATCTTCATGCTGCAGATGAGATTGCAAGGCAGTTACGTTTGAGGGATATGGGTGGAATCATCATTGTGGATTTCATAGATATGGAGAGCAATGAGAACCGCAACAAGCTACACAAGCATATGCAGGAGTTGCTCTCGTCAGACAGGGCAAAGCATAATGTCCTTCCACTCACCAAATTCGGCCTTATGCAGATTACAAGGCAGAGGGTAAGACCCGCTACAGAAATTAAAGTTAACGAGAAGTGTCCGATGTGTCATGGAACAGGAGAGATCTCATCATCAATCCTTATAGATGAGACCCTTGAGAGACAGTTGGCTTACTACGTTAAGGAGAGAAAAATCAAGTCCTTTATCTTACAGGTAAATCCAATTTTGGGAGCCTATCTCACAAAGGGGTTATTTACAAGTATCAGAAGAAAATGGTGCAGAAAATATGGATGCAGCATTGAGGTAAAGACCAATTCTGAATATACCCTTTTGCAGGCAGAGTGGTTCAACAATAGAGGAGTAAGAATAGATGATTAATGAAAAAAGCAGCTTAAAAAGCTGCTTTTTTCATTTTCTCTTTAATCTCCTGAGTGCAGAGATTTCCAATGCTCCCCTTATGGGTGTGGTGGAGTTCTCCGCTCCATTCAAATTTACCCTCATTCACCTCTATACCAACACTCTTGTATGCGTCTCTGAAAGGCATTCCCTCAAGAACCCTTCTGTTTACCTCCTCTACAGTAAACATGTATTTGTATTTTGGGTCTGATATGATATCCTCATTTACAGAGATGTGCTCAAGCATATATTTGGCCATAAACAGGCATTTGTGCATAAGTTCAAGACCTGGGAACAGTACATCTTTAAGCAACTGGTAGTCTCTGTGGTATCCGTGTGCCATATTGGTTGTCATAAGGCTGATTTCATTAGGCAGGCTCTGGATACGGTTGCATAATCCTCTCAAGATCTCCCATACATCAGGGTTTTTCTTGTGTGGCATAATGCTGGAGCCAGTTGTAAGTTCGTCGGGAAACTTGATGAATCCAAAGTTAGGGCACATGTACATACAGCAGTCTGCAGCAAATTTGTTAAGGGTAAGGGCAAGCTGCGATAGGGCAGAGGCTACTGCCTTCTCACTTTTGCCACGGCCAAGTTGTGCTGCAACAGAGTTGTAGCTGAGTGTTGCAAATCCAAGGAGCTGTGTGGTCATCTCTCTGTCCAAAGGGAATGAGCTGCCGTATCCTGCTGCAGAACCAAGAGGGTTCTGGTTTACCACATTGTATGCTCCGTGCAACATGTACATATCATCTGCAAGAGCCTCCGCATATGCACCAAACCATAAGCCAAAAGAAGACGGCATGGCTATCTGGGCATGGGTATAACCCGGCATAAGTACATTCTTATATTGCTCGCTCAATTGTTGCAAGGTGTCAAACAATGCCATAACCTCATCCCTTATATTCTCAAGCTCTTCCCTTAGGAAAAGTTTAAGATCCACAAGCACCTGGTCATTCCTTGATCTGCCGGAATGGATTTTCTTTCCAATCTCTCCAAATCTCTGGGTAAGAAGGAATTCTACCTGAGAATGGATATCCTCCACATCATCACCAAGGGTAAATTCACCTCTTTCTATCTCTGTAAGAATAGAGTCAAGACCTGCTGTAAGGGTCTCAAGCTCCTTCTTTTCCAACAATCCTATAGATTCCAGCATCTTGATATGGGCCTTAGAACCCATAACATCATGTTTTGCAAGTCTAAGGTCAAGCACCCTGTCATTTCCTACTGTAAAATCCTCTACAATTTGGGTGGCACTTGTCCCTTTGCTCCATAAAGTTCCCATAAACTTACTGTATATTCTTAATAAAATTAATATATCCTTCTATTGCATCCTGTATCTCTGCAATTTTAATGAACTCATCCGCCTTGTGGCTGCGTGAAGATTCACCGGGGCCCATTTTTATTGCAGGATAAGGTATCTTCATCCAGTCGGATGTAGTGGTGGATATCTGCTCAGGTATTCCCAGCTTTTTAACAGTCTGCATAAGTACATGCTCCTGTGGAGTTGCAGAAGAGCGGTTTTTCAGATTCCTTGCCTTAAGGGTGCTCTTCACCTCCTTTTGCAGAAGCTCCAGTATCTGTGGATTGGTATATTGCTCGGTAGGGCGTATATCAACCACAAAAGTTGCCTCACCGGGCACCACATTATGGGCAGAGCCGCAATTCATCTGGGTAACGGTGAGTTTTACCTCCCCCATAAGGGGAGATTTCTTGTCAAACTTGTAGTTGCGTAAGGTTTGTATATCATCCAAAGCAATATAAAGGGCGTTCACCCCCTCATTACGTGCCGCATGGCCACTTACCCCTACAGCAGTACCGTCAAGAACCAACAATCCCCTTTCTGCCACAGCAGCCTGCATTCCGGTAGGCTCACCTATAATTGCAAAATCGGGCTGCAGATGGAACTCCTCCACAAATTTTGCCATTCCGCGGCTTCCGCTCCTTTCCTCCTCGGCGGTGAGCACCAGCATGATATTCACCGCAAGGGAATTGTCCTGGCACAGATGGAAAAATGTCTCAATCTGGCTTACAACACTTGCACCGTCATCATTACTCCCCAATCCGTAAACGGCCCCATCCTTCTCAAATGGGGAATAAGGGTCAAATGTATATGCAGGGGCAGGTGCAACAGTGTCTATATGTGAATTGAGCATAAGAACCGGCTTATTGGAAGCTAAATTCCTCCTGTACAAGATTATATTGTTGCAGAGCCTCTCCACAACAATTTCACCTTCACCACCTGAGCCGTTTGCCTGTTCAGCCCTTTTTAGCAGATGCTGATATAGGTAATCCGCTTTTTCCCCCTCCTGAAAAGAGATGGCAGGGATTGCAAGCATCCCCTTAAGGAGCTCTACTGCATTATATGTCATCTGAGAGGCAAAATCCATACTAAAGTTTCAATAGGGTTTCCTTATTGTTAGGCAGATTGTCTGCATGTTTGATAAATACCTCATCCACACCATTCTCCAATGCCGCAAACGCATTGTCAAGTTTAGGAATCATACCTCCAACAATCATCCCTTTCTCCAGCAGCTCCTTGTAGCTCTCTCTGGTAATGAGTGGAATCACAGAGGAATCATCATCCGGGTTTGCAAGAACACCGTCTTTCTCAAAACAATAAATTAGAGAGGTCTTGAATCTTCCCGACAAAGCCCTTGCAAGGCTCGATGCCATTGTATCTGCATTTGTATTGAGCAATGAACCCTGTGAATCATGGGTAATTGCACAGAAAACAGGAACATACCCTCCCTGTAGCAACATTTGAAGAAAATCGGCATTGATATCTGCAGGATTCACATCACCCACATAGCCCCAATCAATAGGATTGGCTGCCCTTTTTGTTGCAGGTACAGCATTTCCATCAGCTCCCGACAACCCGACAGCCCTGCATCCTCTCTGCTGAAGTGCCGCAACAATCTGTTTGTTTATAAGGCCGGCATACACCATGGTTACAAGCTTAAGTGTCTCGTAATCTGTGATTCTTCTTCCATTATGCATCTTAACCTCAATGCCAAGCTCTTTGGAGAGCTGGCTAGCAATTGCACCACCACCGTGGATAAGCACTTTCGGCCCCTCCATCTTGTGGAAGTTGGTTAGGAACCTCTCCAGTGCCTCGGGCTTGTCAACAATGTTGCCCCCAATCTTTACTATTTTAACTCTCTCCATATTATTTCAAACCCAACAGAATCTCTTTAATTACAGTTTGTGCAGATACAACCCTGTTTGCAGCCTCCGGAATAACCAAAGATGCGGCACTCTCAATAACCTCATCAGTTACAATCATGTTTCTCCTTACTGGAAGGCAGTGCATAAAATAGCCGTTGTTTGTAAGATCCATCTTCTTTTGGTCAATTGTCCAGCTCTTGTCTGTACAAATAACCTGGCCATAGTTAGGATCTGCGTATGCGCTCCAGTTCTTGCCATAAACAAAATCGGCCCCTTTAAATGCCTTCTCCTGATCATACTCAATGGTTGCCCCCTGAGTAAACTGAGGATCAAGCTCATATCCTTTAGGGTGGGTGATTACAAGCTCATAACCTGCTGCAATCATCCACTCTGCAAAAGAGTTGGGAACTGCCTGAGGAAGAGCCTTTGGATGAGGAGCCCAGCTCAATACCACTTTAGGCTTTGCAACCTTCTTGTACTCATTTATTGTAATAAGATCTGCAAAACTCTGCAAAGGATGTCTTGTAGCCGCCTCAAGGCTTATTACAGGTTTTCCCGACAGCTGTATGAACTGGTTGATAATCTTCTCCCCATAATCATCAGCCTTGCTTGCAAAATTTGCAAAGCTCCTTACACCTATAATGTCACAATAGCTTCCCATTACAGGGATAGCCTCAAGTATATGCTCAGGTTTGTCACCATCCATAACAACCCCACGCTCGGTCTCGAGCTTCCATGCACCCTGGTTGATGTCAAGAACAATAACATTCATTCCAAGGTTAAGGGCAGCCTTCTGGGTACTCAGTCTTGTTCTAAGACTTGAGTTGAAGAAGATAAGGAGCATGGTCTTGTTCTTTCCAAGCTCACAATCTGCGTATGGGTTCTCCTTAACGTATTTTGCTTTCTGAAGGGCAAGCTCAAGGTTGCCCATATCTTTAACTGTAATGAAATTTCTCATTTTACCTGTATGTTTTATCCCAAAAGCTCCTCAAGTGCTGCAAAGAATTCATCAGCCTCCGCTTTGCTTACACATAGCGGCGGAAGGAGTCGCATTATAGACTGGCCTGCACCGCCTGTAAAGATTTTTTTCTCAAACAGAAGCCTGTTCCTTGTCTGTTCAAATCCGGGATTTACCTCTATGCCAATCATAAGGCCTGTACCCCTAAGCTCTTTGAAAGCTTTCCCCTCACCGGTAAATCTTGCAAGGTTTTCCATAAAGTATCTGCCCATTGTTGCAGCATTCTCTATAAGGTTCTCCTCCCTTATAACTTTAAGGACAGCAAGGGCAGCCGCACATGCAAGGTGGTTTCCTCCAAATGTGGTTCCCAACATTCCATGCCAAGGCTTGATTTTTGGTGATACAATTATTGCACCTACAGGGAATCCGTTTGCAATACCTTTTGCCATGGACACAATGTCTGCCTCAATGCCGGCATGCTGGTGGGCAAAGAATTTTCCACTTCTGCCATATCCGCTCTGTATCTCATCCATAATCAGTACGGTGCCGCTCTGGTCACAGAGCTGGCGTACCTCTTTAAGGAATGATGCCTTTGGTGTGTAAATGCCTGCAACTCCCTGAATTCCCTCAATGATTATTGCGGCATACTCCTCTGTAAGGAGATGTTCTTTTGCGGCAGCAATGTCATTTATAGGGATAAAGGTTATATTTCCGTTTCTATTGAACTGTGCCTGTATCTTTGGATTGTCTGTTGCCTCCACTGCACCGCTGGTCCTTCCGTGGAAAGCTTTGTTGAGGGCAAGGATTTTCTTTCTTCCTGTGTGGAATGATGCCACTTTTAGGGCATTCTCGTTAGCTTCTGCGCCGCTGTTGCAGAGGAAAAGGGCATGATCAGGATAGCCGCAAACCTCACCCAACTCTTTTGCAAACTGCTTCTGCAAAGGATTCTGTACAGCATTTGAATAGAATCCAAGATTGTTTACCTGCCCGCTTATCATTGAGGTGTAGGTAGGGTGGGAGTGACCTATGCTTATAACTGCGTGGCCTCCGTAAAGATCTAGGTACTCCACTCCATCTTTATCCCATATTCTGCAACCTTTACCCTTTACAGGCTCAATATTCCATAACGGATATACATCAAATAAATTCATCTTTCAGTAAATTAAAATGCATTTGGTTTGAATCTCAGACCTGTTGTCTGCTCCAAGCCAAAAATCATGTTCATATTCTCTACAGCCTGGCCGCTTGCCCCTTTCACCAGATTGTCTATGATTGAGGCAATGTGTATATAGCCGTTGTGCAACTCTATATGCAACAATACTTTGTTGGTGTTCACAACCTCCTTCAAACTTATATCCTCTTTGGATACATGGATGAACGGAGACTCTTTGTAGTATTGCTCAAAGTACTCAACAGCATCCTCAAGGGTGGTGCCAATTGTGCCGTCTGCCCTCTTTATACCGTTCCATTTGGTATAGACACTTGCAAAAATACCCCTTGCAAAGTCTCCTCTCATTGGAACAAAGTTTATCTGGGGCTCCTTTCCGCAAAGCTCCTTCATTGTTCTCCCTATCTCTCCCAAATGCTGGTGGGTGAAGTTCTTGTAAATTGAAAGGTTGTTGTTGCGGTAGCTGAAGTGACTCTTCTCGCCAGGTTTTTTGCCTGCTCCTGTAGAACCTGTAATTGCAGTCACATGAATATCGTCTGAAATTGCATCAGCTTTTGCAAGTGGCGCTATTGCACTCTGTATTGCTGTTGCAAAACATCCTGGGTTTGCAATATTGTCTGCTTTAAGGATTTTCTCCTTAAAGGTGTCTGTAAGGCCATAGATGAACTCTCTCCTCTTGTACTGTGGCTCCAGACGGAAGTCGTTGCCCAAGTCAATGATTTTACAATTGTCGGGAAGAGGAGTGTTGTCTATGAACTCTTTTGAAAGGCCATGGCCAAGGCAAAGGAATACAACATCAGGGGTACCTATCTGGTCTGTGAAACAAAGGTCTGTTTCTCCAAAAAGGTCGCGGTGGACAGAACTGATGCTTTGTCCCACACTTGTTGTGCTAAGAACACTTGTTACCTCCACGTTTGGATGGTAGATAAGGATTCTCAACAGCTCTCCAGCTGTGTATCCTGTTCCTCCGGCAATGGCTGCTTTTATTTTCTTCATGCTGCAGTAGAGGATTAGTTTTTGCTTGCCTGCTCTTTCTCATCCTCATGAAGACTGTAGTATATCTTCAATGGGTTGGAAAGGACTTTGGTAAATCCAACTACATCTCTTCCTGTGTATGATTTGTTCATCTCGCCGTACTCGCCAAATTTAGAGCTCATAAGGTCATACTGGCTCTTACAGCCAAGAACAAAGAAGTTGTAAGGTCTTAGAAGAACCTCTACAGTACCGTTCACACTTGCCTGTGTGCTCTCAAGGAATTTCTCCATATCCCTCATTACAGGGTTAAGGTACTGTGCCTCATGCATAAGCTGGCCATAGTAGTTTGCAATAAGCTCTTTCCAGTAAAGCTGCTCTTTAACAAGGGTGTGTTTTTCCAAAAGATGGTGTGCTTTGATGATGATAAGCGGTGCTGCAGCCTCAAAACCTACTCTACCTTTAATGCCAATGATGGTGTCTCCAACGTGCATGTCCCTGCCGCATCCGTAACCGTTAGCAATCTCTGCCAAGGCATGGATAAGGGCAACTGGAGCCATCTCTTTGCCGTTCAATGCCACAGGCTCACCATTTTTGAACTCAATAGTAACTTTCTCCTCACCGGTTTTTACAGCAGGATGTGGGTATGCCTCCTCTGGAAGGTATCCGCTTGAATTAAGTGTCTCAACGCCTCCAATACTGGTACCCCAGATACCCTGGTTGATTGAATATTTGCTCTTCTCCCAGCTGAAGTTGAAACCTTGTTTTACAAGATAGTCAATCTCCTCCTTTCTGCTAAGCTGCAACTCCCTGATAGGGGCAATGATATTAACCTCTGGGGCAAGAATCTCAAATACAATATCAAATCTCACCTGATCATTACCGGCACCTGTACTTCCGTGTGCAACATTGGTAGCACCAATTTTCTTCACATGCCTTAGAACCTCAAGAGCCTGGAAAATTCTCTCTGAGCTCACCGACAAAGGATATGTTGAGTTTTTAAGAATATTTCCAAAAATAAGGTATTTGATACCGTTGTTGTAGTAGCTCTCAACTGCATCAACTGTTACATGGCTTGCTGCACCAAGCTGAAGAGCCCTCTCCTCAATTCTTTTAACCTCCTCAGCTGAGAAACCACCAGTGTTTACCATAATGGTGTGCACCTCCAAACCTTTTTCATTTTTCAAATAAGGCACGCAGAATGATGTATCCAATCCTCCGCTGAATGCCAACACTACTTTCTCTTTCATATTCATATCTCTTTATTACTTATTATTTTTCAGTTTTTTGTTTATTGCCTTGAATGGCGTTGCAATCCCTTTGCCCAATTTTACAATAAAATTTGTATTTTCCTCTTTCTCCTTCTCCGATATCTGTTTTGCAGGGTCAAACAACAAACCGGTACACAAACACAATTTGTAGTTATTCCTTTCAAGAATGTCAAAGTTCTTGCACCCCTGACAACCTGCCCAGAACTCCTTGTCATCTGTAAGTTCAGAGAATGTTACAGGACGGAATCCCATCTCGGTGTTAATCTTCATTACTGCCAATCCTGTAGTGATGCTGAAAATCTTTGCGTATGGGAACATTTTTCTTGAGAGTTCAAATGTCATGTGTTTGATTCTCCTTGCAAGACCGGTTTTCCTGAACTCGTGGGCAACAATAAGACCTGAGTTGGCAACAAATTTGGTATGTCCCCATGTCTCAATGTATGAGTATCCCGCCAAAGTTCCGTCTTCTGCAATGGCAATAACAGCTTTACCGTCTCTAATTTTCTCCTTTATATATTCTGGGGTTCTTTTAGCTATTCCAGTTCCCCTCTCTTGAGCTGAAATGTAAATAAGGTCACAAACCTTTTCTGCATAATCCAAATGGGATTCATTTGCAACAATAACATCAACTTTCATTCTTTATATACAATTATAATTAAATGCCCACAAAGGGCCTCTACATTCAAAAATGTAAAAATGGAATTCTAATGATATGAGGGAGAGCTTATTATAGAATAATGCAATAGCACCCCCTTAGGTGATTAAAGGGTAAACCATCGGGAACGTCGTCGCATGTCACGCCCCTTGCAGGATAATATTGTAGTATGGTTTACATTTTTCATGGTCGCAAATATAGGAATTTTTATATATAAATAGGTATATAAAATAATCTTTTTTTAATTTTTTAAATATTTTTCAATTCAAGTTTGGATATAAATAAAAAGTCTCTATCTTTGCAGCCCCAAGCGGGAAGGACGGATAAGAGGGGGTTTATGAGAGGAGTGAGAGCGGTTAAATTTTTTCTAAAAAAACTTAAGAAAAAAATTTGGCAGATAAAAAAAAGTTCTTACCTTTGCGGTCCCAAACGGAAAGGCGGTCAAAACCGGATCTTGAAGAGAGGGGGAATAATAGAAAAAAGTTCATTGAAAATAATAGAAAGACAAGCAGCATAGTCAATAGACTATGACCTTTGTAGATATACAAAGAGAGCGTAATTCCTTTGAAGGAACTATACGAGTTACAGGAGCAAGCGAAATAAAGAATATATATACAA
>JAZNUT010000021.1:0-126237 GCA_045592425.1 Candidatus Egerieisoma sp.
ATTAAACGGTTTATGGACGGGCAAAAAGGAGCCATTCATAAATATTTGCGTTATACGAAATACTAATTTCACAAAAGATTGCAAACTGAATCTTGATGATGCCGCATATATAGATGTTGAAGTCAAGCAGTTTTCCACAAGAAAACTACAGGTAGGAGATATTATTATAGAAAAATCAGGAGGAAGCGAAAAACAACCCGTAGGAAGAGTTGTGTTATTTGATATCCAAGATGGAGATTACTCGTTCAGCAATTTTACTTCCACTATTAGAGTTAAAGATAATACAAATATTAGCCCCCATTTCCTTCATAAATGTTTGTATGCTCATTATCTAAGGGGTGAAACTTTAAAATTACAATCAAAAACGACAGGAATCCACAACTTAGATATGAAAGGATATCTAAGATTACCTATACCCGTCCCCCCTCTTCCCGAACAAGAACGCATCGTTGCTGAATTGGATTGCCTTTCATCTATAATTGAGAGACAGAAGGAACAATTGAAGGAACTTGATAATCTCTCCCAATCAATTTTCTACACTATGTTTGGCAACCCTATAACTAATGAAAAGGGATGGGAGATTAGAAAATTGGGGGATATCTGCAATAGTGAATTAGGAAAAATGTTAGATACAAAAAGGGCTAAAGGAGAGTATCATCCTTATCTCTGTGCATTAAATGTTCAGTGGGGAGCATTTAATATGGATGTAGTAAAAGAGATGAGAATAGAAGAAAACGAGTTAGAGAGATATACTGTAAAGAACGGAGATATACTAATATGTGAAGGTGGTGATACAGGAAGAACTGCTATTTGGAATAGCGATAATACCATATATTATCAAAACTCTTTACACAGAGTTAGATTACATAAAGATAAGTTATTATCTGCCGTATTTCTACACATAATGCATATACTCAAAGCAAGTGGAGAGATAGATAAATATAGCACAGGGCAGACAATTAAACATCTCGTAAAAAAATCACTATTATCTATTCCTTTAATTATTCCTGCTCTTTCTCTCCAACAAGAGTTCGCATCCAAAATTGAAGCGATAGAGAAGCAGAAGGAGTTGATTAAGCAGTCAATAGCAGAGACTGAAACGCTATTCAACAGCAGAATGGATTATTATTTTAACTAATTGATATTATGGAAACAACAGCAGGTTCAAATCTATCATTTCTGATAATGATGCTATTGATATTTGGGGTAATTGCCCTGATTGTATCTGCAATTAAGCACTCAAGGAATCAGCCTACAATGAAAGGGGTTATCATCAGCTTCATATTTGGACTGCTGCCGTTGTATCTGATTCTATGCATTTTGGGAATAATGGGAGAAGAGAGGAACAAGTTTAACAGATAAGGAACCGCTTATGAAGAACTTCGACTACCTTAAAGAAATTGACGCTCTTAATGACCTTTACCATTTCTGTAGAATGGCAGAGGATAGTCAGCAATCTGACAACGATGTCTGTGCATTAAATTGCCGAAGGGGTCTTGAATGGATTGTTAAGGCCATATATACCCTCAAAGGGATTGTCATTGAGAGACGGGATAGCCTGTATGAGTTGATGACAGGAGCACCTTTTATGGAGTTTGTGGATGATGACAGGGTGATGATGGCTGCCCATTATATTCGTAAGGTAGGCAATACAGGTGCTCATTCAGGTGGTGTATCAAAGAAAGAATCATTCTTCTGCCTCCTAAATCTATATAATGTTGTAGGAGCAATACTTCTTAAACTGAGGATAATTGATACCCTTAAGCCATTTGATAAGGAGTTGATTCCTGCAAATCCAATGTACATCAAATCCGTTGCAGATGTAAAGGCACCATCTGAAGAGTTTGTTGCAAGTGTTGATGCAGAGGCTGTGGAGCATCCTGCACAGGCAGAGTTTGATCGTTCAATATCAGAGGCAGAAACCCGTGAGATGTTCATTAATCTTATGCTTAAGGAAGCTAAATGGGATATTTTAACAGTAGATGGAGCTATAGCACCAAGTAAAGCTGGTATTGAAATAGAAGTGTCTGGAATGCCTAATAACGCAGGGATTGGTTATGCTGATTATGTTCTGTTTGGTGCTAATGGCAAACCTCTTGCAGTTGTTGAAGCCAAGAAAACAACAATATCCCCAAGTGCGGGAAAACATCAGGCAGAACTGTATGCACAATGCCTTGAGCAACAGTATGGGGTTAGGCCTGTAATATATTATTCCAATGGATTTGAGACCTACATAATTGATGGCCTTGGATATCCCCCAAGAAAGATTTATGGCTTCCATACAGAGAAGGACTTGAATACATTGATTCAAAGGAGGGGACGTAATGGTATAACCGACTTAAATATAAATGACGAAATCACTGACCGCGAGTATCAGAAACGTGGCATAAGGGCACTATGTGAGCATTTCAACAGCAATCATAGACGGGGATTGTTGGTAATGGCTACAGGAACGGGAAAGACGCGTGTTGCCATCTCTCTGACAGATGTACTTATGAGGAATGATTGGGCCAAGAGCATCCTTTTCCTTGCCGACAGGACCGCACTTGTAAACCAAGCAGCAAAGAACTTTGCAAAACTCCTTCCAAATACAACCACAACAATATTGAATGAGACAAGAGAACCCGACTTTGATGCAAGGATTATGTTCTCTACGTATCAGACAATGATAAATTACATTGACAGCGATACCAAGAAGTTTTCTGTCGGGCGTTTTGACCTTATCATAATTGACGAGGCCCACCGTTCCGTTTTTGGTAAATACACCGCAATTTTTGATTACTTTGATTCTATGATTGTGGGGCTGACTGCAACCCCAAGGGAAGATGTTGACCGAAGCACATATGACCTGTTCCAATTGGAAGGTGGAGAACCAAACTTTTCTTATGAGTTGTATGAGGCGGTAGAAGACAAGTTCCTTGTTCCATATATTCCTGTAGCCCGCACAACTGATATACTGAAGCGCGGAATTAAATATGACACCTTGTCTATTGAAGAGAAGAAGCAGATGGAAGAGGTGTGGAAGTATGAGAAGGCAAAGAATGCTCTTGACCTTGAGTCAGAAGGAGCAGGATACTATCGGGATATAGACAAGAAAGAGATTTTCAAATATATTTTCAATAAGGATACCATTGATAAGGTTCTTATTGATTTGATGGATAACGGCCTTAAAGTACAAGGAGGAGACCTTATTGGAAAGACAATCATATTTGCATACAACCATAAGCACGCTGAATTGATTGTAGAGAGGTTCAATGAGATGTATCCTCAATATGGTTCTGATTTCTGTGTACTGATAGACTATTCTGTAAATTACTCCCAAGACCTTATCAATACATTTGAGGTAAGGGACAAGAGGCCACAGATGGCAGTCTCAGTTGCAATGCTTGATACAGGCATTGATGTTCCCGACATCCTGAACCTTGTTTTCTTTAAACCGATATACTCATACATCAAGTTTTGGCAGATGATTGGACGTGGTACCCGTCTGTCTAAGGATATCTTTGATGTTAATGATGACAAGAAAGAGTTCTACATATTTGATTGGTGCGGAAACTTTGAGTTCTTCAATCAGAATCCCAAAGGGAAAGAACTTCTTTCACAAATATCAATAACAGAGAGACTATTTGGCTTGAGGGTGGATTTGGCACAAGCTCTTCAGCATTATTCTTACCAAAGTGATTCATTTGCCAAGATGCTTCACGATGATGTTAAGGACATATTACATAGTCAGGTTTCAAGGCTTAATGATAGCCATATCTCGGTACGTCAACGTTGGAGTGTTGTGGATAAATACAGAAATAAAGAGTCTTGGACCTACCTTTCAAGTGTTGATACAGTTGAGTTGAAAGATGTAATTGCACCGCTTGTTTCTGATATGACATCTGAACTTGGAGCAAAGAAGTTTGATATCCTTATGCTGAACATAGAATTATCTATGATTAGTGAAGATGTACAGGCCGAACGCTGCAAGGTAAAGGTATTTGAGATTGCCCAACATCTTCAAGAAAAGGCATCAATTCCTCAAGTATTGGCAAAGATGCCCGTTATATTGGAGGTGGCAACACCTGCATTTTGGGAAACCGCTACACTTGACCGATTGGAGTTTGTGCGCAAGGAGTTGAGAGACTTGATTCAGTTTATCATAGGAACAAGTAATAGGACCTTCACACTTGACATTGAAGACACCGTACTGATATTGGATAACCCAATGGGATTAGTTCCAAGGCTTTCATATAAGCAAAGGGTGATTGATTACCTTGCAAAGAACAAGAACCTTCCTGTTCTACAGAAGATATTCAAGATGGAAAAATTGGAGCAAAAGGACATTGTTGAACTTGAGCGTATCTGTTGGAAGGAGTTGGGAACCAAAGAGGAGTATCAGAAATATATAGAAAGGGGACAAATGATATGTGGCGATAGCGTTGCTGCATTTATCAGAGCGCAAATTGGTGTTGACAGGACAATTGCACTTGAAAAGTTTTCGGAGTTCCTATCTGACAATGTATTGAACAGCACTCAAGAAGAATACATTAAGACAATCATAACCTATGTGTGTGAAAATGGCGATATATCATTACCTACTCTTGTAAATGATACCCCATTCTGTGATTTTAATTGGGTAGATGTATTTGGTCAGAATATGATCTGCGTAAGGAAATACGTTGAAGATTTCCACAGTTTGATTGCATAAAACTACCTTATCTCCATCCTTATCCTCCTGGCCATAGGCAACAGATTATTTGTCCTGTTGCCGAGGTTCTTTACAAATCCGAGGCCGAGGCCGCGGTACACAAGTAGCACGTAGCCCATTGGGGCGCCTGGTAGCACCAGGGGTTCCTTTGCAAGGAATTTGAGGGCGTCCTCCCTCTCCACTTCAACTGCAGAGATTCCGTCGGGAAGACACTCTGATGCCACCATACCTACCACCACTGCCTGCAGGGCAAAGTCTGCATGGGGCACATAGTCCTTTCCTTTCTTGTTTGCCACTGCTATCCCCGATAGTACTGTTCTGAGGTTTTCCTCTACAAAATTTATTCTTTCATAAAGGTCTTTCCTGTATCCCTTTACAAGATCTCCCTGAAGCACCTTCACATAGGTCTCAGGAAGATACTTGCAATCTTTCTCCAATTGGGGAGCACTTTTTTTGGAATCTTTGCCCCCTTTTTTCTTTTTCCCATGCATGGCAACCCCAAATGATGAAGCCTCCCACTCCCCCTCCTTCCTCACAACTGCCATAAACTGCCCCTCCCCTTTTATTTTACACGGCACAAACTGCAAACCTCCTCCATCAGTTTTAACAATACCTGATTCTAAGACATTTGCAAAAAAGGACAACGTCTCATTTTTACACCCTAAAGTTTCTACAACCCATTGCAGATTGCCGTCATTTTCAAATTTGTTGTAAGTGCAGGTGGAATAGATGAGGTAACCGCCACTCTTGAGGGCAGGCCAGATATCTGCCAGAATCCTCTGTTGCCTCTGGGCACAAAGGTTAACATTGGCAGGGCTCCACTCCCCTATGGCAGCGGAATCCTTGCGGAAAAGTCCCTCTCCGGAACACGGAGCATCTACAACTATAAGATCAAAATGCTCCTCAAATGCCCCAAAATCAGAAGGGTCATTATTGGTTACAACCACATTGTCAGCACCCCATTTGGCAATGTTGTCTGCAAGAACAACCGCACGGCTTTTTATCACTTCATTGGAAACCAATAGAGAATCTCTTCCCAAAAGGGAAATAAGGTGGGTAGATTTTCCTCCAGGAGCAGCACACAGGTCCAACACATTCAGTCTCTTCTCAAAAAACTTTTCTCCCGACATATCTCCCCTCTCCGCAAAATCCTGCTCAATTGCCCGCATCGCCAACTCCATATACTGGCTGCTGGCCTCCTGTACATAATATCCCCCCCCATGAAACAGCGGATCCAAAGTGAAAACCGGACGCTCCTTAAGGTAATATCCATAATTGCTCCAAGGAATTCCACCCTCAATCTCCGCCGGAAGATTCTCCCCTGCGGAACCTTTAAGGGGATTTATCCTTACAGATACAATCTCCTTTCCACTCTCAATCTCCCTGAACAAATCAGATGCAATCTCCTCTCCCAGGGCAGCAATAGCATACTCTTTAAATTCTACAGGCAACTCCATAAACGAAACCTTTATAATTAATCTCCATCCTCCTCTGTCCAGGCCACTTTTCTCTCAGCCCCTACTGCTTCACTATTTTCAAAAATATATCTGCACGGATCCCCAACACCCCACATCCGGTATCTGCGGAACTGCAACGGCATCCCCTTGAGGAACCTGCTGTAATCCTTCAACTCCTCTTTTGTCCAATACACCTCCGCTATGGCGGAGATTCTTGGAAATACCGCATATTCAACCTGTGCAGGAGTGGCGTAATACTCTGTCCACATACATCCCTGACCACCAATAATACAATTCTGCTGCTCAACAGAGAGGGTATCCGGTGTAGGGTCAAATGTATATACCGTATCCAAAGAGACCAATCTGAACATATGGGCAAGTCTGGTCTCATCAGGTCTCTGCTTATAGTTGAAATAGCTCCTCCCACTGGGGGTCATTATAATCTTATGCTTGCCATTTGCAGCAGGGACCCATCTGTTTCCCCCTCTCCATACCATAACTGCCACACCATCCGCAAGCCCGTTATCCACCATCTCATCCCAACCCACAGCAATCCTGCCACGGGCCTTAACCATATCAGAAACCCTTTGGGCAAAATATCTCTGCAACCCCTTCTCATTTCCAAGATTATGCTCCGCTATGAACTCCTGTGTCTTCTTGGAACCTTTCCACCATTTGTGCGAACACTCATCCGCCCCAATATGGATATACTTGCCTGGAAAAACATCCATAACCTCATTAAAGACATCCTCCAGAAACTCAAAAGTCTCCTGGCTTGGAACCAGTACATTATTGAGCTTATTGTAAATTCCCCATGTAATTGCTGTCTTTACACCAGCATTGTCCTCTGTACCAAGATGGGGATAAGAAGCTAAGATAGCCATACAATGCCCCGGCAGATCAATCTCAGGCACAACAGTAATATAACGCTTTGCAGCATACTCCACAATCTCCTTAATCTGTGCAAAAGTGTAATACCCGCCGTATCTGGTAGAATCCACCCCTGTCCCCGGATAAATTCCAATGATTGTACCATCCCTGTAAGAACCCACCTCATTAAGACGGGGATGTTTGCGGCTCTCTATCCTCCACCCCTGGTCATCTGTAAGGTGCCAGTGGAAATAATTGAGCTTATGGAGGGCCATATAATCTATATATTTCTTCACAAACTCCACAGGCATAATATGTCTTGCCACATCCAGATGCATTCCCCTGTACTCAAATGCAGGAGCATCCTCTATCCGCACTGCAGGAATCTTTATCTTCCCGACAAATTCTCCCCCTTTTATCCCGACAGAATCCCCCACAGGCAACAGCTGTATAAGTGTCTGTACTCCGTAGAAAAGCCCCGCCTCATTTGAGCCGGTAACAGCAATCATCTCCGGCTGCACCTCAAGTGTATATGCACCCAATACCGCAGAGGAATCCTCCACCACATTAAGCTCTATCCTCCTTTTCCCCCTGCTCTTGAGTTCAACACCATAATGTGCCTTAAGGTATTCCTTAATGTATGCGGCAGAGTTTCCACATTCTGCTCCCCTATAAACAAGAGCAGCATCCCTGTCAAGCAGGAATGCTTCATCTTGCAAAATCTCTACACTTGCCGGATGAGGTATTATTGCATTAATTTTCTGGCCGTAAGTGACCATTGCCGCAAATACCAGCAAGAGTGTGAAGAAATATTTTCTCAAATTCATAAGAATTAACTGTAACGTTTTTTCATCTCCTCGGCAAATGCCTCAGGATCTATTTTTGACGGGTCAATCTTACCGCTCAATGCCATACCCAACTGCTCTGTAATCTGATCTATCCCCTCCTGAAGCTTGCTCCCCAACATCATCTTAACCATCATAGGAAGATCTGCGTTGAGCTCAAGATGGAAAGCGGTCTTGTATGAATCAATCGCATCAAAAAAGACAGTAATGGCAAACTCAAAAGGGGTATTGCCAAAGTTCTGGAACATTAATGATGAGAAGGGGGTTTTGTGGGCTATCTTAAGTCCCATCTTAAAACCTTGAACCTCTCCCTCAATTGTATCCTCAGTAGCAACCACACCCTCTTTTTTGTCGGGAGGAAGAGCTGCCACAAAGTTTCTCATATCCGAGAAAGCTGTATATAATACATAGGAAGGTTGCTCCACTGTAACAACCTTCCCTTTAACCTGTGTGAAACCCATTCCTTATTTGCCCCAGATTTCAGGATTGATTCTCCACTCTTTCAGGATGTTCAAATCCTCAGCTTTAATATAATTCTCCTCAACAGCCTGCTCCAAAAGTGCCTCATAGTGGCTAAGGGTATGAAGCTCAACATTGGCATTCTCAAATGCTCTTCTCGATTTGATGAAGTTGTATGAGAAGATGGCAACCATACCAAGAACAATTGCGCCGCCTTTCTGCAATGCATCAACTGCAGCAAGGCTGCTTCCACCTGTAGAGATAAGGTCCTCAACAACCACTACTCTTGCTTTGTCTGGAAGATTACCCTCAATCTGTGCACCTGTACCATGATCCTTTGGTTTAGGTCTTACATAAACGAAAGGCAAGCCAAGAACCTCTGCAACCATCATACCGTAAGCAATTGCACCTGTAGCAACACCTGCAATTACATCAACATCCTTGAAGTGTTTTTTGATAACCTCCACAAAAGCCTCATAAACCACTTTACGGGCTGCAGGGTAAGACAATACTTTTCTGTTATCGCAATAAATTGGAGACTTCCAGCCGGAAGCCCAAGTAAAAGGTTTTTCAGGACTCAATTTAACAGCATTAATATCCAAAAGCTGTTTTGCAACAATTTTTTCTATAGATTCCATAATTCATCTGTATCTTTGTACCAATTTGGGAACGGGCCCTAAATTGGCAGTTTATATCCTTGCAAATATAATAAAATCATTTGACATTTCATGCACAGCATTTACTTTAACAACAGAATTTTAAGAGTTTGTAGCATTTCTGAAACCGGCATGTACAACCCAAACGCCGTTGTATTGCATTCTCCCAATGATACAACACTTGAAGGACTTCCTTGTTTATTTGAGACAAATGAAAATATAAAATTGCTGTGCGTGGCTACAGATGTGGCTGCCGTACAGGAGACCTATGATAAAATTGCAGCACATTTCACCCCAATAAATGCAGGTGGAGGCCTTGTGCAGAACCAGCAAGGAGAGTATCTGCTTATATACCGCAACGGCATGTGGGATCTTCCTAAAGGGAAACAGGAAGAGGGTGAGGATATTGCCGTTACCGCCTTGCGTGAAGTTGAGGAAGAGTGCGGGCTTACCAGCCTCCAGCAGGGAGACCTGCTGTGCATTACCCACCACACCTACCGTATGAAGGGCCTGCACATGCTTAAGGACACTTACTGGTACAATATGAAATACACAGGAGACACTGCCACCCTCACCCCTCAGGAAGAGGAGGGAATACAAGAGTGCAGATGGGTACCTGCCGCAGAACTTTCAGAATATATGCAGAACACCTACCCTTCAATCCGCAAGGTGTTTGAGAGTGCGGGGCTGATATAGGTATTATTCTATATAAAACAAGTACACCTACCGCAAATCGGTAATTGTTGCGGTGGGGTAATCTTCCGTGTTGATGGTGAATAATGCAGCACTTGGTGCTGGCATTGCCGAATACCCAAGGATATCTATAGTATATAACGCTCCATTTTTTGCTTGCAGGATTACTTTTTTGGGCAATCCTTTTGCATCTTTACCTTGGGTACTTATCTTATAATCTGTGGAAGTGCCCTCCTTGAGCAAGGCAAATGGATTTGTCATTATATCTCCCCCTGCCGTAACAGGTTGGAGGATTATCTCATCCACTCCCTTCTGATAAATTCCCATAACAGAGCCGTCTGAGACAACCAGTACCTGCTGAGTCTCCATCCTGTAATTCTCCCCACAGGTTATAATCTCACCGTCGTTTTCTACAACAACATTCCCAACCGGATCTGTTGCCGTAAAGGTGAAACTTAAAGTGGCGCCTCCCATGAGCAGCGCCACTAAAGTATTCAATAATCCGTTAACCATAAATATCCTTTATGTTTGCCAAACGGGCATCCAGTTCACTCAGGTCACTTACCAGCACCTGCCTTGCCTTGCTCCCCTCATAAGGTCCAACAATTCCGGCAACCTCAAGCTGGTCCATAATCCTGCCTGCCCTGTTATAGCCCAAACTCATTTTCCTTTGGATAAGTGAAGTGGAACCTTGCTGGTACATCACAACCAATTTGGCTGCCTCCTCAAAAAGCTGGTCCCGACGGTTAAGGTCAACTTCACCCGGACCTCCATCCTCTTCCTTATCCTCTCCCACATACTCAGGCAAATAATGTGCCGTAGCATATCCCCTCTGCTCTGCAATGAAATCTACAATCCTCTCAACCTCTTTGGTGTCAATGAACGCACATTGTACGCGGGTAAGCTCTCCTCCAATTGAAATTAGCATATCTCCACGGCCAATAAGCTGGTTTGCTCCTGTCTGGTCCAAGATAGTCCTTGAATCCACGCTTGAGCGCACCATAAAGGCAATACGGGCAGGGAAGTTTGCTTTGATATTACCGGTAATGACACTTGTGGTAGGTCTCTGGGTAGCAATAACCAGATGGATACCAATTGCACGGGCCAACTGTGCAAGGCGTGCAATCGGACCTTCAATCTCCTTACCAGCTGTCATAAGAAGGTCTGCAAACTCATCAATCACCACAACAATATACGGCAAGAACCTGTGCCCTTTCAAAGGATTGAGTTTCCTCTGCAGGAACTTCTCATTATACTCCTTAATGTTCCTCACATAGGCAAGTTTCAGGAGATCATACCTGCTGTCCATCTCCATACACAAAGACTTGAGGGTATATATCACCTTCTGGGTATCTGTAATCACAGGCTCATCAGCATCAGGCAACTGGGCAAGGAAATGTTTCTCCAGTTTGGAGTACAAAGAGAGCTCCACTTTCTTTGGATCCACAAGAACAAGCTTCATCTCCGACGGATGCTTATAGTAAAGCAGTGACGCCAAAATGGCATTCAATCCCACAGATTTACCCTGACCCGTAGCACCGGCCACCAAAAGATGAGGCATCTTGGCCAGATCAAAGTGCATGACCTCATTGGTTATTGTCATACCAAGGGCAACAGGCAAATCATAATTCTGGGCCTTGAACTTTTCATCATCCAGAACAGAGAGCATTGACACTGTGCTTGGTTTCTCATTTGCAACCTCAATACCAATGGCATTGGTTCCAGGCAATGTTACCACACGCACACCCTTGGCAGCCAATGAAAGCTGGATATCCTCCTCAAGTTTCTTAATCTGTGCAACACGCACACCCGGAGCTGGAACAATCTCATAAAGAGTTACAGTAGGTCCCACTCTTGCAGAAATCTTGGTAATTCCTATCTTATAGTTGGCAAGGGTCTTTACAATCTGTCTGTTGTTTTTCTCCAACTCCTCCCGTGTAACCACGTACCACTTGTCTTTGTAATCCTCCAACAAGGAGATTGGCGGAGCCTGATATGAAGAAAGATCCAATCTCGGATCAAATGGAGTATCATCTCCAAACTCTTCTTCCTGTGCCACATCATCCTGGGTAACAGGATTTTCCTCAGGGGTTGAAATTACCTCAACCTCCCCTATACCGCCATTGGCACCATCATTCTCATTCTCATTCTGATTCTCTTCAGTCTCCTCCATATGACTCTCTTCCTCCTGCTGGACATCACCCCCAATCACCTCAAAAGGTGGATTGTCATCCTCCTCACAAGTTGTAGGGACCTCAACATCCAGCTCCGGATATAATGGGGCTACCGGAGCAAGATCCTCCGGGGTAAGCTCACCCTCCTCAGGGGCAACGGAATCCTCTTTCTTGGGTTTTGGAGCAGTAACCCTCTCAACCCATTTGTAGAAAGCGGTGATGATATTCCCGTTGACAACTATTAGCCAGCTTACAAGAAGCAGTGCAATTATACTTCCTGTTCCAACCCCTCCTATCATGTTCTTGAGCCAGCCAATCATATAATAGCCGTAAGATCCGCCAGCACCACTGCCAAACATATCATCCACCTTTGTAAACGAGAATACAAATGAGAATGCCAATGAGACAATGATACACCCGAGCAATGAGAGGATGAATAGCCTAAGCAGTTTTACCTTCTTGAGCCTCAAGCAATACAATGCCACACCAAGGAAGAAGAAAGGCACAATAAAGGCTCCAAGGCCAAATAATCTGGCAACCAAAAAGTTTGCCCACACAAGACCTAATTTTCCACCTCCATTCTCTACCTCTACAGAGGCATCGAACATTTGCTTGTTGTGGAACAGGCTCTGGTCATCAGCCCATGTGAAAACATATGAAATAAGTGAGAACAGTGTAAAGACAGATATCACCAATGCCACAAGGCCTATAATAAGATGAACCGCATCCCTCCTCTTTGGAACCTCGGTCTCCGCTTTGGCCTTTAATCTGTCCTCTTTTGTAAGTTTGGTCTTCTCTCGTTTTGCCATTTCTACTTATTGTTTTTCCACCTTTTACCGTTTGAATTGTTCTGTTTACCCTTCTGGTTGTTCCTGTGGTTGTTGCGTTGTCCCCCTTGCATGCTCTTTGAATGTACAGGGGTATCTGCCATTCCCATTCCAATATGGACACCTTCAGGAACTGTTATCCTTCCGTCGGAGAGCTTGTATATATCATTGAAAATTGTCTCCTCTGAGACAGAATCCTTGTTCCAAATCAGGTACTGCTGCTTCATATATGAAGCCAGGGTCTTTATCATATATGTCTTGACCTCATCATCCTCCCTCTGGGCAATTACCTCTATCATATTTTGGATATTCCTTCCATAATGGGCTGCCTTTACAGGGTTTTTCTGCAAAGGGATAGGGTTGGGAGCTGTTGAAAGACTCTCCCTTGTAGGGGTTGCATACGGAGAATCTATATCTATATTAAAGTCAGATATCACATGTATATGATCCCAAAGTTTGTGCTTGAAATCATTAATATCCCTCAGCTGCGGATTAAGGGTACCCATCACCTGCACCACTGCCTGAATCTGCTCATTGCGTTTCTCCTTGTCGGGAAGAGAAGCAACATACTCCACCATTTTCTGCACATGTCTTCCATACTCCGGCATATGCAGTTTCTTTCTCTGCGTATTGTAATCCAATTCCTCCATCATCTCAAATCTGTTTATTGTCATTTACCATTTTCTCTATAAAATAACGCGGCCTGCGTTTAACCTCTTTATAAATCTTTCCAATATACTCCCCTATAATACCTATAGCCGTAAGGACAGCTCCACCTATAAACCACAATGAGACAAGCAAAGAGGTCCATCCTGGCACCACAGCACCCACCGCAAAAGAGTAGAGGGCCCACCCTATGATTGCCAGAGCCACCAGCATAAACACAACGCCCATTGCTGTAATAAGCCTCAACGGCTTTATTGAAAATGAGGTTATACCGTCTATTGCAAAGCTCATCATTTTTGAAAGGGGATATTTGGACTCCCCCGCAAAACGCTCCTTGCGGTCATAATAGACATAATCCTGCTGGAATCCCAGGCTCCTCACCATCCCTCTTAGGAACAGATTCCGTTCGGGGTGTGCCACCAATGCCTGCAATGCCTTTTTGCTCATAAGACGGAAATCAGCATGGTTATAAACCACATCCCCACCCATTGTGCTCATAAGTTTATAGAACATCTGGGCAGTATGTTTCTTAAAGAATGTATCAGTTTTACGCTCCTTGCGCACACCATACACTATATCCGCCCCTTTATTGAAGGAGTCTGTCATGGAAACTATCGCCTCAACATCATCCTGCAAATCGGCATCAATGGAAACAACAGCATTGAACCTGCTCTGTGCCGCCCACTCCAATCCTGCCCACAAAGCCTGCTGGTGCCCAACATTATGAGCCAGTTTAAGTCCAATTATCCTTTTCTCTTTTCCCGACAACTCCTCAATTATCTCCCAGGTAGCATCCTTGCTGCCATCATCGACATACAGCAGTGCACCATAGGAAATTTTCCCTTCCCTCTCCATCCTCTCCACAACACCGGACAACTGGCGGGTTGTCTCATGCAGCACCTCCTGCTCATTGTAGCAAGGGACAACAATTATAAGTTCTGTATTTGTCATTCTAATCCTTTTTATATTTAAAGACAAAACGTACCAAAATAAAGTTTACCGGAATGGCTATTGCAAAAACCGGAACAGGAGCCCATTCCTGTGCAACGCCAAGCCAAAGGAAGATATTGAGCAGAACCATGTGCAAAAGGTAATTCACTCCATGTGCCCCCATCATTCCAAAAAGTTTCTTCCAAGAAGGTGCAGAGCCAAAAGTAAAATAGGATGTAAGGAAAAAATTCCCCACAAAACTCAACACATACCCTATTGTATAGGCAATATTAACATTTATATACAACTGCAACAGGTAATAAATTCCATAATGGAGAGCAGTAGATATACCTCCAACTATTCCAAAACGGATAAATTCCCCTGTAACCTTCTTAAAATCCATACTCCCGGTTATGCTGTTTGTCTGTAATGTTTCCCTCCCTAACCATATACTCCGCACTCTGCAGCATTGCAAAACAATACTCTTTCAACATCTCAAACTGAGGATCGTTGGATACTGCTGCAACATTATTTCCATCTGTACGATAAAAAAACTCTTGGGTAGTCTCAGGTGAGTAAATATACAAACGGCTTGTATCCCTTGCCCCTATGAGGTTGTCTGCCCCATAATAAATGCAAGGTCTCTCCTCCTTAAGCATATCTATTCCGTAGTTGTTCTGCAAATAGTCAATCCCCAACATTCCCAAAAGGGTTGGAGCCACATCTATCTGTCCGCCATACCCCTTCACATGCCCCGGTTCAATACCCTTACCAAAAATCATGAGCGGAATATGATTGTATGAAACAGGCATTTCACACTCCGGACTCCCGACAAGTTTTCCATGGTCCCCCATCAGCACAAAAATTGTATTGTCATACCACTTCTCCCCTTTGGCCCAATCCATGAATTTCCTTATAGACCAGTCTGCATACTCCACAATCTTATCCTCCATATCAGCACTTTTAGGGTTAAAATACTCCGGTATAACATACGGAGGATGGTTGCTGATGGAGAGCAGCACAGCAAAGAACGGAACCCCGCTCTCCCCTCTTTCCCTCAAGATTGGCATTGCATACTCATAAAGATAGTCATCCTGAACCCCAAAATGGTTTGCAATCTTCTCCTTTGGATAATTTTCCTGTGAATATATCTCATCAAAGCCGTTTGTCCTGAAGAATGCATTCATATTGTCATACTGGCTCTCGTGAGTCATAAAGAAGAGATTCCTGTAACCATTATCCTTAAGAACGGTAGGCAAGCCGCTATAAACCGGTATCACACTCCCCTTCATTGCATTGCGCTTCATTATTGTGGGGTAAGAGTACAATGTTGAGTACATCCCATGATTGGTATGTATCCCTGCACTGTAAATATTGTCAAACACAAGTGATTTGTTGTACAAACTGTCTATGAACGGAGTAATCTCTTTTGTATTTCCATAAGCCCCCATAAGGTTCGCAGACATAGACTCCATAAATATAAAAACCACATTCTTCCCTGATGGCTCCCCTTCCCCAGAGTTTGTAACATACCTTGCCAAAGGGGAAATACCCTCCACCCCCTCTCTCTCCAACAGTGTGGCCGCTTTTTCCAATGCCACATCATAATCCATCAGCTCCAGCTGGCGGTTCTCCTTCCTTTTGTCATCCAATGCGCTTGTCAGGAGGTTAAAGACCGGATTCACCCCTATCTGGTTAAGGAACGGATCCTGACAATAATATGCCTGGCTCACTTTAATAGGGTTATAGCCCATACGCCCCCTTATACCAAATATGCAAAGACCCACACATGCCGCACCTGTAACAAGGACAACTGCAAAATCATATACCGTATATGGAATTCTTATCCTTGCACCCGCTCTATAGAACCACCTCTGCAGATAAAAACCAATTACCCAGAACAACACAACAGCCCCCACCCCTATACCTATAGGCAAATAATAGGAAGACTCCTCAACAATCATACCCGCAGTAGTTCCTGTATAACCCAGCCAATTGAAAATGGAGGAGTTTATAATCTTAAAGAAATACTCGAAATACGGTATATTGGCCGCACAGATGGAAAATGAAACCGTATATAACAACGAAAACCACACCCATACCGCCTTATACAGCCATTTTGCGGAGTAATTGAACAAAGAAGCCACCCACATTACAACCAAAGGCAACGCAAGTATATAACACCCTATCACATTGTCAAACCACAACCCTTTTACAAACGCTGTGGCCTGCAAAAGCCATTCCCCCCTTATCTGAGGAGGAAACTCATAGCCTGTTGTGGCAAAAAGGAAGCCTCGGAACACCCCAAAAAAAAGCATAGCTGTCACATGTACACACAGAAGGTACATGAGAGCCACTAAAAATCTTCTTAACGGGGTACGTTTCATCATTGTTGCGTGTAAAACTTGTATAGTGATGTAATGTCTCTTGTGTCGTTGCTCTTGAACTCAATCCCATCAACCTTTTCAATACAATAGCTGTTGCCATAATTGAGGATAAAACTATCGTATTCTTTATCTCCTATAAGGACATATCCATTATCAGGTGCAAAATCCACAAACGGTACAATCCTGTCGCCCACATAATAATTGATTGTAAAATGGTGCAGCCTGTTCCCTATATCAAAATCTGTAATGTACGAGTACATTGTACCCTCACCAACAACCTCCGCAATCTTCTCTGCCTGAGGTTTGTTTGATTTAACATTAAGTACAGCGGGCTGATACACCCCATCCAATGCCAGAAACAATGCAAAAGTGAGGGCAACACCTGCATATGCCATTTTCTTCCCGACAAATGACTTCCCTCCCCTCTTCTGTTGTCTGACATACCATACAACCACCGTCACAGGAAGGAGGATAACTACAAGATTCAATCCCAAAGGAAGATTCTCCAAAGCCCCAAGCATTGCAAGGTTCTCGGCAGCATGCTTCCCTCCAAAAAGGGAATGGGGAACCAATCCGCACCTTGCCACAGCAAAAACAGCTGTAAGCAAAACTACAAGGCCCGATAATATTGCATTGAACCATTTTACAGATTTAGGTCTGTATTTGACCAGCCACAAAATATACTCTGCAAGGAAATATGCAATGAACGGATAGATTGGGAGCAGATATACACTCCTCTTGCTTTTGGGAATACAGTAGAATACAAATATTACCACTATACTCAAAAAAGAGAAGAGTCTTGTATCATCCATATTCTTTATCCATGTCACAAACTTGCCCCACCACTCCTTTGGCTTTGAACTCCATCTGGTGTACTTTAAAGTAAACAATGAGAGGATAACAAGAATTGTATATGGAACAAATCCGGCTACCACAGAAACTACGTAATAGGTCCAAGGGTTCTCATGGGACGAGTATGTCATTTTACCTATGAACCTGAGGACATTCTCTTCCAATACCCTCTCAAGGAACGGCTCTCCACCCTGCAGCCATGCGGCATAGTACCATATTGAAGGGATTACAAGTGCGGCAATTGCAACCCCAAGGAACAGAAACAGCAGTTTGAAAAAATTCACACCCCTTATAAGGAGGAACAATGCAACAACTCCACAGGGCAATACCAGTCCTACCGGCCCTTTTGTAAGGAATGCTCCGCTCAAACACAAGATTGCAACTACAGGAACTCCTTTGAGCCCTTTTTCACCCCATTTGAAGAGTTGGAACATGGCCAGGACCATAAATGCCGCCAGAACCATATCCACACGGCAATTCATCCCCGCCCTGTGCACCTCAAAATTTGTAAGGGCAAGCAAAGAGGCTAAAAATGCCACCTCCGGGCCCCTCCTTTTGGAAAAGAAGACAAACCCCACAAGAGTCATCACCATCAGTGCTATGGCAGATGGCATTCTTGATGTATATTCTGTCACAGCCCCGGATACCTTGGAAATGGCAGCTATCATCCAATGGAACATTGGGGGTTTGTATGCCATATCAACCCCATTGGTCATAGGGAGCACCCAGTTGTCCGTATCAAGCATTGCATATGCCACAAGGGCTTCCCTCGGCTCCCCCTTGGTGTGAAAATCACTTGCACCAAGAAACAGGAAAAGGGATGCGGTACATACGGCAACCAATATCCAGAAATATCTCTCTTTAAAAAACCTTCCCATATCACAGAATAATAATCTACAAAGTTAATCATTTAAGAAAACTTTTCCGCACAGATTATACGGATTTTTCTTAAGTTTGTAGGGAGTAACACTTATATCTATGAACAGACGAGAAATGATAAAGATTACAGGTGCGGCAGTTGCCGGATCATCTGTTTTTGGGCTTGATGCTCTGGCTGCCCAACCCAAAGGAAACAATGGCAACAATTTGTCGGGAAGCAAAAAGAAGAAAGCCCTTATAATTGGGGCACATCCCGACGATCCTGAGACAGGTTGTGGCGGTACAATGGTGGTTCTGAAAAATGCAGGATATGAAGTTGTTTCTGTCTATATGACAAAAGGGGAGGCAGGCATCCCCGGCAAAACTCATGATGAGGCTGCTGCCATAAGAAAGGCAGAGGCTACCGCAGCCTGCAAGATTATGGGGGTCCGTCCTGTATTCCTTACCCAGATTGACGGCAGTTCAGAGGTAAATCAGGAGCGCTACAAGGAGATGAGGGAGCTTATAGACGCAGAGAAACCGGATATTGTATTCACCCATTGGCCAGTGGATTCCCACGCAGACCACAGGGTTTGTGCAACTCTTGTATATGATGCGTGGAGACGTCTTGGGTATCCGTTTGAACTCTATTACTTTGAAGTGATGAGCGGAGTACAGAGCCAGCTGTTCCACCCTACGGATTGGGTAGATATCACATCAACATACAAAATTAAAGAGGAAGCCTCTTTCTGCCATGTAAGCCAGAAACCGGAGAACTGGTACCACAGCGCCCACAGCCAGATGGAAATTTTTAGAGGTATGGAGTTCCGCTGTGAGCGTGCGGAGGCTTTTGTACACCTCAACAAAGACAAAAAATTTTATTAACCTGCAGATATGAAAATACTGGTAGTTGAAGATGAGCCCTCTTTACAGGAGGTAATAAGGACAACCTTGGAAAAGGAGAGGTTTGTTGTGGAAGTTGCGGACAATCTCTCTACAGCAAAGGAGAAGACAGGGATATACGACTATGACTGTATCCTTCTGGATATCATGCTTCCCGACGGAAGTGGCCTTGAACTGCTTCAACACCTCAAACAGACCCGCAGAAGCGAGAATGTGATAATAATATCTGCAAAAGATTCAATTGAGGACAAGATACAGGGGCTAGACCTTGGAGCAGATGACTACCTTGCAAAACCTTTCCATCTGGCAGAACTTGTAGCCAGAGTAAGGAGTGTGATGAGGAGAAAACACAGGAATGGGGAGTACTCCATCTCGGCTGGGAATGTTGTGATATTCCCAGACAAATTCATTGTGCAGGTAGCGGGGAAAGAGATTGACCTGAGCAGGAAAGAGTACGACATTCTCCACTTCTTTTTAAACAGGGCAGGGAAACTTATCAATAAGAATACTTTGGCCGAATCTGTATGGGGAGACCATATAGACCAAGCGGACAACTTTGATTTCATATATGCACAGATGAAGAACCTGAGAAAAAAGCTCAATGATTCTGGTGCCGATATAGAAATTAAGGCCGTATATGGTGTAGGTTACAAACTGCTGGTATAGGGTGCCGGTGCAAAACATAAGGTTATGAAACTATTTAATCGTGTATTTTCCAGATTATCTGTGTGTGTGATAATTGTACTCACCATTTGGGCGGTATGGTTTTACAGTGCCATAATGGAAGAGATTACAGATGAGGTGGATGATTCTTTGGAAGACTACACAGAGATGATCATAATCCGCTCCCTTGGAGGGGAGACACTGCCATCAAATGACAGCGGCTCCAACAACCAGTATTTCATTAAAGAGGTGAGTAAGGAGTATGCCCTCAGCAGACCGGCCATTGAGTACAAAGATTCAATGGTATATATTGTTGCAAAAAGGGAGACGGAACCTGCCCGTATCCTAACCACCATATTCAAAGACAAACAGGAGAGATATTTCCAGCTGGAGGTATCTGTCCCAACCATTGAGAAAAAGGATTTGAGGGAATCCATATTCTACCTTATAATATCGTTGTATGCGATACTCCTGCTAACCCTGCTCCTAATTAATGTGTTTGTGTTCAGAAAGAGTACAAAACCACTCTACAAACTGCTGGAATGGCTCAGCAACAACAAACTGGGAAGCGGCAGTACCGGCCCTCAGATAGAGACGGACACAACAGAGTTCCACGAGCTCAATGAGGCTGTCGCACGATATGCCCGCCACAGCGAGGAGCTGTTTGAGCAGCAGAAACAATTCATAGGGAATGCCTCCCATGAGATTCAGACCCCTATAGCTGTATGCCTGGGGAGAATAGAGATGCTTATGGAGGATGAAAATTTGTCGGAGAACCATATACAGGAGCTTGACAAGGTCCACAGCACCCTTGAATATGTTTCAAAGCTTAACAGGTCATTGCTTCTACTCTCCAAAATTGACAACAACCAGTTCCAGGAAGCCGAAGAGGTGGACTTCAATACCCTTCTTAAGGAGAGTGCAGAGGTATTTGATGAGATATACAGCCACAAGGGCATAAGGATTGAGCAGAATATATCGGGAAGATTCACCGCCTGCATGAACCCCACCCTGGCAGGAATTCTTGTAAACAACCTGCTTAAAAATGCATGTGCACACAATGCAGAGGGTGGTACTGTAACAATCCGCTGCAGTAAGGAGAGCATTACAGTGAGCAACACCGCCAAAGGAGACCCCCTTAATACATCCCTTATCTTTGAGAGGTTTTACAAAGGAGAGAACAAAGAGGGCTCCACAGGCCTTGGCCTTGCCATAGTGGATACCATCTGCCGTCACAGCAATCTTAAAATTGAGTACTCCTTTAGTGGCGGGTTCCACAATTTTTCTATAAAAAGATAATTTTTCTCAATTCTGGGATAAATTTCAGAATCTTTTCAGATTCATGGTGCACCTTTGTATCAAGAAAAAAATAAAGGCACTATGAAAAGATTTTGGTTAACAGTTATAACTTCAGTTTTTGTATGCTTCACAGCATCGGCGGATGACGACAAGCCGGTTGAAGTTGCAAAGATGCCCGTAAAGGCACAGGAGTTCATGTCGAGACATTTCCCGGGCAACGATATAGCAGTTGCAAAACAAGAGGGTACATTCCTGCTTAAAAGCTACGATGTCATATTCATAAACGGAGATAAAGTTGAGTTTGACAGAAACGGTAACTGGACAAATGTAGAATGCAAATACAATCTTGTTCCCGACGGAATTGTCCCTGCACCAATAGAAGAAGTAATAAAAACAAAATTCCCCGGTTCAAAGGTAAAAGGTATTGAAAAGGAGGAGAGACACTACGACGTAAAGTTGGACAACGATGTGGATCTGAAGTTCAACTACTCATTCAAACTTGTAAAAATTGATTAACAATTGTAAAAACATAAAAGCCATGAGAAAAAATTTATACATAATTGCCCTGGCACTACTTTCAATTGTATTTGCCACTGGTTGCGAGAAAGAGTACGATATAAGAAGAATTGACACATCATTTTCAAATGCCCTTACAGCACAATACCCAAATGCACTATGGGTTGAATGGGAGAGGAACTATGACTGGTATGTTGCAGAATTCTATGACAACGGAACACAGCTTAAAGTATGGTTCGACAAACAGGCTCAGTGGTGCATGACAGAGACAGACCTTGGAAGAGACCTCAAAAGTCTCCCTGCTGCAGTTCAGTCAACATTTGAAAACAGCAACTACGCAACATGGATGATAGACGGCCTTGACAAATATGAGAGGACAGACGGCACCTACTACCTCATTGAAATAGATCTTGAGGGCAAAAAAGACAGGGAGCTTTACTTCTCGGAAAGCGGTACACTCCTTAAGGATTCCACAGAAAAAGGGGAATTCCGCCCAAACACAAAATTGTAAACAATGATTAAGAGTTAATAAATAAGTGATTAAGTTTGTTTAAGGTAAACCACTACACAACAAAAAAGAGAGATTGTCACCAATCTCTCTTTTTCTTAGTAGCGGAGGCAGGACTCGAACCTACGACCTCCGGGTTATGAGCCCGACGAGCTACCAACTGCTCTACTCCGCGATGTATGTCTTACCCCGAGGGGATTATTTCCGTAATTGGACTGCAAAAGTAGAGTTTATTTTTTAATTATGCAAATTTTATTTCATCTTTTTTGCATACAATTTGCTCGCCAGTTATCTGATTTTTTATATTTACCACATTATCAGCTATTTCCTGTTCTCCCACAATTACAAAATATGGGATATTTTTCTTAGCTGCATAATCAAACTGTTTCTTGAGTTTTGTTTTATCAGGGTAAATTTCACAGTTTATTCCCTGTGCTCTAAGGCCTGCTATGATTGGCAAAGAGTATGCTACCTCCGCATCACCCATATTTGAGAAGAGCACTTTTGTACCCCCTATTGCCTCTTTAGGGAATTTGTCCAACCCCTGAAGAACATCGTAGATACGGTCTGCTCCAAATGAGATACCTACACCGCTCATCCCTGGAAGGCCGAATATTCCTGTAAGGTCATCATATCTTCCGCCACCGCAGATACTTCCTATTGCAAAGTCTTTGGCTTTAACCTCAAAGATTGCACCTGTATAGTAATTAAGGCCACGAGCCAATGAAAGGTCAATTTCAACCTCTTGTTTTATACCTGCAACTGCAATGTATCCGAACAGTTCCTCAAGCTCTGCAAGACCTTTAAGGCCGGCCTCGCTTGAAGCAAGAATCTCTTTCATTGTTGCAAGTTTCTCTGCTGTTGTTCCGCTTAATGTTAGTACAGGCTCAATTGTAGAGATACCTTTCTCATCAATGCCCCTCTCAGACAACTCAGCTTTCACCGCATCCAAACCAATCTTGTCTATCTTGTCAATTGCCACTGTAATATCTACAAGTTTGTCGGGATGACCTATAACCTCTGCAAGTCCCTGAAGAACTTTTCTGTTGTTAATCTTGATGCAGACATTTATACCGAATTTTGCAAATACCTCATCCACAATCTGTACAAGTTCAAGCTCATTAATAAGGGATTTGCTGCCAATTACATCAACATCGCACTGGTAGAACTCCCTGTAACGTCCTTTCTGAGGGCGGTCCGCTCTCCATACAGGCTGTATCTGATAGCGTTTGAACGGAAACGCCAACTCATTCTGGTGCTGTACCACATATCTTGCAAATGGGACAGTAAGGTCATATCTGAGACCTTTTTCACACACTTTCAAAGACAATGCATTGCTGTTTTCCAACTCCTGAGGCTCCACTTTAGAGAACGCATCTCCAGAGTTGAGAATCTTGAACAGCAGTTTGTCACCCTCATCTCCGTATTTGCCCAACAGGGTTGAAAGGTTCTCCATTGAAGGGGTCTCCAACGGGTTAAAACCATATTTCTTGAATACAGAACGGATTGTGTCAAATATATAGTTCCTTCCAGCCATCTCAGCTGGTCCAAAGTCTCTTGTACCCTTTGGAATACTTGGTTTCTGAGCCATTTTATCTCTTGTTTTTTAAATATTCATCAATTGCTGCCGCAGCTCTTCTTCCAGCTCCCATTGCAAGGATTACTGTTGCTGCTCCTGTTACCGCATCACCGCCGGCAAAGACCCCCTCTCTGGTTGTTGCACCATTATCTGATGCCACAAGGCCCCCTTTCCTGTTCCTCTCCAAACCTGGGGTTGTCTGTGCTATCAGAGGATTGGGTGAGGTTCCAAGTGACATGATTACCACATCCGCATCCACTGTAAACTCAGAACCGGGAACTGCTATAGGAGCCCTTCTGCCACTTGCATCTGGCTCTCCAAGCTCCATACGCTCACATTTGAGCCCCTTTACCCAGCCTTTCTCATCTCCTACAACCTCTACCGGATTGGTCAGCATCATAAATTCAACTCCCTCCTCTTTTGCGTGGTGTACCTCCTCTGCCCTTGCAGGAAGCTCCTTCTCTGTCCTGCGGTAAACCACAGTCACATGGGCTCCCAGACGCAATGCGGTCCTGGCTGCATCCATTGCCACGTTGCCGCCTCCTACAACACACACTTTGTTGCCTACATATATAGGTGTTCTGGAATCATCCCTATATGCTTTCATAAGATTGCTTCTGGTAAGGAACTCATTGGCAGAAACTACGCCGTTTAGGTTCTCACCGGGTATATCCATGAATTTTGGAAGACCGGCACCACTTCCAATGAACACTGCGTCAAATCCCTCCTGATCAAGCATATCATCAATGGTGATGGTACGTCCCACAAGAACATTGGTCTCTATCTTCACCCCAAGGCGTTTTACATTCTCTATCTCCGTCGCAACAACCGTATCCTTTGGGAGCCTGAACTCCGGAATTCCGTATGTGAGCACTCCGCCTGGTTTGTGAAGAACCTCAAAAATGGTTACATCATATCCCATCTTGGCAAGGTCGCTCGAACATGCAAGACTGGCGGGGCCACTGCCCACCACTGCAACCCTCTTGCCTGAAGATGGAGCCTTATCTGTAAATCTCACGCCATTCTCCCTGCACCAGTCTGCAACAAACCTCTCCAGTTTACCTATTGCCACAGGCTCACCCTTCACGCCGCACACACATGAGCCCTCACACTGGTTCTCCTGCGGACAAACCCTGCCGCAGATTGCCGGCAAAGAACTGTCTATTGATATAATCTGGGCTGCCTTCTCAAAATTTCCTTTGGCAACTTCAGCTATAAAGAAAGGGATCTTTACAGATACCGGGCATGCTGTCATGCAGGCAGGCTTCTTGCACCCAAGGCACCTTCTTGCCTCAAGCATCGCCTCCTCATCTGTATAGCCAAGGCAAACCTCCTTAAAATTGCGGGCCCTCACTTTTGGGTCCTGTTCCCTTACAGGAACTCTTGGTATTCTTCCCGACATATTATTTCCCCCTCCCTATTTTACATTTATGATCCGCCTCTACCTCTTTGGACTTGTACATGGTCTGTCTGCGCATTGCCTCATCAAAATCCACATCATATGCATTGAACTCAGGTCCCTCAACACACGCAAAACGAACCTTGCCGGCAACTGTAACCCTGCAGGCACCACACATTCCTGTACCGTCAACCATAAGGGTATTCAAACTTACAACCAAAGGCAAATTGAATTTCTTTGCCGTAAGGGTTGCAAACTTCATCATTATCATTGGACCTATTGCCACTGCCTGGGTATATTCCTTGCCCTGAGCTACAAGCTCCTCAAGTTTTGCCGTTACAAGACCATGGAACCCTTTTGAGCCATCATCTGTACAGATGTACAGATTATCACAAACCTTTGACATCTGCTCCTCAAGGATAACAAGATCTGCTGTCTTTGCTCCCAAAATCACATCCACCCTGGCTCCCTTCTCATGGAAATATTTTGCCTGGGGATATACAGGTGCCGTACCCAATCCGCCCGCTATAAAGACAAAGGACATTTTTGCCAATTCCTCGTCGGGAAGATGGACAAACTCTGATGGTTGCCCAAGAGGACCAACTACATCTGAAAAGGCCTCACCCTCCTTCAATGAGCAGATTTCCCTGCTGCTGGCACCCACTGCCTGGGTAACTATTGTCACTGTCCCCTTATCCTTGTTGTAGTCACATATGGTAAGAGGAACTCGCTCTCCATCCTCATCTGTCCTCACTATAAGGAACTGACCAGGCTGTGCAGCTTTTGCCAGGCGGGGTGCCTCCACCTCCATCAATGTTATGATTGGAGAAAGCACCTCCTTTCTTACTATTTTATACATATTACTTAAATTTCATCCAACGCTTTAAATGAGTACCCCTTCTTGCCAAGATAGTTGATAATCTCACCCAATCTGTCATACAGCCTGTCTATCCTATCCTCAGGCACACCCGGATGAATAAGGATAACAGCACCGCCCAACCCTTTGGCATGTTCAAACGCATACAGCTGGTCTATCAGCTGCTGTGAACTGCGATAGTTCACCATTCCAGGGGTTGTGTAATCATCAGATGTTGCTGTTCCAGGAGTAAAGTTGAGCACTTTGTAACCCAATTTCTCAATTACCCTTACAGAGATATCGTTGTACCACTCGTACGGAGGGATAAACCACAAAGAGTTCTCCTTCATAATCCCGAATTTCTCCAACTCTTTTGCATTTGCAATAAGGTCCTGTGCAATCTGCTCCTGGGTAACAAGCAACGAGTCCCTCTTGTCCCAAGGGGCATACAGCATATGGATATCCGAGTGGGCACCAACATAATGCTCCTCCTTTATGATCTTCTCAATGGTCTCCTTATGCTCCTCCATTCTCAGAGCATTGCCTGTAAAGAAAAACGACCCCTTAACCTTGTTCTTTTTAAGTGTCTTAAGAATCTTGTCAGCACCGCCAAATGCAGAATCAGCTGTAAATACAAGATAAATATCCTTTGATGAAGGTTTTACCCTTACCACACAATTATATCTGTCTTTCTCCACCTCCAATGCCTCATATTTGCGGCCCATCTCTTCCAATGCAGCAAAGTAATAGGTAAGACCTGCCGAACCGTCCATTGTAGGCTCATTGCTGGCATAGTCGCCTATATCATCGTGATAAACTGCCGCGCCATTGTTGAACACCGCAAGCTCATCCTCTCCTGTAAGGGATGAACCTGCCCTCTCTATAAAGAGCTGCTTGTCAATAGGGCCGTCAATAAGGCCACCAGGGGTAATGTCATTCCATACCCTCAAATAAGAGGAGTGTGGCTGTGACGGATAATCTGCATCTGAAGGATACCCCACAATCATGCTTGTCCCCCATGGGTTACAACCCAATAGCCAATCCCTGAGTGCCATCTCAAGCTCCTGGTACGAATTGTCTCCGGTAGCTACATTATATAGTCTCGCATATGTTACAGCCGCACTTGTAAGGTTGTTTGAACACCACAAATATGGGATACCGTGCATGAACGGGTCATCAGCGCCCCTGCTTTTTATCTCATCCAAACCAAGCCTCATGAATTTCTGGTATTTTTCAGCAATACGGGCATCTTTGCTCCTTGCCTGAAGGAAGTGTCCCAAATTGATGAACGGATACCACTGGTAGTGGTGGTACTCACCTCTGATTCCGTTCTCCATCCATGGAGTTACAGGCTCAAGGTCTCCCCAATAATCAGCCTTTTTCTGCCACTGTGGCATCCCGGTAAACTCTGCCATTGTTGCTGCTGCAAGTTCAAGGTCATCCACATATGAATCCTCCTCATAAAAATAAGGGGAAACAAGGCACGCTGTCTGGGTATTTCCTGGGAACTCCTCTCCAAAATTGAAGGCCTGTTGAGCTTTAATCTGCATTACATTCGCCAATTTTGGATCAATCTTCTTGAACAGCTGTGCTCCAAGAGCAAATGTAGAAGAGAATTTGCCCGCTACAGAAGCAACTCCTGTTGTCCTGTTGATATGTTTTCCCAATCCCTGAGGTTTGCCTGTAACAAAATATACAGGTCTCCCCTCTCCAGGTCCCCAACCGTAATCAACTTTATCCCTGTTAGGGAGTCTCATACCTGCATGGTCCCTGTCATCGGCTATCTGGGCAAACATCACCTTATCCTCAGGGTTCATCCTGTTCAACCACTCAAGCCCCCATTTGGCCTCATCAAGGATATCGGGAATACCATTTGAACCTTCTCTTCCGTTTGCCTTGTAATTATCTTTAAAGATGGATTTGTCTTCTGTCATGTAGTAAGCGAACATCATATGGTATGTTGCTGTGGCAGATGTTGTCTGATACTGCAGATAATCTGTGGCATCATGCCATCCCCCCCTTACATCTATTTTCTCTCCGTTACGGGTAGGGTGGTCAACTATGTAACCGTCGTGCTGGTGGCACAATGTGTCTGTATATGGATTGTCCCCACATCTCTGCTGTCTCATATATACAAGCATGAAATCAGAAAGCCCGTCATACACATCTGCTCCAACCCTAAAATTTGGTGATTTTGCACCTGCACACTCTATATAGTACCCGCCCGCTTTCTGCACAGGGGTAAAATCAAGTCTGTAGGCACTCTCCATCTTCCATTTGTCGCCGCTTACTGTCCTGGTGGTGCCCGTAAAGACCACCTCATCTGTTGATGCGTCACAAACATTGAATGTCTTCTCATCTGTCTTCTCAGTAGAGATGAACACCGCAACCTTCATATCCCCAGGCAAATAACCTACCGTATTCACTCTAACCCATTTCTGGGCTGCAGCCATAAAGGTGCACCCCATAAGAGCTACAAATAACAATATCCTCTTCATAGATTTTTTGTATAGCTACTTTACAATTTTCTTAAGCACTTTATTGAGTTTGTCTGCATATGCACGGAATCCCATATCTGTAAAATGGATTCCATCCACAGTGCCTTCATTGTCATATCCGCTCAAACCCTCACAGGTCACATAATACAAACCTTTTGGATTGTCAGCTTTAAGCTTCTTGTAATTCTTGTACCACTCCTCGTTTTTCTGTGCAAGATAGTTCTTGGTAAACTTGTCATATTTTGTATAGCTGTACATAGGGCCCTCAACCATTATGATTGGAACGCCGGGGCACAACTCCCTCAATTTGCTCACAAATCCGTAAGTAAGGTTGGTACACATATCTTTTGTACAGTTAGGGATTGGATCCAGCACAAAAGCTACAACATCCGGGATGGTAGCCATTGCCTCTGCCATAAAGATATCCATCTTGCCCTCACCGCTGAAACCAAGATTCACACACTCAACATTAAGATCTCTCTGAATCATGCTTGTTGCCACCATACCGGTACGGGTAGCACAGCCTCCTTGAAGAATGCTGGTCCCATAAAAAACAACCTTCTTCTCTTTTCTTGGGTTGTTCAAAGCCGGCTTTGCAATAACGGCAGAGCTGTCCACGCCAATCTCCATCCAGTTTACGCCATCATACAAAGGCAAATAAATCATATACTCACGCATCTTGTCACATGGAAGGCCATCTGCATAAATCTTTGTCTGCACAGAATCCTTCACATAAGGGCGGTTTGTATTCACATACTCCCAAACACCCTCATCATTCAGGATATAAAGGTCTGTACCCTTGATTCCTGTATCTGCCATATGGGCCATATGAAAGTTCCAGGTAAGGTTATAACGGATACCTATACGCTCTGAGTTTGATGAGAAACGGATAGCCATACCTGCACAGTTACGGCCCCTGTCCCACAAAGCGGAGCGTTTTGGGTCTTTCATTATACTGTCCTTCAAATATGCAGGAATACGGTGATACGGACTCTCCGTATTATCAAAACCGTGATTGATCATCCTGAACTCAAGGGCATCCACATACTTGAGCCCCTTCTTCTGCTGTGCATTGGCAAAAATGGAGGTACATAATGCCAATACAAATACAAGTGCCAAGTTAAAAGTCTTCATGATATTATTATACCTGTATTAATGAATCACTCCTTATCTCCTTAGTGTTTATGCTCGTGCTTTGCATCATGCTTGTGATCATGATTGTGATCATGGTTATGCTCATGGTTGTGATCATCCTCACAGCAGCTCTCATGATGAGTATCACCGGCACCCTCCTTAAAATCTTTAACAGGGAAACCTTTCTTGTTCAAAGCCTCCATCAAAGCCTCCTTGGAAATCTTTGCAGGATCATATTTTATCCATAGGCTCTGCTCTTCAACACTCGCCTTCATATCTTTGATACCTTTGATAGTAGGGATAACCGCCTCTGCTTTCTTCTTCTCATCATTACAATGAAGATATACACTGAATTTTGCCTCCTCAACACCTTTTTTCTTCTTATTCTGTGCCTGAGCGTTAAAAGTAAATGCCGAAACCATTACAGCAAGAACCATCAAAAATTTAATTGCTTTCATATCAATAGTTTTTTAATATTATTTTTCTAAAAATTTTATTTCCACAAAGTGTATCTCAAACCGGCGTAGAACATCCTTCCCATAAGAGGTCCCCACACCATTGCAGCATTGAAATCCTTACTATAAGGGGAATCCGCATTAAGGATAGGGTTCTTTTGTGTATAGTTGGAAAGGTTCTCAACACCCACATAAACATCCACCATATTGAACTTCTTGGTAACCTGGGCAAAGAACATAGGATAAACATCAGAATCCCCGCCCCCCATAAACTCAGGCAATCTGCAAGGACCGTTGAGCTGTGCTGTAAAATCAAACATCCACTTGTTCATAGGCATCGCATACTGCAAATTGAGTACTGCCTTGTAGCGGCTGGTCATTGGAGCCTCAACCAAACCCCTGTTCTTCATAGAGATCATCGCATTGCTGTAACGGAAAGTTGCAATTGCGGTAAACCTCTCAATTGGTTCCAAAGACAAATCAAACTGGTAGGTATCTGTAAATGCCCTGCCCTTACCTGTTATATTCCCGACAGTTGCATCTGCAAAATCATAAATCTCCACAACCCCATCAGCCAATCCGCTGTCCCAGTCATAAACAACCTTATGGTTGAACTCAGTATGGAAGTAATCAAAGCTGAAATAGTTGTTTGTCCTCTCCCCAATCCTGAAATACTGGGTAAAGTTGCCTCCAAATGTCCATGCATCCTCAGCCTGAATATTATCTGCAATCCTCAATCCTCTTCCCGATGACATTACGCCCAAATTGTCTGTAATGATGTATGGAGTCCTGAATCCCCTTCCTGCATTGAGTCTCACCACTGTCATATCGGAGAAAGAGTATTTGAAGCTCACCCTTGGGGCAAACTGCAACCCCCAAAGTGTACTGTAATCTGCCCTTACACCTGCAACCAACGAAATTTTCTCATCCATAGTATAGGTATATTCCGCATAAGGACCTATTACTTTATCATCTGTGTCCATATTATGTGACCACTCCCCTTTGGTATATTTGCTTGAAGTATAAAGTCGTGTACCAAGCTCCAAAAATCCTGCATCATCCCTGTAGTCTCCATGCACATCATCAATCCTGCCGCTCAATCCCAAAGTATATCTGTGGTTGTCATTCACTGTATTCTGGTACATTGCATTGAAGAAACCCATATTCTGATGTCCATTGAACACCTTAAGGCCGTAGGAGCTCTCCATATCATAGTATGAGTAATCTGCAACCAAAGCAATGTTCTTTGTCTGGTCTTCATTTAGAGGAATACCCAACTTGAAGAAACCGCTCACACCTTTATTGTGAATCTCGTTGCCCCAAATCCCTTTATTGAAAGCATCTCCCATATAAGGATATGCAGAACTGCTGTATAACGGGTTTACATGGTCATTCATCCCCTTTCTGTAATCCTTATGACCTCCAATACGCTCATCGTTTACAAACTTGGCACCGAATCTCACCTGAAGGCCGCTCGGATGGAAATATAGCCATCTGTTGTCAAAGTTTACCTGTCTGGTCAGAGGGTCATCTCGGAAGTTGTCCCCATTGGCGTCGTGAATCATATTGTCCTGAGAAAAGTGTCCCTGAATGACAGTGCTCCACTTCTCATTAAGCTGCAATGAAGAGGCAAGATTGGCCTCAGCCCTAAGGTTGCTGTTAACGAAAAGATTCACAAAAAGGGGATTCTCAGTGGTAGGCTTGCGGTGCTCCACATTAATCTGGCCTGTGATGGCCTCAAGACCGTTAACCACAGAAGATGGCCCTTTTGCAATCTGGATACTCTCGAGCCACTGTCCTGGAATATAACTCAAACCAAAAGGTGAAGCCAAACCCCTCATCACAGGACGGGTCTCATCCAACATCTGGGTATAGCTTCCCGACAATCCCAACAATTTGATCTGTTTTGCACCTGTAACGGCATCTGAATAGCCTACACTCACACTTGCAGAGCTCTCAAAACTCTCAGCAAGGCTGCAACATGCCATTTTGCAAAGGCCAGCCGCAGAAATGACCTCTGTTTTTATATTGGCTGTCTTTGAAAGGAAATTAGCCTCCTGTCTTGCACTTACAAGAACCTGGTCAAGCTCGTTTTCGGGAATAAGATAAAATGCAATCTCCTTGTTTGGGAACATGTTCACTCCATCCACAAACACTTTTATTGTATCCTGCCTGTATCCCACATAGGCTGCAATAAGGGTGATGTTGTCCCCTTTAATATGTTTGATGGTAAAAGCGCCATTCTCATCTGTCTCGGCTGCAGATTTTCCCTCTACCCACCACACATTTGCAAAAGCACCTGCCTCCACAGCATTTTCTGAATTTTTGAAATACACCTTACCGTGTATCTTCTGTGCTGCGGCAAAAGTACCACACGCAAAAATCATAGCAAAAAGTAAAAATATTTTCTTCATAGATTTATCTGTTTCTTAATTGTATTCGGTTTCACTGGCCCATCTGGAATGGGATAATATGGAACCGGCTAAACCCTGAAGAGACAGAAAGCGGCCTGTGAATGGCTCTTATGGAAGGCCCCACCTGCGGAGCCTATAAACTCTTTACATCCTGCAACACCGCTACTCACCTCTATATGAGAATTGTAATGAACAATTGCCATATCAAATGAAAACGGCACAGGGGTAATATTGTTGTCATCAGCAAGAGTCTGATCATGGGACACAACATAAACATCTGTGCTGCAGCAGTCATCTCCATGGTGCTTCTCCTGATGATGCTCCTCCCCATTGTGCGCCTCTCCATGATGTTCCTGGCAAGAGTGCTCCTGGCAAGAGTGCAGATGATACCCCTCATCTCCATGAGAATGGGCATAAGCACATGGAGTGTTTCCAAAAAGCAAAATTACTGAAGCTGTACCGTCCATGGTACACCTGTGTACACCAAAGCCCATTGTAGAAACTACATAAAGAATGGTTACGCTCAAAAATAATATGCTTTTTACAAAACTTTTCATCCTGCAAAAGTAACAATTTTTCCGTATATTTGTAGTGATTAGAGCATCTGTTTATCCAATATTTTAAAATACAGACAAATAACTAAAAAATACATAGATGAAAAGTTTTCTAAAAACCACATTGGCAGCCATTTTGGGATGCTTGGTTGCCACCCTTATCTGCAGTTTTATGTTTTTTGGACTCATAGGTTCAATAGCTGCTCTTGGTGAGAGTTCAGAACCTGTCATTCCTGCAAAAGCCATCCTTAAGATTGACTTTACAACTCCGGTAACAGAACTTGGCCAGGAGGATGCAATGAAGGCTTTGCAGAGCCTGAATTTCAGCTCCACCAAACCGCTTGGAATATATAAAGCTGTAAAAGCCATTGAGCATGCCGCTTATGACCCTGCAATAAAATTCATCTACCTCAACCTTAACCAGATGAACATAAGTATGGCCAATCTGGAGGAGGTAAGGAATGCCCTTGTAAATTTCAGGAAGAGCGGCAAGGCAATAATAACCTATGCCGACAATTTCTCACAGGGGGCCTACTACCTAGCATCTGTTTCAGACAAGATTTATCTTAATTCAGAGGGCTCCGGGGCCATTGTAGGAATGGGTTCCACCATGATGTTCTTCAAAGACCTTCTAAACAAACTTGGCATTGAAGTACAGCTTATCAGACATGGAAAATTCAAGGCGGCTGCCGAGCAGTTCATAGCTTCCGGTATAAGTAAGGAGAACTACGAGCAGAACAAGGAGATGATTGACTCTATCTGGGAGACATGGGTTACAGAGATTTGCCAGAGCAGAGGACTGTCCCCTGAGGAGTTCAACACACTTGTGGATAACCTTGAACTTTACTCTGCAGAATCATTGAAAGAACATGGCCTTGTAGATGAAATTATAAGCAGAGACGACATTTACACCACCCTCCGTACCCTGTTTGATGTAGAAAAAGACAAGGATATAAAGATGGTAACCCTTGCAACATACGCTGAGGCAAAAGTAAAACCTAACCTCAAAGCTACAGACAAGATTGCCGTAATTTATGCGGATGGTGAGATTACAATGGCTGGGAATGAGGGACTTTCTGCAAAGAAATTTTACCATATCATAAGAGATCTACGCCAGGATTCATCTGTTAAGGCTGTAGTGCTTAGGGTAAATTCCCCTGGTGGTGACGCACAGGCTGCAGAGATCCTAAACAATGAACTTCAGCTGCTCAGAAAGGAGAAACCTCTTGTTGTAAGTATGGGTGAATATGCCGCATCCGGCGGTTACTGGATAGCAGCAAACTCAGAAAAGATTTTTGCAAACAATACCACCATCACCGGTTCTATTGGTGTGTTCAGTATGGCAATGAACTACGGAAAAGGTCTTAAGGAACATCTTAAGATAAATACCGCCAATATAGGTTCAAATGCCCACAGCACCATGCTCAACGGAATAGACCCGCTTGACGCCAAAGAGGTTGCGTTCATGCAGGGAATGGTGGAGGATATATACACCAAATTCACAGATCTTGTCTCAAAAGGTAGAGATTTGCCAGTAGAGTATGTGGATGAAGTTGGACAGGGACGCGTATGGACAGGAGCAGATGCCATTGAGAGGAAACTTGTAGATGAGAGGGGAGGTTTGTTGGATGCCATCAACTATGCGGCTGTAGCTGCAAATCTGAACGATTACAGAGTTACCGGTTACCCTGCTGCAAAAACACAGATGGAGCAGTTCATGGAGATGCTCAAAGGGGCAGACGCAACACTTAAGATTGCCACCAACCCTGAGGAATCGATTGCAAGAATCTACTCAAACATAGCTGACCAACAGCAGTTTAAGGTATATGCAAGACACCCTTACTGCTACACATTCAACTACTAAACAAATGAGAGACCGTTGACGGCCAGATGCCCACTGTGGCACAAAACAACCGCCAAATGTTCCCCAGCACAACAATTTCCATCTGTGGGGAACAAATCAAGCACAAAACGTTCCCCACAAGAGGCAAATCCTCCACTGGGGAACGTTTTTATTTGCAAATGTACCTGGCCACTATAAGTTGCTCTCGGGATCATCCTCAAGCTCCTCATCAGATTCTCCATGCACAAGGGCATTTAGATATTTTCTGTACGAAATTTTTGAGAAGAATCTGATTATAAAAATAAAGCACAGTATTACAAAGAGGGCAATCTCCGCAAAAAGCCTCTCACTTATCTGGGACTTGGCAGTAATCACCTCAGGGTCCTGAGAGAGTATTTCACCCAATGTCTTTACAGGATAATCCCCCCTTGCCCATTTTTTTACAATTACCCCACTGTTTATATATGTAAGACCGCCATTGGAACGGTTGAATGAGATTACCGCCTTGTAGTCGGCATACAGTATCTCAATTTTTTCTTCCAACCCATCACCGGCATATCCGCTGAAAAGGGCCTCTGTTGCCTCAACGGTATTCGCACTGAGTATATACAACTTGAGATTGTGTGCCTGAAGGGTATCTGCCAACTCAATTATCTTTTCCACACTTCTGTCACCAATCCTGCCGGCATTATGGATGGATACAAAGAAAAGTGGTCCCTGTCGGTTTACAATATCATCCTCCACTCCATTCCCGGTGCTGTCCATAAAGGTAAGGTCTGTACTGGAATCCTCCGGTGCACCACTGACCAGAATTGTTTTGGTATCCACATAATTCCATGTACTGTCGGGAAGATTATCCAGCGTAAAAGTCTGCTGCTCACCCTCCTTTTCATAAATAAAGGTGGTTTCATACACCCTCTCCCGGTTTTTGTTCCGGCTTGCCACCAAGTCTGTTCCAGGCTTGTAATAACCGAAATCTATCTGCGGAATCTTCCTTAGAGTGTATATCTGCAAGGAAAATATGAGTAGCGTATAGCCTGCAAGATAATACCACTCAGTTTTTGGCCTTGTAATTGGCACATAGTTGTTCCTCTGGAAAAAGATAAACAATGCTATAGCCAACAGCACAATATTCTTGAAAAATGTTGCTCCATTGTCAAGATGTACCGCCTCCCCAAAACATCCGCAGTCACTTATGGGGTTATAAATGAAAACAAATAGGGTAATTGCAGCAAATATGGAGACAAATACAAGTGCCACCTTAGAGAAAAGCCTTATTCTCAACCCCTTAAGGATTGCCACTCCAACAACAAATTCTGCTGTGGAGAGGAGAATTGCCCCAGGGATTGAAAGGGAATCAAGGAAATCCATTCCAAATACCCCAAGATACTCCTTTATCTTGAGGGATGTCCCTATAGGGTCAATTGCCTTCAAGAATCCCGACAGTACAAAGAGGAGTCCGAAAACAATCCTGCATATTCCCCGTAAAAATCTCATAATACTTTTATTTGCCTATTATTCAATAAATCTGTTATTGGAACAGCTTTTCAACCTGACTGCTTATATTGTTGAAAATATCTGCCGGAGGGAGCATATTTCCTTGTGCATCCTCACAACAAATCCTTACAAAATCCTTGTCTGCAGCAGTCTGTCTCAAATAAAAATCCCTCACACTTATCTGGAATTTTATATCTGCCTCATGAATGTCCGATTTTCCATTGAGGTAATCCCTGTCATCATCTCCGCTACGGCTCTCCTTAAGTTTTGAATCAACAAAACTTATAGGGACATCCAAAAAGAGGTTCAGATCCGGTTTTGGAATACCATACTTGTTGTATTCAGTATCAAAAATCCATTTCCTCAGCTCCTCTGCCAACTCCTCCCTCTGCGGGCCATACTGCCCTTGAGTTGCCATTTTTGCACACTGGTAAGCGATATTGGAATAAACATAGCGGTCCAGCAACACACAGTCCCCTGCAGACAGCCACTCCTTAATTGTAGCAGAGGCATCCATACGGTCCAAGGCAAACAACAGTGCAACTATCTGAGGATGCACCTGCTCAATACTGCCAAGATCCCCCCTCAAATATTTTCCAATAAGATCACCGTACAATGGGGCATCATATCTTGGGAAATGGAGATAACGCAAATTTACCCCTTTACTTGTAAGATACTCCTTCAACAATTTTACCTGAGTGCTCTTTCCGGCACCGTCGAGGCCTTCCAATACTATTAACATACAACTGCATTTTTTGTAAAAAACAAAGATACTTTTAATTTTGTAAAGAATCCACAACCAAGCCATGCAAAACAACAATCTACATACAGAAGATACCCCTCAGGTAATGGGTATCCTTAACATCAACAATGAATCCTTTTACCAAGGCAGCAGACACACCGCAATTAGTGAGGTGGATGCAGCCATTGGAGAGATGATTGCCCAAGGGGCGGAAATCATTGACATTGGTGCATGCTCAACCCGTCCGGGGAGCACTCCGGTTTCATTGCAGAGAGAATGGGAGTATCTGCAGGAGCCACTGAAGTTCATTGCAGAGAAATACTGTAAAGATTTGTCGGGAGGAAAAATAAGGATCTCAATAGATACCTTCCGCAGTGAGATTGTCCGCAGGGCTTATGATATTCTTGGAGAATTTATTGTGAACGATATCTCAGCAGGTGAGGATGACCCTCAGATGCTCAGCACCGTAGGAGAGCTTGCTCTCCCATATATTGCCATGCACAAAAAGGGGACTCCAGATACAATGCAGCAACTTTGCCATTACCCAGGCGGCGTGGTAAATGAGGTGGCAGAATACTTTAAGGATTTTGAGGAGAGGGCTGTGCGCCACGGAATAAAAGAGTATATAATTGACCCGGGATTTGGATTTGCAAAAAATCTGGAGCAGAACTACCAGCTTCTTAAAGGACTCCCCCAACTCTCCGCACAAGTGGAACAACATGCAGGGAAAAAGAGAAAAATTCTGGTAGGAGTATCCCGAAAGGGGATGATTTACAAGCCACTTGGGATAACCCCTCAGGAGGCCCTCTGTGGCACAGCAGCAATAAACCTGCAGGCACTTCTTCTGGGAGCTGATATCCTTAGGGTACACGATGTAGCAGAGGCAGTACAATGTATAAAGTTGTACCGGTTGCTCAAATGAGATATACTAATAATCTATCTCTACCAGCTTCATCACCTCTACTGCCCCCTTATACCCTTTCTCTGCAGATTTCTTGAATGCGTCCATAGCAGCAGGGAGATTCTCCTCTGTTCCATTACCATACAGGTAACACTCACCCATGTAGTACAGAGCCATTGCATCACCATCTTGTGCAGATTTGCTGAAATATTCAAACGCCTTGCCGTACTCAGGACTCTCTTTAAAGTAATACAGACATCCCAATGCGGTAATAGCCTTTGAATACCCCTTTATAGCTGCCTCATTGAACCATTTCTGTGCATTTTCATCTGATTTTGGAGTACCCATGCCGTTATAGTGCATCACTCCCAAATTATACTGGGCAACAGGAAGCCCTTTATAGGCAGCCTGCTCATACCACTTCAACGCTGCTTTATAATCAGGGGAACACCCTCTACCGGTCTCAAGACATACACCTGCCATAAACATGGAATTGGCATCACCTGCCGCTGCTGCCTGAAGATACACCTTGCACTCATCATCTGTTGTAGGTGCAAATGCCTCACCTGTATAATACTTGCGGGCAAGCTCCACAACCGCATCATTTCCTCCACCCACAGAAGGTTCTGCAACATCAACTTTTTTGGATATCACAGGAGCAGAAACTTTAAATCCGGCATCACCAGCCTTGAACAGGATAAAATCCTCCCCGCCATTATCAACCTTAGGATTCTGCTGTCCACCGGATTCAATACGCACCTGCTCGGTAATGTAATCCCCAAGACTGCTTATGGTAACATTGCCGTTTGAATCGCTTGCCCCACCCTTAATTCCATTGAGCAGAGCGTATGTGAATATTCCATGTTCAAGTTCCACCTTCTCCAAAGAGGGCTGTCTTTTTGTACTTGAATAAAACCCTATCACTGCAGGCTCCGAATCACCTATGAACTCCCCTGCAGCCTTTGCATAATACATCTCTCCGGCATAACAGGCATCCATATATACAACAACCTTGCACTCCTTGTCCTCAAGCTCCCTGAATTTGGATTTAAGATCCGCATAGCTTATAGCTGTTGACTCAATATACTGGTTATCCTCCACATCATAAGGGAGAAAATATCTCTTCCCCTTAAATTCCACATTTTTTCCATGTCCCGACATATATACCATTACAATATCCTCCGGATCAGCCCCAATCTTAAGATCATCCAATCCTTTAAGTATATTGGCCCTTGTTGCCTGTTCCTCCACAAGAAGCCTCCTGAATCCCCCTTTCTCATAAAGGTGGAGATTCATATCTCTCAAAGTATCCAGCACCTTATAGACCATTGCAGCATCACTTGCGGCAAAATGGAGTTTCTCTATCTTCTTATCCTTGTAATTGCCTATACCCACAGACATGATATGCAATTTTGGCTTGTTTATCCTCTGATAATTTACAGATATTTTTTTGTAATGGGTATTCCCATATATATCTGCAACACCAAGCTCTATTGTATTGGCACCCATGTTTGCCAGCTTCACCTTCACCTCATTCCGTCCGTCTGTCACAGTCCCCTTCACACCTGTATCCTCTCCGTTCAAAAGGAGATACAAAGACTTCACCTTGTCGCTTTTCCTTACAAGGAAACCCAATGTAATTTCGGGATATGTTACAACAGAGTTGTCTGAATGGGAAAGCAACTGTATATGGGGGCTCTTCTCTATGAAATCCCTTGCATCAAATGTATATTCACTTGCCGCTACCCTAAATGTTGATGAAAGGAGCTGATTCCCCAGCTGCGGGAAATCAGTCAGCACTACTGTACCTCCTTCAGGGACAAGCAAACCCAACTGGGCCATCGGATCTTTGGAATCACAACAGGCTGTTCTGTTACCCTGAGAATCTGTTTTTATCACATTTACAAAATAAGGGATATCAGATGTATTGGAAACTGCAAAATAATAGATTCCCTCTGCATCAATATCTTTAGGATCAACCGCTGCACACCTCTGGTCCACAATCTGCAGACTCCCCTCCTGGAGAAAGTGCACAGGCGCTTCAGCATCCTTATAGACAACACCGGCCAACTTTGTATGCTCATTCCCGTTCAACAGATCCTTTACATGTGCTTTCTGGTTGGCACTAAGTTTCTTCCTGTTTTTTCCAACCAAATCAGCAACAGAAAACTCCCCCTCTCCCGAGAAGACAAAAATCTCCTTGCTCTTTGTCTCCATTAAAGAGATTTTTGAGAATTTGGAGAACTTGAGCACCTCCTTACTCTCAAGGATAATATTCCTTACCACAGCCTCTTTGTTTGACCTGCTTACAGAAGCGGGAGCGGAAGAGACAGAACAAACCCTGTATTGCTGCCCAAATGCAACAACACTTGCAAATAAAAAGGAGAATATAAAAAGCAGCCTCGTTCTATGCATGTTTAACCTTTTTTTGTATCAATCCCCTGATATGCCTGAAAGCATCCAGCCCTGCAGTTGAAAAGTCGTTCATTGCTACACCTATTGTAAAATACAGGGGACTCATTATCAAATCAAATCCTACATAAAGGGGATAACTCACCCATATCATAAATGTAAAGAGGACAAGATGCACACATTTGAAGTAGCACCTTGGAATACCCTTGAAAATCCAGTACTTGCCAAGCAAAGACAAAAAGAATGATGCAATGAAACCAAACAGAAGACTTATCCATTTTGGCATTACTATAATCCAGTCGTCATTAATCATTGAGGCAATTGTATATGCGTGCAGAAACACACCCGGTATCCTCTTTGAAGTTGTCATAAGAGTGGTGTATCTGTGGTCGGTCATGGCAAAATCCATATCTATATAATCCCTCAGATCCTCAGTATCTCCCAAAAGGACAATCTTCCCCTCCACATCCTCACGGGTTATCTCATCAACAGACAATACAGGAAAATACCTGTTGGTATAATTGACCGCAAACTCTTTGGTCGGATAATCAATCTCCACATTGGCGGTCTGAGCAACCAATGTGGAAAAATTCACAAAAGTACGCCCCTCAATAACCGATTCACTTGAGTGGCTGCCATCGGTATAAACTGTAACATCACCTTTATTGCTCCGCTCAAAGATTGACTCCTCCACAGATGCCAGTCTTCCCAAACCGTCCAACACAGGCCTCTGTGCAACAACAATTTTGCTGTTCCCTTCCACTATCCTCTTCAAACGGTTTGTATGCAATGAATCTACACCGCTGGCCTTAGAAAAAATTATATCGCAACCTATTGCAGCAGGGGCATAACTGTCTATTTTCTCAATGATTGCTGCTATAGAATCCCTTGAGTTCACTCCAGCTATTGTACATATAAGGATATTGTCGTCATAGACCGGTGCCCTGCCGTTATTCTTGAATGTCACATATTTGGATAATAGCCACACTCCATCCTTTCCAGTAGAAAAGAAAGAAAACGCATTGCTGTAAAAAACATACATTAAGGCAAATACCGCCAAAGTGAGCAGATTTACCTTCAATGCATCCTTAACCAACTCTTTATGCTTGAACATGAATTACAATTTATGTGATGTTTCTATTTTTGGTGATGTATGCTGTTGTTTGAGCATCTGTTTTACTGTTGCCAGTTTTGCCTTTACCGCATTCTCCCTTGTACAGGCAAGATATAGTGAGACCTCAATCTTCCCTCCCTGAATCTCCCTGTAACATATAAGTGGACGGATAACATTCTCAAACTCCAAAGAGCCCTCCCCTCCTATCAGTGAGGCCAAGTTTTGCGTTGCAACTTTTGTTGCCTCCCCTGTGGCTGCCTCATAAGTTGCACCTGCTCCCTTACCCTCCGCAATTATATATTTTTTTTGTCCGTTATCAAGCTCCTCCTGCATGGTATAGAGTTTTCCGAGCTGCCTCGCCAGTTCAGGACTTCCAATCTTTACAGTCCAACCCTCCAGTGCCATCTGGCCACTCCGTAAAGCCGCCTTTTGAAACACCTTAGCGCTTGTCTGGCCATAGGCTGCAAATACCCCCATAAAAAATGCTATTCCCAATAATAGACCCTTTTTCATATTTGTAGTTTCTAGCAGATTAATGTGCAAAGTTAGAAATAATTCTTCTCATATATAAAAAAAGGGAATGGCCAAATTGGCCACTCCCCTCCATATCTAAGGATATTTCCTACAAAGTCCTCTTGATTTCAACAATCTGGTAAGCCTCTACAACATCTCCAACTTTAATATCGTTGTATCCGTCAATGTTAAGACCGCAATCATAACCTGCTGCAACCTCCTTAACATCGTCTTTAAAGCGTTTCAATGAACCAAGTGAACCTGTGTAGATTACAATACCGTCTCTGATTACGCGCACTTTTGCATTTCTGGTAAGTTTTCCCTCCTTAACCATACAACCTGCAATTGTACCCACTTTAGAGATTTTAAAGGTCTCACGCACCTCAGCAGTTGCTGTAACCTCCTCTTTCTCCTCTGGTGCAAGCATACCTTCAATACCGCTCTTAACCTCATTGATGGCATCATAGATCACTGAGTAAAGCCTTATCTCAATCTCCTCATTATCTGCAAGTTTTCTCGCATTTGCAGAAGGCCTTACCTGGAAACCTATAATAATTGCATTAGATGCAGCTGCCAAAAGGACATCAGACTCAGAGATTGCACCTACAGCCTTATGGATAACATTTACATGAATCTCCTCTGTAGATAGTTTTATCAATGAATCACTCAATGCCTCAATTGAACCGTCCACATCACCTTTGATAATGACATTAAGCTCCTGGAAGTTTCCAATTGCAATACGGCGACCAATCTCCTCCAAAGTGATATGTTTCTGGGTTCTCAAGCCCTGGATACGCAACAGCTGCTCTCTCTTGTTGGCAATATCCTTAGCCTCTTTCTCATCCTCAAACACATTGAATGTCTCACCCGCATTAGGTGCACCGTTCAAACCGAGTATTGATACCGGAGTTGAAGGACCTGCCTCCGCAACTTTCTGTCCGCGCTCATTGAACATCGCTTTTACTTTACCTGTATAGCAACCGCTCAACATCACATCACCAACTCTAAGGGTACCTGCCTGAACAAGGATAGTTGCAAGATAACCTCTACCTTTATCCAATGAAGACTCAATCACAGTACCTACCGCCTTTTTGTTAGGATTGGCTTTCAGCTCAAGCATATCGGCCTCAAGCAACACCTTCTCAAGTAGATCCTCAACACCTATACCCTGTTTTGCAGAGATCTCCTGACACTGGTATTTTCCACCCCAGTCCTCTACAAGGATATTCATCTGTGAAAGCTGCTCACGGATCTTGTCGGGATTTGCTGCAGGCTTGTCAATCTTGTTGATTGCAAAGATCATAGGACATCCTGCCGCCTGAGCATGGCTGATAGCCTCAATTGTCTGCGGCATTATGGCATCGTCGGCAGCCACAATAATGATTGCAAGGTCTGTAACTTTTGCTCCACGGGCACGCATTGCTGTAAACGCCTCGTGGCCCGGAGTATCAAGGAATGTGATTCTTCTGCCGTTAGGCAATTTCACATTGTACGCACCAATGTGCTGTGTGATACCACCCGCCTCACCGGCAATAACATTGGCTTTACGGATGTAGTCCAACAATGATGTTTTACCGTGGTCAACGTGACCCATTACGGTAACGATAGGAGGTCTCTCCTCCATCATCTCTGGAGTATCCACATCATTCTCCTCGTCTATTGTCTCCTGAATCTCCGCAGTCACAAAATCAATCTTATAACCGAACTCCTCAGCAACAAGAACCAAGGCCTCTGCATCAAGTCTCTGGTTGATAGATACCATAAGACCAAGGTTCATACAAGCCTCAATAACTTTAATTACAGGGGTGTTCATCATGGTAGAAAGATCGTTTACAGTAACGAACTCTGTAACTTTAAGTACATTGCTGTTCATCTGCTGCAACTCTTCCTCCTCCATCATCTTCTGCACATTCATCTCCCTCTTCTCTTTCCTGTATTTTGAGCCTTTGGTCTTTCCCTTACCTTCTACCATTCTCTGGTAGGTCTCCTTAATCTGTTTCTGTACAGCATCCTCATCAATCTCCACTTTTACAGGTTTGAACTTCTCCTTTTTGTTTCCTTTACCCTGGTTGTGGTTCTTGCCGTTGTTGTTCTGCTGTTTTGCAGCATTAGGAATCTGGCCACCTTGCTGTTTGTTCTGGCCATTGTTGCCAGGTTTGCCGTTATTGTTCTGTTTGGCCTCCTTGGCTACATCCACCTTCTCATTCTTCTTGTGGATTCTCTCTCTCTTTCCACCTTTTTTATTGTCGTTGGAAGGTTTCTTCCTCTCAAACTGTGAAAGGTCAATCTTTCCAACTGTTGTCGGACCGGAAAGTTTCTCAACTTTGGTCTCAATATGCTCTGTAACAAGCACAGCAGGTTTCTCTGCCTGCTTAGGCTCCTCTTTAGGCTGGATTTTCACTGCTGGGGGAACAGCTGCAGGCTCCGCCTTAGGGTTGTCGGGAACCTTCTCTACAGGTTTTTGAACCGGCTTCTGCTCTACTGCCGGCTGAGGAGCAACAACCTCCTGTTTTGGCTGTGGTGCCGGATTAATCTTTGGCTCAACTTTTGGCTCAACTTTTGGTTTGTCCAAATCAATCTTGCCCAAAATTTTAGGACCCTTGACCTCCTCTACTGTTGTCTTTATGAAAAGCTCCTTAACAGGCTCCTCCTCCACAACTTTTGACTCTTTCTCGGTTATATCCTTAACCTTTATTGCCACTTTCTTTGACTCCTCCTTTACAATCTGCTCCTTCTTGAACTCCTTTGCAACAAGAGCATACTGCTCACCGGTGAGTTTTGCTCCCGGATTTGAGTCAATGACAATACCTTTCTTTTTAAGGAACTCAACCAAGGTACCCATTCCTATATTGAACTCCTTAAGCACTTTACCAATTCTAATATTCTCGTTTCCTGTCATATTTAATCCCCCATTTAAATTCTACAATAATTATTTCTCGTCCTCAAACTCAGACCTCAAGATGTTCTGAACCTCAACAACTGTCTCCTCATCCAAATCTGCACGTTTTACAATATCCTGAACAGAAAGGGCAAGAACACTCTTGGCAGTATCACAACCGATACCTTTAAGGGCATCAATTATCCACTGGTCAATCTCGTCATTGAACTCAGCCAACAAAACATCCTCTTCCTCCTCATCAAGCTCTCTGAACACCTCAATCTCCTGGCCTACAAGCATGCTTGCAAGTTTGATATTGCTACCGTTCTTACCAATTGCCAAAGAGACCTCATTTGGTTTGAGCCATACGCTGATTCTTCCATCCTCAATTTTGATAGAAGAAATTTTTGCAGGGCTCAAGGCTCTCTGAACCAAAAGCTGTGTGTTTGATGTCCAGTTGATGATATCTATATTCTCATTCTTGAGCTCCCTTACAATGCCATGGATTCTTGAACCTTTCACACCAACGCAAGCTCCTACAGGATCAATGCGCTCATCATAAGACTCTACTGCAACTTTGGCTCTCTCACCAGGGATACGTACAATCTTCTTTATGGTAATAAGACCGTCAAAAATTTCCGGAACCTCCTGCTCGAACAATCTCTCCAAGAAAACAGGAGCTGTTCTTGAAAGGATAATCACAGGGTTGTTGTTTTTCATCTCAACCTTAGAGATAACCGCCCTTACAGACTCCCCTTTACGGAAGAAATCAGATGGAATCTGCTCAGATTTTGGAAGAAGCAGCTCATTACCCTCCTCATCAAGTACAAGCACCTCTTTCTTCCATGCCTGGTAAACCTCACCAACCATAATCTCACCTATTCTGTCCCTATAGGCATTGTAAAGGTTAGCTTTCTCAATATCCATGATTCTTCCCGACAGATTCTGTCTCAGGTTAAGGATACCCCTTCTGCCAAAGCTTGCAAGTTTCACCTCCTCTGTAAATTCCTCACCAATCTCATAAGAGTTGTCAATCTTGTCAACCTCCTCTTTTGAAATCTCAGTGTTAGGATCCTCAACAGTCTCCACAACTGTCCTGTTTCTCCAAATTTCAAAGTCGCCCTTGTCTATGTTAATGATAATGTCAAAATTGTCGGCAGTGCCGTACATTTTTGCAAGCTGTGTGCGGAAAATATCCTCCAACACACTCATCATAGTTGGACGGTCAATGTTCTTTAGCTCCTTGAACTCAGCAAATGTGCTTATTAAATTCAGTCCTTCCATTTTGTTTATAATTGTTTAATCTTGTTTCTACTTGAAAATGATTACCGGCTTACATGATTTGATCCCCTCATAGGTGTATGGGGTAACTGTATCCTGCTGCACTTTTTTCTTGCTCCCCTCAACCTTCACCATCTTTGAGGTGGTAATCTCAAACCCCTCCTCTGTAGCGGAAGAAAGGATACCCTTCACCTTTCCACCCCCCTTGATTACAACCTCAACCTCACTCCCGACAAATTTTTTATATTGGTCCAGAACCTTAAAAGGTTGGTCCAATCCTGCAGATGTCACAGTGAGGGAATAATCCTCAACATCCCTGTCAAAAGCACCGGAAACAATACGGTCTATATCAATACAATTCTCAATTCTGACATCACTCTCCCTGCTCTCAACAGCAATCGTAATGTCATTGTCTTTGGAAATTTCTATATCTACAAGAAATAATCCATTATCACTCAAATAGTTTGCAATAGTATTGCTTAATGCCTCAGTTGTTATCATAATTTCTGGTATATAACAAAGGGCAACCGCATGCGGTCACCCTCAAGCCTTTCATTCCGAGTGCAAAGGAAAGAAATATTTATTAAAAATGCAAATATCTGTTAATGTTGGGCTTTTGATAATTTTTATTAATTTTGCTTAGTTATACAAGAAATTACTATGGAAGTATCGGCAGAAGTAATTGCACAGCATTTCAACGGAGAGATTATTGGAGATCCCAATGTAAAAGTTTCGTCAGTTGCAAAAATTGAAAACGGCAAACCCGGCAACATCTGTTTTCTTGCCAATCCAAAATATGAGCAGTACCTGTACAGCTGCAAAGCAAGCGTAATAATCATAAACAGGACATTCAAGCCAAAAGAGCCTGTAGCCCCCACCCTTATTCTGGTTGACAATGCCTATGAGGCTGTGGCATCATTGCTCGATTTGCTCAACACTCTCAAAAGGGCAAAAAGGAGCGGAAGGGCATGGAGTTCAAAATGCGCATGGAGTGCCAAATTGGAGAAAGGGGTATATCTTGGAGAATTTTCATTTGTCGGGAAGAAGAGCAGGATTGGGGAAAATACCCAGATTTATCCTCAGGTGTATATTGGAAATGATGTGGAGATTGGCAAGAATTGCACATTGTATCCAGGTGTTAAGATTTATGACGGCTGCAAAATTGGAAACAACTGCATCCTGCATGCAAATGTGGTTGTTGGCTCCGACGGTTTTGGCTTTGCCCCAAGGGAAGACGGCTCATACAAGAAAATTCCTCAGACCGGTATAGTTACAATAGAGGACGATGTGGAGATTGGTGCCAATACCGTTGTTGACAGGGCTACAATGGGTACAACCCTCATTGGGAAAGGGGTAAAACTGGATAATCTCATTCAGATTGCACATAATGTGGAGGTTGGTGAACATACTGTTATGGCAGCACAGACCGGAGTGGCAGGCTCTACCAAAGTTGGAGCGAAGTGTATTATTGGAGGTCAGGTTGGAATAGCCGGACATCTGAATATCCACAACAAGACCAGCATTGGTGCACAGGCAGGCATTTTGGGAAATACAAAAAAAGAGGGTGAGACACTTATGGGCAGTCCTGCATTTGATTACAAGCAATATTTGAGATGCTATGCCATGTTCAGAAAACTTGCCAAATGATGTAATAATTTAGTATATTTGCAGAGCCGATTTAACAAAGTTTCAGCAAAATGAACAACAGACAACACACTATAAAGTGTAAATATACATTCAAGGGGAAAGGGTTGCATACAGGAAAAACAGTGACTATGACACTGGAACCTGCCCAGGCGAATTCTGGAATCAGATTCAGAAGGGTTGATTTGGGAGAGGATGCCATAATTGAGGCAGTAGCGGAGCATGTGACAACCACCGCAAGGGGAACAACCCTGGAAAAAGGGGATGTGAAGATCTCCACACTTGAGCACCTTATGGCAACTCTTACAGGATTGGGAATTGACAATATTCTTGTAAATATAGATTCACAGGAGGTTCCTATTCTGGATGGCAGTGCAAAACCTTATATTGAGGCTATATGCAAAGATGGCCTTGCAGAGCAGGATGAGCCAAGGAAATATTTTGAGCCTAAGGAGAAGATTCTCTATAAGGATGAGAAAACCGGCTCCGAGATTATACTTATGCCGGATGACCACTTCTCTGCAGATGTAATGATAGACTTCAACTCAAAGGTATTGGGAAACCAGTACGCAAGATTTGATGATAACACAGATTTTGCACAGGATATAGCCCCTTGCCGCACATTTGTATTCTTCCATGAGCTTGAGCCCCTTTTTAAAAACAACCTTATAAAAGGTGGAGACCTTGACAATGCCATTGTTATTGTAGAGAATCCCGTTCCGCAAGAGGAACTTGACAGACTTGCCGGCGTATTCAACACACCTTCATTGGAAAGGGCCCCTGAAGGATACCTCAATCACTTGGAACTCAGATTCCAAAATGAATGTGCAAGACACAAGCTGCTCGACCTTATAGGAGACTTCTCACTTGTTGGAATGCCTATTAAAGCCAAGGTTATAGCCTACAAGTCCGGGCACAGGATAAACACAGAGGTGGCAAAGATTATGAGAAAAATGATTTTGAACAATTAAAACACAAAAATATGGAAAACAACAACATCCCAAAATATGACCCAAATGCGGCTCCGGTCATTGATATTAACGGTATCAAAAAGCTTCTTCCTCACCGTCCTCCATTTTTGATGGTTGACAGAATTACAGAAATTGGTGAAGATTATGTAGTTGGTATCAAGACAATTGGAGTAAATGAGGGGTTCTTCCTCGGACATTTTCCACAGGAGCCTGTAATGCCTGGCGTGCTTATTGTAGAGGCTATGGCACAGGTTGGTGGAATCCTCGTTTTAAACAGCGTTGACGAGCCTCAGAAGTACTCTACATATTTTGCAAAAATTGACAACACCAAGTTCAAGAAAAAGGTTGTACCGGGAGATGTTCTTGTATTCAGGCTCTCAATTACTCAACCTTTGAGAAGATCAATTGTTTGTATGCATGGAGAGGCTTATGTTGGAGACACCCTTGCCTGCGAGAGCGATATGGTTGCTCAAGTCATTAAAAACAAAGAGTAAAATTTAACAGATTTTGATTTATGGAGAATTCTTGTGTGCATCCTAATGCAAAAATTGGGGCTAATGTAAAAATCCATCCATTCTGCTACATTGCAGAGAATGTTGAGATTGGTGACGGATGTGAAATTGGGCCCAATGCCACAATATATGACTATGTGAAGATTGGCAAGAACTGCAAGGTATTCCCCGGTGCAGTTGTAGGTGCCATACCTCAGGACCTAAAATTTGAGAACGAGGTGTCTTATGTGGAGATTGGAGACAATGTAACCATTAGGGAGTGCGCAACAATCAATAGGGGGACAGCCGCAAGCGGTAAAGGTAAAACCGTTATTGGCAACAATACCCTTATAATGTCATATGCCCATGTTGCCCATGACTGTCAGGTTGGCAACAACTGTATCCTTGTAAGCTATGTGGGTATAGCCGGTGAGACCAATGTGGATGATTGGGCGATAATTGGAGGAGCTTCTGCAGCACACCAGTTCTCAAACATAGGGACACACGCTATGGTTGGTGGCGGTTCACGCATAGCAAAAGATGTTCCACCATATGCCATGGCAGCCAAATACCCTCTATCATATTGCGGAATCAACATTGTAGGATTGCGTAGAAGAGGCTTTACCATTGAGCAGATTGACAGGATAAAGAATATCTACAAAGTAATCTACCAGAGCGGACTGAATGTAACTGATGCCTGCAAAAAGGTTGAGGCAGAATTTGAGGAGAGCATAGAGAAGAGAACTATACTTGATTTCATCGCCCGCTCAAAGAGAGGCATTATCAGATACAACCCTAAAGCAATTTCAGAGGAATAATATGATCTTTGACACATCTCTCCTAAGTACAGCTTATCTGCCCCCAATTGAGTATTTTGCAGCAATTGCAAACTCAGCAACGGTGGAGATAGAGAGCGGGGAGATGTATCAGAAACAGTCATACAGAACCCGTTGTCACATTAATGGTGCCAACGGGCTTCTTGTTTTAACCCTACCGGTATTGAGGAGTGCGGCAAAAGGGGAACAGAGCAGCCATAAAATCCCTACAAGCGAGTTGCTCATAGATTACTCAAAGCCATGGCTCATACAGCACAAAAGGGCTCTGGAGGCGGCATATATGTCATCCCCTTTCTTTGAATACTATATGGATGACATTTATATGATACTTGACAGTGGAGAGACCTCACTCCTTAAGATGAATACAGCTCTCACACTTAAAATAGCAGAGCTTATAGGAGTTGAGACACCTATCACACTCTCTGAGGGGAGCTTTATAGTGCCACAATCTGCCCCCCTTGCACAGAGGGGGATTACAGACTTGAGGGAAAGCATCCACCCAAAAAAACCTGCCCTTCTTCTGGAACAGCTACAATTGAACAAGCCCTACTGGCAGGTTTTCACCAACAAGCAGGGCTTTGTCCCTAATTTGAGTATTCTGGACCTTTTGTTCAATGAAGGTCCCAACTCAATATCGTTCTTAGAATCTCAATCCAACAGATAGAAGAAGTTTCCAGTTACTGCTGTTGTTCTCTCCAACAGGGGCTGCAATATTAGTATCTCCATAAAGTGAGAACTTCTCCTGAGTCTCTTTGAGCAATCTCTGGTAAGCAAGATCTATAAAGAAATCACTCTGGGCTCCGCAACTGGTTACATAACCTACACCCAGCGAACCAATATTAAGGTTATCATTTGATGTACCATCCTTATAAGGGGAAGAGTAATACTGATATCCGGCCCTCACTGCAAACTGCGGTAAAACATTAACCTCTGCGCCAACTCTGAGGATATTCTGTTTGGCAAGCAAATTCCTGATATCATCATTCTCGTCTGCGTATCCGTAGAAAGTCTCAGCGTCACTCAAAATCGCCTGTGAATAATCCACGCTCTCATAATCCACACTTACGACACCCAATGTACCCAATGTAGCGGCAACACCCACATTCCATCTGAAAGGGGTCTCAAGATTATAATTATATGTACCAAGCGGCGAATAAAGTTTCTGGGAATATCCGTCATTGAACTTGCTCTCCATAGAGTTTTCCCACTCCTCACTCAAATACATCCAGGTAGGTGTTGAGATACTTGCTCCCACTCTAAGCCAGTTTGTTGGAAGATATATAAGACCTGCCTTCACATTTACACCGCTTCCTGTTGCCCTATAGCTGTATGCTGTTGTAAAGGAGTCAAAACCTGTCTGAAACTTGTTGCTGTTGAGTGCCTGCTCATTATATGACTCCTCATACCTGTAGCTTATGCTCTGGATTCCAATATTCACACCCAAAAAGAGTTTGTTTGAAATGTTTCCTCCAAAGTTTATGGTAGCCTCAGTAACATTTCCAATAGCTTTACTCTTGAAATTCTGGATAAGCTTGCCGCCAACAGTAATGTCATACCCGTCAAGATTCTCGGTTGCACCAATATACTGGTTGGTTGTTCCGGGAAGTGTATCCAAAAGTGTGGTATTCCACGCAAGGATAGAGTTCCATGGTGCACCTGAGGTATAGAACGGGTCATTTGAATCTGTCATATCCATCTCAGGAGCATAAATCCCGTCTGTATTGTAAGCCATTGAAGAGAGCCAGCTTGTTTCATCTGTTGTCCCCTGTGCCGCCATACAATTTGTAAAACTGTTCATTTTGTTTATCACAAGTCCAAAACTCCAGCTTACAAGGCCTGAATTCTCCCTTCCTGTTTTTTGTGAACCCACAAATCCAAAATTGGCAATGCCAAATCTGGTATTGTTGTCATAACTGTTGCTTCCCAAATATTTGGCAACACTTGAGACCCCTTGCACAGAAGGGGTAATCATAAACTCCTTGTATCTATATACTGCACTTGAAGCGGGATTTACAGCAAGTCCTCCCATGTCGCCTCCCAATGCCACAAAAGCATTTCCCATAGCTACACTTCTTGCAGTACCCTCCACATTCTGCTGGGAGAAACGCAACGCATCATAAGCCCCCTGAGCATTGGCAGCCAATGCACCGCATACAACCGCCAATGATATAATCAGTTTTTTAAACATTTTTTCCAGTTTTAAAATTCAAATTAAGGTATCCTCCCGATAATGGGTTATCTTCTCCTGTAAGACGATCCTCCACCATTATTGCCTGTAGTACCGGAACTCCTGCCACCGCTGTAACCGCTGTTTTGGTAAGAGCTGTTGTTGCTCCTTGTCTGCTGGGTGGTGGTTCTGGTATAGGAACCTCTGTTTGAATTGCTGTTGTTATTCCTATTTGTAACAGTTGAAGTGTTGGTATGTTTGTTTCCACTGCTCTTTACAGCCCCTTGACCCTTGTTCTGCGAACTGCTTTGCGGTCTGCGGGTAACACTGCCTGTTGTTGGCTTGCCTGCTGCAGGGCCACTTGCCATACTTCCTGAATTCCCTTTCCTGACATTTTTGTAAGAAGGGCTCTCATTACGCTTCCCATAATATACATCCTTTCCATGAGAAGGTGCTCCAGGGCCGTGACCAGGATGATAACCTGGATGGCCATGTCCGGGACGATGGATAGGGTAATACCCCGGATAGAAGCCAGGTCCGTAGTGGTGAGCCCACCATGGATTGTAGAAAGGATCATAGAACGGGTTATAGTATCCCCATGCAAAATCTGCATACCAAGGTGAATACCATGCTCCATACCACGGATAGTTCAATGCGGAATACCAGTATGAATCCCATCTGTACCATGGATTATGCCATGAATAGTACCATCTCCAAGATGGTCTGTACCATGAATAATAGCTCAATGAAGGATATGTCCCCATCTCAATGTTTATTGTGTATGTAGGGGAATCAAATTTTCTCAAACGGGCCTCATAGCTCTCCGGGTCATCCACTATACGGTATGTTACAGATGGATTGTACTCAATATCCACAACATTGCTCTCTCCAACCTGTACTGTAACAGTATTGTCAGCCCGATCGTAGCTTGTCTGCTCCCCCTGTAGTGTCTCACCGGTTTTCTGCTGAAGCTGTGCAAGATACTGCTGCTGTTGCATGTATTCCTCAGACTGGCTGTTATCGGGATTATAATATATGCTGTTACGGAATTGAGCCCCTCCACGCTGGGCTGACTGCGTATATGTACCACAAGAGGCCAAGGCAAAAACCGCTGCCATTAATAGAAATAAGTTGCTGATTTTCATTTTTACCTCCTTTATTTAAATTCAATTACAGAATTAATTTGTATTTTTGTATCCTATTTTAGAGCAAATATATCAAAAATTATTCCAATAACACTCCATACTTAATAAAGAGATGGTATAAATTGGAAAAGGTTTAACAAGAAAACAAAAAATAACACAATAATGGCAAAAGAAGTTACAAAGAGAGAGGACAATTACTCACAGTGGTACAACAACCTTGTAGTAAAGGCAGATCTTGCAGAGAATTCGGCAGTGAGAGGATGTATGGTAATTAAACCGTACGGATATGCAATTTGGGAGAAAATGCAGGCACAATTGGATAAAATGTTCAAGGAGACCGGGCACCAGAACGCCTACTTCCCGCTGTTCATCCCTAAATCTTTCTTGAGCAGAGAGGCAGAGCATGTGGAGGGTTTTGCCAAAGAGTGTGCAGTGGTGACACATCACAGACTTATGGTTGACCCTGAGGGCAACGGAGTGGTTGTGGATCCTGCTGCAAAATTGGAGGAGGAGCTTATTGTAAGACCTACATCTGAGACCATCATCTGGAACACATATAAGAACTGGATCAATTCATACAGGGACCTTCCTATCCTTTGCAACCAGTGGGCAAATGTGGTAAGATGGGAGATGAGAACCAGACTTTTCCTAAGGACAGCAGAGTTCTTGTGGCAGGAGGGACATACAGCACATGCCACCAAAGAGGAGGCAATTGAGGAGACTGAAAAAATGGTGAATGTTTATGCCAAATTTGCAAGAGAGTATATGGCTGTTCCTGTTGTTGTCGGGAAGAAGTCTGCAAATGAAAGATTTGCAGGTGCTTTGGACACATATTGCATTGAGGCGATGATGCAGGATGGCAAGGCTCTTCAGGCCGGTACCTCCCATTTCTTGGGTCAGAACTTTGCTAAGGCATTTGATGTGAAATATGCAAGCAAAGAGGGCACTTTGGAGTATGTATGGGCTACTTCCTGGGGTGTTTCAACCCGTCTGATGGGTGCCCTTATCATGGCCCATTCAGATGACAACGGTCTTGTACTTCCTCCAAAATTGGCTCCTATCCATGTTGTTATGGTCCCTATCTTCAAGACAGAAGAGGAACATGCGGCTATTATTGCCAAAATGGAGGAGCTTAAAGCCGAGCTTGAGAAATTTGGCCTTACAGTAAAAATTGACGACAGAGACAACCTCAGAAGCGGTTTCAAATTTGCAGAGTGGGAGCTTAAAGGTGTTCCTGTAAGGGTTGCAATGGGACCAAGAGATTTGGCAAACGGCACTGTAGAGGTTGCAAGAAGAGATACCTTAACAAAAGAGTCTATGCAGTTGGAGGGTGTTGCACAGGTTATCAACGCTTTGATGGATGCAATCCAGCAGAACATCTACCAGAAGGCTTTTGATTTCAGAGCTGAAAAGACCATATCTGTGGATACCTGGGAGGAGTTCAAGGAGAAGATTGAGGAGGGCGGATTCCTGTTGTGCCACTGGGACGGAACCCCTGAGACTGAGGAGAAAATTAAGGAGGAGACAAAAGCCACTATCCGTTGCATTCCATTGGATACCAATGTGATTATGGAAGAGGGCAAATGTATCTACTCTGGCAAACCGTCAAAACAGAGAGTAATTTTTGCAAGATCATACTAATTTAATTGACATATAATATGGAAGGAGATCCTTTACCGAGGAAACAGCAACTTATTTTGGAGGGGTTGCAGCACAAAGCCCACATCAAATCTTGTGTATATGACCAGTCCCTTGAGGTATTCAATGAGCTTAAGGAGGTCTTGAGCGAGATCAGCAACGACCTTAATGACCTTTTGGCAGAGTCTGAGACCAATCGCAGAATCCGCCTGGAGTACAGGGACAGGGGTAAATTTGAGGCTGAACTCAAATTTGCGGATGATGTGCTTGTGTTCAGCATGCATACAGACATTTTCCAGTTTGACAGAGACCATGCAATCTGGAAAAACCCTTACGCAAAGGCAGACCAGTACAACACATACTGCGGAGTTATAAGTGTATATAACTTCTTGTCAGACTCGCTTAAATTCAGCAGAAACGAGGATTTGGGTTACCTGGTTGCAAGGATGTTTGTAAATAAGGACAAACAATTCTTCATTGAGGGAAAAAGGCAGGAGAGACAAAAAATATCAAGTTTTGGCAAGGTGAAGCTTACCAAAGAGGAACTTATAGGTTTTGTTGAATCTGCAATGCTTTACGCCCTTTCATTTGATTTGCTTGTACCTCCTTATGACCTTGTAAAGGTTGCAAGTGTAGAGCAGATAAACGCAAAAATTGAGAGTGCCCGTATGAGAACCGGCAAACGTATGGGTTACAAATACAACTCAGACGACATTTTGGAAAACGAGTAACAGATGAGACTTAAACTGACAGGATTTATAGTTATGCTGCTGTGTTTGATTGGAAACAGCAAGGTATCCCATGCCCAGAACCCCGATTCTTTGGGAAACCTTTCCAATCTCAACAGTGCCCAGGAACTGTGCAGGGTAATTGCATCACAGTTTGCCATACCAACAATCAACTATGAACCTGTCCCTATTCCAAAATTCTGGACCAAAGGAATTTACACAGAGTTGGGATTCTCCCAGATAGCTCTTTCCAACTGGGCTGCCGGAGGAACCGAGTCTGTGGCACTCAACAGCTATGTGAATGCCCATGCCAACTATGCCAAAGGGAGCATGTATTGGGACAACAGGGCAATCTTCTCTTACGGTTTTATCCAGTCATTCAAGGATGACATTGGCTACCGTAAAAGTGACGATAAAATAAACCTGGACTCAAAATGGGGATACAAAATGATGAACAAATTATATTTCTCTGCAAATATGAACTTCACATCACAGTTCTCCCCAGGTTTTGAGTACTCAGGCTCAACAAGCAAAGAGGTATCCCAATTCCTTGCTCCGGGATACTTCACAATAAGCCTTGGTATAGACTACAAACCGGGAAATGCATTCTCGCTCACATTCTCACCTTTGGCAGGTAATCTGGTAATAGTGACAGACTCCCTTCTCAGGGCCAAATATGGTAATGCTCCCGACGAGGCATGCCGCTGGCAGTTGGGTTCCCAGTTGAAAACCACATTCAACAAGGAGATATTCAAGGACTGCAAAGTATCAACAGCCCTTACCCTATTCTCCAACTACATGAAGAAACCTCAGAACATAAAGGTAAACTGGGACTTTGAAGTAATTTACAAGTTCAACAAATTCTTTCAGGCCGGCATAAGGACCAACCTCATTTATGATGATGACATCCTGATAACCGGAGAAGACGGAATAGGGAGAAAGCGAATCCAGTTCAAGGAGGTGGCAAGCATCACTTTTGGATATACCATAGGAAACTTCAAGAAATAAAGGATGTGCGGCCGCTGGCTGCACATTTTACTATAAAAACACAATATGAAAAGATTTAACCATCTGATTGCAGCAATAGCCGCATTGGCTATTGTGTCATGCTGCACAGAAGTACAGCAGCAGAAACCACAGAATGTAATTTACCTTATTGGCGACGGAATGGGCTTTGGAGCGGTCTCCTCCCTACTCCTTTCCCAGGATTCCCAGACAGGATTTGAGATGGCCCCTGTGATTGGACTCAACGAAACACAATCTGCCAACAACTACGTAACCGACTCCCCAGCCGGTGGAACAGCCCTTGCAACAGGTACCCGTACCTGCAACGGTTTCCTTGGCGTTGACCCTGATACCCTGCAGCTTACAAGTATTCTCAAAAAAGCCCAGGCAATGGGCAAAAAGACCGGAATTGTAGTAAACACCACCCTTACAGAGGCAACTCCAGGTGCTTTTTATGCAGGAGTCCCTTCCCGATCTATGAGCTACAAAATTGCAGAACAGTTCTGCAACAGTGACGTAGATGTGGCAATAGGTGCAGGCCTCTCTGCCTTCATCAACCGCCCGGATTCTGTGGATATGACAGCTGTACTGATTGAAAAAGGGTACGATGTATATTTGGACTGGAAATCAGTTCTGCAGAGCAACTCTGAAAAATTTGTCGGGATACTGGAGATGAGTGATGTGCACCGTCGCAACAAATCCTCAAACACCACTGCCAAAGCTGCAGAGGGGGATGCTGTATGCCTTGCTGCCCGCCTTGCCGCTGATGCAGGCAATTTGGACACAACCAGATTCTCCGAGCCAACTGTTTATCTGCAGAAGGCTGCTGTAAAGGCTATTGAGCAACTCTCCAAGAATGCCCCTAAAGGGTTCTTCCTTATGATTGAGAGTGCTATCATAGACGGTTACGGCCACAACAATGACTCTGAGGGAATGATAGAGGAGATGAAAGAGTTTGACGGCCTTTTAAAGGCGTTGGTGGCATATGTGAATGCCAACCCCCAGACCCTTCTTGTAGTGACCGCAGACCACGAGACCGGCGGCACCAATGTAGGATACAAGAGCCACCCTGTTAACCAGCCTGAGGGCCTTGCCCTAACCTTCAGCACCAAAGGGCACAGCGGCACAGTAGTTCCAATCTTTGCCTGGGGCGCAGGCTCTGAAAAATTTGCCGGAATCTTCAAAAACTATGAAATTCCCGGAGTTATTGAGGAGTTGATGAAGTAAGAATAATATAGCGATGGGCAATATATCAGTAAACATAACTGAGCTAAAACAGCTCCTTGATGCCACTCCCGCTTCCCACAACATTATGCTGGTGGGAAACCACGGTATAGGAAAATCTGAAATCCTCACTGAATATTTCAAGGGGAAAGGGATGCCTGTAATTGCACTGTTCCTTGGACAGATGGCAGATCCGGGAGATATACTCGGACTCCCCACCAAAGATGAGAAAACCGGGAGGACAAAACACCAGACCGCCGAGGCTGGAAGCGTGTATCTGACATAATAGTAGTTATTTTTAAAGAAAAACAGAAAGACATTCTTTGCAGATGAGCTGTCAAATTTCCGTCTGTTTGGGTAGATGCTTCCTCCCAGACAAACTCGGGCATCTAAAAGTCAGGAAATTAGACTCATAAGTATCCTGACCTATATGCTGCAGGCAACTTTGTGCAAAAAACCGCTAAATACAGCACAAAGATTCAAAAGGCACTCCTGTTTGTGCAGAAACTGCCTCCAAACTGCACAAAATTGGGAAAGAAACCTCAGTTTGTGCAGAAAACCACCCAGAATTGCACAAAGTTGAACAAGAAATCGCTGTTTGTGCAGAAAACACCCCAAAACTGCACAATCTTCAGTTGTATATAGGCACCAAGTAAAGAGGGCGACCCAAAAGTAAATGGGTTGTCCTCTCATTGCTTAATATGCCTCAACTCTATTTCACCTCTACCATCTCTACCGGCTGTACCTGAGTGTCATCAAGCGGATGCCACTGGTAGGCAACCTTCTCAAAGTCTATGGTACCCAAATCTATACAACGGATATTTATATTGTATGCTGTATGGTAATAGACTTTGCGGTGGGTAAGGTCTATTGAGCTGGTCCATTGGGTTGCACTTGGGATGTCAGGGAACTGGGCCCCTACATTTGTCTCAAAACCAAGCGGAACATCAAAGAAGTTCAACAGATGGAATGTCTGTGTTACAGTTGCAAATGCATCTGCAAGCTGTGGTGCGGTATTGCGGATGAATGCCGCACGGATGAATCTCGAAGGAGGCGTTGCATCACCCGGAATTCCCAACAATCCCGAGCCGCTTCCAAAAGGCTTAACCTCAAAATCTCCCATTTTGACAGGAGCGGCATTTCCTCCGTACAGATTCACATAATTGCTCAAGTTGGCAAGATGCCACTCAAATCCCGGAGCATTGGTAATCACCCCCACCGGGTTCTCATAGAAATGGGGAACACCATCCACTATCTCCAGAACTACCTGACGCCCCCCGGGCTCTCCAATTCTCCAGTGTACCACCGCATCACCAACAAGCCCAACCACTTCTACCTTACCGCCCAACAGGGCATCCTTCACCTGATCAATTGTAGCAAACTGTGAAAGGATATACTGGTTGAACTGCATATCTGCAACAGAAATATCCTTATTTGCAGGGTCAAATTTCTTGTATGAGCCATACTCGGGGAAGAAGAATAGTCCCGACGAAAGTCCTGCCTCATTTATCCCCTCTGCAATGAAATTCTTGTCTGCTACGGTAAGTCCCACCACTCCATATTTTGCAGTGAAATGGATACCCATCCCTCCGTCGGGAGTATAAGAGAAGAGTTTTTCTCCGCGAGGGATAATGGTGTATCCGCTCTCAAGGTACCCTTTTGCCCACTCAATGGTCCTTGCCTGGATGTAGCTTCCATCCTTTGCTGTTAGTGCTATACCTGTACATGCTCCTGCCGGAAGTGCTGCAATGCATGTCGCAGCCACTCCTAAAGCCAAAACTTTTGTATTCATTTTGTAATCTTTTTTAAACTTTTACCAATACCAAACACCCTAACTATGTTTTTGTTGCATTTTTCACTATCTTTACCACCAAATTTTCATTATAAACACTATGTCAAATAACGCACTAATGGCAGTATCTCCTATTGATGGAAGATACCGCAAACAAGTTGAAGATTTGAGCATGTACTTTTCTGAGTATGCGCTTATCAAATACAGGGTAAGAGTTGAGATTGAGTATTTTATTGCCCTTTGTGAGCTTCCGCTGGAGCAGCTTAAAAGCTTTGACCAGGCAAATTTTGCCGCACTTAGAAATATCTACAACAACTTTACCGCAGAGGATGCACAAAAGGTTAAGGACATTGAGAAAGTGACCAACCATGATGTTAAGGCTGTTGAGTATTTCATTAAGGATGAGTTCAAGAAGCTTGGCATTGAGAAATATGGCGAGTTTGTACATTTTGGCCTTACCTCGCAGGATATAAACAACACCTCTGTTCCACTCAGTTTGCTTGAGGGTATCAGGGATGCCTTTATGCCGGCTCTAAATGAAGTTATCGGGATACTGGAGGATTTCTCCAAAGAGTGGGAGAATGTTTCAATGCTTGCCCATACCCACGGACAGCCAGCTTCCCCTACCCGCCTTGGCAAGGAGATTTATGTTTTTGTGGCACGCCTAAAAGAGCAGTTGAGACTTCTTGAGACAGTTCCTTACTCTGCCAAATTCGGTGGTGCAACAGGTAACTTCAATGCACACAATTTTGCTTATCCGGGGATTGACTGGAACAAGTTTGCAGCAGATTTTGTTGAGGGCAAGCTTGGGCTCAAGCGCTCATACCCTACAACCCAGATTGAGCACTATGACAACCTTGCAGCCCTTTTCCACAACTTGGAGAGGATAAACACCATCCTTATAGATTTGGCCCGCGACATGTGGACCTATATCTCAATGGAGTACTTCCGCCAGAAAGTTAAAGCAGGTGAGGTTGGTTCTTCTGCAATGCCTCATAAAGTTAATCCTATTGATTTTGAGAATGCAGAGGGTAACTTTGGTATTGCAAATGCAATTTACGCACATCTGGCAAGCAAACTTCCTGTATCAAGATTGCAGAGAGACCTTACAGACTCTACAGTTCTAAGAAATGTGGGTGTTCCTTTGGCCCACTCAATCATTTCATTCAAATCTTTGAAGAAAGGTTTGGGCAAACTTATCCTTAACGAGGCTGCACTTGACCGTGACCTTGAGGCAAACTGGGCAGTTGTTGCAGAGGGTATCCAGACAGTACTCCGCAGAGAGGGCTACCCTAACCCTTATGAGGCACTCAAAGCCCTTACCCGCGGAAATGCAGGGATTACCAAGGAGGGTATCCAGGAGTTTGTAAAGGATCTTGATGTTGCAGATTCTGTAAAACAGGAGATTCTTGTAATTACCCCACAGAGCTACGTAGGAAAATAAATATGAAAAAACTTTTATCACTTGCCGCAGCCATCATAGTATGTGTTGCGGCATTTGCACAGCAACCAAAATATGAGGAGTATTTTACTCCCGACAGATTACGCATAGACCTCACCTTTGCAGGAGATGCCTCTTACCAGAAAATTTTCCTTGAGGGTCTTACAAAAGAGTGTGCCTGGAGCGGTTCCAAAACCAACCTTGTAGATCCTTTCAAATATGGTGAGTACTATATGGAGGTTCAGACTCCACAAGGGAAAGTCATATATTCAAAAGGGTTCAACACCCTTTTCCAGGAGTGGAGGACAACCGCTGATGCACAGACAACCCCTCAGGCATTCAACAGTTCATACACAATCCCATTCCCTAAAGGGAAGGTTATCCTTAAGGTGTATGAGAGGGTTAAGGCTACAGGATTGCACAATGAGATTTTCTCAATTGGCATAGACCCTGCAGACAAACTTATAAGCCGTGAGGTTAAGAATGACTTCCCTGTATCAAAACTCCTTTATAACGGAGACCCTGCAACCAAAGTGGATTTGTTGTTCATAGCAGAGGGATACACCGCACAGGAGATGGAAAAGTTCAGGAAAGATGCACAGCGCTTTACAGACTATATGTTTACAATGGCACCTTACAACAAGCACAAGGAGGATTTCAATATATGGATTGTAGAGTCTGCTTCCCAGGAGAGCGGCACAGACATTCCTCATGAGGATGTATGGAAAAAGACTGTTGCCAACTCAAACTTCTACACATTCCGCAGCGACCGTTACCTTACCGCACAAAACCAGAAAACAGTGTGCGAGATTGCAACTGCCGCACCATATGACGCTCTGTATGTAATTGTAAACAACCCAAAATATGGTGGTGGCGGAATCTATAATTTCTATGGTCTCAGTGCCAGCGACTGCCACTTTGCAGAAGAGGTGTTCGTTCATGAATTCGGACACAGTTTTGCCGGACTTGGAGATGAGTACTACGATTCAAGCACCTCTTATGAGGAGTTCTACAACATTAAAATTGAGCCTTGGGAGCCAAACATCACAACTTTGGTGAATTTTGAGGCAAAATGGAAAGATATGCTGGACAAGGGGACTGCAATCCCTACAGCTCCACTGCAGGACAAACATGACAACACTAAAGTGGGTGTTTATGAGGGTGGCGGATATATGGCAAAAGGCATCTACAGACCTGTAATGGATTGCCGCATGAAAACAAATACCGCTGCAGCATTCTGCCCTGTATGCCAGAGGGCCATTGAAAAAATGATTGAGTACTACTGCAAGTAATGAAATACAGATATTTCCTGTTTGACTTGGACCGCACTCTTTGGGATTTTGACAAAAATGCCAAGAGTGCGCTTTTTAAACTTGTTGATTCCCAACAGCTCACACATCTTTTTGGGGTAAATGACAAAGAGGCGTTCTTCCATCAGTATGAGGTGATAAACCAGGGGCTTTGGAAGCAGTACGAGCGTGGGGAGATCCTTAAGGAAGAACTCCGTTGCAACAGGTTCCAGTTCACACTTCAGCAAATATTGGACACAGCTCCCGCTGGGAGCCTCCCTGCCCACTCATTCTCACAGGAGGAGCTGCACAACTTCTCCCTTAAGTTTGGGGAGAAGTACCTTGAGTTCATGTCTATGGAGACAACCCTCATTGAGGGTGCGGAGGATGTTCTCCGGTATATAAAAGGGAATGGGGGAAAAGTTGCAATAATCTCCAACGGATTCAAAGGGGTGCAGTATCGCAAACTCAACACCACCCCACTTCACAAATACACAGATGCGGTAGTTGTCTCTGAAGAGGCAGGGGCAATGAAACCCTCACCCATCATTTTCCGCAAGGCACTTGAGGCTATCTGTGGAGAGGAATACTATAAAGAGGCCCCATCCCGTGCCAGGAATGAGGCCATTATGGTTGGTGATGATTTTGACAATGATATAGAGGGGGCACAGATATTTGGAATTGACCAGTTCTACTTTAACCCCTATAATAAAGAGTGTGATGGAGGGCCTACATACAGCAGCTCATCACTGAGAGATTTGTTGGAGTGTATCTGACACCGTATCCGACACTTCTACCGGCACAGCACAAGCTACTCCACAACTATAAAAATCTCCTCATCCTTCTCATGGAAAAGATACTGCTCACGGGCAAACTTCTCCAGACTGTCCTTGTTTGAAGTAAGCTCCTTAAGCTTCTCATCTGTCTGTTTTATGGCCTCCTTATAATACTCCTTCTGCTTCTGCTGCTCTGACACAACACCCAGATCCCTCATCCATACAAAAATATTGTTGGTATCCAGGAACAGAACCCATACAAGGAAGAATAGAGTGGCAATAAGATACTTGTTTCTTACCACTTTAAACACTTTTGATTCTGAAATCCCCCTTTTTACAGACTGAATGAATTTTTTTGCCATATTTTTACTAAATTAGCACAATATTTTACTGCAAAATTACATTAAAAATATGAAACCTACATTAATTATTTTGGCTGCCGGCATGGGAAGCAGATATGGCGGATTAAAACAGATGGATGGTGTTGGCCCAAATGGTGAGACAATATTGGATTATTCTGTATATGATGCCATAAGAGGCGGTTTTGGCAAAGTGGTATTTGTTGTCAGGAAAAATTTCAGAAAAGAATTTGAGGCAAAGATTGCACAAAAATACAATAACCATATAGAGGTTGCGTTTGTGGAGCAGGAGCTTGACAAACTCCCATACGGATTCACCCTCAAACCGGGGAGAGAGAAGCCATGGGGAACAGGTCATGCTACCCTTATGGCTGCAGAGGTGGTGAATGAGCCAGCAGCGGTAATCAATGCGGATGATTTCTACGGTCAGCAGTCGTTCAAAGTGCTTGGAGATTTCCTTACAGAGAATGCCGGCAACAAGGGCAAATATTGTATGGTAGGTTTCAACCTCAACAAGACATTGTCTGAGAACGGTGAGGTTTCCAGAGGTATCTGTACAACAGATGAGAACAACTACCTTGTTACCGTAGAGGAGCACCACAAGATAAACGAGAAGGATGGCGTGATTACAGGTGTGGCAATGGACGGTCAGGTACGCACCCTTCCGGCAGATGCCTATGCCTCCATGAACATGTGGGGCTTTACCCCAGACATCTTCGCCCATACAGAGAAGCTGTTTGTGGAGTTCCTTAAGAAGAATGAGAACGAGCCAAAGAAGGAGTTCTATATCCCTTATGTTGTAAATGAGGCCATCACAACAGGAAAAGGGAGTGTAAAAGTTCTCTCTACTCCCGACAAATGGTTTGGCGTAACATTCCAGGAAGACAGACCTACAGTAGTTGAAAAGCTTAAACAACTTACACAGGAGGGGCTTTACCCATCTCCTCTATTCTAAGGATATATGTTAAAACGGATAAATTCCCTTTTACCCAGCTTGTCTCAATGCTGGGTAATTGTTTTTTTTCTGATCATATTGGGAGGAACCGCCATTGGTGCCATTACTGGAATGGTATGCAATGCCTTAGGGTATAATATGGCAGACCTCAACCCCCTTGTATCATACCTGTTGCCAATGATTGCCCCATTTGGTTATATCCTTTTGGCAAAGGGTGAAAAAGATGTTTCTGTAGCTGTAGAGGAGTCTGACTTTGGAAAGATTCCGGCTGTGGCGGCATATCTGCTCCTCTCTGTAGCAATGATTGCCATAGGATATATAACAGAACCCCTCTCTGCATGGCTGCCAATGCCTGAGGCTATAAAGCAGATTTTTGAAAAGATACTGAGCAATTCTGTATGGGCATTTATGGCCACTGTAATTGCAGCACCTATAATTGAAGAGTTTCTCCTTAGGGGAATAATGGAAAGGGGGTTGCTTTACCATTCAACCCCAAGGAAAGCAATCTTGTGGAGTGCATTTTTCTTTGCCGTTATACACCTTAACCCATGGCAGGCAATAGGGGCATTCATTGCAGGAACATTTTTGGGATGGGTATATTGGAGAACCCACTCGCTGTACGCATGTATATTTATACACGCCTTAAACAATGGTACGGCATATCTGTTGCAGTTGCTGTACCCACAAATGCCTGCAGACAGTACCTATAAAGACCTCATGGAACTTTACAGTCCGTATCTTTACTACATAGTTTTTGTTATCTTTGTAGTTTCATTGGTGCTTGTACTCCATTTGCTGAACAAAAAATTGCCGGTGAAAAGCTTTAAACCAACAAGGAAGATTGATTTATGAACAAATTATATCCATTAAAATTCATTGCAGATCCCAGAGAGAGAGTTTGGGGTGGGAATTATCTTGTCAAAAACCTTAAAAAGGAATTTGACCAGGAGATGCAGCAGAAAGCCATTGGAGAGAGCTGGGAGCTTTGGAGCCTGTATGGAGGGAGTTCCGTTGTCCAGAACGGATACCTTGCAGGCAACACCCTGGATGAACTTATGGAGATTTATCTTGGTGATCTTGTAGGTGAGAACATCTTTACCCACTACAGGGGAGATTTTCCTTTATTGGTAAAGATATTGGATATAAAGGACAAAATATCTGTTCAGGTACATCCAAATGATGAGATTGCCATGGAGAGGGAAGACTCTTACGGCAAAGCTGAGCTTTGGTATATACTTGATGCAAAACCAGGGGCAAAGCTTTATGTGGGATTCAACAAGGATGTAACCCCTGTGGAGCTTTACAACAAATGCAAGGACGGAACAGTTACAGACCTGCTGAACTGCTTTACCCCTAAAAAAGGTGATTGCGTATATATTCAGCCGGGATGCATACATGCCGCTGAGGGAGAGGTTGTAATAGCGGAGATCCAGCAGAGTTCCGACATTACCTACCGCCTGTATGACTGGGGAAGGGAGAACAATCCCAAAACAGCCAGAAGGATAGACCTTGAGGATGCCATTGATGTGATTGACTACTCAAAATTCAACTATGAGAAGTATTACTTCAACCAGGTGACAGGCAATACCACCGTTGTTGATACAAGCAAATATATAGTTAAGACAATAGACCTTGCACAGCAGATTAGGGTAATCCCATCTGAGATAGGAAGTTTTATAGTTTACATGTGCATTGGGGGAGAGGCAGCCATAAAGCTTAATGATGGCTCAAGTTACCCTATCTCAAAGGGTGAAACAATATTTATCCCCGCCTCTATGGAGGATTTTGCCATTATCCCGGTAAAGGGCAATCCACAATTGTTGCAGATAAATATGCCACAGCTCACCGACGGTCCGGACCTGTACCTGAACTATGATGAGCCTGAGGACGAGGCTCATGGCTCGTACAAGGATATTGTAACAGATTGTGATGATGACCAGGAGGAAGATCACCACCACTGCGGGTGTGATGCACATTCCCATAGCCACCACTGCGGGTGCAATGACCACTCACACAGCCATGATGACTGCGGGTGCGGGGAGCATTCCGGAGAAGGATTTTTCGGGAGGAGGTAAATATGGTACCTGCTGTAAGGATAGATAAATTTCTGTGGTCCATAAGGGTCTTCAAGACCCGCTCAGAGGCGGCAGAAGCATGCAAGAACAACAGAGTGCATGTAAATGGCACTGAAGCCAAATCATCGAGGGACATTAAGGAGGGAGACATCATTATGGTAAGGAAAGGGGCCATAAGGTACCAGTATCAGGTGTTGTGCCCTATAGACAAAAGACAAGGTGCCGCCCTTGTTCCGCAATATGCATTGAATATAACACCGCAGGAAGAGCTGGACAAGCTCAATGCCCCAAATGAGGTAATCTTCTTAAAGAGAGACAGGGGTGCGGGAAGACCTACTAAAAAAGAGCGTAGGGATATTGAGAAACTTTTAGGACTTTAGGGCCGGTAACTACTCTTGTTTGCCGGCTTTTTTTGTGTTGGCAATATTCATTGCCCTATCCACACCAAGTGTTGCAAAGGCCTTTATGGCTTCAATTGCATTGTCCTCTATGAACGGAAGCTCTTTCTCCTCCTCTGAACTCCATTTGCCAAGAACATAATCCACCTGATGACCTTTTGCAAAATTGTCACTTATACCAATTCTAAGACGGGCGTATGAGTTGTTGCCCAAACACTCATCTATATTCTTAAGGCCATTGTGTCCACCAGGGCTTCCCTGTTTGCGCATACGCTGGGTCCCGAAAGGGAGTGCAAGGTCATCCAGCACAACAAGGAGGTTTTCCTGTTTGATTTTTTCTGCCTGAAGCCAGTAGTTTACAGCTTTACCGCTAAGGTTCATATAGGTTGAGGGCTTTAGAAGGATAAGTTTGTGCCCCCTTACTGAGACAGTACAGGTTGAACCGTACCTACCGGAAATAAAAGAGGTGCCGGAAGCTTTTGCAAAAGCATCCAGCACCTTGAATCCTATATTATGACGGGTATTTGCATATTCAGCACCAATGTTGCCCAAACCTGCAATAAGGAAATTCATACCCGCAACAATTTAAGTTATTTCAATTATTTTCTTGCAGCAGCGGCAGCAGCGGCAGCAGCACCAAGAGCAGCACGTGTCATCTTAACAGCACATACGATTGTAGATTTAGGAGAAACAATCTTAATGCCCTCATAGTTAAGGTCACCAGCTACGATAGTCTTACCAAGACCAAGGTTTGTAATATCAACCTCCAAAGTGTCTGGAAGGTTCTCCATAGGAGCAGAAACTTTAAGTTTTCTTGATGAAACCATTAGTTTACCACCCTGTTTTACACCCTCTGAGTTACCTGTGATAACTACAGGAACATCAATTACAACTGGTTTCTCTGGGTTGATAGCCAAGAAATCTGCGTGAAGTGCCTCATCAGTTACAGGATGATACTGGATAGCGTGGAATACACACTGGTATGTTTTACCCTCTACATCAATGTCAATAATGTAAGAATTAGGAGTGTGGGTAATTTTTTTCAACTCTTTAACGTCCAATGAGAAGTTTACATTCTCTACATTGTTACCGTAGATAACGCAAGGAACCTGCTCGTTTCTGCGGATTTTTTTTAGGCTCTGTTTGTTGCCAATTACTCTGGCCTGGCCTGCAAGTGTGATGTGTTTCATTATTTATAAGATTTTGTTGTGTTACTCAGTCTGGGCTTTCCAGACCCCATTGCACCAAAAAACAGTACAATACCCTGTTTTTTGTGAGCCGCAAAAGTAAGCATTTTATTTTTTCTATAAAAATTTTTCTTATAAAAAAGCAGGGACAACCTTACGGATGTCCCTGCTGTATCTCCCAAAGGAGAATTATTTCTCTATCACCACTCTCTTTACCCTACGGGCAACTGATGTAAATATCTCATAAGGAATGGTATCCAATGTTTTTGCAAGCTCATTTGCAGAAGGGTTCTCTCCAAAGATTGTAACCTTGTCCCCAACTTTGGCATCTACGCCTGTAATGTCAATCATACACATATCCATACAGATATTACCAATTGTAGGTACCAATTTGCCATTCACACAGAATTTCACATTTCCTCTGCTGTAATGGCGGTTAAGACCGTCGGCATAACCAAGAGGTAGGGTTGCAATCTTCTTTGGATGCTCCAATTTTCCGTGTCTGCCATAACCTACAGTACCGTCTGCAGGGGTAAGCTCCTTAATCTGCAGAATCTTGCAGGTAAGTGAAGCGGCTGGTTTCACATTATTCATATCCACAGCACTTATACCATAGATACCAATACCCAATCTTACCATATCCATCTGATACTCACTGAATCTCTCAATTCCTGCAGAGTTGAGGATATGATGTATAGGCTTGTAATCCAAAACAGCATCAATCATTGATGCATGCTTGCGGTACATATCAATCTGGCCCAAAGTGAACTCATCGTGCTGAGGGTCATCTGAACCGGCAAGATGAGAGAAAATTGACTGTACTTTAATTCTTGGTTTGTCTTTCAGGTATTCAAGAAGTTCGGGAAGCTCTTCCTTCATAAAACCGAGCCTGTGCATACCAGTATCAAGTTTTATATGGGCAGGATAACTTGTAATATCCCTGCTCCTGAGGTAATTGTCAAAACTCCTTACCGCCTCAATAGTAGGTAAAGATGGCTCCAGATAGTGGTTTACAATATCATCCCAAGAATCTGTACCTGCTGTAAGGACAAGAATTGGGGTTTTGATGCCACCCTCCCTGAGTTCAACGCCCTCTACCGGATGTGCAATTCCAAAATAATTGGCCCCAGCCTTCTCCATTTGAGTGGCAAACTCTACAGCACCATGACCATACGAGTTAGCTTTGATAAGCACCAATAATTTGGTAGTGTCTTTCAGTTTAGATCTGAAATAATTGTAGTTGTGAAGCATGTTGGGGTAATTCAGCTCCAACTGTGCAAAAGAATTTTGAACTAAATCCATAGTATATTGTATAGTTATTGTCGCTTTTAATGATGTAAATTTAAAAAAAACAAACCATGAAAACCAAATCTTTTTTATTGATTGCCCTATTTGCGGCATTTTCAATAGCATCTTGCGGAACCAGAAGCAAATCCATAACAGAAAAATTGGTAGGTGTATGGACAGGAATTGATACAATACAGATTGCATCCTTAGATTCCATTGGCAATATCACCATTGAGACAATAGCTGTTCCGGTGGCAATAGAATACTTTGCAGACACTACCATGAGCGGCAAAGTTGCTTACAACGACAGCACAACAGCAAACATCTCTGCCGTAGTTATTGTAGGAGAGCCTTACATCTCTTATTCCGGCGTTATGAATATCAATGACAAACAGCAGAACCTCAACGGAGAGCTTCTCTACACAGAGACACCGGAATCTCTTACAATGGAATTCTTCTCTAAAGATCCTGTATCAGGTCAGGAGCACACAGGCAAGGCGCTCCTTACAAGAAAGAAATAAGGGGATAAACAGAAAGAAAAGGTCAGAATGCTTCATTAATGCCAAGGATGAATCCACTCTGGCCTTTTTTGCCAAATCCATAATCCAATCTCAATGACATTGAAGCACCAATTTTCACACGGACACCAACACCGTAATTAGGTAGTGTATGCCTCAATGAGAATGCACCACCCTTGCCCCACACATTTCCGGCACCAACCCATGCTGCGGCTCCAACAAAATCCCAAATATGCTGTCTGAGCTCCATCTGAGCGGTAACCATATTGTTATCCCTGTATCTCCCTTTATAATATCCCCTCATTCTGTATGACCCGCCAATTGAAGGCATTGCATACCACGGCACATTGGAATATGCAAACTCTGAATGGAAGTCAAAAGCCAGAACACCCCCACCCCACAGAGGGCAATAGGCATCAAAAGTTAAGGAGGTGGCACCGTAGCTCTTTATAAAATATTTCTGCTGTGCCACGGCATGGATACCCCTTGCTGGTGCAGCGGCATTATCCCTTGAATCATACCCTATTGTATAGCCCATATTGAAATAATTGGCCGGATCCAACTTGTCCCACGACAAATGTTCATACCCAACAGACGGGCCTGTATAAACTCCGTTCCCCGGACGGAAAAGGAACTCCCCCTGCAAGTTCAGATACCTTTTATAGAACCGCTCCTTATTTGCATCATCATTGCAACTCGAATACCCTACCCCCCAACTGTAAATTGGAGCAAAACAATAGAATGCATTGTAATTGAACTCCCACTTCCCCTTTCCAAGAGCCTTCCTGCCATTGATACCCAACAGTGTATATCCTTTTGTTGCAATATTCCCGACAAATGAGAAATTGTCTGCAGGTGTATATGCAAAAGCAACCCCTGCCCCCATGCTTGAAGAATAATGTGGGGCCAATGTTACATCCTCCCTGAAATTTGCCCATTTTTGTGATAGGGGAACCTTTTTGGAAGATTTCTCCGCCACAATTACATGAACACTCTCCTGGGCATATGACAGGGTGCCCACAAAGAGTGACAAACATAGGCAAAATATATAACAGGCAACTCTCATTATCCTAAAAAAATTGTAACTTAGCACAATTGTACCAAAAATATGAAAGTACTCTCAAAATATATTCTTGCAATTGTGCCGCTTATGTTGTCTTGCAATGTGCTGCTTGCAACAAAAGCATTGCCAAAATTACAAAATTTTGTCAATCCAAACGGCACCACCATAACCATACAGGTTATGGGAGACCATATTTTTGGCTACAAACAGACATTGGACGGCAGAATGGTGGAAATTGGCAAAGACGGATACCTCCACTATGTGAACCTCACCCCAAACGGCAAACAGATCACAACCCAAAGGGTTGGGGCACAGAACGGCCGAAATCTTGGAAATTTCTCCCTCCAGACAATACAATCCATAAGGGAACTCAACAAGGGGGAATTGCCACCACACTCTCCTGCCGCAATATTGTACAGCAGCACAAAAAGCTCTGACCAGGAGGTGAAATACCCTGTAATTCTGGTGGAGTTTGAGGATGTGAAGTTCTCCACAGCCAATCCAAAGGAGAGTTTCAGCTCTATGCTCAACGCCAACGGATACAGCATAAACGGTGCAACAGGCTCCGCTGCAGAGTATCTCAATGCAAATTTCAAGGGTTACAGGAAGTTCAGTTTTGTAGTGACAGATGTTATCTCATTACCTGTTCCAATAGCCCATTATGGGGCACAGAAAGCCACCCGCAATGATACCAATCCAACACAGCTTCTCATAGATGCCTGCACTATGGCAACTGAAAAGGGGCTCAACCTCTCCATATTTGACCACGACAACGACGGTACAATTGAGAATGTTGCCATAATCTTTGCCGGACACAGCGAGGCCGAAGGGGGCTCACCAGACTCAATCTGGCCCCACCAGACGAATACAGCTCCCCAGAACATATCATTTGACGGTGTAAAGATAAACTCATACTCCTGCTCATCCGAGCTGGCAGGTGCACAAGGTGACAGAATCTCCCCAATAGGTACCTTCTGCCATGAATTCCTCCACTCGCTCGGACTGCCGGACCTGTATGACACCAATGGAGAAGAAGAGGGACTTTCCCCTGCCCTATACGGCACCCTCTCCATAATGGATGGAGGAAACTTCCTCAACAACGGCAATACACCCCCATACCTTTGTGCCATAGAGAGGGAACTTCTGGGAATAGTAAAAGTTGAAACTCTTCTTCCCGACAATACATATTCCCTCCCCAGCATCCCCCACCAGAATATGATTTACAAGGTACCGGCAGCAAAAAAAGGGGAATATTTCCTATTGGAATGCAGGGAGGCTGCCGGATGGGACAAATACATTGGCGGGAGCGGAATGGTTGTTTATCATATCGACAAATCGTCGGGAATATATGGGGGATTGAAATCCTCCCAAAGGTGGGAATACAACAATATCAACAGCTTTGCACCCCATGAGTGTGCAAAAGTGCTCCCTGCAATAGGTGAGGGATGCAGTTCTGATGGGATATTTTTCCCTGGAATGTCAAATATTGACAAGCTCGTCTCTTATGAGGGGAACACCCGTCTTGTTGAGTGGGATGGATATGCTGTGGGGATTGGGTTGAAAAACATCAGTTACAGCAACGGTAAAATTTCATTCTCAACCATTAAGGATTACTCATTCAACAGTGAGCTGCCTACTGCCGGCAAATGCAAAGTTTACCCCATGCAAAGGGATGCCTTTATTGAGTGGGAAAAGCCGGACAAAGCTGCCTTGTGGATGATAGAGTGGAAAAAGAGCAGTGATGAGCACTACAATACCATAATTACAGATACCGTAGGATATTGTATAAGGGGACTTGAGAGCGGGTGCGATTATGATATTACGGTAAAATACTTCAACAGCAAAGAATACGGACTTCCTGCCATCATCAGGTTTACAACCATGCAGACAAGTTCACCGTTCCCTTATATATACATAAGGAGAAATTCCAGCAAAAAGAGCAACAAAATGGATCTGAGAGTGTTTAACCTGCCGGAAGATGCCACATCAGTCACCTGGTATATAAACGGGGAGAAAATAGCAACAGATTCATTTGTACCGGATGATGATAAAGATTTTGAAATTGAAGTTGAAATAAGATATACAGATGCGTCAATTGAAAAGATATATAAGAGAATCAGTATGGATTAGACATGTGGCAATTCTGCCGGTTGTACTCTTCTGTATAGCCTGCAATATAGACGGTCCGGAGGGGGAAGCTGCAAAGTTGGAAGAGTTCCTGAAGAAAGAGCAGGCCGGTCTTTATGGCATGGGAGGTTATTTGTTCAGATACTCCCAGGAGAATTGTCAGATATCTGTAAACAAAAGGAGACTGAGCGTAAGGTTGCAGAATGACAACCAGTCAAACTATGTGCATATAAAACTGAGCGGGTTTCCTGCCACTCCAAAAGAGAAGATAGAGGTTGGTCTAAGTTATAATGTAGGGGGAGAAGATTTGCAGGATAATTGTATAATGGAGGTAGTGAATTGCGGCACAGACAAAATGTGGCTTTGGGACAATAAAAAACATACAGGGTTGATTCTCCCTGTATGTTGGTAAAAATTAACTCTTTACAGAGTTTAAATTATTTTTTGCTGGCCTCTACAGAAACTTTTCTGAACTCCTTCATCATCTTGCCAAGCTCCAAAGCTGATTTTCTTGCACGGGTACCAGCTGCTTTGTTACCTTTAACTAGCTGAGCATCTGCATCTTTACAGAATGCTTCCATCTCAATTTTAATTTTCTCAATAAGCTCTTTCATTGTTGTTATATTTAATAGGTTAAATTCTTGTGATAAAGTTATGAACTATATTTTATCTTTGCAAATAAATTGGTAAAAATTTTTTTCGTATGAGCTTAGAATTCAGCATAAAAGAGATTGTGAGTGCATTTATGGTGCTATTTGCAATAATAGACATTACAGGGTCTATTCCCATTATAATTGAACTGAAAAGGAAAGGGAACAAAATACAGCCATGGTCTGCAGTAATAAGTTCAATAATAATTTTTATTGCATTCCTGTTTGCAGGAGACGGCTTGCTATCGCTTTTTGGGGTGGATATCCAGTCATTTGCGGTAGCTGGTGCAATTGTAATCCTTGTGCTGGCAATTGAGATGATTCTTGGTGTTGAGCTCATGAAAAATGACGGCCCTAAGGGGAGCGCCACCCTGGTACCTCTTGTTTTCCCGTTGATAGCGGGTGCAGGAACACTTACCACACTGCTTTCATTGAGGGCAGAGTTCCACATAGAGAACATCATTGTGGCTATCCTCCTGAATATGGCATTTGTATATGTGGTGCTAACCCGTCTCGATTGGATTGAGAAGATTTTTGGTCAGGGTGTGATTTATGTGCTCCGCAAATTCTTTGGAATTATCCTCCTTGCAATGGCGGTGAAACTGTTTGTGACTAATATATCTTCTCTTATAGGATAACTTTCTATGTTAATCCTCCACTACAGGCGGTTCCTCATGAGAATACTCATCGAGTTTGTTGGCCCATAAATATTTGTTGGTCTCCTTAATGATTACTCCACTCAAAAGCAACAAAGAGATGAGGTTAGGGAATGCCATAAGGGCATTTGCACAGTCAGCAATACTCCATACAAGGGCAAGATCCACATTTGCGCCCAAATATGCCACAACTATCCATACAGCCCTAAATACATAAATTGTCTTACGTCCGGCAATATACTGTATGGCCTTTTCTCCATAATAGCACCATCCAAGTATGGTTGAGAAGGTAAATGTAATAAGACCTATCACCAACACCGGCGTTCCTACATAAGGAATCTCAGCAAAAGCGAGGTGGGTCAGTTTTGCACCATCGGTAACACTGATATGCGGATAAGCAATGATACTGCTCACAATTACCAGACCTGTAAGGGCACAAACAACAACGGTATCCCAGAATGTTGCTGTAGATGACACCAATGCCTGTCTTACAGGATTTCTTGTCTGGGCAGCTGCCGCAACTATAGGGGCAGAACCCAATCCCGACTCATTTGAGAACAGACCTCTTGCAATACCGAACCTTGCAGCCATCATTACTGTACTTCCCACAAATCCACCACCTGCAGCCTGAGGCGAGAAAGCAGAATCTACTATAAGTCTTAGAGCCTGGCCAAGATACTCGGCGTTTATGAACAAAATGGTTATACACCCCAAAACATAGAATATTGCCATAAAAGGAACAAGTGCCTCACATACTTTTGCAATGGCCTTTACACCAAAAATAACAACAAGTGCCACCAATATTGCAACAACAAGACCAGTTGTCTGGGTAGAGATTCCAGTGTACCAGTCACCCAAAAGGCCCGGCTGGGCAAGCAGGCTTGATATTGCATTTGACTGCACAGAGTTACCTATACCAAATGCAGCAAGTGCTGTGAATATACAGAATACCACTGCCAACCATTTCATTTTAAGGCCCCTCTCAAGGGCATACATAGGACCTCCAATCATTGTTCCGTCGGGAGACTTCACCCTATATTTGATGGCAAGGAGTCCCTCTCCGTATTTGGTTGCTATTCCAAAAAATCCTGCCATCCAGCACCACAGCACTGCTCCAGGACCACCAAGGGTAATGGCTGTTGCCACTCCAATAATGTTTCCCGTACCAATGGTAGCTGCCAAAGAGGTTGCAAGGGCACCAAACTGGCTCACATCTCCAGAGGAATCCTTATCCTTTGTAAAGGACAATTTTATACCCTTGAAAATTTTTCTCTGAGGGAACTTGAGCACCACCGTAAGGAAAAGATGGGTACCAAAAAGGAGTATAATTGTAGGCCATCCCCACAATGCTCCCGACAACATATCAACAAAACTGGTGATATTAAAAGAAAGGGTCATAAAACAACTCATAATTTTAAGTTTAGGTTATATCTTTGCGAATATAAGAAAAAAATGAGAAAACATCTATATATAGCATTGGCTTCATTGTGCGTAGGATTGGGATTTGCAGGAATGTTCCTTCCCATTATGCCTACCACCCCTTTTCTTCTGCTGGCACTGGGCCTGTACATGCGCTCATCAAAAAGCGGTGTAAAAATGCTCCTCACCAACAGATATTTATCTCCATATATACGGTCATATTTTTCCAGAAAAGGTATTCCGCCTGAACAACTAAAAAGATTTTTATTAACTTTATGGCTCACTTTAGGGGCAGGAATGCTTGTCTTCCGCACCAAAATACATGTGGTTGCAATACTTGCAGTGGTTGGTGTGGCTGTATCAATGCACCTGTACAGCAAACGCGGGAAATAACTAAAAAAACAAATACACAATGAAACGATTTTTATCATTGGCTACCGTAATTGTAGCCCTTTGCCTTTTGGGATCTGCAAATGTGCAGGCCCAGAACAACGGACCTGTAATAGACAAGGTCATTGAATTGGGACAGACAGACAACCATACGACTGAATGGGTTGATATCCTTTGCAACAGATTCGGCGGACGCCTTGTAGGTTCAGACGCATATGAGAATGCAGGAGACTGGATTGAATATATGTTCAAGAAATGGGGACTTGAGGTTTGGAAACAGGAGGTTGGAGAGATGCCTGTAGGTTTTAACCGTGGTCCTTGGTTTGGAAGAATGTTGGGTGGCAGCGGCCAGACACTTCATTTTGCAACACCTTCATATACTGCCGGTACCAAAGGTGTGCAGAGAGGCCATGTGGTAAAAGAGCCTAAAACCCAGGCTGAGTTTGACAAAATGGTTGGAACCCTTAAAGGTGCATGGGTACTTATCGGGGGCGAAAACTCAGGTTGGCCAATAGACTACTCACCTAAAGCAGACAGCATCCGTGCAGCCAAAATTGCAAAAAACACAGAGATTGAGAAACAGAACAGGGAAATCATGTTCTACAACAGAAATCTGAAGAACAATCCTCCTAAGGTTAAGAAAGGGCAACCTGCACCACAGCCAAAAGAGATGATTCCATTGGAGTATGAGCCGGGGCTGTTCTACAGACAGATGGTTGATGCAGGCATTTTGGGAATTATCCAGTCATCAGAGATTCCTATCCGTGCCCTTTACGACAGAAAGAACTGTATGGATATGACTTGGGAGACCCTTCCTCAGATTCCGGATATCAAACTTAACGAAGACCAGTACAACGAGATTGCCAAAATGGTTGACAGAAGAGAGTACTTCCAGTTGGAGTTTGACATAAGAAACCACTTTAAAATGGGCCCTGTAAAATTCCATAACTATATTGGTGTAATGAAAGGTACAGAATTCCCTGATGAGTATGTACTTGCAGGCGGACACCTGGATGCATTTGATGTTGCTACAGGTGGTGTGGATTGCTGTGTAGGTGTTACCCCTACAATGGAGGCTGCGAGATTGCTTGCCGAGTCTGGAGCAAAACCAAAGAGAACCCTTCTGTTCTGCATTTGGGCAGCTGAGGAGTTTGGCCTATGGGGCAGCAAACATTTTGTAGAGTCAAAAACTGTAAACTTGAACAACATTGCAAACTACTTCAACAGAGACGGAGGTCCGCTTGTACCTACTGGAATCACTGTTCCACCTGCAATGTACGATGATTATGTACAGGTTTGTGAGCCAATAAACAGGATTAACCCTGATTTCCCTTTCACAGTTAACAAGAGAGAGTCTGCTCCAGGCCCTGTTCCTACAACCGCCGGCGGTTCAGACCACGCTTACTTTGTAATGAACGGATGTCCTGCAATAAGCCTTAACCTTGCAGACCCTAAAGGATACAACTTCAACTACGGTGAGATATGGCATACAGAGCGTGACCTGTTCAACAAGAGCATTCCTGAGTACCAGGACCACACATCTGTAGTAACCGCAATCATCATGTACGGCCTTGGCAACTTGGATCACCTTCCAAACAGACAAGGATTGTACAAAGAGTATGTTACAGGCAAAGAGGATTTGAGAAAAGACAAATAAACCTCCTCCCGACAGAGAAAAAGGGCGGCTCATCTCGGGCCGCCCTTTTTTTATCCTAAGGGGCTGTTTGGCGGGAAAAGAGTGCCTTTTTGGGACCAAATGCAACAGAGGCTGGGAAACCCCAGCCTCTGTTAGTGATAGTATATGCCTCTTAGAAACAATACCTTATACCCAATGCAAACCCGCTCCAGTCAAAATTGAATTCCGGAACAAGGTAGAACCCAGGTCTGTAATCCAAAGACAAATTGATAGGGGCCTTTGCAAATGAGTACTCAATTCCAAGCTGGCCCAATACTCCGCATGCAAATCCTGCCGCATAATCTTCATGGTCCCAGATACCAAGTCCGGCACCCACACCATAATACCATTTGAATTCTCCTGCCGCATTTGCCGGAATATCATTCATGAACTGGTACATACCCTCTACTGAAAGGCCAAATCTGTTGATTCCAAGGGTTCCCTCAATTCTGTTTGTTGGCGCAACATAGCCCTGATAAGAGAGCTCTGCTCCCCATCCTCCTCTAACACCAATAGCATGTCTTGTTCCATTAATTCCTTGCCCTTGTGCCTGAAAGCCAAGCAACATGGCAGCAATCATAATAAATAAAGTCCTTTTCATAATTGTTACTGTTGTTTGGTTAATAAATAGTCTCCAAAAATTTGTGCGGCTGTCCTTACCATCTCTACGCAAGGACGCTTCTTATAATATTCCGCATTACGCTCCTGTGGTGCAGTTGGGGCACCAATCCCTGTCTGGGACCTCTCTCTGAGTCCAAGCAGCTCTGCACACACAATAGAGCCGTTTATCTGTGCAAACTTTGCCGCCATATCCTGCACAACAGCATAGTTTGCCCCTTTTCCTGCATTATCCTTAGGATCTGTACACCCTGTCTCAAGCCCTGCAAGCAGAAACATTCCGCAAGCCGCACCGCAAGTCTCCCTCATACGCCCTATTCCGGCCCCAAATGAGGCAGCCATCTTAAGGGCCTGCTCCTGTGAAAAGCCGTATATATCTGCATAGGCACCCACAACACTCTGTGAGCAATTATACCCCTCCTTAAAGAGTTCCACAGCCTTGTTAACCCTCTCTTCTATATTCATTTCTCACCCCTGTTATTTTCTTCCCGACAAATTATCTGTTTAATGATACTTACTATGGTAATTAATGACACTCATGATGGTGACAAACCTCACCATTGTCTTTCACCTCACCCCTAAGATAAGCCTCTACAAGCTCATCTACAGGACCGCTGCAACCCCTTATCACATCAATGCTGTTATTACGGAGGACATTCTTTGCCCCCTCACCCATATTTCCGGCAAGCATCAGCCCAACCCCCATATTATGGAGCACTGGAGCGATGTTTGACTTGCATCCGCACCCTTGCGGAGAAGGAAGGGTCTCCTTGGCTGTAATCCTGTTCTCTTCTATAGTATAAATTGTATAGTATGCACAATGTCCAAAGTGACTGTCAACTACATTTTCTCTTGTTGGTACCGCTATCTTCATATCTCTTTTATTTTTTGTAAAGATAAAAATAAAAGTTGTTATCCCATCAGGTACTGCAGAGTTTTAAGCAATAATTGCTACATTTGTAGATAGAGAAAATCATATAAAAATGGCCAAACAGACAGATAAGGAGATACTTGTACAGTTCAACACCATTATGGGTGATATAAAGGCAAAAAAGTTTGCCCCTGTATATATCCTTATGGGAGAGGAGCCCTATTACTCAGACCTTATCATAGAGGCCATACTGCAGAATGTACTGGAGCCACAGGAGAGGGATTTCAACCAGAGTGTGGTATATGCACAGGATACAACTACCGCAGATATACTGCAGGCGTGCCGCCGTTACCCTATGTTTGCTCCAAGGCAGCTTGTAATGGTTAAGGAGGCCCAACACCTCACCAAACTGGATATCCTGGAGGGTTATGTGGAGAATCCTGCCCCAGAGACGGTTCTGGTACTTGCCTTTACAGGCAAATCTTTAGACAAACGTACCGCATTCTATAAAAAAGCCAAGGGGAAATGCACCATCTTTGAGTCTGTGGCCATAAGTGAGTGGAATGTGTCAAGATGGATTACAACCTATATGCAGGAGAAGGGATACACCATTACTCCCGACGCTGCATCACTTATGGCAGAACATACCGGGAACACTCTTAGGAAGATAGTACTGGAGGCCGACAAGCTGTTTAAAGGGATGCCATTGGATAAAAAGGAGATTGCTGTAAAGGATGTGGAGACAAACATTGGCATAAGCAGGGAATTCTCTGCATTTGAACTCTCCAAGGCATTGGTCTTCAGAGATTATGACAAAGCCTACAAGATAGCCGGATTTTTTGCCGCCAACCAGAAAAAATACCCTCTGGTGCTCACTCTGGGTGCAATGTTCTTCTTTTTCTCCAGATTGCTCAAGTGCCATGCCTATTATGCACAGGATGGGGGGATGATGGAGAATGCCATAAGGAAGGCGGGTGTCTTCTCACAAGGGCAGATAAGCGAGTATGCAGCTGCCATGAGAGTTTTCTCCCTCAAAAAGACCATGCATGTCATTGCCCTTATAAAGGAATTTGACCTAAAGAGCAAAAGTGGCTCTGCAGGTCTTGCTTCCGACGGGGATCTGCTGATTGAACTTATATCGGGAATAATACATTAATATGCCAGCATTTTTACATCCTCGTTCCACTGGAGCCCCTTGTAGTATGCATCAAGCTCAGGGTCTGACGGTGCCAATGGGATATATGTGCTCAGGCCGGAGTATCTCTGCGGATCTATCTGTATCCCAAGGAAATTTGGGGTTGCGGCCTTATATATTACTGCATTGTGCAGTGCCTGTATTACAGGAGTTGCCTCCTGCTCCCCCGCAAGCTGGTTCACAAGGTCTCCAAAATCAAAAAACCATTGCTTGTTATCCCTGTAGTATCTCTGTACACTATACTGGTTTAAAGTGGTGAACTTGTCTCTGTATTTTTCAAAAAGTGGGGCCGCCGCTGCAGCCACATCCTCCAAAGCTTTAGTCCTTACAACAGAAATTGTTGCAGAACGGCTGCTTCCGCTCAAGGAGTTGTAGTAGTCATAATACTCTTTTGCTACCCCCTGCAAATCTGTTGGGGTACGGAAGATATGTTGCATTATTTTTCCGTATGGGAAACCGTCTGTAAGAATTTCGGCCGGAGATGAAACCACATAATCCACAGAGTCTTTCAACTGGTATGCAACCTCTATGCTTCCCATAAGACAGGCATCAAACACAACAAAAGAGAGCTTGTATGGAAGAGCCTTTGCAAGATCTTTGATATCCATCTCCTCACCGTTCTCAGAGCCGAACGATTTTGTTGAGTAATAACCCTCCGGAAGCCACCCTGTACCATGAGACCATAAGAAAAGTCCATACTCATTTGCAGGGAACATTGTTTTGGTTACAGCCATAACACTCTTCAGAGTCTCCGGCAGGGCCGAATTCCTTATAGGAAAACGATATACGGTATCCTGCACTACTGCCCCATCCTTATCTTTATTCAGTTGCAGCAGCACCGGGTAATTTTTGGTGTCATGCAAATATACAAGCAGGTTGTCATCCTGTGGGATATATCCGTTTTTCATATCCTGGATATTGGATGTGGCATTGCCACTGAGGTTGTTGTTTGCAACCATATATACCAGTACAGTCTTATCCTTCACCTCAAACTCAGGAGGATTTTTCCCCAAAGGATTACACGATATAAGTAACAGAGCTACAAATGCCCCCAATATACCCCTTGTCATATCCATTAATTAACTTAATTCTTAAACACAAAATAAACTGCAAGTACAAGAAACACAAATGCAATGAGGTGGTTCATCCTAAAGCTCTCTGTCTTGAAGAATATTGCAGAGAACGCCACAAAAATAAGGAGTGTTATCACCTCCTGTATCACTTTCAACTGTATTAGCGAGAAAGGGCCGCCATGCAGATTTGAGCCTATCCTGTTTGCAGGCACCTGAAAGCAGTACTCAAAGAATGCAATGAGCCAGCTTATGGCAATTATCCCAAACATTCCCCATTTTGGCAACATTTTGTCTGTACCAAACTTGAGATGGCCATACCAGGCCAAAGTCATAAAACTGTTTGATACAATAAGCAGTATGATAGTAAGTAATCCTTTTCCCATTTTTATAGGTATCCATTAAACTTAACGACACTTGCAAGTGTTAAATAACTGACAAATTTAGAAAAAAATCATATATAATCAGTAGTTATGAAAGCAAACGGCATTATAGCATTTATGGGAGGTGCCCTTATTGGGGCGGCTGCAGCTTTGCTTTTCGCACCAGATTCTGGGGAAAACACCCGCAAGAAGCTGAAAGAAAGGGCACAGCAGGAGTATGATAACCTTAAAGAAAAGGTTGCTCATGAATGAGATTACAGATCTTTTAAAAGGTTACATTAACCTTAAAGTAAACAGCTGCAAGGAAAAGCTGGTTGAGGACCTTTCAATGGTCTCAAGCAGAGCCCTTGCAGCTCTGGTTGTTACAATGCTGGGGGCAGTGGTGCTGCAACTGTTGGGCATTGCAGCTGCTTTTGTCATTGCAGAGCTTACAGGAAGTTTTGCATTGGGATTCTTTATAGTTTTACTTATTTTTGCAGTTGCCCTGATTATTGTGTATCTGAAGCGTGACAGTATCTTTGTGGACTCCATGTTAAGGATGTATAGAAAGATAATTTTTGGCAAAGAGAAGAGATAAACTAAAAAATCAATAACTTAAAAAACATGAATTTCTTAAAAACTATGCTATGCGTATGCGGGCTTGGTCTTGTGGCTGCATCTTGCTCACAGGTAAGCCAAACAAATGAGGAGCCGTTCAAATATACGGTAGATGAGTTTGCAGATTTGCAGATTCTAAGATACAGAATCCCCGGATGGGACTCTCTTTCTCTGCAACAGAAAGCTTATATCTATCATTTGAGCGAGGCTGGAAAATGTGGTAGGGACATCCTCTTCAACCAGAATTTCAAGTATAATCTTGGTATCAGAAAAATCCTTGAGAGAATAATTAAAGGGTATGCCGGGGACAGGGAGTGCCAGGAGTGGAACCAGTTCCTTACTTATGCAAAAAGGGTATTCTTCAGCAACGGTATCCACCACCACTATGCAGAGGATAAATTTATTCCCGAGTGTTCACAGGAGTATTTCAAATCACTTATGGAGTCTCTCAACATGGAGTCCTCAACTTATGAGTACCTTCCTGTAATATTTGATCCGGAACTTTATCCGCAAAGAAAATATACAGGCTCCGAGAAAGACATTATTGCTGCTTCAGCTGTAAACTTCTATGGAGAGGGGATTACCAAAGATGAGGTTAACAAATTCTATGATGCAATGGAGGATCCTAAGGATCCAACCCCTCTTGCTTACGGAATAAACAGCAGACTTGTAAAGAAAGACGGCAAACTTGTAGAGGAGGTATATAAAGCAGGTGGCAGATATTCAAACTCTATAAATGCAATTTTGCTTCACCTTGGAAAGGCAATTGAGTATGCGGAGAACGATGCCCAGAAAGATTACATCCAGAAACTTATGGAGTATTACAGGACCGGTTCATTGGAGACATGGGACGAGTACAATGTGGCTTGGGTACAGGAGAACCAGGGCCAGGTTGATTTCATAAACGGATTTATTGAGGATTACAATGACCCTCTTGGAAGAAAAGCAACTTGGGAGTCATCTGTAAACTTCAAGGATATTGAGGCCTCAAGAAGAACCCAGATTATCAGCGACAATGCCCAGTGGTTTGAGGACAATTCCCCTGTAAAACCTGAATTCAAGAAAAAAGAGGTAAAGGGTGTAACTGCAAAGGTTATCAATGTGGCTTGTATTGGTGGTGACTGTTTCCCTGCAACACCTATCGGGATTAACCTTCCTAACTCAAACTGGATAAGGAAGGAGTACGGCTCAAAATCTGTTACCATTGCAAATATCACAGATGCATACAACCTGGCAGCTGAGGAGTCTCCAAAAAGCCTTACTAATGAGTTCTCCTACAGCGATATTGAGAAAGCTCTCATTAAGGAGCACGGCTCTCTGACCGGAAACCTTCACACAGATTTGCATGAGTGTCTTGGTCATGGCTCTGGTCAGTTGCTTCCAGGCGTTTCAGCTACAGCACTTGGAGAGTACAACTCAACTTTGGAGGAGGCAAGAGCAGATTTGTTTGGACTTTATTACATTGCAGACCCCAAACTTGTTGAGCTTGGCATTCTCCCTAACGGGGAGGCTTACAAAGCCGAGTACATCAACTTTATTGTAAACGGTCTGTTTACACAGTTTGTAAGAATTGAGCTTGGCAAGACCAACACAGAGGCCCATATGCAGGACAGAAAACTTATTGCAGAGTGGTGCTATGAGAACGGTCTTAAGGAGAACACCGGTGCAGAGCAGGATGTAATTGAGAAAGTGGTGAGAGAAGGCAAAACCTACTTCAAGATTAATGACTACACTGCATTGCGCGGCTTGTTTGGAAAACTTTTGGCAGAGGTTCAAAGAATCAAATCTGAGGGAGACTACAAGGCAGGTAAAGAACTTGTTGAGAAATATGCAGTTCATATCAACCCTGAGCTTCACAAAGAGGTTAAAGAGAGATATGCTTCATTGGAACTCAAACCTTATAAAGGTTTCATAAACCCTACAATTACTCCGGAGTACAACAAAAAAGGTGAGATTGTAGATTACAAGGTAGTATATAATAATGATTTCCTTGAGCAGATGATGGAGTACGGCGAAAAATACTCTTTTGAATCAAGCATGTTGCAGTAATCATTAATGTTAATATGATGGAGAGGGTGACCCAAAAGGTTGCCCTCTTTGCTTTCTGATGCCACTTTACCACATAGAACCAAAGTGGCAATTATTTTAACATAGACAATATATATATCCCCAAATTGGTATCATTCTCTTGTAATCCCAATTTCTTCCTTATCTCATGGCTAACAATATATTTTCTGCTATCTTTCAAATATTTACCAATATCTTTACCGTTAAATCCTATAGCATAGAGACAGCAATAACCTACTTCCATATCAGATAATGAACACTCCTTAAGCTTAGCTATAAAGTTAGGACAACTTACCTCCAATGCAGCGAGTGTGGATTTTATAAACTCTTCCCTATTGTTTATTATGGCATCTATATCAGTCTTTGCTTGTTTATCTATTTTATAATTGTCTGTAATTGCAGCGGCCAAAATAGACAGATGTAAAACTTTTATTCAATAGCTTTACATAAACACTAAAACTATTCATATCATGAAAACATTATTATTAACACTTGTCATTATTCTAAATGCTACAACATCATTGTTTAGTATAAACCTGACATCCTATGATGACAAAGACTCAGATTTCTAATCTAATTATCAAAAAATAGCATTATGAAGAAGTTTATTTATACCATTATACTAATTATATATACAGCATATGCATATGGGCAGTCAACACCAATAACATTAACAGCTTATACAAAATTCGGCAAACCTGTAGAAGTAATGATCTATGCAGAATTGACTGCACAAGAAAGAGCCGCCAATGACAATTGGGTTTCTCAAACATATCCTAATGCCGAAATTTTAGAATCTTCAACTAGTGAGTATAATTGTCACGGGTATGTATGGATAATGAAAGATGGAGGAGCTCCAAGTTATCTTCCTCAATATAATTCATCTGGAGGAACCAATTTAAGTAAATATTGGACAAATGATTATTATGATGAAACAACAGAATCGAATAATACTATAAAAAAATATATATCTTAGCGGTGCGTTAAGCTGTTCAGTATGGGATGATGAAGTTTATGTTGGAGAAACAGCAGATTATTATATTAGTCAAAATACTGCTGCTGTTATACCTCAAGGCCCTTCATTAATATATAATTGGAGTGTGCTGGATACGAAAACAGATGAACCTATTTCTGAGAATTTAGTATCTATTACAAATAATGGTAGCAATGCAAATATTGCAATATATACGGCAGGTTTATTTACAGTCTCTTGTGAAATCTGTCTCAGTAACGGAGAAAACATTGTTACTTATTTTTGCGAGGCAATAGTAATAAACTAAGTATAATATAGTCATTAATGAAACAATTACTTTTTCTGGTTATTGTATTGTTAGGTTCGCAGGTTTTTGCACAGAATGTATCCCACACCAATAGAGAACCGGATTCTACTTCAACAAAAGTGGGAGACAGCTCAATTCCACTACCTCATATATATGTATATGGCGAGCGGGCAGTGTCCGGAGCAAAAAGCACCCAGATGAGTGCAATTTCTCTCCCTGCTATGCAAGTGAAAGTAATGCCTAAAATTTTTGGAGAAACGGATGTTCTTAAGGTATTACAGATGCTGCCTGGTGTCCAATCTACAGGTGATGGGAAGGCGGGCATTTATGTGCGTGGTGGTAATTATGACCAGAATCTGATTACCTTGGACGGTGGTACGCTATATCATGCCGAACACCTTAAGGGTTTTGTATCAGCCATTAATGCAGATATAATTGATAATGTTGTCCTTTATAAAGGTGCTTTTCCCGCAAGATACGGAGCCAGACTCTCAAGTATTGTGGATATAGGAATCAAGGATGGCGATTTTGATAAATTCAAAGGGAGTATTGGGATTGGGGTTTTATCATCCAGACTACAATTGGAAGGTCCTATCAGTAGAGGCAATACATCATTCAATATTGGAGCGAGAGCATCTTATACAAAATTGATTGTAACTCCTTTTCTTGAGAAAATATATGATCAGCCACAAAGCCTCAGGGCATATGCCAATATGGATTATTATGACATAAGTGCCAAACTGGTGCATAAATTCTCAAATAGAGATAAAATATCAGCATTCTTTTATAAGGGTAATGATGTAAATGATTCAGCACCTACGGACAGTAAATCATCCAGTTCTAATGCATATGCAGATCCTTCTGAACAGATTATGCAAAATAAGAGTATAAGTAACGCTACGGAGTGTAATTGGGGGAATATTGTATCCAGTATATTCTGGAGACATGAGAAAGACCAAGGGGTTTCAATAAATACCAATTTTAGCTTCAGCCGATATGATTATATGCTGAAAATGTCCTCTAAAATTGATGAAACTCAAATTGCACCACTTTATAACGATACCATTTCACAATATAAAGAGGATTCTTATGTAAAATATAATTCTGAAATAAATGATTATTCTATAGCTTCTGAGTTTATATTTAAAACACATGAAAAGCATAATTTAAGAGGAGGTCTGAAATTTTCGTGGCAACAATTTGGCCCTTTAGTTGATGTCTATAAAGATGCATTTAAAAAGGTTAGGACGGGGAATAGCTATACAATTTTCCCACAATATATAGATACAGTATTGGGCCATAATTATAATTTGCAAACGCTCTCCTTGTATGCAGAGGATGATTTTGACTTGAGTGAGAAATGGAGGACAAATATTGGATTAAGATATACACTATATATTGTTAAGGGGAAAATATATCACTCTATAGAACCCAGATTGAATGTAAGGTATCTCTTGAATGAAGATATGTCGTTCAAAGCCTCATATTCCAGAATGGGGCAAGGTCTGCATTTGCTCAGTAGCAGTAATCTGGTAATGCCATCCGATGTATGGGTTCCAATAACAAAAGATATACCCCTTATGACATCCAATCAGGTAGCTTTAGGCTACAATTATAATATAACGAATGGGATATATGCATCTGTAGAAGGGTATTATAAAACAATGGATAATGTTTTGGAGTATGCAGAAGGCAGTTCATATACTGGGATGCATGGTGATTGGCAAAAAATGGTAGTTCTTGGCAAGGGAAGGGCATATGGTTTGGAGATTCTGCTTGAAAAGAGAACAGGAGCCACTACAGGTTGGATAGGATACACTCTGGCCAAATCACTAAGAAAATTTGATTCATCAGAAGGTGTCATTAATGGAGGCAAGGAGTTTTATGCCGGTAATGACAAAAGGCATAATCTAAATGTGGTTTTTTCTCATCAATTCAACAAGCATTGGAGAATATCTGCAAATTGGACATTCCAGAGCGGAAGAAGAGGTACAATTACCACAAAAGGGATATATGGCGGAAAACCGGAAGAGTATGATCCTTACCGCTATCCTTTTAGTGGAGACCTTTATAAAGGTCAGAGCGAGTATATTTCATCTGCCTTTGATAAGCCAATACATTTTATGAAATATTTGAGATATTATACCCCAAAAGAGCGTAATGGCTATATATTGCCATATATACACAGACTGGATTTAAGTATAAACTTTACTGCATTTGTTGGTATTGGAGATCTGGATATATCATTGGATGTGTATAATGTTTATAACAGGATGAATATTTCCAGTGTGTATTTGGGCTACCACGAGAATCAGCCTGTGCTTAAAGGGGTATGCATGTTCCCTATTATGCCATCATTAAATATTGCCTTAACATTTTAGAATATGAAAAGATTTAAATGTATCATATTATCAATATTGCTGTTGCCAATTATGTGTAGTTGTGAAAAGATTTTATACTACAATGATGATGATACTGTAGATGAACTCACCATAAACAGCATAGCCTGTGCGGATACTGTGTTTTCAGTTTCCGTTTCAAAAGTCTATAACTATTGGGAGATGAGTATGTTGCCGGCAATGGACTATTGGTATTATGAAATGAACTATCCTTACGGAAGTGAACCTGCATATACAGGTGATGCTGTACTGAAAAATGCACATGTATCACTGGTTGTTAATAAAGATGAACATATCCCTTTAGAATATGATTATAAGACATATTCTTATAGAGGTGATTATATCCCTAAGGAGAGAGATGAATTAAAATTAAGTATTGAAGCGGATGGATATGCACCGGTTGAGGCCCAAGTACAGATTCCCAAGCATTCCAAAATAGAAGTCGTATCTTGTGAAAAAAAATATTCCAAGTATCCAATTCCATCGCTTTCAAATATAATAACGGATTGGTCATTCATTGATTCTGTTGCAATAATTACTTTAAAAATTAATGATCCAGGGGCTGAAAGAAATTATTATAGACTAAAAGTAAGAGCTGCCAATGAAAGCTTTTATATGGGTGACGGATATTCGTATGCTGTAACAGATATATTCACATCTGATGATATAATCTTTAAGGATGACCAACTGTATAAAGACTATAAAGGTTGGCCTGCAGGCTTTTCAAATATATTCACTGATGATATTTTTGATGGTGAAGAGTATGTATTTACCGTAGAAAGCCGTTTGAGAAGTGGCAATTTGAATAATCCATATGTGGTAGTGGAATTGCAATCCATAACAAAAGAATTGTATTATTATCTTAAATCCACAATGCTTTACCGCATAACAGAGCAAGATGCATATACAGAACCTATCATTATAGCAAGCAATGTTAAGAATGGGTTGGGTATTTTTGGCGCAGTAAGTTCAGACAGGCACGTGATATACCTATAAATGAAGTAATGGGGCTCTACAGCCCCATTTCTTTAGCTTTCTGTTCCATTAAGGCGTATGCCTGGTCATAGTTGTTCTCTATCACACCCTCCAGGATTGCCTCTTTTACAAACTCCTTTATTATTCCAATCTCCTTGCATGGAGGTATGTTGTATTTCTCCATTATAAGTTCTCCGGTAATTGGGTTCTGGAAGTTTCTGATGGCATCTTTCTGTTCCACCTCAACCAGTTTTTCACGCACCAGTGCAAAGTTGCGTTTGTGCTTCTGAACCAGTTTGTCATTCTTGGAGGTGATATCTGCCTCACATAGGGTCATAAGGTCATCCACATCATCCCCGGCATCAAACAACAGGCGTCTTACTGCAGAATCAGTAACCTCCTCCTGAGCCAATGCTATGGGACGCAAGTGGAGCTGTACAATCTTCTGCACATACTTCATCTTCTCGTTGAGAGGCATCTTAAGCTGTTTGAACACCCCGGGTACCATCTTGCCCCCTATGAAATCGTGGCTATGGAATGTCCAGCCAACTCCTGGCTCATATTTTTTGGTAGAAGGCTTCCCGATATCATGCAACAGGGCAGCCCATCTGAGCCAAAGGTTGTCTGTATTGGGGCAAATGTTGTCGAGAACCTGCAAAGTGTGGGCAAAAATATCCTTATGCCCCTTACCCTCCAGAGTCTCAACCCCTTTAAGGTTGCTTATCTGAGGGAGAAACTGCGGCAATAGCCCTGTCTGCTGCAAAAGATAGAATCCCACAGATGGTTTTGGAGCCTTTAGTATCTTGTGCAGTTCCTCCGCTATCCTTTCCCTGGAGAGGATTCCCAACCTCTCCTTGTTCCTCTCTATGCTCTCCAAAGACTCGGGAACAATTGTAAAACCGAGCTGGGTGGCAAACCTTATTGCACGGATCATCCTCAATGGATCATCCGAGTAAGTTGTATCCGGGTCCAATGGTGTTCTTATAAGGCCTTTGCGCAAATCCTCCATTCCGTTGAAAGGATCTACAAGGGCTCCATAATCCTCCTTCTGCAAACTGAACGCCAGGGCATTTATAGTAAAATCCCTCCTCTGCTGGTCCTCCTCCAGAGTGCCGTCCTCAACTATAGGTTTTCTTGATTCTCTCCTGTAGGACTCTTTTCTTGCCCCCACAAACTCTATCTCCATCCAATCCTCGCTCTTTCTGTCCTCCTTATATCTGAGCATTGCGGTGCCAAAGTTCTTGAACACAGAAAGCTTGCTGCCCACCTTTTTGGCAACCAGCTCGGCAAGCTCAATTCCGCTTCCCTCAACCACAATGTCAATATCCTTACAAGGTCTGTCAAGGAAACAGTCCCTCACATATCCACCAATGACAAAAGCCCTCACCCCCTGCTCCTTGGCAGCGGAAGATACAATCTTAAATATTTTACTCTTCAAATATTCCATCTCTCAAATCAAATGTTGGGGTAATGCGGCAAATCCGCAACATACTCATATTTCCCCGTCTCCTTATTCAAACTGCAAATATAGGTGGTTCCTCCATTAGTAATGACTATATAGGGTACATTAAGTATCCTGTTATAGGTAATCACCTGATCTACCACCTGCTGTCCAAGCTTAACACCAGGAGCCTTGCACTCTACAATAATCTGAGGCTGCAACTCCCTGTTGAAAGCCACAATGTCACACCGGTAGCTCCGTCCATTGAACTTCAATCCATACTCGCTTGCCATAAGGGCAAGGGGCCAGTTCCTCTCCCTGCTTAGCCATGCAATAAAGAACTGCCTCACCTCCTCTTCCGGGGTAAGGGCAACACTCTTTTTACGCAACGGATCAAAAACTGTTTTGTTCATACTTCAGCTGTGACAAAGTACAAAGATAAAAAAAGGTTGCCGGTGCAGGGCAACCTTTTTTCAAAATAACAAAAAACCTATTTATAAATTAATAGAAATAAGTACAAGAAATAAAATGGGCTTTGTATTTCAAAAGCATGACAAATATAGTACTTTTTTATCCACAACGGATAAAAAATGTTAAAAAAGTTATCAATCAGCCCTGAATTTTGGTGTAATACCTATAAAAAATTCAAAGTTTATACCAGGCATAGGACGGGCCAGAACAGAGAGATAATCCTCATTAAACAGGTTATTTACAGTACCTTTAAGGGAAAGGTCAGCCCACTTCAACTGCACTCCTTTCTCCAGCGTAATGGAACTCATATAATATTTTGGCAGGGCACCAGTAAGGGTAATGTCATTGCTTGACATGGTATATCTGCGGCTGTAATAACACCACTTATAAAGGAAAGACCAGCTCTTATAGCTCAAACGGCCATTCACAGTAGCAGAATACTCAGGGACATAAGGCAGTTGTTTACCAACTGACTTGTCAGCCGGGCTCATTGGCTCACCTTCATTTATAGAGGGTGTCCATGACCAGGTACCTTGCATATCAAGCTTCCAGTTGCGGGAAAGGATCACCTCCAAATCTCCGTTGCTCTCCACGCCATAAGCATGCACCCTCTTAATATTGCGTGGGGAGAAAAAGCCTTTGGTTGTCGGGAGCCAGATAATCCAGTTGTCTATATACGAGTCAAACCAGGAAACTCCACCTTTCAGATAAAATATGTCATTCTTGCCAATTTCAAAGCTTGCTCCAGCATCATAGGTAAAACCGTTTTCATGCTTCAAATCCGGGTTTCCTCCAGGCAAGAAATACATGTCATTAAGGGTTGGAAAACGGTAATTTCTGGAAATGGATGCCTTAAGCACCACATTGCCCTTCTGGGAAACAACTCCGTCCATAAAAAATGCCGGAATAAGCGGAGCCCACTGCGTACCATACATCTCTTGCCTCAGCACCACAGACATTGCAAACCGCTCAACAGGGCGCCATTTTGCAGATACGCTTCCCGACAACTCCACCCTTGCCTTGTCATATCCCACAATTGCCTTGTCCCCCTCCTGCAGAATGATATTCTTGTCCTGACTCTGCACAAAATGCTGATGGGCAGAAAGGTTTGCTGTAAAATACCACTCTTTCATTGGGGTATACTCTCCGTTCAACTGACCGTAGAAAGTATTAACCTTGCTTCTGGAACGGGTCATTGAGGCCATTATGCCATTACCCAAATCCCTTTTATAGTCATAAGCCAACCATGTATGAATGTAACCGCCCTTGGCACCGGCCTTCCATTTGTCTGAAAAATGGTCCCAGGTAGCCACAGTGCGTACAGTCTGCTCCCTTTGCCTGTTTTCAAAATCAGTCTCCTGGCCATAATCTGTTGTAAGCATGGCCAACTCCCTGTTGGAGCCTATATACCATGCATTCAATCCAAAACGGTCACCTTTGCCGGTATTGTAATACACCTCCTGCAGAAAATGGAAATCTTTATATGCGCCGCTGCGGTTTTTCTCTATGGGATAATACTGCCCTATAATCTTGTTGTTCTCATCATAGATATTCTCCTTCTTGTCATGGTTACGGTACTCGTAATCATTGGGGGAAGAAGAGAACACCGCCCTTGTGGAGCTCTGCCATTTATGGTTACCCCATGTTACACGCAAAAACTCATCAAAGGTGCTGAACGAACCCGCACCCTGCACATACTGCAAACCCCATCCCTCCTGCTGGGCCGGTTTTGTAGAAAGTTTAACCACTCCACCCAAACCGCCACCTGTCTCATTTACAGAAGAAGTACCGTGCAAAAGAGAGGCATCATCTATAAAGTAAGATGGGATAGTTGAGAAATCTGTCATACCCAACATGGGGTTGTTTATCTTCATGTCATTCCATGTCACCTGTGTATGCGACGGAGAAGTACCCCTGAATGCCACAGTAGAGAGGGTTGCCCTTCCGTAACTCTTTACGAAAACAGGGGCATGATATGTAAGGATATCTGCCATGGAGAGGGAAATGTTCTCCTTAAGGACAAGTGAATCAAACTTGGTCTTCTGCACACCAATCTCCTTCATAGGGCGCTTTGCAACCACATTCACCTCATTTATCCTGAAGTGCCATTTGTGTGTGGTATCATCTGCAGCCCTACCCTGCCCCATTGCTGGAGCAAGGCCAAGCCACAGCATAGCCGTAGCTAAAAACAAAACATATTTACCATATAACTTTACCATAACGTACCTCCTATTTCCAGCAAAAAGCTCCTGGGATTATACCTACATAAAACTCATCCAGAAGCTCCTTATTGGAAGAATAGCGGAGAATCATCCCCTGCTGCTGATAATCAATTGCATCAGCAATGTAAACGTCACCGTTGTACGGGCTAACCGTAAGGCCATAATAGATTGTACCGTGAGCTGGCAAGAAAGGCTCTGCAGGAAGAATATCCTCCTCTATAGACATCTCCCATATATCATCATTTATCCAGTATATCCTGTCCTTTTCACCATTTAGCTGCACCTCAGACGGAGCATCACCAAACTTGAATTTGTACTGCTTTTCTATTTTAAAGGTCTCTGCATCTATACGGTATAAAGATGGAGCCTCATGTCCATAAGGGCTACCTTCATAACCACCGTCGGTAACTGTCCAAAGCTTGTTGTTCTTGTCCAGCACCAATGAGGTTGGCTGAATGCCCACAACGAGTTCATCAACTACAGTATCTGTCTCTGTATCAATTTTAAGGATCCTGTTCTGGTAAGACCAGCAGTTTACAAACACATACTTGCCATACTGCACCATCTGCTCTGTAGAGCCCTGCTCCATTGTCATATTGGGGCAGTGGATGTATCCTGTAATTTGGAAAGTCTTGGGATTTACAATAAAGATACGGTTATCCCATATCTGGGTTACATAAGCCTTCTCGTCAGAGATAAAATGCATATACCTTGGAGAGGTAAGATTGGTGATACGCCCTATCTCCCTGCAAGTAACAGGATCCACCGCAAAAATTACATGGGAGTTGTTCACCACAATCCAGCCAATGCCGTTGCGTATTGTCATAGATTGCACAACATCCCCCAGCTTCATTGCATTGGAGCGGTAGAACACCTCATTCTCTACCGCCCCGGTCTGAGGATTATAGAACGACAAGGTGGCATTTCCATACTGGAAATTGCCCTCATTGGTTATATACAGTCCTTCATCGGGAAAATGAAACTCCTCCTGCTGCCCATACTCCCATTTCATGCAAGCAGTTGCCCCCACCAAAAGGAGCAACTGCAATACATACCTAAATAAAAAACGAACAAAATGCATTAAAGTGCGGAATTAAGCATTGTATAATCATAGAAACCCAATACCTCTACAGAGTTTTCTCCCAAACCTCCGCTCTTGGTATTAAGAGCACCTTGAACTTTTACAAAGTCAATAAATTTTAATGCAACGGATTCACCTTTGGAGTCTATTGCGTTAGATATATCAAAAAGATTACACCCTTTCAACTCTGTAATATTCCCATCATACAAGTCAATTGAACTGTAATTATCCACATAGCCCCAATCATACTCCGGCTGTACCCAATAACTTCCGTTGCCTGACTTGTCATAGTTCCTAGCCTCAAGACAAGTACCTTTTAATGTATAACTGTCAGCAGAAATCCAGTTGGGATAATAATAATCCTGCGAATGGTACATTCCAAGATAATCTATCTGTCCTTCATTACCCCTATTATCAGTCCACTTTACAGGTTTGTGGGCTTGCTCAGGTCTGTAATATGTAACCTCATAATTCTGGATTGTGCATTCCAATCCTGTCTCACAACCTTTAAGTTCATACCAGTTATCATTAGGCAATCCATCACCATTTTCGTCCTGCATAACCCAAACAGCTCCCGGTTCAGAAGATCCCTTGAATGAATTCCCTTTAACAGCAAAGTCGTATCCCGACAAATTATCCACACTATGGTCAAAACCTACAACAATATAGCCGCCAAAACCACCCAAAGAGACATAAGAGCCCTTATCCATACGCCCCTTTGCATACTCCACAGCAGCCTGAGCAGTAGTTTCATTACCGGTAAAACCACCTGTTTTGGTTTCATTTATAAACTGACCTGGAGCAGGGGTATATTCAAAAACTCTACTATAAGAGCATGCAGACACCTCTGTCTTAGCTCTATAATGCTTATCTACAGAAGTACCGATTACCCCATCCTTATTGCAGGATGAGATAACCAATACAACTGCCATCATATATAAAAATTGTTTTTTCATTTTCTCAAGAGATTAAAATCTTACAGCCACATCATCATATGCAAAATAGCCTGGTGTATTCAGACCTAAATAACTGTCACACTGGTCTTCACTTGCAGATAGTGTAAATTTTACAGATGTAACTTTGCCTAATGAATGAAGTTCAAATTTCTCCCAAGTTTCAACAATACCATCACTTCCATCACATAGAAGAAAATCAACTGAACCCACTTTGGTAGTACCATTGTACCCAATAGCAGTGAGCTTGAACCATGTGGTGGCTACAGCTGCTGTATTGAAAGAGTCACCATATTTTAGAGAGTGAAGAACATAACTTGTATTTGTTACATACATATGGTCTATAACACGAGCAATTCCATCAGAAAATTCTATTGAGTGCATTGATGCTTCATTTTGAGAATATCCGTTATGAACACAGAAGTTACTTCCACTTCTGGCATCTATAGGAAGAGACAACATCACTTCAGACCAATCTTGAGTATATCCTGAAGGTACATCTTCATCAACAACAGCCTCTTTAAAGTTGGATATAGCATGTCCACCATTTCTATATGTCCTGCATATTGCATCCGGATTACCGTCCCAATCCAAATCAACTTCTGTTTCTAACAAATTATGTTTTAAGAATGTGTTATTTTCGTCAGACCAATAATAATCTGTTTTTAATGGACAACTCCATATATCATAATAAATTGATGTATCATAAGTTCCATAATTTAGAGGATCCGCTTTTTGCAATGTTGGTATCAAATCACTCCATTTGCTAATCTGATATGATCCTTCAACTTCATAATCTCCTGATCCATATGTGTCATAACAATATGTTTTTATTATAAACGGATTAAACATCTGCGTTCCATCCTCAAAAGTAAGTACTCTCAACTCCATATAATCTGTCAGGTCACTTTCAGCAATAACAGTTGTGATTTTTTGGGTTTTTCCTGCAGTTAAAGATTTCTCGGTAAAGGTTTGTTTATAATATTTGTCTGCTCCGCCTACTGTAAGCTTATAAGTCACTTTTACCTCTTTACCTGAAAGATCAGCTGGCAATACTACCATTGCCCAAACATTTTGGTTTATAGGAGCAAGAGTCTGGTTTACCGTTAATGTTACAGTTTTGCTTCCATCAGTAACAGAGCCAAAAGCAGTTCCGTTCCAAGTTGCTTTTCCAGCAATATCCGCATCTGCAGCATCTACTTTCACCCACTCCAATGTTGCATTTGCAATGGAAGAGGTTACATCAAACCACAAATAAGCTGTAGCATGCTCAAGAGTGAATGAACCGTTTGAAACAGTTGCATAACCAAAATCACCATTTGCACCCAAATTATTTGCTGTGCTTTGTGCTGCAGGTACATTTGCCTGATTTGAACTTCCTGTCATATTGTAATATACATCAGATCCTGGTGCTGTAGTGAATGAAAAGACTGCTTTTCCTGTGTTTGCATCAATTTCGGCGGCTCCACTCTGCGCGCCATTGCTCCATATCTTGTCCCCCGCACTCCACTCAAATGGAATTGAAGAGCCATCTTGCGCTGGGGTTCCAAAATCTGTTTTTGTCTCTACGTTAGTATATCCTGTAAGGGTATAGGTTCCTTGTACAGGAACAATCTCATCTTTGCTGCATGATACAACAATTGCAGCAATTGCCAATATTTGAAATAGCTTTTTCATATCAAGAAAGTTTAAGATTCGTTTTAATTAAGCCCATGGGTCCACTTCTGATTCTCCTGGGCCGCCGCTTGCTGCAAAGCCTTGTTCAACATCAATTTCAATAACCTCAATCTGAGGCTGTTCGTAAGGTAGTTTTTCCATAAAAAAATGTTTTAAGTTAATACTGCGTCCTTGGGACCAAGGGTACAGGAAAAACTCAAAACATTATTTATCGGGATAAAGAAAAGTATCTGATAGGGGCATTCAATTATGCACCAATGGTGTACAAATGAATGAAAGCCGGCCTGCCCTACCTTACTTTACTATATAATACGGATAAAAAACTGTTTTGATTCTCACCCGTAACCTGCAGGCCAAAATCTTTTAAAGCAAAGTGGCAGGTCTTCTGACTCGTTCCATTTACCAAGCCTTCCCAGCGCCCTGCGCCAGTGGCAAAGAGTTTGGTAAATTCAAATTCCGTAAGGAATGGAACTCACAGCAACAGGTATTGTCCCGGATTCTCACCGGATTCCCTATTCTCCATCGGGGCAGTATAAAGCCCTTCAGGAACCATTTGCTGGTACAAATTTATATAATTAATTTTTATTTAACCAAAGAAATCCTCTGCAAAATTTCCTCTTTTTGCAGAATTCTCTGGTTTGAGCTCCCCCTGAAACGGAGCTGCTCGTCCCTGAGCTCCTCCACAAAAGGGCCATCTACAAGTGTGTCTGTCAGGCTTAAAAGCTCAATCTTGGCAGGGTCATTTTCCTGCACCAGTTCCTCAATGGTATAGCCTGTATAGCACCATATGGTCTTGCCGGTCTCCTCTTTTATCCTGCGGGCAAGGGCAGCAAATCCCTCTGCCTGGTAAAAGGGGTCTCCTCCACTGAGGGTTACATTCCATGGAGATTCCTTAACTACAGCAAGCACTTCTTCCACATCCATCTCCTTGCCGCCGTCAAATGCCCATGATTGCGGATTATGGCACCCCTTGCACCTGTGGTTGCACCCGGCACAATAAATGGAAAGACGGAAACCGGGACCATCCACCACGGTTCCGTCTATAATATCCAGAATTCTAAGCTTACTCATGTACAACCCTGTCGTTCAACTCAGCCAATTTTGCTCTGTTCCAACGGTCTGTAGTACCCACAAGATAACCTGTGATACGCTGCAGTTTGTCTATATTTCCACTGCCACATTTAGGACACTCCTGCAAATCTTTCTGGGAATTTTCATATCCGCAATCAAGACATCTGTTCCTGTTGTGGTTCACAGAGCCGTATCCTATGTCATACTTGTCCATAAGGTCAACTATATTCATTATTGCCTCAGGGTTATGGGTAGCATCACCGTCAATCTCCACATAGAAGATATGTCCGCCACCTGTAAGTTTATGGTATGGAGCCTCAATTGCAGCCTTGTGCTGAGGGGTACATTTGTAATATACCGGTACATGATTTGAGTTGGTATAGTAATCCTTGTCTGTAACACCTTCAACAATACCAAAGTCCTTCCTGTCCTTTCTTGTGAATCTTCCCGACAGCCCCTCAGCCGGAGTAGCCAGTACACTATAATTATGACCATAGCGGGTTGAGAACTCCTGTACCCTGTCACGCATATAAGTTACAATCTTCAACCCCAACTCCTGAGCGGCGGCATCCTCTCCATGATGTTTGCCAACAAGAGCAATAAGAGTTTCTGCCAATCCAATAAAACCAATACCCCGTGTTCCCTGGTTTATTACAGGTTCTATTGTATCTGTAGGTTTCAATTTATCTGCACCGGTCCATAGAGACTTCATAAGGAGCGGGAACTGTTTTGCAAGAGCAGTTTTCTGGAAGCAGAAACGCTCGTGCAACTGTTTTGCAGCAATCTCCAGTACAGCATCCAGCTTGCTCATGAACAAGTTTATTCTCTGCCCCTGGTTGTCTGTAGCCAACTTGCTCTCCAATGCAAGCTTTACAATATTTATAGTAGTGAATGAAAGGTTACCCCTTCCAATAGAGGTTTTCTCTCCAAAACGGTTCTCAAACACCCTTGTACGGCAACCCATTGTAGCCACCTCATATTTGTAGCGCTCAGGATCATCCTCTCTCCAAAGCTCATGGTAATTGTATGAAGCATCCAGGTTCACAAAGTTAGGGAAGAACCTTTTGGCACTCACCATACATGCAAATTTGTAAAGGTCATAGTTCCTGTCTGTAGGGAGATAGCTCACACCCCTCTTCTTCTTCCATATCTGGATAGGGAAGATGGCTGTTGATCCGTTGCCCACTCCATGGTATGTGGTATGGAGCAGCTCCCTTATTATACAACGTCCCTCCGCAGAGGTATCAGTTCCGTAATTGATGGAACTGAACACAACCTGATTTCCTCCACGGCTGTGGATAGTGTTCATATTGTGTACAAATGCCTCCATAGACTGGTGCACTCTCTGTGCCGTACGGTTTATGGCATGCTGTTTTACCCTGTCAATCCCTTTCAACGGAACACCTGTAATCCTCCCCTCGGAATCCTTGCCATCCAAATCCCTTATGATATAATCATCAATATGGGCATCATACAACTCAGAGTAATCCTCTCCCGACAGTTTCTCCAGAATCTTTATCTCCTCTATGTAGCTGTTCCTTACAAATGGGGCAAGATAGTAGTCAAAAGCAGGTATTGCCTGTCCGCCATGCATCTCATTCTGAGCTGTCTCCATAGAGATACAGCAAAGGATACTTGCAGTCTCAATCCTTTTTGCAGGGCGTGACTCACCATGACCGGTACTGAAACCGTTCTTGAGAATCTTGTCTATAGGGTGCTGCACACAGGTAAGGCTCTTGGTAGGATAATAATCCTTGTCATGGATATGTATGTAGTTCTGACTTACAGCAGCCTTAACATCATCTGATAGGAGATAGTCATCTACAAACGGTTTTGTAGTTTCACTTGAGAACTTCATCATCATACCTGCCGGGGTATCTGCATTCATATTAGCATTCTCCCTGGTGACATCATTGGATTTTGTCTCTATAATCTCCAGAAAAATTCCACGGGTCTTTGCCTTGCGGGCTACTGTCCTTTTGTCCCTGTACGCAATATACAGTTTGGCAACCTCCTTTCGGGGGCTCTTCATAAGTTCAAACTCTACAAGGTCCTGAATCTCCTCCACATGCATCTGCTCATTACCCTTGCAGGCAATACGGTCTGTAATCTTTTTAATAAGATCCTCATCCTCCCCCTCAGGGCTATGCAACATAGCCTTGCGGATTGCAGCAGCAATCTTGGCCTCATTGAACCCTACAATACGGCCATCCCTTTTTATAACTGTTTGAATCATATGTGTATATTTTTAATTTATTTCTTCCCGACAACCAACTCCCCCTTATTCCCGAGAGGCAATTGATACAACCATCCATCTGGCAGGTTTTCTGACTCGCCTTGCAGATACGCCTTCCCTTTTACAGTGGCTCAGAAAGTATCTGCTCAACACAGGCTCACAGCAACGGGCATTGTTCCGGATTCTCACCGGATTCCCTCTCTGCACATACTGATTCATGTGCATCACCAAATGCTATCGCAAATATACTTTTTTACTTGCTATTATAAAATAGTCTGCACAGTATATTACGTTGTCTTTTTGTACAATTTGCTGATTTATAAGCAAATAAAAAACAGCACTTTTAAAAAAATTTAAAAGTGCTGTTTTTACACAACTGATTTTCAATCAGTTGTACAAAAAGACAACGTTATTTTAACTTGGCAAAAATTTTTTCTAAAAATTCCCGCTTCATTATACGGTAGTGCGGCTTGTAGGCCTCATTAAACCGGCTGCTGTGGTGCACCACATATTTGCCCTGTTTTATAAGGGAGGTGATTTTTGCATCGTCCTGCTGGAATCCCTCCATCTGCGGAGCCACCTCTTTTACAGCCTGTTTGAGCATCTCCCACTCCTGCAGCCACTGCTCTGTAACCTGGGGCTCAGCACCGCCACCGGCCATAAAGGCATCTGCAAACTCATCTAGGGTAAGAAGTCCGTCCTTTATGACATCAAGGGATACCTGGTAGTAGTTGTGTCTCCAGCCGCAAGGGGTAAAGTATTTGTCGGGAGACTTTGGGCCATTCTGCTGGGTCTGCTCCTTCTCCATCTGGGCAAGCTCCATTTTAAGGTACCCTATCACATTCTCTCTTTTTGCCATTATGTGGGCAGGGCCAAAATAGTCCTGGAAACTGTTCTTGTAGATATCCTGCAGGGTGGCCTGCGGATATTTCTCCAACAACTCCTTTACAGAGGTTTTCATAGCCTCCACATCCACGCCCACGCACTCCATTTCAATCACCTGTATTCCCGACATTTTTTCCAATTCACTCTTCTGTCCCCCCTGCGGCAGAGCGATTACAACTCCCCCATCTGCATCCCTATATTCTACAGGGGTTCCCCCAACATAAGTTTTACATCCCTTTATATTGGCATTTGCAAGCGGCAAAAATATCTCTGTGGTATCCTTGAACACATGCAGGAAGTTCCTGTTCCCTTTGCGGGTTGAAACACCCCAAGGCTGCTGGGGCACAATACCTGCCTTGGTTCCGTAGATTGTCTCTCCATACACATCCATCCACTTGCCCATTGCGGCAAGGCGGAGCAAAGATTCGTCGGGAAGAGTACCATCAGGCCTTGGACCTATGTTGAGAAGCAAATTTGCCCCTTTTGCAGCTGTTTGTACAAGGTATTTGATAAGGAATTCCACAGATTTGTAGGTGGTGTCTGTAACCCTGTAGCCCCAGGAACGGTTCATTGTCTGGCAGGTTTCCAGAGGAAGCACTGTGCTTATGGCTTGCTCCGAGTAGCCGTAAAGGTTCTGTCCGGGGATATCCCTCTCAAAGATTTGGATATCCTCTCCAGGAAACGGATCCATATGATGGTTGTTGCCCACAAGACAACCAGGCTGCAATTTGTGGATAAGCGAATACTGGTTGTCAAGGTTCCAGGTCTGGGCCAACAGGCCGTTTTCCTGTTTGTCCCTGTCCCAAAGGCCGTCAAACCAGATTGCCCCAACAGGGCCGTAATTTGTAAGGAGCTCTGTAAGCTGGGTGTCCATAAATTTGAGATAGTTCTCATACGCCCAGTTTGTCTGGAATACTGCAGAATCCAACTGCGAAAGTTTCCGGCCGTTGAAATAACCTGTGCGGCCTGTTCCATGCCCTGTTCTTCCAACAGGATAGTAATCCTCCCTGCCCCAATCTATGTGGGAATAATAGAAATGGAGCCTTATCCCCTGCTTGTGACACTCGGCCGCAATCTCCGCAAGGATATCCCTTTTGAACGGAGTTGCATCCACCACATTGTACGGGCTGGCCTTTGTGTGGAAAATGGAGAATCCGTCGTGATGTCGGGAAGTGATGCAGATATATTTTGCTCCCGACCCCTTGATTGCACTTACCCACTGGGCGGCATCAAACTTTGAGGGGTAGAATCCCCCTGCAAGCTTCTCATACTCCCTGTAATTTATATTTTTGTTGTGCATCACCCATTCTCCATCCCCCAACATTGAGTAAATTCCCCAATGGATGAATATTCCAAACCTCGCCTGATCAAACTCCTTCCTGGACTCCAGATTCTCTTTTGTAGGGATATACCCCTGTTGTCCCCGTGCAGGGAGCACCGCCAGTGCCAATGCCAGAATAAAAAATACAAACCTCATATTATCAATTTTTTAACATTTATCCCGATAGTTTTATTACAGTTAGTAAAAGTATGAAAATTTGTTTAACTTTACACCCCAATAAACATTAATTTAACATGGCACAGAACGCAAATAAAACTATTTCCCGCAGAGAGGCACTCAAACGCATTGGTTTTGGTGCATTGGCAATAGCAGGAGGATACTCACTTATTACAAGCTGTAAAGGCAAAGTTAAAGAGGAGGCTGCAAACGGCACCCTTATAATGGCCAAGAAAATGGATGAGATTACCGGCAAGGAGATTTCATTGTTGGGCTACGGATGTATGAGATTCCCTACTTATGAAACAGGGGAAGTTGATGCAAGAGGTAGAAAAGTTAAGGCTATTGACATGGAAAAGTCACAGGCCCTTATTGACCACGCATACGCCAGCGGCATCAGCCACTACGATACCGCATGGAACTACCATAACGGCAAATCTGCAGAGGCAATTGGCTCTATGCTCAAGAAATACCCAAGAGAGAGCTTTACCCTATGTAACAAGATGCCAGGCTGGCTTATCACAAGTCCTGAGAAAGCTCAGGAACTGTTCAACACCCAGTTGCAGCAGTGCGGTGTAGAGTACTTTGACTACTACCTTTGCCATGCAATTTCTGAGCAGGAGGGTTATGACAAACCTTATGAGGAGTTTGGCGGATATGAGGTTCTTGCAAAAGAGAAGGCTGCAGGAAGAATCAAGAGACTTGGTTTCTCGTTCCACGGAAGCAAGGAGCTTTTCACATATATTTTGGATAAACGCCAGTGGGATTTTGTACTGTTGCAGATCAACTACATAGACTGGGTTGACCAGGAGGCAGAGTTCTTCTATAAAGAGGCTGAGAGAAGAGGTATCCCTTGCATGATTATGGAGCCGCTTAAAGGTGGTGCATTGGCAAGCCTTACTCCTGATGCAAACGAGATCCTTAAAGAGGCTGCTCCAGACCAGTCAATTGCTTCATGGGCATTCCGTTATGTAGGTTCACTTCCAAATGTAATCTGCGTATTGAGCGGTATGACCGAGATGGAGCACCTTAAAGACAACCTTGCAACATTCTGCAACTTCAAACCTCTTGACGAGAAAGAGAAGGTTGCATTGGAGAAAGCAATTGCAGAGTTCAGAAGATACAAACAGATTGGATGTACTGCATGCAGATACTGTATGCCATGCCGTTACGGTGTAGATATCCCTGCAGTATTTGAGGCTTACAACAAATGCGTTAAGGAGAGTAACATTCCAGACATGAAAGGTCCTAAGGACAGCAAGTTCAACAAGAAGAAACGCGCTTTCCTTGCAACATACTACAACACTGTACCTGAAGGGTCAAGAGCAGACAAATGTATAGGTTGTGGTGCTTGCGCCAAAGTGTGTCCTCAGAAACTTGATGTTCCGGAATTGATTCTTGGCATTAAGGATATGGTTAAAGAACTTGAAAAATAATTTAAGCAGGGGATGTCCATATTGCGCAAGTATAGGAGATTCATTTTTGCAGCCATCACTGTCATAGCTATAGTGATGGCTGTAAACTTGCATAGTTCAAACAGCGGTACAGAGAATATGGAGTGCCGGCAGGTTGCACCCCCTACCCCTCTCAACCAGCTTATGAACAACAGCATGAGCGACTTGGAGAGTACCCGCAAGTTCGACTCCTCCATTCTGCGTTTTATGCGCTACTGGGGGATAAAGGGAGGTTCCTTTGCCCTTATGAGAAATGACAGTCTTCTTTATGCAAAAGGGTACGGATATGCCAATATAGCAGACAGCACAGAGTGTGAAGTAAAACATATTTTCCGTGTGGCATCCGTATCAAAACTTATTACCGCAGTGGCGGTAATGCACCTTTGCGAGAGGGGAAAGCTTTCCCCCCACGACTATGTCTTTGGAGAAGATGGAATCCTCAACGACACTCTTTTCCTTGCTTATAGGGACAAGAACATAAAAAAAATAACGGTAGATCATCTGCTGCGCCACACCAGCGGTTTCTCCAATCCACATGGAGATGCTGCATTCAATATGGAGCTGGTTGCGGCATACCTTGATAAGCCTCTCCCTCTAAGCATGGATGACATGGTTCTCTATGCAACAAAAAACAGGCTGAGGGCAAAACCCGGCGGCTGGTACAACTATTCCAATTTAGGGTATATTGTACTCTCAAAGGTAATAGAGAAGGTCTCTGGAATGCCATACGAGCAATATGTGAAGGATTCTGTCCTTGCCCCTATAGGGTGCCATGACATACATCTTGCCAACAACTACTCTGAGGGATTCAGGGAGAATGAGGTAGATTACTACGAGGTTAAGGAGGCGGAGCCGGTTCCTGCATTTGACGGCAGAGATTCCCTTGTAATGAAAAGCCATGGCGGCAACGACGTACATGGCCTGTACGGTGCAGGAGGATGGGTTGCCTCTCCTGTAGAGCTACTCAAACTGGTCTCTGCCATTAACAAATGCCCTGTAAAAAGCAACTTCCTCAGCAGCGAAACAGTAGATTTCATGACCCCATATGATAAAGAAGCAAAACCTGCGGGTTGGGCCTCTTCAAATTCAAAAATCTGGTTAAGGAGCGGCTCAATGAGTGGAACAAGTGCCCTCATAAAAGCCCAGGAAGGCGGATACACCTGGGTGTTCCTCTCAAACAGCTCTTCCTGGAATGGTCCGGGGCTCACCCGTCAGATGAACAGGGATATAACAAAGGCCATCCTCCGTGTAAAAGAATGGCCTAAAGTGGATTATTTCTCCCTGTCAGAGCAGACTATTTGACCCAAACATTAAGAATCTCTCCAATATACATCTTGTGCATAGGCTGTGAAGCCCTCTTGCCCTGCTCCTCCTTGTTGTTTATCGCATCCAATGAGATTGACTGTGAAACAAGTTTCCTGCACTCAATTATCATCCACGCCTGGTCAAATGCCATTGCACCGTTAGCTGTCTCTACAGGGGTAAGTCCTGAACCTTTAACCTTGTCCTCATCTCTGCCCGATTTGCTTCCGCAATATTTAAGGGCATCCCTATATGCCTCTGTATAGAATGTAAGGGTATAGGTATCACTGTTCTCTATAACCTGATATGTATATCTTGCAGGGTTAATGAAACAGATGGCAACCGGCTTATTGTAAAGTACTCCAATACCTCCCCAGCTTGCTGTCATCATATTGAATTTCTCCTTGTTGCCTGCAGTAATAAGCATCCAGTCATTTGAGACCATCTTAATGAAGTTGCCCGGAATGCTCTCTGGAGCAATCTGCCTGTAACCTACCAATGGAGCTGCCGCTTTCTGAGCAGGAGCTGCCGCTGCAGGTGCAACTTGAACTGGAGCCGCTTGGGCAGGCTGTGCTGCCTGAGCCGGTTGTGCAATCATAACGTGAGGGGCATTCTTTGCAACATCAGCCACTCCCTGTTTTGAGTAATACCTGAATGCATCCCTAAATGATCCAAAAATCTCATCTTTCTTATCAATAGTCCCTTTCCTGAACTTTCCTGTAATTGCAGAGAGTTTCGTCCCTTTTTTGTTTACAGCATTCTCATATGTGATATAATCCTCGGCTGAAAGAATCTGCTTCTTGCCCGCGTCTGTATAGTCATATTTTATGCGCTCTATCCTTATTGAGCACTCACTTGCAGAGTATTCCACCAAAATTACAGAGTTCATGAAAGCTCTGTCAAAAGAGATTGCATTATCTGTAAAAACAACCTCCATATACCCCATTGCAGTGAGCTTGTTATCTTTATTTATAACAATCCTGTTCTTATGTGCTCCATAGCTCTTGGAAGCATACTCATTCAACATACCGTCCAACCATCCGGTTACAATCTGCCCCACCTGTTCTGCCGAATAACCATCCAGAATATCCACCTTGTCTGAGAATACCACCTTCCCGTCAACAACAGGAACAGCATCCTTGTCAAGATACTTGGCCATACCTGCATCTTCCTGGGCAAACAGGGTAGCAGAAAGTGCCACTAATAAAACTGTTAACAATCTCTTCATACTTTTCTACATTTATTTAAAATCCAAAACCATTTTATATCCGCCTTTTGACTCCCGGATACCCAAAGAGGCATCAAAGATCATTCCATCAGGCAAAACAGGGTGTCCAAAAGCAACTTTTGTACCACTCCCCCCAATGATTTCCAGCGCTTTTGCAATAAGGGGATCTTCCTGGCTCCCAAGTTGGATACCTGCAAGCAGCCCTGAATCCTCAACCTCATGGTCGGCAGGAATACCATTCTTAAAATCTGTGAAACCCTCTGCATTCACAAACTTATATACCACAAGGGTAAGCATCCAGTTGCTTATATCAGCATTCTGCTGGCTATCGGGAGTAAGAAGGGCTGCACCACAATACTTGCCGTATGTTGTATCTCCCACCAGTACAACATCCATATAAGGTTTTAATCCCGATATTACAGCCTCACTTGCAGATGCTGTTTTGGAAGATGTAAGGACAAAGACCCTTCCCAAATTGAGATTCACAGGTATATCCTCATGAAAATAGGTATTAACATCCATTTTCTCCTGCTGGAAATAATCCATATACAAATCATTCCACTGCTGTTTGAGGAAAACGGATTTCCCCTTAACCTTGTCTGCCGGGGCAAAAAGGCTCGACAAATATGGCGGAGTCTTGGCATCACCACCCGGATTGTATCTCAAATCAAGGATAAGCTCGCTTACTCCTGCATTTTTGAATCCTTTGAAAATCTCAACAAGCTGCTCGTGGGATCTCTCATAAAACCCTGTATATGCAAGATAGCCAACAAACTTGCCCCCAATCTCCAAAACCCTGTAATCAACAATAGGATTCTCATACATGTTAACGGCTGTAAGGCTGCGGACAACTCCGCTGTTTATCACATTGCCCTGCAAATTTATCTGCCCCATCCCCAACTCAACAGCAGGAGCATAATAAAGCTCCATGTAATTGCCCTCAGTAATTGGGGCGCCTCCCAACGAAAGGATAAGGTCTCCCCTCATTATTCCTCCTTTCTGTGCAGGGGAACCATCATATACAAACTCCACTACCGCAAACAATTCAGTTGGCTTGTTTGCAAAGCGGCCAAAAGCCAAAGAATATCCAAAAGTTGTTGAGACCCCCTCAAACTCATCCATCTGCTCAGATGCCTTATCAGAGAGATTGGACCACTTGTCCAGCTGTTTGTACCTCATAATCTCAAACAGTTCATTTGGATCTGCAGCACTCTTATAAGTTACACCCTCAGGAATGAACTCATTCCACAAATAGGCCTCGGATGTATAATCATACACAAATTTGCACACCCTCTGCAGCACCTGCTGCTCGGGAGTAAGTTCGGGATTTTCTTTGCTGCAGGAAACCGTCACAACTGCCACTGCCAGCACCAACAACAATTTTATTTTAATACAAAGTGATTTCATAATGATACAAATATAAGAAATTAGAGAAAATGATAACTTTGCAATATGGAAAAAACTAATGTCACTCAGGTTACGGCGCTGTTTTTCAGCCCCACATATACCACTAAAAAGGTAGTGGTACAAATTGCATCACAAATTGCACAGCAGCTTAATGTTCCATATACTGAGAGGAATATCACCACTCCGCTACAAAGGAAGGAGACACCTTGCTACAGTGCAGGCGAACTGGTTGTATTTGGTGTGCCTGTGTATATAGGCAGAGTACCTAATCTGCAAAGGGAATACTTTGCCTCAATAAAGGGCAACGGTGCAATTGGAGTACCGGTTGTGGTGTATGGAAACAGGGCTTACGATGATGCTCTCATTGAACTGCGTGACATCATGCAGGAGAACGGCTTCCAGAACATTGCCGCAGCAGCTTTCATTGGGGAGCATTCATTCTCATACACCCTTGGCGGCGGCCGCCCGGATGCCCTTGATTTGCAGATTGCAGATGAGTTTGCCACCGGAATTGCCACCAAAATCAAGGATGGATCCCCTCTTCCCCACAGCATTGATGTACCGGGCAACCCATACCCATACAAATTCTACAATGCAAAAAGCAGCGACAGCAAGAGCATAGACATAAGAAAAGTAAAACCGGAAACTGACCCAGAAAAATGCACCTCTTGCGGACTATGCGCCATGCTGTGCCCAATGGGGGCAATTGACCCTACCAACTGTGCCCTTGTACCGGGCATCTGCATCAAATGTGGGGCCTGCGTAAAGAAATGCCGCCCAAAAGCAAAATACTTTACAGACCCAATCTATCTGGAGCACAAGAAAATACTTGAGGATAACTTTACAAATCCCCGCAAGGAGCCGGAACTGTTCTTCTAGAAAATAATTTCATTGGATTCAATCCTCAGCTGGAGCTCATCCGGCAAAGACGGGAAGAAATCTATACCGGTGGCGGCCTCAACCTCATCAATTGTTACTGCATATGATTGCAGCGGCCTTTGCACAGGCGGCTTGGAACTTATCTTTGATTTCCTTTTAGGAGGATTGTGGAAAATGAAACCCACTCCATGGTACTCACCCCCTTTGGGGATAAGGATGACCTTGTAAAATTTGTCGGGAATAACAATTTTGTTTGCCCCCAACCTGCCATGGGTGTTCTCCGTAATTATGGGGCCACATACAATGTGCAGGGAGCCATATTTCACAGCCCACTTGCGGCATTGCTCCTCCAGTTCCTTCCAGTCCCCGGCATTAAGCTCATGGTTCTGCGGGCAGATATTCGTAAAATAATAGGTTTCATCCATTGCCTGGGTGCTCCACTTCATATCCCCGGCAGGTGCCATATGCCCCCTGTCCCAACCGGAGTTGCGGTAATCCTCCTTGTCACCCTGAGGCCCCCTTACCTGCGGATCCCGGGCAAACTTGTCTTTACGGGGATTCTCACCTTGAGCCTCACGGGCAGTAAGTTCATAAGCCACCCAATTGGGGAGGCGGGTAGTACTGTTATAAGACAAAGTGTGCCCCGAATAAACAATCACCTGGGAGGCCGCACCGTTATGCAACAGCGGGAGCCCCACGTTCTTAAGGTCAAATTCTACAGGAAGTGCCTCCTGCACATCCCCAACCAGCCCGTTTATTTCATCTGCAAAATATACAACAGCCATAAAGACTGCCACCACCAGGGCCAATATCTTTTTAAGTTTCTTCATCCCGATAAATTTCAGCTTGCTCCAACAAGTCTCCGCAAAATTAATAAATACCTTAAATTAGTGATTACCCTCTTGTATCTTAATGGTTACATTTGTTGCGTGGATTAGAGTATTTGTCCGTATGGATTCAGAGAATATAAAGACATTGTCGTTTTTGCAGCCCGGCCAGCAGGCCATCATTACAAAGGTAAAAGGTTACGGAGCCTTCCGCAAACGCATTACCGAGATGGGATTTGTACCGGGAACCGCCGTTAAGGTGATTAAGAAGGCTCCCCTTGGAGACCCAATGGAGCTTGAGATTATGGGGTACAGGATCTCCCTCAGGAAAAGGGAGGCAGATCTTATAGAGATTGTATCCCGACAGACATACAGCAAAATGGAGCAACCGTTTGAGGGAGGAACAATCCCTTCTGACGAGGCTCTTATGCAATTGTCTCACCAAGAGATGAATACAATTAATGTAGCATTGGTGGGAAACCCCAATTGCGGTAAAACCACCCTGTTCAACACTGCTGCAAACAGGAATGAAAAAACCGGGAACTACAGCGGTGTAACGGTTGATTTAAAGACAGCCCAGTTCATTCATAACGGATATACAATAAACATTACAGACCTTCCCGGGACCTACTCAATGAGCGAATACACCCCGGAGGAGCTGTATGTAAGGAGGCACCTTCTGAATGATTTGCCCGATGTGGTTGTAAATGTGATTGACGCCTCAAACCTTGAACGCAACCTCTACCTTACAACACAGCTCATAGATATGAACATTAAGGTTGTGGCAGCCCTCAACATGTATGACGAGCTGGAGAACAAGGGGGACAAATTTGATTACACCCTCCTTGGAAAGATGATCGGTATCCCGTTTGTCCCTGTTGTGGCCACAAAAGGGGTGGGGCTTACAGAGCTTCTGGAGAGGATAATCACTATTTATAGTGATAAGGATTCCGACTACCGTCACTTCCACATAAATTACGGCACCACAATAAATGACTCAATCCATACTGTAGAGCACCTTATTAAGAAAAATGATGAGTTGAGGAGCAAATTCCATCCCCAATACACAGCCATAAAACTTTTGGAGGGGGACAAGGAGTTTACAGGACAGGTTGCAAAGATTGACGGTACAAAGGAGATAATTGAGACAGCCGCAAAACATATAAAGAAGATAGAGAGGGAGTATGACGACAACAGTGCCTCTGTCATTACAGATGCCAAATATGCCTTCATACATGGAGCATTGGAGGAGACATATACCCATGCACCTGAAAATAACGCAGAGAGGAAATACAGACTGGACAATCTCCTTACACACAAATGGTTTGGTCTGCCACTCTTCTTCCTGTTCATGTACCTTGTTTTCCAACTCACATTTATAATAGGGCAATACCCTACAGACTGGATAGATGCCGCTGTGGCATGGGTCAGCACCGGTATCGGCAATATAATGCCGGATGGTGTGCTCAAAGACCTGATTATAGATGGTGCCATTGCAGGAGTGGGAAGCGTGATAGTCTTCTTCCCCCAGATTATGATCCTGTTCCTCTTCCTCTCATTTATGGAGGATACGGGATATATGGCCAGGGTAGCCTTCCTTATGGACAAGATAATGCACAAAATAGGGTTGCACGGCAAATCTGTAATCCCAATCATTATGGGATTCGGATGCAATGTGCCCGCCATAATGGCCACCCGCACACTGGAGAACCGCAGAGACAGGATCATTACAATAATGATGATTCCTTTTATGTCTTGCGGAACCAAATACCCCATCTACATGCTCTTTGTAACAGCTCTGTTTACAAAACACCAGGGGGCAATACTATTCTCCATCTATTTTATAGGGATGTTGCTGGCCGTCTTTACAGCCCTTATGCTAAAGAGATTCTTTAAAAGGAAGGATGATGTGCCGTTTGTAATGGAGCTTCCCCCATACAGGATGCCAACCGTAAGGAATTCCATAAACCATATGTGGGGCAGAAGCCAGCAGTATCTGCGAAAGATGGGTACCACAATTCTTGCAGGTTCCATCTTCATCTGGGCATTGGGGTACTTCCCACACAAAACAGAGTTCTCAAAGGATTATGATACCCTCATAAGCAAAGTTGAAAAGAGCATAGCCCCACAAGAGGCTAAAGATTTTGCAATACAGCAACTTGAGGCCCAACAGAAATATGAGCAGATTGAGCAGTCCTATATTGCCCAGATTGGGCAGTTTGTGGAGCCTGTGTTCCGTCCGTTGGACTATGACTGGAAAATTGGGGTAAGCCTCTTTACAGGAATTGCAGCCAAGGAGCTTATTCTAAGCTCCTTGGGAGTCCTCTACCAGTCTCCCGACGACTCTGAGCTCACTCTTCAGAACAAACTTGCAGAGCAGACATACGACAGCGGAGAAAAAATTGGAGAGAGGATCTTTACCCCATCTACAGGGTACTCCCTCATGCTCTTTATCCTCATATATATTCCATGTATTGCCACAATTGCGGCCATAATGAAGGAGGCAGGGGTAAAATGGGCCCTCTTCATGACTCTGTACAGCTGCTCAATGGCATGGCTGGCAGCATTTATTGTAAAGCTTTTTACTTGAAATAGAGTGTGAATGTTGTGGCAGAGGCATCGCTGCGGGTGAGCTGGAGGGTGCCGTTGTGCAGACGCATGATTTGTCGGGATAGTGACAGACCAATACCTGTCCCCTCCTGTTTTGTGGTGTAGAATGGGACAAATATCTCCTCCTGGCTCTCTTTGCTTATTGGAGAGCCATTGTTGGTAACCTCTATGAGTGTGTTCTCCAAGGTATCCAAATCTGCCGACACGGTAATCATTGTGGCACCCGCCTGGGCCCCGTTCTTTACAAGGTTTATAAGAATCTGGGCTATCTGGTTCTCATCTGCCCAAAGGAGCAGATCGGGAGTTTTCTCAACAAAACTGCACTCCACACCCTTCTCTGTTGTGTATGGGGCTGTAAGCTGGAATACCCTCTCCACAAGATCGCATACCCTGAATGATTTCCTTATTGGAGCGGCCACTCTGGTAAGGCTCCTGTATGACTCCACAAAACTGAGCAGACCTTTTGAAGATGCGGAGATTGTCTCCAACCCCTGTATATAATTGCTCTGAAGGTTATCCTCAATGGCACATTTGTTAAGTGTGTCACTAAGGGAGACAATTGGGGTTATGGTATTCATAATCTCATGGGTAAGCACCCTTGTAAGTTTGTTCCAGCTCTCCTGCTGGTTCTCACTCAACTGCGGGTCAATATTGCTGAACGAGACAATTTTAACCTCCTTTCCCTTAATTGTGGCATGGGAGGCGTGCATAAGGATATTTATCTTGGAACTCTCGTTGTAGTAACTGGCCTTCATGGGATTACCTGGCTGCACACCTGCAAAGCCGTCATACAGGGAGTCGCTTACCCTACGCAACTGCCTTATATTGGAGATGGACTCCATCCCAAGGAGAATCTTGGCGTAATTGTTATAGAACGCTATCTTGCCACTTGTCTCAAGCACCACAATTCCGGTCTGCACATTCTCAAGCATATGGGCATAATATTGCTCCTGCTCTCTTAACTCATTACGCCTTTTGCGGTAAATGTCCCTCAGGCGGTTGAGTGTCTTGTTGAGTGATATATCAAAGAAATAGCGTTGGCGGAAACGGAAGTTGGTGTCATCGTTGTCCAAAGAATCCAGCATATATGTGAGCTTCTGGTTAGTCCTGCGCCACAAATATATTGTGTAGAGAAAAACCGGAACTGCAATGCCCAACAATATGAGGATTATATTCTGCATCAAATGTCGTACTTCTTTAGTTTGGAGTATAAGGTAGGGCGTGAGATGTTAAGAGTTTTTGCCACAAGGGAAAGGTTTCCTCCACATTTCTCCATTGCAGCCCTTATTGTCCTCTCCTCCTGCATCTCCAGAGTCTCCCCATTGTACTCATTTGACTCCCCTTTAGCTTTCAACAAGCCGTCGGGAACAGGGATACACAACTGCAGGTCCTGCAGTGTGAGGCTCTCCCCCTCACTCATGATTACCGCCTTCTCTATGGAATTTTTTAGCTCCCTTATATTGCCGCTCCAACGGTGGAGTTTCAGGGCTGCAAGGGCAGAGGAATCAATCTGGGTGACTTTTCTTCTGTATTTTTTTGCATAACGCTCCATGAAACTGGTTGCAAGACCCTTTATCTCATCTGTACGCTCCCTTAGAGGGGGTAGGGTTATGTGCATTGTGTTTATGCGGTAGTAGAGGTCTTCCCTGAACTTGCCGTCTGCTATCATCTGTTCCAAATCCATATTGGTGGCACAGATAAGACGGATATCTATAGGAATCTGTCTGGTATCACCCACTTTTGTTATGCAGCGGTTCTGCAATACACGCAACAGTTTGCCCTGAAGGTGAATAGGGATATTACCTATCTCATCCAAAAACAGGGTTCCCCCGTTTGCCTGTTCAAATTTTCCCGTATGGTCTGTATGTGCATCTGTAAATGCCCCCTTCACATGGCCAAAAAGCTCACTCTCAAAGAGGGTTTCTGTAAGGGCTCCAACATCCACACTCACCATTTTGCAGCCATTGCGCTCACTCAGGCGGTGAATCTCCCCGGCAAGGACATCCTTACCTGTTCCATTCTCACCTGTAATAAGCACAGTTGCATCTGTTGGGGCTATCTTTTGCAGATGCCTTTGTATCTGCTGCATCTGAGGGGTCTGGCCCCATATCATCCTGTCTGGCAGAAGTGATTGGCTCTCCATCTGCGGATTCTGCTCCTTAATGGTTTTCTGAACCGCTTTGAAGAGAATTTCCACCAGTTTCTCATTATCCCATGGCTTTACCACAAAATCAAAGGCTCCCCGTTTCATCCCCTCTACTGCCAATTGGATATCTGCATAAGCGGTAAAGAGCACCACCTCAATCGCCGGAAACCTCTTCTTAAGTTCAGAAAGCCAGTACAAGCCCTCGTTTCCTGTGTTGATATCTGTATGGAAATTCATATCCAACAGCACCACCTGAGGCTTGAACTCCTGCACCTTTGAGACCAGCTCCTTAGGTGTGGGAATAAGCTCCACCTCTGTAAAATGCATGGGAAGAAGTATCTTCAACGCACCCCTGATCCCGGCATTGTCATCCACTACAAGTATCTTTCCTTTCTGTTTTGTGGCCATTTTTCTCAATTATAAATATGTACAAATTTAAACAAAATGAGCTATATTTTTCTTATTTAGGATAAATAACTGCCCTTGTAAACTTTTTGCCTGCTAATCCGTTATGAGTACAAAGAGGCGTGAAATCCACCCTTTCAAACTTTGAAACCTTAACTCATTATGGAAAAGAAGACACTCAATCAGCTGACAGCAGCCAACGGAAGGCCAGTGGCTGACAATCAGAATGTACAGACAGCCGGCCTGCGTGGCCCTATGGTGGTTCAGGACCCTTGGTTCCTGGAAAAACTTGCACACTTTGACAGGGAAGTTATCCCAGAAAGGCGCATGCATGCCAAAGGTTCAGGAGCATACGGCACGTTTACCGTCACCCACGACATCACCAAATACACCCGCGCATCAATCTTCAACGGAATAGGGAAGAAGACAGAGTGCTTTGTAAGGTTCTCAACCGTAGCGGGAGAGCGCGGAGCTGCAGATGCAGAAAGGGATATCCGTGGATTTGCAATGAAGTTCTACACAGAAACCGGCAATTGGGATCTGGTTGGCAACAATACACCGGTTTTTTTCCTCAGGGATCCTTTGAAATTCCCGGATCTCAACCACGCCATAAAAAGGGATCCCCGCACCAACTTGCGCAGCCCAAACAGCAACTGGGATTTCTGGACACTCCTCCCCGAAGCACTGCACCAGATCACCATTACCATGAGCACAAGGGGCATCCCTTACTCATACCGCCATATGCACGGATTTGGAAGTCACACCTACAGCTTCATAAACTCAAAGAACGAACGTACCTGGGTAAAATTCCACCTGAGGACCCTGCAGGGTATCAGGAACCTTACAGACCAGGAGGCCGAAGCAATAATTGCCAAGGACCGTGAGTCGCACCAGAGAGACCTTTATGAGGCCATTGAGCGTGGCGACTACCCACGCTGGCTGTTCCAGATTCAGCTGATGACCCAGGAACAGGCAGAATCATACGAGATAAACCCGTTTGACCTTACCAAAGTGTGGCCTCACGGAGACTTTCCTTTGCATGATGTGGGTATTCTGGAACTCAACCGCAACCCTGAAAATTACTTTGCAGAGGTGGAGCAGGCAGCCTTCAACCCGCAGAACATCATAGACGGAATAGGTTTTTCTCCCGACAAGATGCTCCAGGGCCGCCTCTTCTCATACGGCGACGCCCAAAGATACCGTCTTGGAGTGAACCTTGAACAGATACCGGTTAACCGTCCCCGCTGCAAGGTACACGCCTACCACCGCGACGGTGCTATGCGTGTAGACGGCAACTATGGTTCAACCCTTGGTTACGAGCCAAACAGCTACGGCCAGTGGATGGAAGACCCAACCCGCAAGGACCCGCCACTGAGGGTTACAGGAAATGCCGTTGAAGATACAGATCCTCACGCAATTGCCACTCCTGGCGCCGATGTCTACAACTACCCTGAACGTGAATACGACTCAGACTACTACTCACAGCCGGGAGCCCTCTTCCGTCTGATGACGCCGGAGGAACAGCAGCTGCTGTTTGAAAATACCGCCCGCGCTATGGCCGGCTGTGAACAGTTCATCAAAGAACGCCACGTACAGAACTGCTTCCTGGCAGATCCCGCCTACGGGGAAGGGGTTGCAAAAGCACTTGGACTGTAACGTTGTCCTTTTGTCTGTAATTACTCGCTCCTCAACGAGCTCACCGGATTCTCAGTGGCAGCCTTAAGGCTGGCTATTGTAACCACCGTACATACAATTACAGCCACAATCAGCAATGCCAGCAAGAACACCCAAATGGTTATTGGGGCACTGTAGGCAAAGGTGCTGTAGTAATAATCCATTACACGGAGGCTTATCGGGGCTGCAACCACAAAGCCTGCAAGGAGCAGTTTGAGGAACTTTATATTGAACATCTTAAGTATCTCCACAACAGATGACCCGTGAACCCTGCGTACCCCTATCTCCTTGCGGCGGTACTGGGTCTCAAATATAGAGAGTCCCAAAACCCCCATTAGTGAAATTACTATGGCAAGCAGTGTAAACAAAGTTACAAGAATACTGAGCTGTTTCTCTTTGGTATATTGTTTGCCAAGTTCCTCATCAAAGAACTTAAGGATAGTACCGCTCACATTGGCTCCTGGATTGAATTTTAAAATCACATCCTTAACCGCAGCATCAACCTGGCTGAACTGTGCCCCCTCCTGGGTCCTTATATACAGATGGTTCAAGTCCCACCAAGGGTGCTTTCCAAAAATATAGAAGGCAAACGGGTTCTGCTCATACTGCAAAGGGCGGAATTGGAAATCCTTGCAGAAACCTGCAATCTCGGTCTCCCCATTATGTCCGCTTATCTTGTCCTCCAATGTGAGACCATACTTGTTCTTTGCCACCTGATTGAAGATGAATACTCCATACTCACTCTGCTCGTCCGCCGGGGTAAAATCGCGCCCCTCAACAACATCAATTCCCATAAAACGGAGGAAGTTCCAGGATACAGGATATGAATCCAGATTTATCTGTTCCCCCCTGAGGCTTCTTCCCCACCCCATTCTGCTTGTATTTACAAGAGGTCCTGCGGCCCAGGCAACATCTTTGATGAGTGGAGATTTGAGCAATTCATCACTGAAGGCATCCCTGTCTGCCGTAGATACTCCAAGAGAGGCAGTAAGAAGATACTCCTTGTTGAATCCCATATCATAGTTCATCATAAAGGTATGCTGCTGTTTTACAAGTATGGCACTTATCACAAACCCTATTGACACCGCAAACTGGAACACTATAAGGGTATATCTGAATATCTGTCCCTTTTTGCTGGTTCCCATTGTCCCTTTAAGGGCAAGCGCCGGAGGGAACGAGGTAATATATAGTGCAGGATATACACTTGAGGCAACTGTCATAAGCAGGGCCGCAAGAATTGTAATCCCGACAACCGGAAGATTCTCCCCAAACGCCAATGTACAGCTGATAAGGTTTGCATAGGTTGAGCTCTTGAACAACAAAACCACAGCCACTGCACCGCACAATGATATTGCAACCAGCACTCCACTCTCAAGCATGAGTCTTCCCACAAGGGTTCCCCTTGAACTTCCCAGAATCTTGCGGGTATTTATCCCTTTGATCCTCATAGGAACCTGAGCAAAGAAGAAGTTTACAAAGTTGATAAGGGTGATTGCAACAATAAGTATGGAGACTATCAACAGGGTAAGTGTTGTTGTCTTGTTACCGCTGCGCCCCGCTGGAGAGTAGATCTGCTTGCTGTAGTACATATCCTCAAAAGGGAGGAGAGTGACTATACATCTGCTGATCTGCTCATTTATTATACTCTGGGTAAGCTCGGCCTTTGCCACCTCCGGTGCAGATTCTATTCTTGCTTTCCAAAACTCCTCCACTACCTTTTTTGCATGGGCTTCAAAAGCCTCTTTGCTGTCGGGACTATTAAGTTTTACAAAATGGTGATAACTCCATTGGCTGAAATCCTCCATACTCTCGGTTTCAAGATAATTGCAGAAAAGGATTTGAATATTGTTCAGGTCTGAGTTCATTGGCATATCCTCATACACTGCCACAATAGTCATAGGTTCCTTCCCCTTACCCACATAAATGGCATCTCCAACCCCAACACCCATCAATTTTGCCGCTTTCTCACTAATGGCAACGGTCTCCTGTTTATCCATTCCGTCAAAAGTTCCAACCACAGGTGTGAACCCGAACACATCCAAAGCTCCCCTCGTAAGCTGCGAGGTGCCTATCTGATACTCGCGGGCATCCTCACCCTTACCCACCCGGGTGTAGTTCTTGCCGTCACCACCAATATAGGCCACACCATAGCTCTCCACCATACCTGCACTCTCCAGAATAGCTTTTTGCAAAGGTCTGTTCAAGTTCACCTGATACTGCCCCTTCGCAAACCAGCTTGGAGTGGCCATTATGTAAATACGTTCCTTATCCTTTATCTGCCTGTTGTACCCCAAATCATAATACACCTGCACCAACAGGATATACAGCGCCGCAAACGCCACTATCATCCCCAGCAGATTAAGAATCCCGGAACCCTTAAACAGTTTTCTCATAATTACGTTGTCTTTTTGTACAATTAACTGATAATCAGTACTGAAATTTACAACTCATTCTTTACATCACCTACAATCTGACCATCAAACAGATTTATAACTCTCTGTGCAACAGCCGCATCTTTCTGCGAGTGGGTTACCATTACAATAGTGGTACCCTCTGCATTCAACTCAGCAAGAAGATCCATAACCTCCTTACCGTTCTTTGAATCCAAGTTACCTGTAGGCTCATCGGCCAAAATAAGTTTAGGGGCAGAAACCACCGCACGGGCAATTGCAACACGCTGCTGCTGACCACCTGAAAGCTGCTGAGGGAAGTGTTTTGCCCTATGCGAGATACCCATTCTCTTAAGAATCTCTGTAACCTTCTGCTTGCGCTCACTTGCAGAAATATTCAAGTACCTTAGCGGCAACTCAACATTCTCATACACATTAAGCTCGTCAATCAGGTTGAAACTCTGGAACACAAACCCGATATTACCCTTACGGAACTTGGTACGCTCCTTCTCCTTCAACTGGCCAACCTCACTGCCCAACAACATATAGCTTCCTCCCGACGGATTGTCCAACAAACCCAAAATGTTCAACAAAGTAGATTTTCCGCATCCCGACGGACCCATAATAGCTACAAACTCACCATCCTTAATCTCAAAAGAAACACCGTTCAATGCAGTTGTCTCAATCTCTTCAGTTCTAAAAACCTTGCTTAAATCAGTAACCTTAATCATAACTTTACTTTTTTATTTTACGTTGTCTTTTTGTATAATCACTTAAGAATCAACGCTTTAATTTTTAACTTATTTTAATTTTGTTATTCACTTTTAAGAGAATCCACCGGATTTGCCCAGCTTATGCGCAAACTGAATACCACAACAACAGCAATAATCAGCAACACAACTGTTAAGGATCCGGCAATAAATATCCATGGAGAAAGAGTGATTTTTTCTGCAAACCGCTCCAGAACCGCATCCCCAACAACATAAGCGGCAATATTGCCCAATACAACCGCCACAGCAGCCAACTTAAGGACATCAAGCACAAAAATTCCAATTATTTCGCTGGAAACAGCACCGTTAATTTTCCTCACAGCCATCTCAGCACTTCGGCGTTGAGTCTCATCCTTAATGTAACCTATCAGACCTATCAAAGAAATAATCAAAGAAAACAGGCCTCCCAACAAAATGGCATCATTAATGTTCTTAATATCGGAAAATGCCTCCTTCATACCATCAGAATATGCTATAACCTCAATACCTCTGTCGGGAAGCAACTCATCCACAACCTCTTGTACAGATGCAATGGAAGCAGGGGTAAGCTCATGCACCCTTATTGCCACTCCACTCAAATACAGATTCTTGTCACCCCTTACTGCTCCAAATCGGATACTTGGCCTATCATCAATATATACCCCACCAATCTTATAATCCTCATACACACCACATATTGTAAAAATATCCTCCTTCCTCGCAGAATGTTCAGTAAGGATAATCCCCTTGCCAATAGCACCGTCCGACCAATCAGCAAACTCCTGCATCTTCTCCACAAACTTGCGGCTCACAGCCACCTCATTTGCCGCAACAGCCTCCCTTCCCTCAAGGAACTTTATTCCAAAGACCTCTGCAGCACCCTGGGAATAATTATACTGGTCTGCAATATTGAACAGTTCCCTCTCATCCCCAGGCAAATAAACATTGTTTCCCGACGAAGGGACAACCGGCACAGAAGAAGCCACTGCACTTTTCTGCACCACAGGCAACGCTGCAATTGCATCATTCACTTTGAAACACTCCTCCGCTTTGGCTCCAGGCATATTTACAATCAGCAGATTATCATACTCATAACCCAAATTATCATTGAGCATCATATCATACTGCCTGGCAAAAACTATCAGAACTGTTGCAAGAAAAACAGTAAATGTAAACTGCACACCAAGAAAAACAAGTTTCCATTTTCTCTTTGATTCCCTATAGTTTCTGAATGCTGTAGAAACCGGAATCCCCATAAAAACCTTAGCAGGAATAACTGCCGATACAAGAAATGCCAAAACACAAACAGCCACTGCCAACAAAACCGCCTTCGGGGTAAACAGTCCGGCAAGGGATGCCCCCAACAACCTGTCAATCCACCTCTGCATTGCAAATATTATTGCAACAGCCATTACTCCCGACAGCAACATATTCATCCCCGTCTCTTTAAAGAACATCCACATAATGTTTCCGCTCTGCGCCCCATAACACTTTCTCACTCCAACCTCTTTGGCCCTTTTAACCACAGAAGAGAGGGCATTGAGGACATAGTTCACTACAGAAGCGGCAATAAGGATAAGGGCAACCAACGAGAGCATAATAACCATATTTCTGTTGGTACTTACAGAGAGGTGGGCATTCCCGGCATCCTCAAGATAATACCACAACTTCAATCCCCCTTTCTCAAGCTCCTCCATAGGCTGGTTCTGCTCCTGCATCTTATGAATGGCATCAGTAAGGGATTTTGGATCCACCCCCGAAGCAAGCTTTACCCATCCACGGTACCTGTCATTGCCTAACCAGTTGTCAGTACTGCCCTTACTGTATGTTGCCATAGACAATAGCATCTCCACATCCCCAAAAGAGCAGTTCTGAGGGAAATCTTCATAAACACCCTCTATAGTAAACTTGATATTCTGCAAAGATTCATTATACAATGTCTGGCCAATTGCCTTCTCCACGCCACCCAATTTCTGGGCAAAAGAATTGGATACCATAACCTTTCCCCACTCTCCCAAAATTCTGTGGGGATCACCTGCCAGAATCTCTCTATTGAAGATATCAAAGAAGCTGGTGTCGGCCAATAAAAGATCTGCCGAAAACTTGTTCTTATCCTCAGTATAATAATTGCGGTTATCAAAAAGAGGAGTTATCCTTGTAGCTACCTCCACCCCTGGAATACACTCCTTGAATCCGGGAGCAACCGCACCGCTAATCTGATCTGCCTGCAAAGGATCCTCATTATGTCTCTGATATCCGGTCATAATGGTATATACCCTCTCCCTATCATCATAGAATTTATCATACTGCAATTCAAAGAACACCTTGGCAATAAGAACCACCCCAATAGCAAGTCCCAACGCCAACGACAAAATCTGAATTATATTCCTTTTAAATTTCATTTGGTTAAATCATTAAATTCTTTACACATTTACACGTTGAAAAAAACAGAGCAACGTGCGTGCCAAAACACTCATCTACCTCTATATCTGCTATTTATCCATTTTACACTAATAAAGAAGTTGTAAAGAAACTTTACAACTGATAAGAAATTTTACACAATTTTCTTTTTCCTAAATTTTTCTTTGACCTAAAGAACTATATGGATAGGATGAGCTGTATTGAGTTTGCTGAGAATAAAGGGAGAGGGGTGGATGTGGAAATAATTTGCCAAAGCACCGGCCTTTCATTGGAGAAAATTGAAAAATTGTACAATTAGAGTACATTTGCATAAATAAACTTGATATGCAAAGAGTGTTTCATATTTTTACCGTAATTGTTCTGCTGGTTTTTGGCGTTGGATGCCACAATATAAATTCAACACCGGAGAGGCCAGAGAGTCCGGTTGTAATTTTGTACGATAATGATGTTCATTGTGCAGTGGAAGGTTATGCGGCAATGGCGGCCCTTAAGAATGATATCTTGGCCCAAACCCCTTATGTAACAACTGTTTCTTGTGGAGATTTTGCGCAAGGGGGTATTGTAGGGACAATTACCTCAGGTGAGGGGATTATAGATATTATGAATAAGGTGGGGTATGATTTTGTAGCCATTGGCAATCATGAGTTTGATTTTGGCATTGAGCAGCATTTCAAACTCACAGAAAGGCTCAATTCACAGGTGCTTTGTGCAAACTTCACCAGTCTCATTACCAATAACACCGTTTACAAACCGTACAGTATTGTCAGATACGGCAATACCGATATTGCTTTCATTGGTATAATAACGCCTGCCACTGGAACTTCTACCTCTCCAATGACCTTTTGGAACGAGAATGGAAATACTGTTTACTCGTTTTTACCTCAGACACTTTTTGATACTGTGCAGCAACTTGTAGATCAGGTCCGCAGCCAAGGGGCAGAGTATGTGGTGGCTCTGTGCCATCTTGGGGATGTAAAGGAGGGGGAGTATCCCACTTCCGGTGATCTTGTTGCCAATACTTCAGGGATTGATGTGGTATTGGACGGACACTCCCATTCTGTCATCCCTTGCAGCACACTCTACAATATGGCAGGTGATGAAGTAGTTATAAGTTCGTCGGGAAGCTGCTTTGAGAACATTGGTGTGCTTACCCTTTCCACTGAGGGTAAATTCAGCACCAAATTGGTGGAGAGCTCTTCTGTTGGGGCAGACAGCATTGTGCTTGCACTGGTGAACAATATCAAACAGAGTGCATTACAGGCCGGCAATACCGTTATAGGTCATTCAGGATTTACAATGAACGCAATGGATGCGGATGGAGAATGGCTTGTGAGGGATAGGGAGATGCCCATAGGAAATTTCTGTGCAGATGCCTTCCGCATTGTGCTTGATACAGATATTGCAATGATAAATGGAGGTGGAATAAGGGCAGACCTTAAGGCCGGAGATATCTCTTACAATACCCTTTTGTCTGTATTCCCATTCAACAATACTGCCTGCAAGGCTTCCCTTACAGGACAACAGCTGCTGGATGCTCTGGAGGTTGCCGTAATGTCACTGCCAGAAAGGGCAGGGAGGTTCATGCAGGTCAGCGGCCTCAAATTCAAAGTGGATCCAACTGTAAAGACACCTGTAGTGATGGACAACGAGGGACTTTTCTCCCATATAGGGAGCGGACCACGCAGGGTTTCTGATGTTCAGGTACTGGAGAAACAGAACATGAAATATCTGCCTGTAGAGGCATCCCGCACATATACTCTTGGTGGAATAAACTACAGTATAACCCAAATGGGCGATGACGGTATTTTCCGCTACACAAAACTTCTACAGGACAATCTTGGCCAGGATGTGGATATTCTTGCAAGATATCTTCAGATACTTGGAGGAGAGATTGGAGAGGAATACAAGGAGATTGAGAACAGAATTATAATACTATAACAATATGAATAAATTTTTTGCATTTGCCGCTGTGGCCGCCGCCCTCCTGACAGGGTGTGCCGAGAACCATAATACCAATCTGGAGAGACTCAATTCTTTCATACAGAGCGATACTTCAATTGTGGAGAATTTGAGGACCATCTGCTTTGAGTATCCTGCAAGGCTGTCGGGAAGCGAGAATAATACCGGGGCACAGGAGTATATTTACAGGGAACTTACAGATATGGGATTCCAAACCTCTCTTATGGAGGTTGAGGTTCCCAACTGGTTTGGGGGAGAGAGCTCTGTTGAGGTGATTTATGGGGAAAAGAGAATTTCTGTTCCAAGTGTAAACCTTGGGTTGGCAGAGGGGACAGACGGCAAGAGCATTGAGGCTGCAGTTGTGGAGATTATGAGCCGCGAGGAGCTTGAGCAGAAAGATGTTAAGGGAAAGATCGTTTTCTTTAATGATCCTATGACAAGCCACAATGATTACGGCCGTGCGGGATGGCAAAGGAGATACGGACCGGGCATGGCTGCCGAAAAAGGGGCTAAAGGGGCGGTTGTCCGTTCGGTTACCCAGTTCAATGATGTGCATCCGCATACAGGTTCTACAACCTACAGTGCAAATGCAGAGAAGATTCCTGCAATTGCCATTTCAACCGTTGAGGCTGATAACCTTTCTAAAATAATCGCAGGAAACAGGAATGTAAGACTATCCATAAGCTCCACTGCCCATACCAGAGCGGAAAAGGGCAAGGGAAACAATGTGATTGGAGAGATTAAAGGTAGTGTTAATCCTGAGAATGTGATTCTGGTTACAGGACACCTTGATTCATGGCATATTGCCCAAGGTGCCCATGATGACGGCTCAGGCGTTGTTATTGCAATGAATGTCCTCAGAGCATTCAAAGAGGCGGGTATCAAGCCACGCAACACCATTAGAATTATGCCTTACCAGGATGAAGAGGTTGGTCTGCAGGGTATCCACACTTATGCTGCCAACAAAAAGGATTGCAGCGAAAGACATATCTTCCACCTTGAGTTTGACCTTGGCGTTGGTGCTCCAAAACACATCTCATTTTATGGAGACTCTGCAAAAACAGTTGAACTCAACAACTTCATTGCCCAATATCCACATGGATTCAAAGAGAAGGAGCCACTTAAAAGGGCAGGCATGACCAACCACTTTACCACCACCTCTGTACTTGGGTCAATGATGGGTATCTTCATCGCCGACAACGATGCAGATTACTTCCTCTACCACCACGCCTCAAACGACAATTTTGAGGTAGTGGATAAGCAGCAACTTAAAGATTGCTCCGCTGCTGTAACGCAGTTGGTTTACCTGATTGACAGAAGTTTTTAAGATCTTATAACCTCCACCGGATTCTCGCCGGAGGCTCTCCACGAGCGTACTGTTACAAGTGCTACAGTTACGGCAAGTACTGCAAGCAATGCAACTACAAAGATCCACCAAGGCATTGCAATCCGGTTGGCAAACTGCTCAAGCCAACGCTGTACAATCCACCAGGCAACAGGGGCTGCAACAACAAAGCTGAACAATACAAGGCTTACATACTGGTTGTTGAGCAATCCTACAAGC
>JAZNUT010000022.1:0-15027 GCA_045592425.1 Candidatus Egerieisoma sp.
CCCATTACATAATATAATGGCAAAGGAAAAGGGAGAGGTATCGCACCCCTCCCCACTGGTTAAAGTCAGTTAAGGTCTAATATCTGTATCATAGTTGCCATCGATGAAAGCAGAAGTAGTGCTGATTAGTTCGTTAATCAGTGTCTTTATCATGTTAGTATAGATAGCATAACCAATAGCAGAGAAGTGCCCATACCTTGCTATTGATCCGGTAATTGTAGGATATTTGTCCACATCCAGATAATAGGCATTGGCAGTATTAGATGCAATACTCTTGATAACATCATTGTAGTCTGCCCTATCAGATTGCAGTCCATTAGCAATACCAATGCAGAATACGAATTTGTGATTTACTAATAGCTGATCCACAATGCTTTGGTAATTGGTTTCAAATGTTTCAAGTGATACAGAATTGTTTATATCATTGATACCAAGTTCAATCATTGCATATTGGTTTCCATTGGCATTGGTTTTTGCTGTGGTGAACATGGAAGATGCAAGCATTTGAGCAGTATCAATACCACCTACTGCGTAAATATCACTGTTCACATCCAGTTCATCTGAAAGGATTTTACCCCAAGATTTTACGTATACACTATGATCTATTGTGGGGTATGAGATACTAACAGAGATACTATCCCCAACTAATGTGTAGTTTGTGAGTCCTCTAATAGCATCATTATTCAAATCTGTGATACCGTTAATTCTTACCCACTTACTCCAGTTTGCATATTTAACTCTGTAGTAAATAGTATTTTGTTCTGTTCCTGTTCCAGAACCGCAACAAAAAGCCATCTGTACAGAAAATTCTCTATTGGTATCGTCTGCGATATAACCATAGTTATTGAATGTCAGAACGTATCCTACAAATCCTTTAAATGTTGGTTTATGCAAAACGTTGTTACTGCTCATGTAAACAATCCTGTTGACTGGGAAAGTGTCCATATCGGCAAAGATTGTATTGGTAATATCAGCATCAGTATATAGATGAATTAGTGACTCAATAGTATATGTAGTAATATCAGAAATGTTAGTGTTTCCATCACTGATCTGAATCCAGTTTGACCAAGCAGAATATTTTACCCGCATATAGAGGGTGTTCTGTTCTGCTCCAATTCCAGAGCCACAAGTTGCACAAAATTGAATTGTAAAACTTTCGTTGTTAGTTAGTACATTTCCTTTATAATTAATTGTTAACACATATCCATTAATGGGCTGTGTGGTGGGTCTATGGGCAGGACTCGCAGTGTAAAATACGATTTCATTATAAGGCAGGGTATCCAAATCTGCATACTGGGTGTCCTGCATATTGTTATCTGTATATATACCATTGTTAGTTTGTATAGCGTTTTTAGCCAGACTGCTATAGTCAGCAGGAATAGAAGCAATAACTTGATTGGTGATCCTAACTGCTTCCGTTTGAAAATCACTTACTGCGGTTGCCAGTTGGTTAGCAATATCTGCACTGTGTTCGTCATACCATGCCTGAAGCGCATTTTCCAGTGCTTCTGCTTTTTCTTCAAGACTGGTTTCCCCATCACTTATCACATCTTGAATATGAGTATACTGATCTAAGAAGTCTTTTGCAATTTTCACAATCCAGTCCATGTTAAGTTCATGGAAGTTGGTATAGGGGAAGTTTTCTCCAAATGCACCAGTATTCATGCTCTGTTTCCTCCTTAATAAACCAAAATGCAGAATCGCATTTTGAAGTCTTCTATGATTATATCATACAGGTTAAAAAGTTCAATGTCTCTCTGTTCTCTGATAAGTTTCTGTGTAGTGGTTACACCAATATTGCCATGAGCATGAAGTTCATGTTCTCCTTCATTAGTGGTAGCCACTTGCTCTCCATGAGTGAGTCCTCCTGTCTTACCGATAGTCTCTCCATATGTTTTAGTTTCCTGTACGTTCTCAGTTTTCCCATATGTGGTTTCATCTTTATTGGTTTCTGTTTTGCCGAAAGTGGTTGTCTTAGTACCTGTACCGTCCTCTGTTTTCCCATACTCAGTGGTTGTAGTGGCATCGTCTTGATCTTTAGTCTGCTTTACAAGTCCATCATCCTGCCCACTGGGTTGAGAGTCAAATCCTGCAACCCAATGTCCTTTGGTGTCAGTACCAATAGTTTCATCCCGTCCACCCAGTTCAACAGAAGAGGTAGTATTTTCGGTTTCTGTACCGCCATCTCTTCTGCTCATGTCCAGAGTGTCTTTACCGCCAGTGGTTATAGCTTCCGTCCGTCCATCTGTACCGCCATGAGTAGTGGTTTCCGTAGTGGTATCCGTACCGCTGTGGGTAGTCCTACCTGTACCGCTGTCACTGCCTGTTTCGTACCTGTTATAGTTTTCAATGGGATTGTACTCATACTGTGTGGTGGCATAGAGTCTGTTCCATATGTCAATCTGTTTGGCACTCCATACACCTACCAGATTTTTAAACACAACAGGGTTGGGATAAAGCACTTCCAGTTCGGCAGTCTCAGCGAGAAGGTTATCTACCAGAGTGTCTTTGTCGAGTGCTTCTGGAATCTGCATGAGGTCAAAGACTGTATTGTCCCAGTTATAGAGTCCCAGAGGGGACAGGTTAACGACTCTTCCCATAGTAAGACTCTCCTTCCTGTGTATTCGTGACAATCATCTTGTCCGGGTCATGTCTCCAGTCTACAGTGACTTCAGTTCCAAACATGTCATTGGTATTCTCTGCGGACTTCTTTAGCTGTTCAAGCCAGAGTTCACAACGGGTGATAGTTTCAATGTTATTGGCATTGACTTCATCAGTGATGAGTCTTTCCCGCTTGTCAGTGTTGGCATTGGGGATACCTATGTCAGTGTCGAACATGGCTTCAATCTTCCGCATATCTGCCAGAACATCAGAAACAATATAATTCTGTCCAATGTTCTGTTGAAAAGCGTTCCAAACTTGAGTACCATCTTCTTTGAAAAGCTGTTTATCCACAACAACACAGGGTTCACCACCCGCAACCTTATCAAATAATTTCTTATAGGTTTCTGCTGTGGGTTTATCTTTAGCCGGGAATACAAAGGACAGATGGGAGTTGAGAAGGTTTACGGAAGCTGTCTCAGCACATAATGCCATCATGTCTGCGTAGTAGTTTACAAGGTCATTGATACCTCCCCAGTCCGGTTGAAGTTTGAACACTGTACATTCTTTACCAATGCGGGGTTGTAATGCACCTTTCAGAAGAGGGTTGGTGATAATTAGATTCGTAGGTTGATAGTAAATGTCATATCCGTATGGCACCCCTGCTTGACAGATTACACCATACTTATTGGTTTCAACTACTCCAATATATCCCCAAGCATATAGAACATACAGGAAATAATCTCTGTTCCATGTCTCCGGGAGTTTCCATTCAAATACGGAAATGGCTTTCTGGAACAGGTATCTGCGGAAGAATCTCTGCAAGGCAACATTCTTCACATGAACAGTAGAGGGACTGAATGAGGAGTTATACATATTGATATAGTCATATGTTTCCGGGACTCCCCAACCTACATCCTTTGGCATCTGGGTTTCAACTCCTTTCGTTTCTTAAAACCGAATAACAGTATAGGAAGTTTTATTCTATTGCATAGGTTATAGTAGTATATAGCCTTTTCCTGCCGGGTCTGTGTATCTGTTCCACCTCTTTCGTATAATATCTGCCAGACTTTGGCAAGCTGTTCTGGGGTGTCTGTTGAGGTTGTATATACTTGCCAGTCATATGATACACCATCTACAGTTCCATGGTCAAACTGTAAGTCCTCAGCATATTCTCTTTCCAGGCGGAAGCACTGAAGTTCCCCATCATACCACTGCTTTGAATAGCGGATAGCGAATGAAGCGAGTTTTTGTCCTGCGGGTGGAGTATTGGTAGTTCCAGTCCATTGAACAAGTCCCACACCTGTAGCAGTTGTGATTGATAATACCGTATTGTTATCTGGTAGTGTGTGGTATCCTCTTCCTTCAATAAGTGCAGGATTCATTGAAGACTCTACATCCATATTCCCCAGTATCCCCGCAACAGCTTGAGGAGTCCATCCCAGATTTGTTAGGTATTCGTATATTAGTTTAGCATTTTCGTCCCTGTGTTGTTGATTGAGATACTGATCTGAAGCAATCCAGTAACCGTTAAATTGTTCAACATTCATGCTATCACTCCCAGAAGAATCCTGTGGTGAGATGATTCATAATAGACTTCCTTTCATTATCCATACAGGAAATATCTATTTCTCCTTCAGCACATAATATAAATCCAGTAAGAGTATCCAGTCTTCTTAATTCACATAACGGCCTTCCCCTATGTTCTATGTCTTCATCAACAATAGTAAAGAATTGCTCTATTAAGCGAGTTTGATTTGCCGGGGCAAGAAATGATCCATTATGTCCACTGGTTTCCATCTGGGGCATAGCTGTGTTTATTGCATTATAAATCCCGCTTGCACCTCCAGATATTGCTCCCGCAATTGCACCACCAACTCCACCTGCTGTAAATCCTTCAACTGCTCCACCCATCACGCTTCCTGCGATACCAATTGATTGAACGGCAGTGCCAAGATAGTCTGTGCCAACTTGTGCCAACTGTATTGGCACTCCAAGTAGAAATTCTCTTTGTGTAATTATATCTGAATCAAATCCAGAACCATGTTGTTGAAGTCTCTCTATTCCCGCCTTACATTGTCCCGTGATTAGGTCTACCACATATTCTACCCCAATGCGATTGAATCCAGAATTAAAGTATGCACCATCTACTGCAACAGTTCCGAATCTTCCAATTAGTGTTCGTCTGGTGTATGGTGAATAGTTAAGATATGATCCTCTGGATGATTGCGGGTGATCTGTTATAGGAAGGTCTTCAGCAAAATTAGCTGTCTGTGCATACATTAAACTGCCAGAAATACTGGGGTATTCCCACCATCCGATTTTAATGCCTGTAGTAATAACCTGTGTGTTGGGAATAGTGCTTACGGGAAAAGGGAACCACATACATGAGACAATATATTGAAATGGGTTATACATAGTCTTTAAGAGTTCCAGTGACATATCAGTCATGGTCGGTTCAAGTTCCCCAGTAGAAGGGTTGAGAATTGCCAATCCCATTGTTATTAGGTTATTGTCAGATAGCAGAGCAGAGTTCAGGACTCCAAATTGAAAGCTGTCCATTGCATAATAAGAGACAGCACCAACAGCGGAAGCACTGTTTCCGGAGATAATGCCTACCACATAACACCCTACAGAGATAGTTGTAGGAAACGGACCATTAGATATGTATGATCTGGTAGTATAGTCTGTGGTAGCAGGATATGTCACATCAGTGATTTTCCCATTAAAATCTGTAGTGGAGTCATTGCGTAATACGTATTCTGTTGACGCACCTATCTGAGGTTTCCAAGTGGCAAGAACATCCTCACTCATATGTACTTCCCACAGTCCATTATTCCATACCCAGTCCTCTACAAAATAAAATCTCTGAAAGGAAGGTATGATAGCATATGTATATATGCAAGGGTTAGCATCTTGTGGGAGTCTCTCAATGTTTATCACGGGGTTCATAATTGAGCATGGTTCTTTGAGATAGCCAGTAAGACTTCTGTCAACAGTACCGGATGGTCTTTTGGTACTATTAAATTTTTTATCAAAACTGGAGAAAAATTGAATTATCATCGTATACCTCCATAAAAGAATAGGGGATAGCCGTTTCCAACTATCCCCATGCCCGTCTGATATATATCAGTCGAGCAGGAACACAACACCCTTCTCAGTGTTGTCAGAGAAGCAACGGAGTCTCATATGATACCACATATTCCTGTACTCTCCACGGGGATTTACCGGAGTGGGAATAACCTTATTGTGAATCATGCTCCAACCCATTGCATCTTCATCAAACAGCAGAGCAAAGATACCAGTCTGTGTCACGGCATTTTCCGGGGTAGTGACAACACCAGAGGTATTGGTATAGGTGGGTTTAACAATGATCTTATCCGGGGTTTCAATTCCTTGCCAGAAATTCAGCGTTTCAACATCCGCATACTTCAGATAGTTATCATGGAAAGTGTCTGCCAGAACACGGGCATCAATCTGATACCGATCCTGCCCAAGCATATACATTTTTTGTTTGTTATAGGGAGTGTGCCGAGGAACAGGTTTGCTATTGAGAGTAGTCTGATAGCGGGTACTCATTTCTTTGAACAGGGAAGCAATACCCGCAATACGGGCATATACCCACTTCATAAATGGAGCAAAGTTTTCCGGGAGCATGATAGTGGAAGCAGTATAAGCACCTTCAGTACCAGTCATTCCGGTAACTGCATTGTATTCCGTCAGCAGATGGACAATACGGGAACTGTTATTTTCAGCAATCAGTCCACCAATGAAATTGCTAACCAGTCCACGGGAAAGGTTTTCTTTCGCCAGTTCAATTTTGTTGCTCATGTCAGTAGTAATCATGGAAAGGAACTGACCAAATTCTTCACTGTTACGGAAAGCAGTTTCAAGCTGATCCTCAAAAATAGTATAGTGATCTGAAAATACACTCTGACCAAGGAAGTTGGTCTGGATAAATTCACGTTTCTGGATAATCCACGGGTCAACAGACAGTCCATTGCCAAGGGGGTTGTCAACTTCAGTGGCATCATAGGTAACAGGATATTTATATGCGTCATCGTCACTCCAATCAGAAGCAACAATATTGAACTTACGCATATAAGCACCCCACTGCGGGAGACTCTTTTCCAGTCCCTTCATGCTTGCGGAGTAGGGACGAATAGCAAAGATTGTACGGGCAAGCACATTGGACAGGGTATTGAAAATAACATCAGTACCAAGGGAAAGTGCGGTCTGAGCAACGGAAATAAAATCTGCTTCAGTGCTGATAACAGAACTTCTTCCCGTAGCTTGCTGAACAAGAGAGTTCAGAACTGTACTGCACTGTTCAAAAGTAAGGGTATTCACACTCATTTCTTTGTCCTCCTAACATTAGTGGTCGCAACTTCAGTTGCAGTTCTATTGGTACTTCCTAAAGCATTACTGGTATCTGGAAGAATCTTTGACAATTCAGCCAAAATTTTCAAATCCATATCCCGCATATTTAACCTCCTTCTGTATAATCCCAACTGGTCAGAATAATGGAGAATTTGTACCAGTCCCCGTCACAGGTGAATCGGTACACATCTGTATCGCCCTGTTTTTCAATCGTAAGTCCACTTGTAGTAGTTGCCACTCCACTTGCAGTAGCATAGAATGGGAACACTCCTTTAGTTGTAATGATAATACCACATCCAGAGTTTACGAATGAGGTCATTGTAATATCGTTATAGCCAGTATCTCCACGCAAGTTTCTGGTAAGATATACTCCACCAATACCTTTGATAGCTCCAATGGTATTAAGTAATTCATTAATTGCACCAACGATATTGCTCTTTTCTGTGGTAGTTAAATCAGAAAGTGATCCAATTTTATTATCTACATCAGTTAGCTCTCCGGCAATCTCATTAATAGCAGACACAACATCAGACTTGTTGGTAGTCACCAAGTCTTCCAAGTCTCCTACTTTTTCATCAGAGGGTTCAAGGTTATTTATCTTTTCACCCAGTGATTTGAGTTTGGCAATGATCTTGCTATATACATCCCTATCCATCTTATTACCCCCTTTCTTTAAAAGTAGGTCTGATAATCTCCGCAAGCATATCCTCCGCACTGGGCGGGTTCTGAAGTCCCTGCGGAATCACACTCTGGGCAATTGCATTAGCTTGCACCGCACTTGTCAGTTTTGCTATCCCCTGCATGATGTCTGCCATAGTCGGTTGAGTCTGTGCATCAAGCTGTGTCTGTGTGGGTTGCTGTGCGGGTTGGGCAACGGGTACGGCAGGGGCAACGGGTTCAACAACCTGTGCGGGCGGGTTGGTGGGTTCTGCAACTGGTACAGGTGTCGCAACTGGTTCGACTGCGGGGACTGGGTTAGGGTCACTGGGTTGAGGTTTTTCCATCTGTGCAATCTCATCTTTAGTGTATCCTGCCTTTACAAGTGCCATAATATCAGTGAGTTCCATTACAATTTACCCTCCTTAATGAATTTTGTCAAGATTTCCAATGCTTTCAAGGCATCTTCTTTGGTTGGGTGTTCTTCCGGGGGAATGGGTTCATTGTAGTAATCAATCATATCCATCAATCCTACATGTGTGAACACATTCAGTTTGCAGTAGTCCACTCCACGATTGCCCTGTGAGTCCATGCAAGGGAGGGGGGATGTGCCAGTGTATAAACCAACATGGGAAGCGTTTCCTTCTCCATCGTGATAACCTTTCTCCTGCTCCCCACCATCCCATTTTAATAGGAACAGGAAAGCACCAAGAGGGATTTCCCCAAACTTCTTTATGCACTCTTCTTTAGTCCCCTTCCATGTGATATAGTTTCTCCACATGGAGTTGCTACCTCTCCAGTTGTAGGGAGTTCCGTCTGGTTTCCGCACACCACAGTCCTTCAGCACTTCCTCCACGAACCCTTGACAGTCCAGTTTGGAATAGGGGATACCAACATAGTTGCCAGTGATGGCTTGCTCTGCAAGGTCTGAGCCAGAGATTCTGAGAATCACTTTAGTCACCATCCTTGTTCAGTTTGTCTACCAGTTTCTGCATAACCAACGTATTGTTGGAAATGGCTTCCGTCAGTTCCTTCTGCTCCTGCTTGTGATCCTCCCTCTCTTTATTCCACAGGTAGAATGTCGCAATCAGACAAGCAACAGGAACAGCGAGGTTAGAGAACAGACTTACAATAGCATCCATTTCCATGTTCATCCTCCTTCCCCAGATACTAAGAAGGGTGGGCATCCTTTGTGACTGTGCGGAGTCATGCCCCACCTTCCGGGTGTTGCACTGGGCAGGATACCCACCACAGTTATTATAATTGTTCCACGTGAAACAATCAAGGGGTATCCCAATACTTAATGAACATCTTCTCACTCAGCACATCCTCAAAGTCTATCTTCCCTCCTATATACATATCCCAGTGTGATCTGTATATCCTCTGGTAGTGAAGTCGGTCTGTATCAGATAGGGAAAACTTCCTATTAAATATACCGCTCAGATGAGTGGTGGCATACAGTCTGTTCTCCGACTTGTGCCTGTAGATACACAACTCTCCTATAGAACAGATGGGGGTAAACTCTGAAAGGGGTCTGGGTCTTACGTGTTGTCTGTCCACATTGAAGTCATTGTCCAGTGCCATGTTTGCAAACTCTGATCCGTCTGTCAGATTGTACAGGACTGTCTCAGACTTCTTCCTGCTGATGGGTGATCTGTGGAGCATGATAAGCTGAATCCCTCTCTTATCATCCGTCCACCTGTCACTGTTCCCCTTCTGCATCTTGTCTGCTATCCGTATCAGCTTCAGGCTCTCAAATACTGGATTAGTTATGTCATTGGCATTGGCAAGGCACACCATCTGGATAGGGGCAATCCCCTTCAGTTCTCTGTTCCGGTTCATGGTTTCATAAGCATTGAAAAGTGCATCTGCTTCATTCTTCAGCAGTCGCTCATGCTTCTCTGGGATAAACTCATCATAGATAAGCAACTGAATGTCTGAAGCATCAAATCCCCTCATGTTGGACAAAGTAGATAAAGCACAAGTATACCCTATGGGATGGGGCATTTCTTCAGCATCCCCTCCGGGTTCATAGAACATGGAGTTATACTTGCTGATACTCTTCACCATCACATTCCAACCCATGTCCTCATTCAGTGGCTTGAACACGCTAAACTCTGGTTTACTGATAAGGTCTGCTTGAGACTGGGTTCTTCTCATTAACATGAATCTCCTGCCATCCTCTTTGGCAACCTTCAAAGTGGTGTAGGTCTTTCCAGTCCCCCGTCCACCTACCAGAAAATTAAAGGGATACCCTTCATCGAGTATCCCTCTAACGTTTACATAACCAGAGGAGTCATATATCCTCACCGGGCAATGTCGCAGGTCAGATATTCACGGTTGCTCTTGCTCTTGCCACTGCCAACAATGAAGCGGGTGGGCATCTCCTCATTCCCGGCTTCATAGATAGCCAGAATGTCGGAGAAGTTCCGGGTAAAGGTCTTAGAGTTGGTAGCATACTTAGCACCATCCACAGTCTCTACAGCCAGAACAGTCATGGGGTTTCCATGCACATCCTCATCCTTGTACAGCACGTACTTCAGCACATCCAGTACCTCACCTTTGGCATCAGCCATCTTGCGAACATCATTGCCTTTGGTCAGAGCATACAGGTCAGCAGAGGTCAGTCCATTAGTTTTCCGAATGATTTCCATGTTGAGTCCTCCTTAAATATGTTGTATGGGTTCTGGTGATCTCCGGGTCATGGCATAATCCGGTGTGTGTTATTTTGCCCGGAGTCTGACATTTCTGGTGTAGCCGTATACGCTTCCGTTCACGCTCGCCATCAATCACCTTAATAATTATATCAAATAACATAAGGATTGTAAAGGTATTTCTTAGAATATTTTATGATCCTCTCATATTCCCCTGTGATCCCCAGAGTGTACTCAGAAGGTAGGATAGCAACATTAGCAGTAATCGGGAGACTCCTGCCCTCAATGACCACATGATCCATAGGAGGGGTATCATTATATACCGCTTGAGTGCCACCCGCTTCCTTAAAGACGAATCCATTTCCCGTATCATTATAGTCCTCAGTAAATGCTGATAAGCCACCATGTTTGTCGAGTTCCTTACCACCCTTCTTTTTGTTGACTCCCGCAATAGTACAATGGACTCCCTCACCCTCTCTTTCCACATACGCATATTTCTTTGCTCCTAAAGTCTTGAAATATCGGTAAGCATACCCTGTATCCTTCAAGTCCTCAGTCTCAAACACTCCCATATAGTGTGTAATGCCTTTCGGGTCTGTGGCATAACTCCCGGAATCCATGCACTCAGCTATTCTATCAGCATTATACCCACTCCAATCCACAGTGCCTGTATACTTAACACTATCAGTATCACAATAAATAAAATCAGCACCTTCAGTATCTTGTACAAGTCTGATCCCCCTTTCCAGTGCATCCCGGCTGTGAGCAGTCACCCAGACTCCCCACTGGTATGCCAGAAATGCCCTCTGATTGCTCTTTCCCAGAATCTCTTCTTCCTTTTCCGTAAGAGCCTTTTTCAGTTGTTTCTCATCCCATCCCTCTTTTTCGGCTAACTCCTTCAGAACACTTTCATCTGTATCAAAATCCCCGCACTGTTTGAAAATCTGCTTAAACTTTACCGGGTCTTGTGCCATCATGCCATACAAACTGTTCAGCAGTGCCTTTGCTTTATCGTAAAATATCTCTTGCCCTGCAACTCCCTTCAGTTCCGTTTTGTCCTTGTAATACTTGATAACTTCATTGATAAGTGCCTGTGGCAGTTTCTTATAGGAAGCATACCAACCTTGCAGGAAGATAATCTCCCCTTTATATTCCTCCATGATGATCCTCAAGTCAATGTCCGTTATAGTAGTCTCCAGATATTCTGCTTCCAGAATCCGTCCATTGTCCTCAGTGTCTACTGCCTTGTGAATGTTCCTGCACTTATCTTTACTGAGATAAGGACACCCCCAGAACGGGTCACGCAACCTCAGATTTTTGATACCAATCCTCAGAAGCAGTGCCTTATGCCTAATAGTGATACATCTGCTGATATAGTCCGGGTTCAAGTCCTTTGGCAGTATGGGTGTAAATGCACTCATCGGAAACTCACAGTTGCACATCACTGCCGGGTAACTGGATGATCTATCAGCACTATGAACATTCTCCACAATGTCTCCCGCATAGTACCTATTGGCATGGGTGTTCCCACCTCTAAAGGCTTCCCGCAATGCCCTGTAGGTTTCAATGTCCGGGAGGATGCTATACACAAAGTTATGATGGACTGATCCATCTTTCAATGCCCTTTTTGCGTTCCGTCTCACATATCCGGTTGAAGTCAAAGGAATGGTCTGTAATGTGTCTCCATCTCGTGCCATTAAAGCGTTTACCGCTTCAACAAGTCCCAGAACGTCATTTATGCAATATTCCAACTCTTCATCCATCAACTCTGTCCACGGATACCGCTTGACTCCATAGTCAAACTCTTCACCAGACAGTTTCTGGTGTTTGACCATCATCTTACTGGTGAATTGCTTCAGACTCATATTGGTCAGTTTGTAACTGCACCTAAACTCAAAACAACCCCACATATCAGCCTTGACTACCTTCCGGGAAGCCACAGCAAACACATCATCCGGGTAGAAGGTGTAAATACCCTTCAAAAACTGAAACTCATAGGAAAGATTATGCACATACACCACTAACCACCTGCCCTCTGGAAGCACTGCCTTGATCCGTTTCTGTAAGTCCAGAAACTCATCCCATGTCCTTCCAATCACTGTATAGTCCTCTCCAAACTGCCATTGCCAGATATACATGACAGACTGCTCCACACTGTCAATCAGAGTGGTTTCAATGTCAAAGGCAGTAGTGATACCTATATAGTGTCGTTTCTTTCCTCCGGGGTTTCCCCTCCGGTTCTTCAGAAGGGGAGGTTTTGAGAAATAGCGTTCTGGTTGAAAATCCGCACATTTTACAACCATGTTCCTTTAGTCTCCTATCATGTCCCTAATTTCATCAAAGTCATAACCACGCAGTTCCGGGATTTCCTGCAATTCCTCAGTGTGCTGAAGCAGATAGTCCAGATGGTCTAACCATTCATTGGTCTGTTGATCGTCAAGGTCAAGCATACTGTCTGCCAGTTCTACTGCCTTGTCTGATCCGTATACTATCTTCCTTCTCCGCATCTCTTCCAGAATCTTGATAGTCTTGTCATAATTCTTCTGGTTCAAATTTAGTCCTTGATCCTGCCATGTCTTAATGGTCCTTTCCTTGATCTGCTTCTGTCCAGTCACCGTGCTTCCCTTTGCCTTGACGAATTTTGCCAGTTCCGCAAAGGCTTTCGGAAAGTCTCTGGGGTCAAGGGTTTTCAACTTTGGGAATCCCTGTGGGTGACTCTGGACAGCTTTACTCTCCGGGAAAGCCTTTTCCAGTCTGTGTAGTCTCTTCTGAGCCACATCACGCATTCGGGTATACTCTGCTCTCATGGTAGCGAGATCGTCCTTTGTTCCCATCCTTGCCATTGTCTCAGCACCTTGTACAGTGTAGAACTTCTCATCAAACCAGAATTTAAAGGATGGGTCTGTCACTTTTGCCATTACCGCTCACCTACCCGCAATCCCATTTCCCGGAGATAGTTGGCAATGGCTGAAGCAACCATAGCACTGCGGTTCATGTTGAAATGGTCACACAGTTCTTCCATCTTGTCATACACTTCCAGAGGAAGGGAGACAGAGATTATTTCTCTGTCTCCTTTGCGGGTTTTACTTATCTTACCATCCTGCATTGTAATTGTCCTCCATCAATTTAATATGTACCTGTTCGGCTAAGTTGATAATACTATTAAACTCATCAAGAGTCAAGGTGAAGTCCCAGAAAGAACAGCGAGTGACCATGCACAGGATTTTGTGTCCCTCCCGGAAACCATAGGAAGGACAGGCACTCAGCCTGTCCTTGTAGAAGTTGAAAGAGGTCAGTTGCATATTATCTCAATCTCCTCTCTGTGGTCATGAATGTACTTCCATCCCAGTTGAAAGGCTTCCTCAACATTCCATCCCTCTACAGGGATACCGAAAGCGTATATCATAGGATACCCGTCTTTCTGATAGTAAATCTCCAGACAGTCTTTCTGCTCCTGCACAACATGGACTGTAAAGGGTTTCCGTCTCTGGGTAAAGTGGTCAATCTGCCTACAGAGATACTTTCTGTAGGTGTACTGGTTTCTTGCCTGTGCCATTGTCAGCACTCCTTTCCTCTGCCCATCTGGGACAGACTACGAGAGCCGGAATCCGGCTCTCGTCTGTCTATCTCAGTCCTCCTTGGTGATATAGTCTGTATCTGTCTCCTCATCTCTCCAGTAGATATAATGGTTTCCCTTCCGGGTTGTAAACCTCTTACAAAGATGGAACATTTCGTTTTGTTCCCTCTCCTTCTGGTATTCATCCCATGGTATCAGACAGGCAACCATGACAACACTGTCGCCATCCAGAAGTACCCGGAGATGGGTACATTCTTCCTCAGTAAACCACCATGACGCTTGAGCATACAATGCTCCACCCCTCTTAAGGCCACAGACTCTATATCCTTCCTTTGCTTTGATAGTATCCATATTATACCTCCTCCCACAGCTGGACAGACTCTCCATCATCCAGAATCTCTACATACAGGGGACTGTATGCCCCTATATACTCCCACCCGGATATATACTGATCCTTGCCCGACTCATCCTCATAGAAGTAGGGATAACTGAGTCTCTCTACAGTGTCCAGATAAGTCCTCATGTTGCCCCTCCGATAGTAGGCAAGCCCCCTCTGATCCCAGAATATACGCTTTACTCTCCCGCACTTCTTCAATCTGAAGGGATATAGATTCTGATCTTTGCATCTGATAACTACCATGATACAATCCTCTCTTTCTCCTGTCCATCTGGGACAGACTACAAGGGAGGGTGTCCCTCCCCTGTCTGTCTGACTCAGATTGTCTCTCTCTCCTCTGCAATCTCTGAGACAATCCCGGATATAATCTCATCCAATAGGTGGCATCTGATTACCACATCTATTGCCTCCCAGTTCTGGCAGGAGTACCACTCTCCCAGTGTCTGAGTGTCCAGAATCCCCTCATCCACCATTTCAGTGATAATATCATCTGAGTCATCATCCCCCACTACATTACACCTTGCAATGTACCGGGACATGGTATAACTGCCACTTGCATTGCCTGTCACACTGTCCTCACAGAAAAGCCTATTAGACAGGAAACAGGACAGAGTCCCCAGATTTACATCCTGCCACTCATCCTTGTTGTCCTCCATCCATTCCCTCACATCTGACTCAACAACTGCCCTGTAACTGTACATACCTCAAAACCTCCTCATATAAAATAGGTATTTAATACCATAGTTATTTTATCAAATTTA
>JAZNUT010000023.1:0-117872 GCA_045592425.1 Candidatus Egerieisoma sp.
GGGAAATCCTCGTATGCATCATTCAGTATATCTATACAGTTCTTTACAAGGTTAAGAGGTGCCCTGCGGGTTGCACAAGCCGGGGTTAGTCCTGCAAGTGCCATTTCTGAATAAAGCTGCTCTGCCTCCGGGTACATTTTTTTGGCTGTCTCCAATCTTACTTTCAACCCTGCAAGATATTTCTTTGCAGCCTTTTCTCTATAGTTCTTTACTATATCCTCTGCCTGGTCATACAGCTGGTGAATTTTATTCACATCATCACTCTGGTAAATCTGATTGTATATCCCCTGCAACTGGGCTTCAAAATCTTCTGCAATCTCCTGACAACTTTTTATAAGACCAGCATCATTTCCAGAAAGAGCTGCAGCCCTCTCCTGATACTGTTTTACTTTCTGCATCAACTGTTGCTGCTGCATTGTGTATTTGTTTGCAAATGCTGTAGCCTTCTGGGAAGTTTCCATAATATTGCCCATATTCACAGACTGCATCAATTCACTCTGAATCTGCATAATTTCATTGTTGATTTCCATCAGACGGTTGTTCTCCTGTGGCGTAAGTGTACCTTTCTCCGCTTTCTTCACCAATGGATTCATCTCTTTCTCCAATTCATCCATTCTGGCCCGTTTGCTCTCAAAAGTCTGCTGCATCTTGTTTGGATCAAAATCTCCGATGATGTGCTTTCTCATCTTCTCCTCAAGTGCAGCTTTCTCAGCCTGTGAAATTGAAGGATCCTCCAGTTTTTTTTGCTCCTCTACGCTTAATCCAAGAATATCCTGCAACTCTGCATACATCTTATCCCTCTGGGCAATCATCTCAGCATCTGAACAGGCCCATAGTGCATCAAGCTCATCTACTCTCAAATCAATTGCTACAAGCTGGTTATAATAAATTTCCCTTGTGTGGACATTAGGATTCACAATCTCCTCAATGGCTGGGAGTGCCGGGAGCTCCTGCATAAGTGCCTGCACTGTTGATGCAGTACTTGGCTGTACTGTAGCATCCCAAACAAATGAGGTCTGTCTTAATTTTGGAATCTTATCGGTAGCGCTTGCAGTAGAGGTAATCTGATTCTCCTGCGGGTTCTGTTGGTATTGCTGGTTCTGCTCTTGCTGGGTGCCCATATCCACACCAAGAACATTGCTTACAGCATTATTGGCTTTCTCTTTAAGTTTCTTAAGAAACCCTTGCGCCTGCACCTGCTCTGGTACTGCAACAAGTGTTGCCATTGCAAGTATTATAGTAAGGAATCGTTTCATAACATTAGATTAGTTGTCAATAGTTTAACAAAAAAAAAGCGTGTAAACTTATATTGGTTTACACGCTTTATGTTGAAGAGGATTTATTTAATTACTCTTCTGTATTATTGCCTAATTGTAGGCTTTCTTTTGCATTTAATGGTGAGATTACCGGTTTCCCCGTTTCATTTTCCAGTCTGATACGGGCTTCTCTGGCAATATTGCCTCCTCTTTTAGCAACATCTTTATGTTCTTTAAAAGTATCAGGCTGAGTGCTTTCGGATATTTCTTTTGTGGATATTTCTGCCAACATATTTAATACCAATTCTTTATTGGTCATATTATCACGCAGATTTTCTTTTTTCAATCCTTTAAATTCTTTGTATTCTTTAGCTGTTTTATCTGCCCAACTCTTATAAATAATATCTGTTAAAGTAGCAAATTGTATTCCTTCTTGTAAGCCTCTGCGTTTCCATTCATCTGTGAGTTCCTTTCTTATCTCTATACTTTTAAGACGTTGGTTTATCCAGTTGTCTGAGTAACTCAATCGCTTATAATCTTGCATAGCCTGTTTAATAGAGAGTTCAGGGTCCTGCATCTGATCCAATCTTTCTTTTGCAACTTGAGCCATCCATAATTTGAATGGTTCTGCTTTTGGAGATGGAATTGATTGGATAATGCGGAAAATTTGCTGGGTTGTTGCCACATCTGTTAATCTAAATTTCCCATCAATAGCAATCATCTTCAAACGGTTACAATTTGTAACCGTTTGATTTCCCTCTTTAATTAACCTGTTTTTCAGCACTTTCCAATAATTACGGGCTGTCTGGTAATCATTCTCAGTTAATACTGCCACTACATCAACTACAGAGAAGTACCACTCTTCTGTCTCGTTATCCCAAAGGGTACGGACTTTCTTCTCTTCAAATACTTTAATACTATTCTGTTGTACCATAATATGATTATTTGTTGTAGTAAAGATACTGAATTTGGAATCTTAATTCAACTTAAAACGTATAAACCAATATGTCAAAGAACTATTTTTTCTTATTTTTAAATTGATAATTTTAAAATTGTCAATTCAGTGAAGCAGATTATATTTTAACAAACTCTACGCGGCGGTTTTTGGCGCGGCCCTCGTCGGTTGAGTTGTCGGCAATTGGGGTGCTCTGGCCTTTGCCTACTGCAGTTAGGCGGTCAGCCGCAATGCCCAATTCTACCAGTTTGGCTACGATTGCCTGGGAACGCTGCTCGCTGAGGGTCTGGTTGCTGGCGGCATTACCCGTAGAGTCGGTATGACCTTCTACCGAGAACTTCAAGTCGGGGTTTTCGGTCATCAGCGTCACGATGCGGTTGATTTCACCCATCGATTCGGGCTTGATGGTCGATTTGCCTACATCGAACGTGATGCCGTAGGTGATGAACTTGCCGTCCGACATCATACGGTCATAGAGAGGTACGGCTCCCTTGGCTATACGAATGTTGGTAATACCTGCATTAGGTGGGTACTTGAAATCCTCTTTACTATGCACAACGCTTCTTCTCATATATATTTGTAAAGAAGCAGGTTTGGCAGCATTAGGAATGTTTGCCACTCTTACTCCATTGATATACATCTTTATCGCTCTTTTATTGAAAGAGAACGACAAGTGATGCCAAGCCCCCGGTTTTAAATTTTGACCGGGTCCACTTCCGTTTCTATCTTCCCCGTCAGGGGTGTCATACCACCACTGGCTCCAACCCGAACCGCCTACTTGAAAATCGTGAATCTTATTACCTTTTTCATTCAAAAAATAAATTTCATATCTTTCTCTATTGCTTTCGTATGTTTCCTCAGTAGCCCAAAAATCAAATTCCAACGTAAAAACATCCGGCAAGTAATTCTTCATATCACTCATCAATGGTCTAATTACCACACCATCTTCCACATTGATACATTTCACTCCCGCGAAAGAAGCCACTTCTGCATAATCTCCTATCAAATCCCATTTGCTCGGGAACTCTCCCATTTGTTCATTCGCCAAATCATCTTCAAAGAAAATTTCATCACCCGGCACGAAATCGCTCTTTGCATAGGTCATTTCAATAGGTTCTTCTGCTGGCAATGCAGCTGCTGTTCCGTCGGGATTAAGGTTAGCAGCCTGCTGTTGTTGCTGCATCATCTGCTGTTGCATCTGTTGCTGTTGCTGCAAATATTGTTGTGCAGCCTGCTGTTGTTGCTGCTGGGCATTCTGCTGCTGGTTATTGTTACCAAAATCGCCTTCAAAAGCCTTGTTCACAACTTCTTCAGTTTTGCGTTCTACATTGCGCTCAACAGCGTTTTTTGCTGCATTTTTTGCTGTATTGCCAAGTTTTTTGAGCCAGCTCTGTGAATAGAGCTCAGTTGTTCCCCCTACCATAAGGAGTACAAACAATGCAGTTAAAAATCTTTTCATATTCTCAGTGTTTTATCGGTTATTTTCTCATTGGCAAAAATATTCCGGCAAAAACTGGGGTGCAAATAATCAAAGGATTGTTTATTGACGATACACTATATCATCAATAAATAGTGGGAATTGTTAAAATCCGGATACACGAATCAGGACTTTGGACTTATTAATTGAGGGTTTTTATCCACTGGCCGGTGGTGAGTCCTGTCTGTTGTTTGAAGGCACGGCAATAGGTGTGCTGGGAGTTGAATCCGCACTGTTCAGCTATTGTTTCAAGTGTAAGGCCAAGCTCTTTTTTATTCAGCAAAAGCTCTTTTGATTTTTCTATGCGGTGACCGTTTATAAGGTCAAAGAAGTTTTTATCCAAAACTGTGTTTATAGATTTGGATATGTTGTTTGATGATATACCGGTTCCTTTAGAGACCTCTTTAAGTGAGAGATTAGGATTTGTGTATGATTGCGTCTCTTCCAGCCATTGTTCTACTGTTTGGGCATATTGTTTCAGAAGCGGCAAATCCTGCAGGTCATTGGGAGTATTGGTATTTTCTTCTTTAAACTCAATGATGGATTCTTCCACTTCCTTCACCGATGGAAGCATATTGTTTTTTGCTTTGTATGCTTCTTCAAACTGGTTGAAAATTATATATCCCATTGCAATTACATTCGCAAAGTAGAAGATATAGAATGATATTTGTTCCCACACATTATATGATACCATTGATATTATCAACATCACCCCAATAAGGGTAATGAGGCGTGGTATCCAGGTTTTGTTTTGCATTTCTACTGCCGAGTAGTGTGAGAAAATATATTTTTTCACTTTACGCAGATAAGCGAATATTACTGTAATGTAGGCAGCCAATTGAATTGAAAGGATTGTAAAGTTAAGTGCTGTGAGTTTCCTTCCTGTTTCAACAGATTTTTCTATAGTGTATGTATTGAGTTCGTGCAATGGGAGTTCACTAAGATTAAGTGCTACCAGTACTGCAAAGATTGCAGTTGGGGTGAAGTGGAGCAAATGAACCGCTCTGAATCTGTAGTAAGGATTGAACCCTTTGTGTGCAAGGATGTACATAAGGGGCATAAGGGCAAGGTTTGATGATTGCGCCAGCGGTTCAAATATTATAGACACATCAATCAGGTTGTTGATGCGAGCCAATGTATAAATGTAGTCGGGGATAGTTGTTAATAGGATTACCAGGGCTGCAAATGTACTTTCTCCTTTAAAGCGGGTTACAGCGCAAAGCAACAATACAAGCGAGATAAGCACTGTTACTGATGCAGTACTTACAAGCATAATTATATTGTTGGAATCCATCATATGTTTACATAAAAGAAGCGTGGAGCTGCAGTTGTTTATAGAAAGCAGGCTCTGGTAAGCCCTTGGACTTAAACAAACTGAGTCCACGCTAAAAGAAAACATTTGCAGTAAAGCAATGTTTTTAACAAATAGCGTGAAGAGCAGCGTAGTTCCCGTCCATTAAATTTACCAGATTCGCTTTCCAGGAATGAAGCTGTACACTTCTAATATATTATTACAAAAGTACTAATTTATCCTAATAAAGCAACAGACAAAACTCCACTCCTTGTCCTCAAATTACCAGATTTGCTTTCTAAGAATAAAGTTCTATCTGTTGCCATTACAAAACAAGCTAAAATATTGCTCATTTACATTATTAGCGGGTTTTTTGAAGTTCAAATAACCGAAGATTGGACTTATTTTCCCTGTTGTTTGAGCCAGATTGCAGGGGTAATGCCGGTATGCTTCTTAAATACCATAAAGAATGTGCTTCGGCTACGGAATCCGCATTGTGAATAAACACTGTCTATATTGTAACCTTCTTTGTCCAAATCCAACAGGCATTGTTTTGCCTCTTCCACCCTCATTGAGTTTATGAACTCAAAGAAGTTCACATTCAGATGGGCATTTATGGCAGCAGATAGTTTCCTCTGAGAAATATCCATCTCTTTGGCAAGTATAGCCAATGAAAGGTCTGACCTTAGATATGATCTTGTCTTCTTTAGGTATTCAGTTGCCTGTGTGCAAATTTGTTCCATCAGAGCAGAATCAATTTGTATAGGCTGTTCCTCAGAAAGAGTATTATGTGAAGAATTGTCGGGAAAAATTTTTTCATCCCGATAATTTTTTTGCTCCAAACCTTGCACCTCTGCCGGTACCATTGGGTTTGCAATGGCATTGTAAGTGAGGTAACTCATTGCAATAACATTGAATATTTGTGTGAGCCATCCTACTGTTATTGGGGAAACGGCATAAAATACCATTACCAATACAAACATAATTACATACAGGAGAATAAAATTGAATACCCACTCTTTTTTGAGCCATTCTGCATCTGACTGTTGGGTAAGTATCTCTTTTCTCCGTTTGGAAATGTATCTGAAACAAGCAATTGAATATCCTATAAGCTGTAAAAGCACTATTGAGGCATTGAGCTCACCCAGCCACCCGTCTGAGCTGATTGGTTCATTTTGGAAGATTTCCATTAACCCATCCTTTCCCAAACAAACAGAATAAACCACTATAAAGAAAAACATTGGTAGTGCATGAAGCAGCAGCTTGGGAGCAGGTTTGAAATCAGGTTGAAGATTCTTTTTTGTTAGTAACCACAACAGTGGCATCTGCAATGTATTTACTGCTATTGCTATAGGGTACATTGTCAGCGACAGGGAGTGCCATAGCATCATCCTGCTCATATTGTAAAGATATACCGGCACGGTTGGTATCACAATTGCTGCTGCAGCATATCCGCTCTCTCCTTTGAACTTAGTTGCCATGAGGAGTATAAAAGCCATTATAAGTAGTATAACAATACAGGAACCGTTAACTGTAAGTATAAATAGGTCGTGGGTCATTTATTTCTGTTTTTTTGTAAATGTAATCATTTTACGTTGTCTTTTTTTACAATTTACTGAATTTCAACTAATTATTTTTTTACAAATCTAATAATTTTCAGAAATTGATTTTTTAATACCTTGAAAATCATATCTTTGTAAAAAAAGACAACGTAATTAAAAAAATGAAAAAAACAAACGTAGCCAGGATATTGGACCAGAAAAAGGTGCCGTACGAACTGATTCCTTATACTGTGGATGAGAGTGATTTGGCGGCAACACACGTTGCAGCGGAACTGGGAGAGGATATTGCACAGGTGTTTAAGACTCTTGTGCTGCGGGGAGACCGCAACGGACTCCTTGTATGTGTGATTCCAGGAGATAAGGAGGTGGATCTAAAGAAAGCGGCCAATCTGTCGGGAAATAAGAAGGTTGAGATGATTGCAATGAAAGAGCTGTTGCCTCTCACCGGTTATATAAGAGGTGGATGTTGCCCTATTGGAATGAAGAAGCCCTACCCTACCTGGATACATTCTACTTGTAAAGATTTTGATTTTATTTATATCAGCGCGGGAGTCAGAGGGTTGCAACTAAGAATTTCTCCCGTTGCGTTGGTGGAGGTTGTGGGGGCACAGGTTGCTGATTTGATTGCGGGGTAAAACTGAAAGTGCGGATTATCTCTATAACTCAAATTTTGAGATTCCCACACCATATTTGTTTAGAGTTATTTCAACCTGTTCAAATGGATTGAGCTTGCCGTATGGGATATTCCAATAGCGGAACATATCTCCAGGAAGATTGATTTTCACACTTTCTGAACTCTGTGAGAAGTCTGCCACAACAATTACAAGCTCATTTTCCCATTTGCGGGCAAAAACATAACATTTGTTGCTGTTGAAATAAGCATTGTTATAGTTTGCATATTGCAAATCAAAAGTTTCACCACATGTAATTGCCCTGTTCTGCGAAGCAAATTGGAGAAGGGCCTTATATTGGATCAGCAACTCATTTTCAGAAGGATACAAGCTTCCCGACAGCATTCTCACAACGGATGGTGCAGAACACCAGTCAAAAATGGAGGTTCTGCCGTCTCTGCCACTGAACCCCTCAGTGAGCATCCCCTCCTCTCCCACTTCCTGACCAAAATAGAGCATGAATGGGGCTTTATTAAGCATGAGTGATACAGCCAATGAAGGAAGAGCTTTAAAAGGGTTGCCGAGATTGAATTCTGATGCTATCCTCAGCTCGTCATGGTTCTCAAGGAAATTGAGCATTCTGTTCTGCATATTGTCTATGCTTTGCCAGCATCCTGTTATTGAGGAAGCATCTTTCCACCCTTTTGAAATTACTTTTAATGTATCATAGAGACCTACTTTATCGTACAGATAATCAAAGCCTCCTCTATGCATATATTCTGCGTACTGGGCAGGATTGTAAACTTCTGCAATAAACTGCAGTTTTGGGTATTTTTGTTTTACCTCCCTGATGCACCACTCCCAGAATTCTACCGGAACAAGTTCAGCCATATCACAACGGAATCCGTCAACCCCTTTTGATGCCCAGTAACAAAGTATGTCGTGCATCATATACCAGGTTTTTGGAATTGGATTGAAATACCCTTTCCTTCCTCCCATGTAATCAACTCCATAGTTGAGTTTTACTGTCTCATACCAGTCATTGTCTGTTGGGGTTGATGTAAAACAATCATTTCCAGTTGCTTTTGCAGGCCTCTCGTGGTAAGCCCCTTTGGAGAACATCTCACCGGGAAGGTAATAGAAGTTGTTGTCGGGAGAAAAATGGTTCTCATTGTCCCCTATACCAAACTCTTTTGCCCAATATGGTGTTGAGTCTGAATTGTATTCCCTTGCAAGATGGTTTGGAACAAAATCTATGAGAACTTTGAATCCGGCGTTGTGAGTGCGCTGTACAAGAGATTCAAATTCAGCTATTCTCTCATCGGGATAATCTGCAAGATAAGGATTCACATCATAGTAATCCTTTATTGCATATGGGGAGCCGGCAATACCTTTTACAACTGACGGATTGTCTGGTTTTATCCCCCACTCTTGGAATGATTCACAGGTTGCATGTTCTATTACCCCTGTAAACCAGATGTGCGAAACGCCAAGTGATTTAAGATGATCAAAGACATCATCAGTGATGGAAGAGAATTTACCAGTACCATTAATATGCAAAGAGCCATTGGAAACACACTCATTGTTGGTGTTTCCAAAGACTCTCAGCAATAATTGGTAAATGATAAACTTCTGCTCCATTGAGGAGGAAGATTACCAGTTAAGAATTTTCTTGAAGTCGTACTCCTCAGGATTTGGAACATATTTTTTACAAGCCTCATACTCATCAACTGTGATGTAGTTAAGGATATGATCCAAAATCTGCTGTACTTTATCTGTGTGAATGTTAACTCCACGAGGCGGGATCTTGCCGGTAGCAGGATCCTGCATATCTTTCAAGTACAATGATTTGATATTACCGTTAAGATCAAGGTAAACCATACATCCTGTCACACCCTCAGTAAAAAGTTTGTAAACACCCATACCCAACTGTGAACAGTACATAAGGTCATAACCTACAGGGGTTACACATCTTACCTCATAACCAATCTCTACAGGACGTGTTTTAACCTTAATGCCCAATGATTTTAGTTTGTTCTCAACCATATCGTTGAACATCTGAGCCTTAGAGATTTTACCCAACTCTGGGTGGCCATGGTCATCGTAAGTGAATTTAACACCACGCTCAAGCAACTCATCATGTGAAAGCTCATGGAATACACCCTCAGAAATCATGATACATCCGTGAGGAACACCCATAATCTTTCTCTTAAGGATAGAAGAGATTGCAAGGTTGATGATCTTGTCTGCTGTAATCTTGGTTTTGTTGAACATCTCAGGGATTACAATCATTGGATAATGGCAAGAAGCACCAATACCAAGTGCAAGGTGACCTGCAGAACGGCCCATAGCCGAAACTACAAACCAGTTGGCAGAAGTTCTTGCATCCTCATATACAGTTGCTGCAATCTTGGTACCCTCTGCTTTGGCAGTATGGTAACCGAAGGTTGGGATATTCTGTGGAAGAGGAAGGTCGTTATCAATAGTTTTTGGAACGTGGATATTGGCAATAGGATAGTTCTTTGCAGCAAGGAATTTTGCAATTCTGTTAGCTGTAGAAGCAGTATCATCACCACCAACAGTAACCAAAAGCTTGATATTGTTGTTAACAAAGAAATCAAGGTTGAAGTTCTCCTGGAAATCTACATCAGATGGTTTGAAACGGCTCATCACCAAATATGAACCACCTCTGTTGAACATCCAGTCAGCAGTTGTGAAATCTAACTCTGTGTAGTTTGGATCTGGTGAGAAAAGACCTTTGTAACCACCATGCAAACCAAGAACTCTGTACTCGTTCTGAAGGAATGTTTTGGCAATGCTGCCCACAACGGTGTTCATTCCTGGTGCAGGACCACCACCTGTAAGGATAACAATTGATTGTTTCATTTTATTAAAAATATATTATATTTCTTGTTGTTATTCGGGGCGCAAATTTATCATTTTTATTAAAATTATGCTTAATTTTGTAAGTTAAAATATAAAAAAGTGAAGAAAAACGAGGCTAAATTGAAGATTGGGCAGCTTGTCAGTGAGTTGGAAAGGCATAATTACAACTATTATGTTTTAAATTCACCGGAAATAACCGACTTCCAATACGATCTTCTCCTTATGGAGTTGCAGCAACTGGAGAAGATGTTCCCTGAATTTGCAAAAGGGGACTCTCCTACCAAAATAGTGGGAAGTGACCTTGCACCAATATCCCAATTTGAACAATTTCCACACAAATACCCTATGCTTTCACTCTCCAACACTTATAATATTGGAGAATTGGAAGAGTTCAGCAACAGAGTTTCAAAAGCAACGGATAAGGAATTCACTTTCTCGTGTGAGCTCAAATTTGACGGTACAGCAATTTGCCTCACTTATTTGAACGGAAAACTTCACAGGGCACTCACCAGAGGTGATGGAACTGTTGGAGATGATGTCACCCGTAATGTTATGCAGATTCCATCTATCCCGCATACCCTTATCCCTCGCAGCGGATTTCCCGATGAATTTGAAATAAGGGGTGAGATTTATATGCCATACAAGGCTTTTGACAAACTCAATAAAGAGAGGGAATTGGAAGAGGAACCCCTGTTTGCAAACCCAAGGAATGCTGCATCAGGTTCAATGAAGCTTCTGGACCCTAAAATTGTGAAAAGCCGCGGACTTGAATGTACTCTATATCACCTCATTACCAAAGAACCAATAGCCCCTACACATTTGGAATCATTGCAGATGGCTGCAAAATGGGGACTCCCTATTTCTGCTGATGCCAGAGAGTGTTCAGACATTGCTCAGGTTGAATCATTTATAAATGAGTGGGACATAAAGAGAAAAGCCCTCCCCTATGCAACTGATGGAATTGTTGTAAAAATAAACCAGCTGAAGCTACAGAGTTCGCTTGGGTTCACTGCAAAATCACCCCGATGGGCTACTGCCTATAAATTCAAACCTGAGGAGGCCCTTACCAAACTTATATCGATAGATTATCAGGTTGGCAGAACAGGTGCAGTTACTCCTGTGGCAAACCTTGAGCCTGTACAGTTGTCGGGAACAAAAGTAAAGAGAGCCTCACTCCATAATTCGGAGCAGATGCAATTGCTTGATATACATATTGGTGATTGGGTATATGTTGAGAAGGGTGGTGAGATTATTCCAAAAATCACAAGGGTGGCCCCTGAAAAAAGAGGATTTGACATTGTTCCTGTAGATTTTCCCAAAAATTGCCCTGTATGCAGAACTCCATTAATCAAGGATGAGGATGAGGCCAAGCATTTCTGCCCCAATTCAGACAATTGCCCACCTCAGATAAAAGGTAAATTCATCCACTTCATAGGGAGAAAAGCCATGGCAATCAACGCTGGTGAAGCTACAATTGAACAGCTTTACAACAAAGGATATATATCTGTATTGAGTGACTTGTACAAACTTACAAGGGAGCAGCTGCTCACATTGGAAAAATGGAAAGACAAATCTGCAGACAATTTCCTTGAATCCTTGGAAAAAAGCAAACTTGTACCTTTTGAAAAAGTACTCTTTGCCCTTGGTATCAGATATATTGGAGAAACTACAGCCAAAAATCTTGCATACGAGTTCAAGAACATTCATGCTCTTGCCAATGCCACAAGGGAGCAGTTGCTCTCAACTGAAGAGGTTGGTGACAAGCTTGCAGATTCACTAATTGCCTATTTCGGTAACGCAGAACACTTGCAGATGATAGGAGAACTTGAGCAATACGGGCTGCAGATGGCAATTGATGAGAGCAAAAAAACTGCTGATTCAGACATTCTAAGTGGTATGACGATTGTTATATCTGGTAACTTTTCTATCTCTCGAGAGGAGATGAAGTCCCTCATAGAGAGGAATGGAGGTAAGGTTGGCAGCTCAATCAGCGGGAACACAACCTATATGATAGCAGGTGAGAAATCTGGCCCATCAAAAATGCAGAAAGCACAAAAGCTTGGAATTAATGTAATATCAGAAGAAGAATTTTATAAAATATTGACAAAATGAATGCAATTTCAATAACAGACGGAATCTATTATGTTGGTGTAAATGACAGAAAAAAACATCTGTTTGAGAACAACTGGCCCCTACCAAAAGGGGTTTCATACAACTCATATCTCATTAAAGACTCAAAAAATGTCCTAATAGACACCATTGAATACGGTTCCAATGACAATTATCTCAACACCATAGAAAACCTGCTGGATGGTGCTTCGTTGGATTACCTTGTTGTAAACCACATGGAACCCGATCACTCAAGCATGATAGAGTGTGTGATGAGGCGATTCCCTACTGTAAAAATTGTAGGAAACCCACAGACCAGAAAAATCCTCTCGCTGTATTATAATATTCCCGACGAATCATTCCATACAGTAAAGGACGGGGAATTTTTGGAACTTGGAGAGAAGAAACTCTCTTTCCACCTTGTTCCTTGGGTACACTGGCCAGAGACAATGGTGACATACGAGCAGACAACTGCCACCCTCTTCTCTTGTGATGCTTTTGGAGGATTTGGAACACTTGATGGAAGCATTTTTGATGATGAGAATGACTTTGAGGAGAACTACAAGAGTGAGATGCGCCGTTATTACTCAAACATTGTTGGTAAATACAGCAATATGGTGCAGAAGGCGTTGGATAAACTAAAAGATGTAAAAATCAATATCATTGCCCCTTCCCATGGTCTTGTATGGAGAGGCAACCCGGGTAAAGTGGTTGAATTGTACAGCAAATGGTGCAATTGGGAGAATGAGAATGGTGTTGTTATAGCATATGCCTCCATGTACGGCAATACAGAGCAGATGGCAGATCTTATTGGCAGGTATCTTGGCCAGAAAGGTATCCCTGTGAGAACATATGATGTCTCCAAAACACATGTTTCATATATCCTTAGCGACATATGGAGATACAAGGGACTAATCCTTGGCACATGCGCGTACAATACCCAGATGCATCCAATGATGGAACATTTGTGCAATGAGATAAAACTCATAGCACCTAAAAACAAAATTCTCTCTATCTTTGGAAGTTCAAGCTGGAACGGAGCTGGAGTGAAATCACTTGTCAAATATGCAAGTGAAATGGGAATGGAGGTTAAAGGAACTCCACTTGAGATTATGGGTGCTGCAACCATAGCCAAACTTGGAGATGCAGCATTGGAATTTACAGATAGTTTTACAGCAGAATACAACAAATAGATATGGCAGAAATTGACAATACATATAAAACTGCTATAACAGTAGAAGAGAAAGACACTGCTATAGTACACAAATCAGGAGGACTGCCTGTATATGCTACACCTGCTATGATTGCTCTTATGGAGAATGCTGCCTATATGCTTCTCAAACAGGAAGGCAAGGATAGTGTTGGAACAGAGATGAATGTAAAACACAACAGGGCTTGTCTTGTTGGCACTCAAGTGTATGCAGTTGCTACAGTTACCTCTGTAAACGGCAATTGGGTCAATTTTCAGGTGAATGCATTTGACGATAAAGGAGAGATTGGTTGCGGAACTCACACAAGATATGTGATTGACCCTGATAAATTCATGGCTAAACTGAACAAATAAATTGAAAGATCTTATTGAGGAAATACAGGAGTTATATAAATGGATTGTAAAATTCGTCACTAAAGATATCTGGGATATCAATCTTGATGACTTTGGCAATGCAAAAAGAAAACTCATAAAATACCTTAAAGTAGCACTGATTACTGTTAAGGAGGCTGGGGTAAAACACCTTGGCCTTTATGCGTTTTCACTCAGTTTTTTCTCAACTATGTCCATGGTCCCTTTTGTCGCTGTAGCATTTGCTGTAACAGAAGGATTCGGACTTAAAGACAATTTGCAGAATATGTTGCTTGAATATTTTTCAAGCAGCAAGGAGTTTGTTGAACTGATTATCCAATTTGCAGAGAATATTGTTACCATCAGCCAGAAAGATGCTTTTGGAATTATAAGCCTTCTGGTCTTTATATGGACAATAATCTGGCTGATTCTCAATGTGGAGAAGTGTTTCAATCTAATCTGGAAGGCGGAAAGGGGAAGATCATTGACAAAAAGATTCCTCTACTACTTTGGAATATTGATAATTGCCCCTTTGGCAATAACAATGTTCCTATCCGTTTCACTTGTGTTTACAAGATCTTTGAACAGTTTGGGCTTTGATATTTATTTTCTTCAATCATTCGGGAAACTTGTACAGTGGATTGCATTTTATGGAATTATTGTATTGTTTTTTACAATAATATACAAGTATATCCCAAATGTTAAAGTTAAGTTTACCGCAGCATTTTTTGCAGCACTTATAGCTGCATTCGCATTTGTTGTTTGGCAATACTTTTATGTTGAGACCCAGCTCTTTGTCTCAAGAATGAATGCGGTTTACGGTGTATTTGCCGCAATCCCTCTCTTCCTTGTATGGATGAATGTGAGCTGGACAATCATAATAATTGGAGCTGAGATTTCTCATGCTTACCAATATGAAAGCACCTATACCTCTGATGATAATTATCATTTGCTTGAGGAGGAGGTAATTAAAAAGATTAATTTGGAATAAAAGGAGTTACTATGAATATGAATCTTACAGCCGATGCATTGGATTTTATTGATGTGGAGAAGTTGGAAACCCTTATTTCCAACACAAAGGAGGATATGCCACGGGCAAGGGAGATATTCAAAAAAGCATTGGACAAACAACCTCTTACAGTAGAAGAGACAGCTGTTCTGCTTGCCATTGAGTCTCCCGAAGGACTTGATGAGTTGTTTGATGCAGCCAGAACTTTAAAGAAAAGGATATACGGGAACAGAATAGTTCTCTTTGCCCCATTATATGTAGGAAACTACTGTGTAAACAACTGTACTTACTGCGGTTTCCGTAGAAGTGCAAAAGGGACAATAAGAAAAACTCTCTCAAAAACAGAGCTTGTTACAGAAATTGAGAACCTGGAGAAAAACGGTCATAAAAGGCTTATCCTTGTATTTGGCGAATCACCAGTCTATTCTCCTGAATTCATAGCAGAATGTGTTAAAAAATGTTATGAGGTAAAAGTTGGCAACGGAGAGATAAGGAGGGTGAACATAAATGCCGCGCCACTGGATGTAGAAGGGTTCAGAACTGTAAAAGAGGCTGGAATTGGTACATTCCAGATATTTCAGGAGACATACCATAGGGAGACTTACTCTAAATACCATCCGTCGGGAGACATAAAGGGAGATTTTATGTGGCGTCTTAATGCTATGGACAGGGCTTTTGATGCTGGGATTGATGATATGGGAATTGGTGCTCTGTTTGGGTTGTACAAATGGAAATTTGAGGTGCTCGGACTTGTTTCACATGCATTACATCTGCAGAAAAGATGCGGTGTAGGTCCTCATACCATCAGTTTTCCAAGGATCAAGCCTGCAGCAGATATGAATCTTGAGCTCCCTTATGAGGTATCCGACAATGAGTTCAAGCGTCTTGTTGCCATTCTCCGTTTGGCTGTTCCTTATACAGGGCTCATAATGACAGCAAGGGAGAGCAGTACTATAAGGGATGAAGTGATAGAGTTTGGAGTTTCGCAGATTGACGCAGGTACAAAACTTGAGATTGGCGGTTACCAGAACCAGAAGGGCGACCAGCAGGATATTAATAAAGAGCAGTTTGTAATTGGAGATACAAGGGAACTTGATGATGTGATGTACTGGCTGTTGAGCAAAGGATATATCCCAAGCTTCTGTACAGCCTGTTACAGGATGGGGCGTACAGGTGAACATTTTATGGAGTTTGCCATTCCGGGCTTCATAAAAAGATTCTGTACACCCAATGCTATTATAACAATGGCTGAATATCTTGAGGATTACTCAAGCCAAAGGACAAAGGAGGCAGGCTACAAACTTATTGACCATGAGCTTGCCAATATGCCGCAGAGCGGACAAAAAGATAAACTGATTGCCAATTTGAAGGCAGTTAAAGAAGGTAGAAGAGATTTAAGATTCTGATATGTTTACTAAAGAAGACCACGAACTTATTCAAAAAGAGTTTGAATCCTTAAGGGTTGCAAGTCTTAAAAGATGTGCCAATAAAGAGGAGTATGAAGATGTAATCAGAGCATTTGAATTTGCCAATGAAGCCCATAAAGGGGTAAGGAGGAAATCAGGTGAGCCTTACATCATCCACCCTATTGCAGTTGCAAAAATTGTTGTCCAGGAGATTGGCCTGGGCTACAAATCTATTGTCACTGCCCTCCTGCATGATATTGTAGAGGATACAGAATATACTGTGGAGGATATCGAGAGACTCTTTGGTGCAAAGGTTGCTTCTCTTGTAGATGGTCTTACCAAGATTAAATCTGCAATGGATTCAAAACACAATTCCAACATGAATGATGTCAAATCCATGCAGGCAGAGAATTTTAAAAGGATTCTCCTTACTCTTAACGATGATGTGAGGGTTGTCCTTATAAAACTCGCAGACAGGCTTCATAATTTGAGGACTATTGGTTCAATGCCGGAGAGGAAGAAAGACAAGATTCTTAGTGAGAGTATGTATATCTTTGTCCCTCTTGCACATAAGCTCGGCCTCTACAGCATGAAGTCTGAAATGGAGAATATCTGGCTTAAATACAGGGAGCCTGAATACTACAACAACATCAATAAAAAAATTGAACAACTTGTTATAGAAAGAGGAGACTCAATCAACCAGTTCATTGCTCCAATTACCCAGTCTCTACATGATGAAGGTTACAAGTTCAATATTGTAAAAAGGACAAAAACACCTTACTCAATCTGGAAAAAAATGGAAAACAAGGGAATTCCATTTGAGCAGATATATGACCTGTATGCGGTAAGGATCATTTTTGAACCAAGGGAGGGGCGTTCTGAGAGAAAACAGTGTTGGGACATCTATTCAATCATATCTGAACTTTACCGTTCAAAGATGGACCGTATCAGGGATTGGGTAAGTACGCCAAAATCTAACGGATATGAGGCACTTCACTGTACCCTTATGAGCCAGAACGGAAACTGGATAGAGGTGCAGATACGCTCCGAAAGGATGAACCATATTGCGGAAAAGGGAGTTGCTGCACACTGGAGCTACAAAGGGGTAAGTAAAAGTGAGAAAGAACTTGACAACTGGCTTCAGATGGTTAGAGGTGTCCTTGAGAATCCGGATGTAAGTGCACTTGAGTTCCTTGACAAATTCCATGACGGTCTCCTTGCATCAGAAATTTATGTATTTACCCCTAAAGGAGATTCCAAATCGCTTCCTAAGGGTGCTACCGCATTGGATTTTGCCTACTACATCCACTCCAAGATAGGTAACAGGGCAATTGCAGCAAAGGTTAACCACAGACTGGTACCTCTTTCTCATGAGCTCAAAAATGGAGACCAGATTGAGATAATAACAGCAGAGGCCCAGAAACCACAACGTGAATGGTTGGATTATGTCCGCACACCTAAGGCAAAAGATATTATTTACGACACTTTAAAGTCCGATATTCATGATGTAATCCGTAAGGGACAACATATTCTTGAGGTTGAGCTCTCCAAATTGGGTGTAAAAGTTCAGAATAGAGTTCTTAAGAAACTTATCATAGAATACAAGCTAAACAATAAAGATGAGCTTTACAACAAGATTGCTACAGGTGTGGTAAAACTTGACAATCTTGACAAAATCCTTAGAAAGAACACCGAGAACAAATTTGTAAAATACTGGAAATTGCAGTTTTTCTCAGATTCAACAAATGAGGAAGATGAAGATTTTGAGGACATCAGTGAGAAAAAACCTGCAATTGACAAAAAACAGGATTATCTTCTTAAGGAGAATGTGGACAAGACCCTTTCATATAAGGTTGCAGATTGTTGCAACCCTATCCCTGGCGATGCGATAGTTGGTTTTGTAGATGAAAACAATAATGTAATTGTTCATAAGAAGATATGCAATAAGGCAATATCTCTTGCCACTGTACAAGGGGAAAAGATTGTAAACGCCAAATGGACCAAACATACTATTCTTTCATTCCTTGCAAGAATTACACTCAGGGGAATTGACAGAATGGGTATTGTTAATGAAATAACACAATTCATCACTCTCGATTTGAATGTTAATATAAGGAAGATTCATTTTGAGACACATGATGGTATATTTGACGGATATATAGATTTATATGTGCATGACGCACAAGACCTTGAAATGATTATCAAGCGTCTTCTCAAAATTAAGGGTGTTGAGAGCGTAACAAGAACAGACATTAAAAACGAGGACAAATAACAGATGAGATATTTTAAAGAGAATATTTTTAAAATTGCTGCAATTATTCTTTTGGGAATATATTGTTTGCATACAAGTTCGTGTGCAAGCACAAAGGCCTCTCCAAGCGGTGGACCCAAAGATACATTGCCGCCTGTTGTAATGAAAGTCAAGCCAGATTCAAATACCATTAATTTCCCGGTTAAAGATGGAGAGATTGAGATTACATTTGATGAGTATGTCCAAATTAAAGACGCTTCAAAAAACATACTCCTTTCTCCTCCACAGAAAAAGTCTCCAAAGACAAGAATAAGGAACAAGAGCATCATTGTGACATTTGACGAGCCTCTTGATTCCAACCGCACATATTCTCTCAATTTTGGCAATGCAATTGTTGACAATAATGAGGGAAATCCGTTAATGGGATACTCTTACAGTTTTTCTACAGGTGACTCCATAGATTCCCTTATGTTCAGCGGAACTGTAGTGGATGCCATTACTCTATTTCCCGTTGAAGGGGCAACAGTGGCACTATATACAGATGCAAAAGATTCAACTGTAATGCTCCAGCTTCCCGATGCTGTAGCCCGCACAGATAAATGGGGATATTTTACATTAAGGAACCTCAAGCCTCTCCCTTATCATATATATGCGTTCACCGATGGTAACAATAACAACAAATATGACAGGGGATCTGAAGCCATCTCCTTTTTGGATAGTGTGATTACCCCATCCAAAGTGATGAAAAAGGGAATGCCGGAGCTTATTTATACAGATCCTTTGGACACACTTGCCTCAATGTCAAGACCGCAGGAAGTCCAGCTTTCTCTATTCAAGGAAAAAGCTACAAACCAGTTTATTAAAGACTATAAGAGAGTTACTGCCAGAGGTGCTTATATAAAATTTAATGCTTCATCTGCCCAAATAGATTCGTTCTCTATCAAAGGTATTGAGCCACAAAGAATAATAAAACAGTTCAATATTACACATGACAGCCTTTCATTCTGGATTAAAGAGGGTAACAAATTGGATGACACGCTATTTCTTGCAATCAAATACCATAAGACAGATTCAGCAGGAGTCCTCTCCCCTATTGTAGAGAATTTGAAACTCATTGCTCCTCGGGAAAAAAAGGAAGATAAAAAGAAGCAGCAGAAAACTGACGAGAAAAGAAAAGATCTTCTTGAGTTTGAAATTATGTCTGACAAGACAAAAATAGAACAGGAAGGTATCACCCTCACTTTCAAGGAGCCTCTTTACAGTATGCAGAAGGATTCAATCACTTTTACAATGAAAACCCCTAAAGGGATTGAAAGTAATGTGCAGTACAAAATGAAGAGGGATTCCATGGAGATTTGCCGATATGTGATAAGGCCCGATGATCATTTTGTTAAAGGTAATGATTACATGCTCTATTTCCCAAAAGCAACATTTATGGATATAAACGGATTCACTAATGACTCTACAGTTGTTAATGTCTCACTTCCAAATGATGACAACTTGAGCTCAATAACACTTGATATTTTTGGCGTTGCAAGCAGATATATCGTTGAACTTGTTAGCAAAACAAGAGACAAAGTATTCCGTAAATATATCATTGAGTCTGATTGTGAACTGTTGTTCCCTTATTTGCAAAAAGGAGAATATTCAATAAGGATTACAGAGGACAAAAACAATAATGGTCTTTTTGACCCCGGTGACATTCTCCTTGGCATCCAACCGGAAAAAGTAGTATTATACAAACTTTCAGACAACTCCCAGACAATAAATCTTGCGGAGAAAACAGATATAATTCAGGATATCAATTTGTCTGATTATTTTGGGAACAAATAAGAGGAATGCAACAAATGAGAAAGTTTATATTCATACTCCCTATAATGTTACTCTTGGGAAACATACTTGCCGCACAGGTAGTGACATCTCAAGAGAACAATGAAGCATATTTGAAAGAGTTTGACATGTACTCCTTTAAGGATGCCGGGGCAAAAATCAAGGACAGTACAATACTGTTCCAACACCTTATTGGTGTAAAATACGGTTATTCAATCTCATCTGTATTATTCAGCCATACAAAAGTCCACAAACAGATAACTTCTGCAGAGAATTACGGAGTATATTATACTTATTTACATTCTCTATTGGGTACAATGCCTTATTTTGGTGTACAGATTGGAGTTGCAAAAACTGATTTGGGATATATACATGTAACTGAATATGACGATAATACCACAGAGGAGCAGAAACAGCTTTATAATGCAATTGAAGTTCCGTTCACTGCTCTCTTCAGAGGAGAAACCCAGAGGATAAGGATTACCCTTGGAATTGGAGGATGGGGATATTATATATATGGTACAAATCTTCCCGATGGAATTCCATCCACAACAAAACCTGCAGGATTCGGTCTTATAGGTAATGTCGGTTTTGCATTAAAACTTCATCCTTTTGAGTTCCATTTTGAGGGTGGTTACAAATATGGACTTACAGAGTTCCTTGATCCAAAAATGTATTCTGATGAATATTGGATATATTCACATCCAACCCAACTGCAATTTTCTGCGGGATTGTTTTTTAATTTTGGCAGCAAACATTATAAAAAAAGAAAATGAACAGCAATAGAGTAAATGTGGCAGGTATTATTATTGGTGGAAACACACCAATAAAAGTGCAGACAATGTGCAATACCCATACTCAGGATATTGATGCTTCTGTACAGCAATGTATTGAAATGGCAAAAGCAGGTGCCCAGATTATAAGGCTTACCACTCAAGGTATGAAGGAGGTTGAGGCACTGAAGGAGATTAAGGAGAGGCTTCGTAAAGCTGGAATTGACACTCCGCTGGTAGCTGATGTGCATTTCAGCTCTGATGTGGCAATCGAGGTGGCAAAAATTGCAGACAAAGTGAGGATTAATCCGGGAAACTTTGCCAAAGAGCACTCTGTCGCACAATCACAGTTCAAAAAATTCATTGAAGTTTGTAAGGAGTACAATACTGCCGTTAGGATTGGTCTTAACCATGGATCGCTGGGAGAAAGAATCATCAATCTTTATGGTGATACCCCTCTTGGGATGAAAGAGGCTGCTATGGAGTGGCTGCAGATGTGTGCCGATAATGATTTTCACAATGTGGTTATCTCCCTTAAAGCAAGCAATACTGTTGTAATGACATCAGCTTACAGATTATTGTGGGAAGCCATGAATCAAAAAGGTATTGTATATCCTGTGCATCTTGGAGTTACTGAGGCAGGCAATGGTGATACTGGAAGAATAAAGTCTGCTGTTGGAATTGCAGCACTTCTAAAGGATGGCATTGGAGACACAATAAGGGTTTCCCTTACAGAAAATCCAGTAAATGAGATTCCTGTTGCACAGATAATTGCAGATTATTTTGATTCTGGAGAATATTCTGCCAATATGGAGCAGATAAGAAAATCCATGAATGATTTGTCGGGAAGCAAAGTTCCTTCATTCCACTATGTGTGCAAAAGTTGGGAGGAGTTTATAATTAAGGCATCCTGTACCTTTGGGCCAATGCTTCTGGATAAGGAGATTGATGATTTTAATGTAACTGCAGTTTGTGGAGGAATTATGCCAGAAAAAGAGGCTATTGAAGAATTCAAGGACAATCTGCAGCAGGCTGCAAGGAGGAAATTTACAAAACCAGAATATATTGCATGCCCTGGTTGTGGCAGGACATTATACAATCTTGAGGAGACCTTCAATGAGGTGAAAAGGAGGACTGCCCATCTTAAGGGGGTAAGAATTGCAATTATGGGGTGTATAGTAAATGGCCCCGGAGAGATGGCCGATGCAGATTTTGGTTATGTTGGCGAAGGTAAGGGAAAGGTATGTATATATAAAGGTAAGGAGCCTGTTCTCAGATCTGTCCCACAGGAAGAGGCAATTGACCAGCTTCTTAAAGTAATAGAGGAGAATCTTTAGAGATTCTCCTCATTTTTTATCTGATAACATTAAATGTGTCTGCATCCATCCATGCCGGGAATTTGTATCTGAAATCTTCCAGAGCATCCTTATCAATTGTGCAGGTGAGCACTTGTGTCCTGCAACCGGTACAATCATTGAGATACTCCTCATGTGAAATTGGTTCCCCTTTAAAATCATACATCTGTGAGCTTGGACAATAAATACACTGCGGATCCTTGCCGTCTCTGTTTACGAAAATTCCATACGCAATATTCTCAATGGCTCTTGCCCTTATAAGTGGCTCAATTGCCTTTATACGTACCTGGGGAAAACTTGCTATATTTATAAGCACATCATATCTGTTACCTATATTTCTGCTCCAGACTGGGAATCTGATGTCATAACAGATATTCAGGGCAAACTTGATTCCATTATAATCTACTATGCATTTTTCATCGCCACGGGTATAATGGTTGTTCTCATCCCCCATCCTGAACAGATGCCTTTTGTCATAATGCTCCCAAGTGCCGTCGGGTCTTACAAAATAAGCTCTGTTGAAAACCTCCCTGCCATTCTGGGAATAAGGGAATGAGCCCAAAATTGCCATATTGTATTTTGAAGCAGTACTTACCATCCATTTAAGGGTTTCTCCAGCTGCATCTTCAGCAACTGATTTGTTCATGGTAAAACCTGTTGAGAACATCTCCGGAAGAATCACCAATTCTGTAGAGTTGTCCAACTGGGACATCAGGGACTCAACTTTCCTAAAGTTAAGTTGTTTATCTTCCCAGTTCATATCCAATGATATAGCTGAAATTCTCATTTGTTCTTATAAATTTTGTCAACAACCAAAGCAATGGCACCATCACCTGTAACATTACATGCAGTACCGAATGTATCCATAGCTATATAAAGTGCTATCATAAGACCTTGCAGCTCCTCTGTAAATCCCAACATGGATGCAAGCAGACCAAGTGCGGCCATAATTGCACCACCAGGAACTCCAGGTGCAGCAACCATAGTAATACCCAACATACAAATGAATCCCGCAAACAGATCAAGACCGTGAGGCATACCCTGCATCCATAGGATAGCAAAGGCACATGCAACAATTTTAAGTGTACTGCCTGAAAGGTGAATTGTAGCACACAATGGAATTACAAAACCTGCAAGTTTTTCATCCACCCCATTTTTAATTGCCTGACGCAATGTTACCGGAATGGTTGCAGCAGATGATTGGGTACCCAAGGCTGTCATATATGCCGGAAGCATTGTAACAAGAGCCTTAAACGGATTTTTCTTTGCAATTGCCCCTGCAATGATAAACTGGATAAGCAACAACGATACATGAAGTACAAATATTATGGCAATTACCTTAATGAACAGTTTAAGGATTGCCCCTGCCTGTCCCTCTGCACCAATCTGTAAGAAAATACCAAAAACATATAGAGGCAATAGAGGAATTATTACTCCCGATATTACCTTGTTAATAAGGTCTCTGAATTCAATAAGTCCATTTTTGAGTTTAATTCCGCTGACAGCACACAACCCCAAACCAAGTACAAATGCCAGTACAAGAGCAGAAGTCACACTCATTACCGGCGGCATATCAACTGTAAAATAAGGGAGAATTTTATTGGCTTGTGCAACCTGTTGTGTAAGGGCAGTTGATGAATCCAAAAATATAGGGTATGACAAATCACACGCAAAATATGAGAAGAAACCTGCAAACAATGTTGATCCATAAGCAATAGCAGCGGTTATTGCCAACAATTTTCCTGCCTCGTTTCCGAGCTCTGCTATGCCGGGAGCAACAAGTCCTACAATTATAAGAGGGATAATGAATCCCAAGAAATTGCCGAATATACCATTTATGGTAACAAAAGTTCTGTTAAGGAACTCTGGAAAAAAGAATGAACAGCAAATACCCAAAACAATTGCTATTGCAACTTTTGCCAGTAAAGGGAGATTTTTGATTCTGTTTAGCATAAACACATTTATAATTTCATTTGAGATTTAAATTTAATACTTTTGTATAACATAACAAACTTAAATAAGTACATATTCCCAATATTTATATGAATAAATTTCTCAAAAGATTCAGAATAGTTTTTGCATCAATATTTTTTGTTGTAATAACCTGTGGATTCCTTAATTTGTCGGGAGGAAACCATGTGTTCAGAATGGCTCTGCACACTCAATTTACCCCTGCATTAGTCTCTTTGTTTACTGGTTCTGCATTGGCATTTGTGTTCATAATGCTTCTGACCATTTTATTTGGCAGGGTTTATTGTTCTTTCCTCTGCCCTCTTGGAATTTTTCAGGATATTGTTTCTTATGTATCCAACATAATTAAGAGAAAGAATAATGGTGGAAAATTGCCACGTCAAAGCTACAGCAAGCCTCATAATGTACTCAGATACACTATTCTTGCAGTTATTGCCGTTTGTCTTGTTGCCGGATTCACTTATCCGCTTGCACTGTTGGATCCTTACTCAAACTACGGAAGAATTGCAGGACAGCTCTTCAGCTCTGTTGAACTGGGTATAACAAATCTGCTTTCCAATGTATTTCCTGCAACTTTTTATTATCAGCAATATGTGAAAGTAACACTTTTTGCATTCATATATTCATTGTTCTTCATGTTGGTTGTAACTGTATTCAGTGCAGTTAAAGGGAGACTGTATTGCAATACAATTTGTCCTGTAGGCTCTTTCCTTGGACTTGTCAGCGGTATTTCACTCTTCAAACCTGTAATTGACAAAGAGAAATGTGTGAAATGCAACATGTGTGCGGGAAACTGCAAAAGTAACTGTATAGATTTACAGACTAAGGAGATAGATGCTACAAGATGTGTGGCTTGCTATAATTGTCTTACAGCTTGTAAAAGGGGTGGCGTGAAACTCGTTCCTACCTGGTTCAGAAAACCTGCACCTGATACTTCAAACCACAGAAGCATAGAGAATAAGGAGAGAAGGAATGCCTTAATTGCATTGGGTGGATTTGCGGCTGCAGTTGCAGCAAGAAAATTCATTTTCCCAAAAGCCAAATACTCTGCCATAGAGGGTGCAACCGGCTCTCAAACCCCTATCCTACCTCCAGGTGCAAGAAATATCACCGCCTTTAAAGATGCCTGTACAGCATGTCATGCCTGTGTGGCAGCATGCCCCAATAAAATTATAAAACCCGCATCATTTGAATATGGATTAGACGGAATTATGCTCCCGACAATCAAATATGATAAAAAATATTGTTCCTACGAGTGTAATGCCTGCTCACAAACTTGTCCTCACGGAGCATTGGAACACTTGTCTTTAGAGCAGAAACAGAAAACCCAGATAGCACTTGCAGTATATAATCCGTCATCATGTATAGTTGTTACCGAAGGGTTCAAATGTGGTGCATGTGCAAGGAGCTGCCCTACTGGAGCAATACAGATGGTGGAAAATCCTTCTGCAGCTGAACAAAAAATCCCTCAGATCAATCCGGCGTTGTGTATCGGATGCGGTGCATGTGAGTATTCTTGCCCGGCTATCCCTAAAGCAATATCCATTTTGGGTAAAACGGTACAAACAGAAATTTAATGCACTAAAAATTTAAGGGTGGTTGAAATTCTCAACCACCCTTTATAATATCCTGCTAAACAGTTATTTTCTATTTTTTTTGCACTCAGCAGCCTTAAGAGTATTGACCATCAATGAAACAATAGTCATAGGACCTACACCGCCAGGAACTGGGGTAATATAAGATGCTTTAGGTGCAACTGTTTCAAAATCAACATCTCCAAGTAGCCTGTAACCCGATTTTTTAGTATCATCAGAAATTCTGGTAATTCCAACATCCACAATTACAGCACCTTCTCTTACCATATCACCTTTAACAAATCCTGGAGAACCAAGAGCTGCAATAATGATATCAGCCTGTCTGGTAAAGAACTCTATATTCTTTGTATGGCTATGGCAAATTGTTACTGTACAATCGCCCGGCTCATCCTTCAAAGAAAGGAGATTTGCCAATGGTCGGCCCACAATATTGCTTCTGCCTATAATCACACAATGCTTACCTGAGGTCTCAATACCGTATTCAGAAAGAAGTCTCAAAATACCATAAGGGGTGGCAGGGAGAAAAGTTGGCAATCCCAAAGTCATTTTACCAACATTCTCGGGATGGAAACCATCCACATCCTTACATGGATCAATGGCATTGATAACAGCATCCTCATCCATATGATCGGGAAGAGGCAGCTGCACTATAAGTCCATCTATATCATCATTATTATTGATATCCTTAATAATCTCAATAAGCTCTTCCTGTGTAATCTCCGCAGGGAACCTGTGAAGGGTAGATTTGAAACCCACTTGTGAGCAAGCTCTCTCCTTATGACCGACATAAGTCTGGCTTGCACCATCATTGCCAACCAGAATTGCAGCAAGATGAGGCCTTTTACCACCCTCTGCAACTCTCTCTTTAACTATTTGGGCAATCTCAAGCTTAATTTTGTCTGAAGTTGCCTTACCGTCCAATATTATCATATCTTCAATTATTTATTGGATTATCTTCTTCTCATTCCTTGCATTGCTCTCATAGCTCCCATAGCTTTGTTCTTGGCACCACCACCAGCCATAAGTTTCATAACCTTGCGGGTATCCTCAAACTGTTTGAGCAATCTGTTCACCTCTACAATAGTAGTTCCACTACCCTCTGCAATTCTTCTCCTTCTGCTGCCATTTATAACATGCGGATTGTTTCTCTCGTATGGAGTCATAGACTGTATTATAGCCTCTACCCCTTTGAATGCAGAATTGTCTATATCAACATCCCTCAAAGCTTTACCCATACCAGGCAACATTGATGCAAGATCCTTAATGTTACCCATTTTCTTAATCTGCTGAATCTGATCATAAAAATCTGAAAGGGTAAACTGGTCTTTAATGAGTTTTTTCTGGAGTTTCTTTGCCTCTTCCTCATCAAACTGCTCCTGAGCCTTCTCCACCAAAGAGACAACATCACCCATACCAAGAATACGGTCTGCAATACGTTTTGGATGGAACACATCAAGTGCCTCCATCTTCTCACCTGCACTGATGAACTTGATAGGTTTGTTTACAATTGCCTTAATGGACAATGCTGCACCACCACGGGTATCACCATCCAATTTAGTAAGTACAACACCATCAAAATCCAATCTGTCATTGAAAGCTTTTGCAGTCTCAACAGCATCCTGACCGGTCATAGAATCTACAACAAACAGTGTCTCAGTAGGATTGATAGCATCTTTTATTGCTGCAATCTCATCCATCATCTGTTCATCAACAGCCAAACGACCTGCTGTATCAACAATTACAAGAGAATAACCCTCCGTTTTGGCTTTGGCAATTGCATTTTTAGCAATAGAAACAGGATCTTTTGAACCCTCCTCTGTATATACCTCCACACCAATCTGGCCACCCAATACTTTCAGCTGGTCAATAGCGGCTGGTCTATAAACGTCACCTGCAACCAAAAGAACTTTCTTGCCCCTTTTTGTTTTGCAGTTTAAAGCAAGTTTACCGGAAAAAGTTGTTTTACCGGATCCTTGAAGACCTGCTACAAGAACAATACCCGGTTCACCTTTTATGTTTATGTCTGCAGCCTCTGTACCCATGAGCTTGGTAAGCTCATCGTGTACGATCTTAACCATCATCTGGCTTGGCTTCACAGCCTTAAGCACATTCTGGCCAAGAGCTATCTTTTTTACATCATCACAGAATGTCTTGGCAATTTTATAGCTGACATCCGCATCCAACAAAGCTTTTCTTACATCCTTAAGGGTCTCCGCAACATTAATCTCGGTAATCTTGCCTTCTCCTTTAAGAATTTTAAATGAACTCTCTAACCTGTCTATTAAATTTTCAAACATAAATCCTCTATATCTTTATTTATTAAGATATGTCTCAAGCACTTTCCTTCCATTGTCATTAACAACCGAATACAGGTGGTGTTTTACAAGTTCGCTATGGAAATCAGATGTTTTGTTGAAATGCTTGAAACTCCCATCCCATCTATAGAAAAGCTCTATAGCTGAAGTATAGAAAAGTGCAGAGTAATCTTTATTGAGATCTGACCTATAAAGATTCTCCTCAATGCCCCTCTCCAAGTTTAATTTTATAATTTTAGAATAAAAACTCTTTCTGTCCGTATATGAAAATATCACAGGAGAAGAGTGATAAATTGAAATGTCTCTCAGTAGAGTTGTTCCCAACTTTGACATCTCCTCTCTAATAATTACAGCCACATTAATGAAAGACTCAATAGCATTAAGGCTGCATTGTGAAGATACCTGCAATTTTTTGTCGAGTTCCGAGTAGAAAAAGCTCAGAACTGTTTGTATAAGTTCATTTTTGGACACAAAATTATTGTACAGAGTCTTTTTTGTAAGTCCAATTTCATGGGCTATCTGCTCCATATTGAGCATTAGCCCCTTACTCTTGAACAATTCAAAGACCTGTACAATATATTTATCTTTAGAACTTACTCTTGGCATATATTATAGTTCGTCTGAATAATAAGCTTTTGCAATATCTCTCTGGTTGTATTTCATAGCCATAACCTGACCATAAGCACCTGCAGTATGCAAAGCAATAAGATCACCTCTGTTAGTTACAGGCAACATGATATTCTTGCCAAACTGGTCGCTGCTCTCGCAAACCGGGCCAACCACATCATATCTCATCTTACGGCTATATTTTGATGTAAGGTTCTCAATTGCATGGTGAGCCTGATACAAAGCAGGACGGATAAGATCATTCATACCTGCATCAAGAATTGCAAATTTCTTCTTCTGACCAACCTTAACATAAAGTACTCTTGAGATAAGATGACCGCACTGTGCAACAATTGCCCTACCTGGCTCAAAGTGTACTTTCTGACCTGGAGCAACGATAAGATTCTCGTTGATAAGTTTGAAATAATCCTCAAAACTTGCAATAGGATTCTCATTAGGATTAGCATAATCAACACCAAGACCACCACCAAGGTTAAGGTTTTCAATTTGCATTCCTCTGTCAGTAAACCATTTCTGAAGCTCTGCAACTCTCTCGCACAAAGTTTTGAATACTCCAAGATCCAAAATCTGTGAACCTACATGGAAATGAAGACCAATAAGCTCAACATTCTTGCACTCTTTGAACAAGTTTGCAAAATCCTCAAACATCCAAGGACTTACACCAAATTTGTTCTCTTTAAGACCTGTAGAGATATATTTGTGTGTATGAGCGTCAATATCAGGATTGATACGCAAAGCAATCTTTGCAACTTTACCCATACCGGCAGCAAGGTCATTAATAACTTTAACCTCTGGAACAGACTCGCAGTTGAAGCTGAAAATACCTGCTTTAAGAGCAGTCTTAATCTCTTTGTCTGATTTACCAACACCTGCATAAACTACATTCTCTGCGCCAAAACCGGATTTGATTGCAAGAGCAACCTCGTTACCGCTCACACAGTCAGCACCAAGACCTGCATTCTTAATCATCTCAAGAATTCTTGGATTTGCATTTGCCTTAAGGGCAAAGTGTGCATGGTAACCGTATTTCTTAATTTGTGTAGTGTAAATATCCAAAGTCTTTTTCAAAAGCTCCATGTCGTAGTAGTAAAAAGGAGTCTCAATGCTCTGGAAAGATTGGATAGCGGATGCTGTAATCATGATTATATTATATTTTAATAGTTAAATTACTTTAGAATATTTTGCAAATTTATAAAAAAAATACCTAATTTTGACACCAAAGTATTCATATTGTAAATTTATTTCTACAGAACAGGAAATTCCTGTCATTTTAGTTAAAATTTTACCAAAATAATGAGAAGATTACCATTTATTGCAGCAATTGCAATATTGCTGCTGTTGCCTTTTGTCTCATCCGCACAAGGAAAATATGTTATAAAAGGAAAAGTTTTCAATTCAGCAGGTGAAGTGATACCTGGAGCAAGAATCAATGAGCAGAACACTTTCAAATTTGCATCTACAGATGAAAATGGAGAATTTGAGTATAAAGCTACAAATGAGGATGCTGTAATACTCATTTATGTAGAGGGCTGCGACATCTACAAGGCAAAAGCAAATTCAGACTTTTCTAAAGTAGTCCTGTACGATGCAGTGGAGATAAACAGGACTTGGCAGATACAGCTCTCATTTTTGAATGAGAACTTGACTGCAGAATCTGATGAATATCTGTTCAAAAATTGCACAAGCAATTACGGAGCAGGGTTCACATTGGGAAAAACATTCTATTTCAAAGGCAAACCAGGTAAAAAACATACAGTGAGATTTGGAATAGTTGCAGACTGGCTGAATGCAAACTACACCAACTATACATTCGCAGACCAGTTCTACAACGAGGTACTGAATTCAACCCTCACACATATCAATGCAGGAATGCAGTTGGGAGGTGTATTGACAATTCTTCCCGATAAATTGTTCAATATTCAGCTATACGCAAAATATTCACCTTCCTATTCTCTATTCAATTTGAAATACAGTTACGGCAATATCCCTTATATCGGATTCACCAATGGATATACTGCAGGTGGAAACATCTCTGTAGGTTGCTTTGGAGCAGGAATTGAATACACATCCCACTCGGGAATCTACAAGATGACAGAAATATCGGGAACAAATATCCCTTCTAAAGAACTCAGGAGTCCTGCCATTGCAGATTTTCTCAACTCTGAAGCCATTACATTATTGAGCGGATACAGAGCCTATATCACATTCAAATTTTAAAAGGTAGAGTTTTATGAAAAAATATATATTGTCAGCACTGCTGCTTGCATTTTTATTTTCCTCTTGTGAAAATGAGACTTATATAGATCACGCATTCACTGGCGAGATCCAACAAATATCAAATCCAGATGCCCCTGCTATAGAAGATGCAGTAGATTTGGGCTTAAGTGTCAAATGGGCACCGTATAATATAGGTGCAAAATCTCCTTCAGATTTTGGTAACTATTACTCTTATGGAGAAACTTCTGTAAAAGATTCATATTCTCAGAACAATTATAGTGCACCTACAAACACCAACACTCTTGGAGGTATATCAACTACTGATAATGATGCCGCAACAATTCTCTGGGGTGAAAACTGGAGAATGCCAACAAAAGCAGAGATTGAGGAGCTGATGTCATGTGCATGTCTGGAATCTGAAATGGACGGAGTTAAAGGTATAAAAATTACAGCTATAAACGGCAATACGCTTTTCCTTCCTGCTTCAGGATTGTATATGAATGAAAAACTCTATGAACTTGGAACAGAAGGTTTTTACAGATGCCAGGATACAGAGAGCCCTAAATCAAAATATTTTGACATCTCCGATTTTATGTATTACGGATGCAGTATAAGACCTGTACTCTCTGTTGCAGGTGAACAAGCCGTTGAGATACAGATTCCCAATGAAGATGAGGCTATTGATTTGGGATTGAGTGTGAAATGGGCACCTTATAATTTGGGAGCATCTGATACCCATGAATACGGCAACTATTACTCTTTTGGTGAAGTTGAGACAAAAACAAACTATACCCAGGACAATTATTCAAAACCTACAGATTTCAATTGTGAGGGTGGAGTTGAAACAAGCAAATCTGATGTTGCAACTGTAAAATGGGGAGAAAAGTGGAGAATGCCTTCTCAAACTGAAATTGATGAACTTTTTGAAAAATGTAAATATAATGTAAAGAATTATAACGGTGTCTCAGGATACGAATTCACTGGTCCTAATGGAAATACAATGTTTTTGCCATTTACTGGTTATTGCAATGATTTTACCGTTGCTGGAAGAAGTGAAAAAACTTTGTATTATAGAAATTATAATGAGTCTGCAGATGACGCGGATGCCTATAAAGGATTTGCAGTAAGGCCTGTATATATAACAAAATTTGAACAGAATGACAGTTTTCCTGTACCAACCGCTGAGGAGTCAGTTAATTTGGGTCTATCTGTCAATTGGGCTCCATACAATGTAGGTGCTTCTACAGAGACTCAAACAGGCAACTATTACGCTTGGGGTGAGACAGAATACAAGGATAAGTATTGCCAGCACACTTACACAGCACCTGCTGAGCTTAATGCACAGGGTGGAATATCCGGGACCAAATATGATGTTGCACACACCAAATGGGGCAACGGATGGAGAATGCCTACCGCAGAAGAAATAGATGAGTTGTGGACAAAATGTATTTGGAGTGAGGAAACAGTTGATGGTGTAAATGGATACAGAATAACTGCCCTTAACGGCAATTCCATTTTCTTACCGTTTGGAGGAATTGTCAATCATACAGGTATGCCAACTGACAAAAATAATTTTGCATACTATAACAATTCCAGCAATACAACCGTAAAACATGGAAAATACCAGGATTTCTTACCATACTTTGGAGCTTTGGTACGTCCTGTTATTTCTGTAGAGAATGATGATGAGATATCTTCAAATATTGATATAGTTAATGTAGTAATTGAGCAAGAGAGGACATCGGGTTATAATCGTGAGTGGTTGAATAATGAGTGGAACCATAAAGTATATGTGTATTGTAATTTAAGAATTGAGCTTGCACTTGACGGTAATGTAGAAGGATTTTCCGATTATGGTATTATACTTTATAAGAATGATGAACAGTTGGCAACTTTTTCTCATAAAGACAATATAGATTTTGAATACCCTAATGAGTCTGTTGAATCAAATGTCGTCTGCGCTCAAACCATCAGTCAAAACAATATACTGATAAACTGTATAAGAAGCAACAATAATGACAATTTTGTTCTTGCAAACACAGAAGGATCTATATCCTTGTCAATTAAAGCTATAGATAAAGATTTTTTATTTATGTATGATAGTGGTTACTATAGTGCATCAATTGGAAAATCACTTAAGTATAAAACTTATTTTAAGAAAAAAGATAGTAATGGCAATGATGTTACTCACATAAGTGATAAATTTTATCCATTAGATGTGAAATATACAAAACAACCTTCTGTCAAATTAAAAGAATTGACATTTGAGATCAACGAAGAAAATGGTAATGTAAAATACGATTATCTATACTGGGTTGAAAGAGAGGGTGCTATGTTTTTTGACACCCTGAACACAATAAGAGTATTTTTTGTCAAAGAAGATTCTTCTTATAAATTGATGAAAAAACAGCATTATTTTACAGAGCTTTTGGCCGATGGCACCATAGGACATTCTACAGGTTCAAGTTATACACTCGGAGAAGTATTTGAGTATAATTATATGCTACAATATGTTGAAGGTATATTAAGACAAGGAAATGCACGAGATACTTTTAGAACAAATCCTTTGGTGTTTGACTTTAATGCAAAACCATATTTAAATTTAACTTGTGAAGAAACCTGGCCAGAAGAGTTCAAATTCTGGGAGAATCAGTAAATATTAGAGAAGATAACTCTAATGAAATAAACCCCAAAAGTTAGATAATACTTTTGGGGTTCATTCATAATATTTCAGCCTCTTTCTTTATAAAAAGTATTACTTGCAACTTCGTGCAGAAAACAACAGAATACTGCACAAAGAATGAAAAGACACACATGTTTGTGCAAAAAACAACCAATTACTGCACAAAGAATGTTTCATTCTTTGTGTTTGTGCAAAAAATGTACTTAAACTGCACAAAAAGTGAAATGACGCACATAATTGTGCAAAATACTCAGCTTTTCTGCACAAACATAGGGTATAGAAATACAAAAGAGGGGCAATCCATTTGAATTGGGTTGCCCTCTCCTATTTTTTTTAGTATAAATAATTATCTGTTGCAATGCTGCTCTCTAAGCAAATCAAGAACTGTTTTAACAGGGTTGAAAGTAATTAGAGGTGTCTCAACAAACTGGGTGTTCCAGTCGCTCATTGCACCGTTCCAAAGACCTGGAAGCTCCTGAGCTTTAAGTGCCCTTCCCTGGAAGCTCTTCTCAGAGATAAAGCCAGTCTGAGGATCTGTATGCTCAAGAAGGTTGTATTTCTCACCTTTATAGTTTTTAACAGCACAAACCAAATCTACAGGGTTGAAGTGTGTTGCCCCCTGCATTGCGTTGTAAGCCTGAGGATTGTTCTTGTCAATCTGTGCAGCCTCAAGAATCTGTAATGAGGTTGTGCCGTCTTCACCTTTTATTACATAAGGGCCACCGCCTGGCTCACCCTCATTCTTAACCATACCGCAGACTCTCACTGGCCTGTCAAGTTTTGTACGCAATACTTTTACAAGCTCCCCTGCAGGCATATCTGGAATTGCAACACAGAACTCATCCTCAAGGAATGCCTTGATCTCAGCTGCAAGCTCAGCAGAAATGTTATCATTAGCCTGATCCATCTGTTTCAAATAACCGAACACTTTCTCCTGCAGTTTTGTAGCTTTTCCTACAAGAATCTTCTTCCAACGGATAGTCTCATCCAACAAAGACTCTTTTACCACATTGTCTATATTCTTAATTACAAGAACATCTGCATCAATGTCATTAAGATTTGTAAGCAATGCACCGTGTCCACCAGGACGGAACAATAAAGAACCGTCATCTTTTGTGAACGGATTGTTCTCCATATCAACAGCAACTATATCTGTAGATGGCTGTTGGTTTGTGAATGTCACATGATACTTGCAACCGAACCTCTTCTCATATTTCTCCTTAACTTTGGCATAAAGCTCCTCAAAGCCTTGCTGGTGCTCAACAGAAACAGTAACAACCATCCTTACATCGCCGTTTGCATCTTTTGCATACAAAGCACCCTCTACAAGATGCTCCTCAAACGGAGTTCTGTTCTCATTCTCATATTTATGGAACTGGATAAGGCCCTTAGGCATTGAACCATAATTCCAAGCTTTTGGATAAAGGGTAAGATTAAGGATATTCTGAGCATCAAAGAATGGGAACAAAGTGATATTCTCAACAAATTTTGCAGCAGGTGAGCCCTCTTTAAGCTTTCCGCCAGCCTTTAGAACATCTGAAGCCTCAAACAGATCCTTGAACATTCTGGTTGCCGCACCACTTGCTGGTACAAACTTGCATACATTTCCACCATAATTCTCAGCAACCGAAATATACTCCTGCTGCTCCTTCTCAGAAAGTACTTTAATACCCTTAGCAGGTGTAGCAGCCGCTTCTATGGTTAAATAAGGGAAACCATTTTTAAAGTTTTCCAACTGTGTCTGGAATGTTTCAACAGCAATTCCTCTTGCCTGAATCTGCTGTGAGTGTTGTTCAGATAACATAAAACTCTCTCCTGTATTTAAAATTAGACCTTAATTGTTCAAAATCCTGCGGATTCTCCTTCAAGACCGCACAATGTTCAAAGATAGGGAAAATATTTGAAAAATACCTACTTATCTCTTCTTTAGTTTTTCCCTCTTTAGAGAAGAAATTATTATTCTTCTGCGCAGGTACTATGGTAAACTGCTTCAGCTCATCTATCCCAAAATAGGCTGCAACACTCCTTACAGCCATTACAGTACCGTTCACTTTTCCCTCATAAGAATACCCTGCAATATGCGGAGTGGCAATATCAGCAGCCTCAAGCAAAGCCGGATTTATTTGAGGCTCCCCATCCCAAACATCAATTATTATTCCCGACAATTTATTCCTGTTAATCAGCAAGGCACCCTCATCAACCACTTCACCCCTGGATGAATTCACAAACAGGGCCCCCTCTTTCATCTTTCCAAAAAAATCCTCCCCTGCCATTTTCCTGCTCCCTTCATGCAGGTTGACATGAATAGTTACAATATCTGAGCACTCAAGCAAATAGTCCAAAGAGTAGTAATCCTTGAAATCCTTCAGTTGGATATAACCGTTATTGAATGCAAGTGTCTGCTCCCTCTCCTTTGCGGGGTCACATCTGAGCACCTCAAATCCAAGATACTCTCCCAAGTTGGCCACTTTTGAACCAACATTACCCACCCCTATTACACCAAGAGTGAGTTTTTTACCATCGGGTGTTTCTTGGGAAATTCCGTCGGGAAGAAAAATTCCTTTTTTGCAGGCAAGGGCATAAAGTGAGGTAAATACATATTGCATTACTCCACCGGAGTTACACCCAGCGGCATTTGCAACTTCAATTCCTGCCTGTCTGCAGTACTCAAGATCTATATGGTCTGTCCCAATTGTGGCAGTTGCAATAAAATTGACGGAAGAACCATAAAGAAGTGATTCATTGCATTTTGTACGGGTACGTACAATCATTGCATCCGCATCCTTCACTACCTCTGGGGTTATATCTTTTCCTGCGTGATATTCAACTTTGGAAAAAGGTTCAAAAACACCGGAAATAAAAGGAATATCCTTATCAATTATGATTTTCATCACTTAAAATGTCATTTTAACACAGAAACTCGCTTTACCATTCACTTTACCCTGGATATAACATACAGTACCTGATTGTGTCTCCTCAATAACCTTATAAAGTTCCACACTTTCACCAGGAAGCACTTCAGAATCAAAATTCACTGTAAGCTCCTTTACTGTATTATCCTTCACAAAGTCATAATCAAGTGCATCCAAGGCCCAAACCACATATTTTACATTATTTACGTGGCCGTTGGTATCTATATCGCTCCACACTACTTTGTGGTTATGTACAAATTCCGGTTCTATATCGTTTGGAAGGGTGATTTTCTCTGCCTGCTCTTCAATTGCACTTCCCATTTGGGAGTTGTCAAAATTCTCTGCAAGCTCTTTATTTCTAACCATCCGTCGGGAAGAAAGATCTATTATGAGCCATGATGTTGTGGCAGAAACGAGGATATTCCCATGAGGGTCTTCCAAAAGAAAATCTCTCAGATAAAAAATCCTGTTGGCCCCTTTGTGCCAGGTTTTTAGAAGAATCTCATCTCTCCATTTGGGATAATTGTGGAACTGGAGTTTTACTCTTGAGAGGACCCATGCTGTATTTCCTGCAATCATATTGTCATATCCGAATCCAAGAGAATCGGCATCCTTACCGGCAGCCTCCTGCATCAGATCAAGCATTGCTGCAGGCTTCAACAAATGGTTTGCATTGGCCTCATAACATGAAACAATCCGTTTCTCAGTATATTTTTCTCTCATCTCTTTTCAATTTTACAGATTTACAAATTTATAAAAATACCTAAAATTAAGTATAAAAATATTTTTTAAGAATCCCGACAAATCATACCTTTGCAACCCGGAATGAAAAACATGTTTACATATATAAAGATTGTCCTTGCCATCTATATGGCCGGTTATCTTGTTGTAAACCCTATATTCCTCCACAATCACGAGATAGACGGTGAAAACATTGTCCACTCCCACCCTATCAAAAGCACTTCACATACTGCTTCTGCTGCAAAAATCATCAAATACTTCAACGCAACACAACTCATAGAGAGTGACCTTGCTCCACAAGTAGCTTGTCTTGATGTTTGTATAAGGGAGATTTTCACCCAAATAATTGATCTTAAAGGATACAAACCTGTTCACTCAGAAGGGGAAAGGGCCCCGCCGGTTATATAACAAAATACCATTTTTTACTCTACGCAATAACACCGCGTTAGAATTTCACACTATATTATAACCTGATAATCCCTTAATGATGAGAAAATTATTATTCACATTAGTGGCTTTGCCATTGGTGTGTACCCTATATGCGCAAGATCCGCATATCATTGGTCATGTAATTGACAAAAAGACAAACGAACACCTACCTTATGTTACAATCAGCCTTGTTGGTACAACATACGCAACTACAACAGACGTTACAGGGCATTATATACTTACCAATATTCCCGAGGGGGAATACAAGATACAGGCCTCATTCGTAGGATATATAACCCAGACAAAGGAGATTTCCGTTAAAGACAAAACCACTGCAAACATAAGTTTCTATATAGAAGAGGATGCACTGCTGCTTGAGCAGGTTGTGGTTACAGGAAACCGCAGCGAGACAAAGAAAAAGCACAGTGCAACCCTTGTAAATGTGGTAAACAGGGAGATATTTGACCTTGTAAGTGCCTCATCCCTTGCCGACGGCCTTAATTTCCAACCGGGAGTAAGGGTGGAGAATGACTGCCAGAACTGCGGTTTCACCCAGGTGAGGATAAACGGACTCGACGGCCACTATTCCCAGATACTTATGAACTCAAAACCGGTATTCTCCGCCCTTGCAGGAGTATATGGTCTTGAACATATTCCAGCCACAATGATAGACAGAGTGGAGGTAATGAGAGGTGGCGGTTCCGCTCTATTTGGTTCATCTGCCATTGGTGGAACAATCAATATCATAACAAAAGACCCAGTTATCAATAGTGCGGAGGTCTCACATACCATAACCTCAATTGGAATGAGCGGTTCTTTGGACAACAATACCACAGCCAATGCCTCTGTAGTTAGCAACAATGGCAAATCTGGCCTTTTTATCTACGGGCAAAGCCGCAAAAAAGATGATTATGACCACAACGGAGACGGTTTTTGTGAGATTGGAACAGTAGATGCCAAAACACTGGGAGTAAACTCTTTCTTCAATATTTCAAACAATTCAAAGATAAGGGCTGAGTACAGCAATACAAATGAGTACAGACGTGGTGGTGACCAGCTCAACCTGCCACCTCATCAGGCCATGATTGCAGAACAGACAGATCACAATATAAATTCTGGAAGTATAACATACGATGTATGGTCTAAAGACTACAGAAACAAGTTCAATTTATATACAGCCATCAGGGATACCAAAAGAGATAGCTATTACGGCAGTTATCAGGACCCGAATGCTTATGGCAGTACACATGATATTGTAGGTGTTGCCGGGGCTCAGTATGTGCACTCATTTACAAAGTTATGGTTTATGCCTGCTGAATTGACAGGTGGTCTGGAGTATAATCACAACTACCTTAATGATGTAACAGTGGGATATGACCATAATATGACCCAAAAGATAAATATCTACTCAGCATATCTGCAGAATGAGTGGAGAAGTGACAAATGGGGTTTCCTTATCGGTGCCAGACTGGACAAACACTCCCTTATAGATCACGTGATTGCATCTCCAAGGGCAAATATAAGGTTCAACCCTTCAGACAAACTTAATTTCAGACTTTCATACTCAACCGGATTCCGTGCTCCACAGGCATTTGACGAGGACTTCCATATAGCAATTGTGGGTGGGGAGAGAGTTGTTACAGTATTGGCAGAGGATCTCAAACAGGAGAGTTCAAACAGCTACAGTTTCTCTACAGACTGGTACCATACTTTTGGTACAGTACAGACAAACATATTGCTTGAATTGTTCCATACAGACCTTAAAGATGTATTTACAATAAGGATGCTTGATGAGTTTGATGCCAAAGGAAACCAGGTGCAGGAAAGGTACAACGGTTCAGGAGCAACAGTAACAGGACTCAATCTTGAGGGAAAAGCAGTTTTCAACAGAGCATTTATGGCACAGGCAGGTCTCACCTACCAAAAAAGCCTCTATAAGGAACCTGCAGAATGGAGTGAGAATCCCGCAGTACCAGCTGTTACAAGAATGTTCCGTACTCCCGATATATACGGATATTTTACACTGCAATATACCCCAACTAAAAAATTCTCACTTTCCCTTACCGGGACATACTCAGGGAGTATGCTTGTTCCGCACATGGAGAGTTCGGGAACAGATATTGACATTGCTGTTGAGACACCTTCATTCTTTGATGCAAACCTCAAAGCATCTAAAGAATTTACATTGTTCCCTGGTGTTAATATGGAACTGAGTGGAGGTATCATGAACATACTCAATTCTTTCCAGAAAGATTTTGATACTGGTGCAGACAGGGACTCTGGGTACATCTATGGTCCAATGATGCCAAGGAGCATCTATTTTGGAGCAAAAATCAGTTTGTAAAATATGATAAAAAGGATATTTTATTCAATTAATTGTACCTACTTCAAAATTAATTTAGATACATAATTTCCGCTGAGCATTTTGTTCATTTGAGCCACAATATCATCTTTACGATAATATAATTGTGTACGGAGCATTGAGGAATTTATAGTGCAGTAGAGAATTCCATCTTTAAAGAACTTGTTTGTAGTGGCTCTTGTACCAACTTCACCTACAACAAGATCCCAAACTTTAAATATTTTAACCCTTAGAAGCCCATCTTCAAGTTGGGCTTCTTTTATATACTCCTTGATAATGGCAGAAATCAGTTGGGTATTCTCTCTTTTCATACTTTATTATATATGTATTAAAGGGAAGAATATACTCCAGCCGCAACATCAAAGGAGCGGCATTCATTAGTAAACCTCTCTACAATTGACGCCATACGTACCTTGTTGCTGTCGGATATGAAAATCTGCCCGAAATGATCTCCCGCCACAAGACTTAACAGATACTCAACTCTCTGCATATCAAGCTTGTCAAACACATCATCAAGCAAAAGGATTGGGGCAATGCAATGCAATTGTTTCATAATGTCAAACTGGGCAAGCTTTAAAGCTACAAGGAAGCTTTTCTGCTGTCCTTGGGACCCGCATTTCTTGAGTGGCATACCGTTAAGTGTGAAATCCACATCATCTTTGTGCACACCTTGGGATGTAAACTTTAGAAAAGTATCCTTTTCTCTGTTTCCACTTAAAATTTCCTCTAAAGTGCCCTCCTGCAAATCTGATATATACTGGAGTTTAACCTCCTCTTTACTGCCGCTCAAAGCCGCATAATAAGTATAGACTTTCTGTTCCAGATTTCTGCAAAGTTCATCCCTTTTTCTGTATATGTAGTCTGCATGAGAGGACATTTGCATATCAATTGTCTCGAGCAGATCCCACGATATGTTCCCCATCTTAAGGAGCTTGTTCCTCTGCAAAAGTAGCTGGTTATAGGACTGCATTCTTCTAAGGTACTCCTTGTCTATTTGAGAAAGGATAAGGGTAAGGAACTTGCGTCTCTCCTCCCCTGAACCATTAACCAAAGAAGTATCCGCTGGAGACACCATTACAATAGGATAAAGGCCAATATGCTCAGAAATCCTCTTATAGCTCTTGCCATTCTTCCTGACAATCTTCTCCCCTTCCCTTTTCAAACCAATGCTTATGGAATCCTCTGTATTGTCATCCAATACATATGTACCGTTTACAGCCGCAGAATCCTTTCCAAAAGTAAAAGTGTAAGCATCAGTACTTGAAAAGAAACTCTTGGTCATTGACAAATAATAAATGGCATCCAGGAGATTGGTCTTTCCCTCCCCGTTATTGCCACTTATACAGTTTATCTTTCTGGAAAATTCCAGCTGGGCATCGCCTATATTCTTAAAATTTGATATTAATATTCTTCTTAGATACATAGCAGTGCAAAGATACCCAAAAAACTGCAAAATAAACTTTGTGATTTATTAAAATATTGTAAATTTGCACCCTGCTAAAAATATGCCAATAAAAAACTAACAAATATGTCAACTAAGAACACAAATCACGAGCCAGAGGTAAATGTAACTGAGGCGATTTCAAAGACAGAGAAATTTTTTGAGACCTACAAGAAACACATCATCTATGGTGTAGCAGGTGTAGTTGCAATTGTTGCAGCAGCACTTCTATATCACAATTTTGTAACTCTTCCTGCACAGCAGGAGGCAATGGCGCAGACTTTCACTGCAGAGCAGTATTTCCGTAACGGAGATTTTGAGAAAGCTCTTAACGGTGACGGTAATGCACTTGGCTTCAATGAAATTATCAGCGAGTACGGTACAAAATCAGGTGAGGCTGTATATTTCTATGCTGGTGTATGTAACCTTCAGCTTGGCAACTATGCGGAGGCAATCAACAACCTAAAAAAATACAACGGTAAGGATGAGATTATTGCAGCAAGAGCAATTGCTTGTATTGGGGACGCCTACGCTGCTCAAGGTGATTACAGTGCCGCATTGGACAACTACAAATCAGCTGCAGCTGCAGCAAATAACATTTTTGCTGCAAACTACCTTCTAAAAGCTGGTATCATGTGTGAGGAGATGGGCAAACCTGCTGAGGCTTTGGCTTTCTACAATGAGATCAAAAGCAAATACTCACAGTCTCCAGAGGGTGTTGAGATTAACAAATACATCTCAAGAATTGAGAATGCAAAATAATTGAGCCATGGGAAGAGCGTTTGAATTTAGAAAAGAGAGAAAAATGAAACGTTGGGGCAATATGGCCCGCGTTTTTACAAGATTGGGTAAAGAGATCACCATCTGTGCAAAAGCAAGTGGTCCTGATCCTGATACAAACCCAAGATTGCGTACCCTTATCCAGACTGCAAAGAGTGAGAATATGCCTAAAGACAATATTGACAGGGCTATCAAACGTGCAATTGAGAAGGATACAGCAGATTATAAAGAGATTGTATATGAGGGTTACGCACCTCACGGAATTGCAGTACTTGTAGAGACAGCAACCGACAACAACAACAGAACTGTAGCAAACGTAAGAAGCTACTTCAACAAATTTGGAGGTTCACTTGGTACTTCAGGCAGCGTTGATTTCATGTTTGAGCGCAAATGTGTTTTCAATGTTGTAAGTAAAGAGGGCCTTGATATGGAGGAGCTTGAGCTTGAGATGATTGACTACGGTGTTGATGAGATTTTCAGAGACGAGGAGGAGAATGTAATCACCATCTACGGTGCGTTTGAGTCATTTGGTGACATTCAGAAATACCTTGAGGCAAACGCCTTTGAGATCAAATCAGGTCAGTTTGAGAGAATACCTACATCAGATCCTAAAAAGCTTACTGCAGAGCAGAAGGCTGATGTTGAGAAACTTCTTGCAAAACTTGAGGAAGATGATGATGTACAGAATGTATATCATACAATGGATATGTCAGAATAACAAAACAAACCTGTTTGAAAAACCGTACATAAATTATGTGCGGTTTTTTTTTGCCTTCAATTGAACAAAATAATTGATGTTTTTTGTGGAAAAGGTTTTAATATTTGTTACATTTGCAAGATAAAATGCACATATTCTAACATTTAAAAACATATTTAATATGGAACTAACACATATTGAGCACATTGGTATTGCAGTTAAATCATTGGAGACTGCTATTCCTTACTATGAGGAGAAACTTGGTCTTAAATGCTACGCTATTGAGGAAGTAGCTGACCAGAAAGTAAAAACCGCTTTCTTTAAAATCGGACAGACCAAACTTGAGCTTCTTGAGAGCACTTCTCCAGAGGGTACAATTGCAAAATTCATTGAGAAAAAAGGTGAAGGTGTTCACCACATTGCATTTGCAACTAACGGTGTACAGGCAGCATTGGATGAGATGGCTGCCAAAGATGTACAGCTTATCGACAAAGCTCCAAGAAAAGGTGCTGAGGGCTTGAACATTGCATTCCTACATCCAAAATCAACTTGTGGCGTTCTTACAGAGCTATGTGAGGATCCTTCTAAAATGTAATTTAAATTAAACCTAACATAAAATTTTAAAAATGAGCCAACAACTCGAACAAGTAAAAGCGCTTATTTCTCTACGTGAGAAAGCACGCATTGGCGGTGGTCAAAAAAGAATTGACTCACAGCACGATAAAGGCAAATATACAGCTCGTGAAAGAATCAACATGCTTCTTGATGAGGGAAGTTTTGAGGAGTTTGATATGTTTGTTACACACCGTTGTACAAACTTTGGTATGGAGAAGAACGTATTCCTTGGTGACGGTGTTGTAACCGGTAGAGGTACAATTGACGGCCGTATGGTTTACGTATTCGCTCAGGACTTTACAGTATTTGGTGGTTCTCTATCGGAGAGCTTTGCTATGAAGATTTGTAAAGTAATGGATAAAGGTATGACTATGGGTGCTCCTGTAATTGGTCTTAACGACTCAGGTGGAGCACGTATCCAGGAGGGTGTTAACGCTCTTGCAGGTTATACTGAGATTTTCCAGAGAAATATCCTTGCTTCAGGTGTTATTCCTCAGATTTCTGCAATCTTTGGTCCTTGTGCCGGTGGTGCTGTATATTCTCCAGCTCTAACTGACTTCAACATTATGACAAGAGGTACCAGCTACATGTTCTTGACTGGTCCAAAAGTAGTAAAATCAGTAACTGGTGAGGATGTGACTCAGGAGCAGCTTGGTGGTGCAAGTGTACACGCTTCAAAGAGTGGTGTAGCTCACTTTGCAGTTGACAATGAGGAGGAAGGTCTTGAGGTAATCAAAGCTCTATTGAGCTATATCCCTCAGAACAACTTGGAGGAGGCTCCATATGTTGAGACTAATGACCCTATCGACAGACTTGAGGATTCATTGAACGAGATTATCCCAGATGATCCTAACAAACCATACGATGTATATGAGGTAATTGGTGCTATCGTTGACGAGGGCAAATTCCTTGAGGTTCACAAAGACTACGCTAAAAACATTGTTGTTGGTTTCGCACGCTTCAACGGCCAGTCAGTTGGTATCGTAGCTAACCAGCCTAAAGCTTTGGCAGGTGTTCTTGACAACAACTCTTCAAGAAAAGCTGCACGTTTCGTACGTTTCTGCGACGCATTCAACATTCCATTGGTAACCCTTGTTGATGTTCCTGGTTTCTTGCCTGGTACACAGCAGGAGTATGGTGGAATTATCCTTCACGGTGCAAAACTTCTTTACGCTTACGGTGAGGCAACTGTTCCAAAAGTAACTGTAGTTCTTAGAAAAGCTTACGGTGGAGCATACTGTGTGATGAGTTCTAAACACCTACGTGGTGACATCAACTATGCTTGGCCTACAGGTGAGATTGCAGTAATGGGTCCTTCTGGAGCTATTGAGGTTCTTTACGGTAAAGAGATGAAAGAGGCTGAAGATCCTAAAGCATTCGCTAAAGAGAAAGAGAAAGAGTACAGAGATGCATTTGCAAACCCTTACAACGCTGCTAAATATGGTTACATCGACGATGTAATTGAGCCAAGAAATACTCGTTTCCGTATCATCAGAGCTCTTCAGGAGCTTCAGACCAAGAAACTTGTAAATCCAGCTAAGAAGCACGATAACCTTCCTCTATAATTTAAACAATAATTAAAATGAAGAAATTTTACAGTTTAATATTGTTGTTGGGAGTTCTTGTCTGCGCTTCTAATGTGTATGCCCAGAATATGTCCGACATGCGCCTTAACGAGGTATTGGTTACCAATACAGAGGGCTTTGAGGATGATTATGGCTACAGAAGCGGTTGGATTGAGCTTTTCAACACTTCATACGGTACAGTGGATATTGCGGGCTGTTATCTTTCTACAGACCCTGATAATCTTACTATGTACAGAATCCCTAAAGGTGATGTACTTACTAAAGTACAGCCTCGTCAGCACATCCTTTTCTGGGCTGACGGTATAGCTAACAGAGGTACTTTCCACCTTGGTTTTACTTTGGATGGTGCCAAAGAGTTGATTTTTACAGCTGCTGATGGTAGAACTGTCGTTGACAGAGTAGAAATCCCAGCTTTGGAGCCAAACAAATCTTATGGTAGAAAAATGGATGGTATAGGTACTTCTTCAGAAATGGGAGTTGTATATAAATCATTCAGAAATTCAAAGTTGGCTGCTGAGGCTAAAGCTGACAAAACTACCAAAAATGGTTGGATTAATATGGAGAATCCTACTCCAAGCACAAATAATGCAACTATGGATGGTGAGTCAAAATCAGCTATGATGGCAAAATCAGACCCTCACGGTATCTTCCTTACATTAACTGCAATGTGCGTTACATTCCTTGCATTGGCTATTTTGTTCCTTGTATTCAAACAGATTGGTAAATTCCATATCAGGAAAAAATCAGAGAATGCAGTTGAGGCTGTTAAGAATGTTGCAAACAAAGAGAAGGCTGATACTTCAGGTCAGGTATCTGCAGAGACTTATGCTGCAATATCTATGGCTATCCACTTGTTTATGGTTGAGAACGAAACTCACGATTATGAGGATACCGTTCTAACAATCAACAAAGTATCAAGAACTTATTCACCTTGGAGTTCTAAGATTTACACTCTAAGAGAGACACCACAACTAAAAAAATAATCCATTAAAGAAATTTACACAATGAAAGAATATAAATTGAAAATTAACGGTAATGATTATGCTGTTACCGTTAACGAGGTAGATGGCTCAATGGCTGAGGTGGAGGTAAACGGAACTCCATTCAAAGTTGAGTTTGAGAAACCAGTTAAGAAAACTGCTGCTCCAGTTGCTAAACCTATGGCTCCTAAAGCTACTCCAGCAGGTGCTCCAGAGGTTAAAGTTACAAAACCTGCTGCTGCAGGTGGTGCAGGTCAGACAGTTACTTCACCACTTCCAGGTGTTATCCTTGAGGTTTCTGTTAAAGTTGGTGATGCAGTTAAGAGAGGCCAGAAAGTAATGGTTCTTGAGGCTATGAAAATGGAGAACATTATTGAGGCTACTGCAGACGGTACAGTAACAGCAATTAAAGTAGATAAAGGTGATTCAGTACTTGAGGGTGCTCCACTTGTAATAATTGGTTAATTATGGTTTACGAAGCTAGTATTTTAGATAACTTGAACCAGTTCTTGATGTACACAGGATTTGCCAATGTAACACTTGCGCATATCATAATGATCATCATTGGACTAGTGTTTATATACCTTGCCATTACCAAGGATTGGGAGCCTATGCTTCTTATTCCTATTGGCTTTGGTATCCTTATTGGAAACATTCCTTTGTTCCCAGGTCTTAACGTAGGTGTGTACGAGCAGGGTTCTGTTTTGAACATCTTCTACGGAGGTGTTCAACAGGGTTGGTATCCACCGTTGATTTTCTTGGGTATTGGTGCAATGACTGATTTCTCTGCACTGATCTCAAATCCTAAACTAATGCTTATTGGTGCTGCTGCTCAGTTCGGTATCTTTGGCGCTTACACCGTTGCTCTTGCATTGGGTTTCAGTCCTGCTGAGGCTGGTGCAATCGGTATCATTGGTGGTGCTGACGGTCCTACAGCTATCTTCCTATCTGGACGTCTTGCTCCAGATTTGATGGGTGCTATTGCAGTATCAGCTTACTCATATATGGCTCTTGTTCCAGTTATCCAGCCACCTATTATGAGGTTGCTTACAACTGAGAAAGAGAGACTTATCAAGATGAAACCACCAAGGGCGGTTACTCCTACTGAGAAGAGATTGTTCCCTATCGTAGGTTTCCTTCTAACTGCATTCATCGTTCCTTCAGGTATTCCGCTATTGGGTATGTTGTTCTTTGGTAACCTTATCAAAGAGTCTGGCGTAACAAAACGTTTGGCTACTACAGCAAGCGGTCCGCTTGTAGATGTAATCACTATCCTTATCGGTATTACAGTAGGTGCTTCAACTCAGGCAGACAAATTCCTACAGTGGAGTTCAGTTAAGATCTTCATCCTTGGTGCATTCTCATTTGTTATTGCAACATTTGCAGGTGTATTGTTTGTGAAGTTCTTCAACTTGTTCCTAAAAGAGGGCAACAAAATCAACCCTCTTATCGGTAACGCAGGTGTATCAGCCGTTCCGGATGCTGCACGTGTATCAAACAACGTAGGTTTGGAGTTTGACAAGAAAAACTACCTTTTGATGCACGCTATGGGTCCTAACGTAGCAGGTGTTATTGGTAGTGCAGTTGCAGCAGGTATCTTGCTTGCATTCCTTGCATAATCACACACAAAAATACTTTCATTTGGGTGGCACATTTGTGTCACCCTTTTTTATTAATTGACAATATATCTCCAAAGAGTAGGATTATGGCATATTTGAGCAAACATATGGACCAAATTTTTTATTAATAATTTATGATTTTAGCAAGGATATTGTATATAATTTTTATAACTTTGGTAGTCTTTATCTAATAAAATAATAGGAGATTATATATATGCAGAACAAATTGCAAGAACTTACAGAAAAACTCTACAATGAGGGTCTGTCTAAAGGCAAACAGGAGGCTGAGCAGCTTAAAGCCAATGCCAAAAATGAGGCTGCACAAATAATAGCACAAGCTAAAGAGCAGGCAGAGCAAATTCTGGCAAAAGCACAGGCAGATGCTGCAGAGCTTAAGGCTAAAACCGAGAATGATGTCAAGATGGCATCACAGCAAACCTTTACTGCAATAAAAAAACAGATTGAAGAGATAATAACAGCCAAATCTCTTGCACCGGTTAAAGAGGCAGTAAACGAAACAGCATTCCTCAAAGAGATAATCAAAGCAATTGTTGTTGCATTCAACCCTTCAAACACAGACTCCGTAGCATTGGAACTTATCCTCCCTACAGATAAAAAAGAGGAGTTGGAAAGCTATGCCAAGGAGACACTTGCAAAAATTTGCACAGCAGGAATTGATGTACAGTTCAGCAAAGCAATACAGGGAGGATTTAAAATTGCTCCTAAAGGTGAGGGATATATGCTCAGTTTCACCGACAAGGACTTTGAGAACATCATTGCAGAATACCTCAGACCTAAAACAAAATCACTCCTATTCGGATAAACACACTCTTTTAAAATGGAGAACTATCATTACATAATTGCAGGGCTCCCGGAACTTGTCCTTAATGCAGACAACAAGGGATTCTCTTATGAGCAGGTAAGGGAATTCATCTATAACAGCAGTGGTGAAAAGGACCGCCGCCTTATAGAGTGGTTTGATTTTGGGACACAGGAGAGCAACCTCAATCCCCATTTTTACAGAGCTGCCTTTAAAAGCAGAAACAGGTTCATAAGGGAGTATTTTGCATTGGATCTTCAGATAAGGAACCGCAAAGTAGATTATGTTGCCCGGAAAATGGACCTCGACGGACAGAAGTACAAAGTTGCCACAAGCAATGGAGTGGCTTTACAGATGAGCCAGGAACAGCTTGAGAAACTGTCGGGAATATTCTCAAACAAGAATATATTGGAAAAGGAACAGCAGCTCGACAAGTTCAAATGGGACTACATCTCCCAAATGAACCCATACGGGACATTTGATATGGATGTGATTCTTGCGTTCCTTGCAAAAGGAAAACTTATTGACAGATGGAACAAGTTAGACCATAAAATGGGTGAAGAGATGTTCCGCAAACTGGTGGATGAGGTTAGAGGAACCTTTAAAGGAATAGAAAACAATAAATTGGATTAATATATATGAGTACCACAGGTAAAGTTACAGGTATCATTGCCAACCTGGTTACAGTAGAGGTGAATGGACCTGTCGCACAAAATGAAATATGCTACATCAGGCTTGCAGATACCAGGCTTATGGCTGAGGTCATTAAAGTAAACGGCAAGTACGCTTCCGTTCAGGTATATGAGAGCACTCGTGGTGTGAAGAAAGGGAATGATGTGGAGTTTATGGGCTTCATGCTGGAGGCTACACTTGGTCCCGGCCTTCTCTCGAGCAACTATGACGGCTTGCAGAACAACCTTGCAACCATGACCGGAGTTTTCCTCCAGAGAGGAGAATACACCGCCCCTATTGATATGGATAAAGAGTGGGAATTCACCCCAATAGCCAAAGCAGGAGATACTGTTGTTGCAGCAGACTGGCTTGGTGAGGTAAAAGAGGGATGGTTGCCTCACAAAATTATGGTTCCATTCAGCTTTAAAGGTGAATACACTGTAAAATCAGTCGTAGCTGCCGGAAATTACAAAGCATCAGATACTGTTGCTGTTGTAACAGACCAGAGTGGTGAGGAGCACAAAATTACAATGGTTCAGAAATGGCCTGTAAAAGTTGCAATCGGAGGATACAAAGAGAAACCACGCCCTTACAAAATCATGGAAACAGGTGTGAGATGTATAGACACACTTAACCCAATGGCAGAGGGAGGTACAGGATTTATCCCTGGACCATTCGGTTGCGGAAAAACAGTGCTTCAGCACGCAATTGCAAAACAGGGAGAGGCAGATGTTATCATTATGGCAGCCTGCGGTGAGCGTGCGAACGAGGTAGTGGAGATATTTGCAGAGTTCCCAGAACTTATAGATGCCCGCACAGGACGCAAATTGAGCGAGCGTACCACAATTATATGCAACACCTCAAACATGCCTGTAGCAGCCCGAGAGGCATCTGTATATACAGCAATGACCATTGGTGAGTACTACAGGGCAATGGGTCTTAAAGTCCTTCTACTTGCAGATTCAACTTCCCGATGGGCACAGGCACTTAGGGAGATGTCAAACAGAATGGAGGAGCTCCCAGGAGCAGACGCATTCCCGGTTGACCTTCCTGCAATCATTTCAAACTTCTATGCAAGGGCAGGTATTGTAAAACTCAACAACGGTCAGACAGGTTCTGTAACCTTTATAGGAACTGTATCCCCTGCAGGCGGTAACCTTAAGGAGCCGGTAACTGAATCAACAAAAAAAGCTGCAAGATGTTTCTACGCCCTTAACCAGAACCGTGCCGACAGAAAGAGATACCCTGCAGTTGACCCTATAGATTCATACTCAAAATATTTGGAGTACCCCGAGATTGCCGAGTACCTTAACACAAAGGTTGACCCTCAGTGGGTGGAGAAAGTGAACAAAGCCAAAAACTATATACTCAGAGGTAAAGAGGCATACGAGCAGATAAACATCCTTGGAGACGACGGTGTACCTATGGAGTACCACAACCGCTACTGGAAGAGCGAGCTTATAGATTTCATTATCCTCCAGCAGGATGCATTTGACAGCATAGACTGCTCAACCCCTATGGACAGACAGGAGTTCATGCTCAACAAAGTCCTTGAGGTATGTGACGCCCCTGTAGAATTTGACACCTTTGAGGAGTGCGGTGCACATTACAAGAGTGTGATAAACATAATGCGCCAGATGAACTACGCTGAGTTCAAGAGTGCAGACTTCAACAAATACCTTGAGCAACTCAATAAAATGATACACCATGACAACTAAAGCATTTCAAAGAATATATACACAACTTGAGGCTATTACCAAAGCTACAGTTGCCCTTAAAGCACAAGGGGTATCAAATGATGAGCTTGCTACCGTTGACGGAAGATTGGCTCAGGTGGTAAAAATCAAAGGAGAAGTTGTAACCCTTCAGGTATTCTCGGGAACAGAGGGAATCCCTACAAATGCAGAGGTAATCTTCTTTGGAGAGGCTCCTTCATTGCACGTAAGTGAGGAGCTTGCTGGAAGATTCTTCAACGCATACGGAGACCCGATAGACAACGGCCCTGCTGTAGATGGTGAAAAGAGATACATTGGAGGCCCGTCTGTAAACCCATACAGAAGAAAACAGCCTTCTCAGCTTATCCCAACCGGAATTGCAGGAATTGACCTTAACAACACACTCGTATCGGGCCAGAAGATTCCGTTCTTTGCCAATGCAGACCAACCATACAACCAGGTAATGGCAAATGTGGCACTAAGGGCAGATGTGGATAAAATTATCCTTGGAGGTATGGGACTCTCAAATGATGACTATCTGTACTTCAAACAGATGTTTGAGAATGCAGGTGCTTTGAACAAAATCATAAGCTTTGTAAACACAACAGAGCAGCCACCTGTAGAGCGTCTCCTTATCCCAGATATGGCACTTACCGCAGCCGAGTACTTTGCAGTGGATAAAAATGAGAAAGTGCTTGTACTGCTTACAGACATGACCCTGTATGCAGATGCCCTTTCAATTGTAAGTAACCGTATGGATCAGATCCCTTCAAAAGATTCAATGCCGGGTTCCCTTTATTCAGACCTTGCAAAAATCTATGAGAAAGCGGTTCAGCTTCCCGACGGAGGTTCAATTACCATCATTGCGGTAACAACACTTAACGACGGAGACATTACACACGCAATACCTGACAACACTGGATATATTACCGAGGGACAGCTCTTCCTGAGAACAGATACAGACACAGGAAAAGTAATTATTGATCCGTTCCGTTCACTCTCACGTCTGAAACAGCTTGTAATAGGAAAACAGACACGTGAGGACCACGGACAGGTAATGAATACAGGAGTAAGACTATATGCAGATGCAGCAAATGCCAAGACAAAACTCGAGAACGGTTTTGACTTGAGCGACTATGATTTGCGTTGTTTGGATTACGCAAAAGAGTATTCAAACAAGCTTCTTGCAATTGATGTAAACATTAAAATAGACCAGATGCTTGATACCGCATGGGATTTGTTTGGAAAATACTTCAAACCAGAGGAACTTGGTATCAAACAGAATCTTGTTGACAAATACTGGAAAGGCAACTGATTATGGCAATCAAATTCCAATATAACAAAACATCACTTAACGAGCTGAACAAGCAGCTTAAGATACGCAAGAACGCCCTCCCTACCCTAAAGAACAAGGAGAGTGCATTGCGTCTTGAGGTTAAGCGTGCCAAAGCCACAAGTGATGAGCTTATGGAAAAACTTGATGCCTCGCTGAAAGCCTATGAATATTTGGCTGCACTGTGGAACGAATTCACTCCGGGTCTTATAGCGGTTAAGGATGTTATCCTTAAAACTGAAAAAGTTGCCGGCGTAAAGACCCCTGCCCTTGTAGATGTGGTATATCAGGTAAATGAATTTGATATATTCAAACGTCCGCTATGGTACTCAGACGGAGTGGATATCCTGCAGCAGCTTGCTCAGATAGGAATAGAATCTGAAATCTACAGGGAAAAGATGAGGATACTCGATTTTACCCGAAAGAAAACCACCCAAAAGGTGAACCTTTATGAAAAGGTGCAGATTCCAGGCTATCAGGAGGCAATAAGGAAAATCAAGAGATATATGGAGGATGAGGAGAACTTGTCCAAAGCATCTCAGAAGATAGTAAAAACCCGACACTTAATTGAAGAGGAGGAGGAGAACAATGATTAAGAAAATGACTAAATACTCATTTGTGGTATTCCACAAAGAGGTGGAAGATTTTCTGAAGAATCTCCAGGAAATAGGTGTTGTAGATGTCACAAGGCAGAAACGTGCTATAGACTCATACTCAAAGGAGCAGTTTGAGGAGATTGCAGGTTGTAATGCCGCTGTGAGTGCCCTTAAGAGAATTAAGGATGAGGCTCTGAAAAAAGGATTGGAAATTCCTTCAAACAAACCGGAATCAGACAATCTTCTTCAGCTGTTCTCCACCCTTACACAACAGAAAGAAGCACTTAAAACCAGAATATTCAATCTGAAAGGAGAATATGCAAATGCACTCCCTTGGGGAGCATTTGAGCAGAAAAACTTCTCAGATTTGGCAGCTCTTGGCCTGACACCATATTTCTACACTGTTTCAGCAAAGAAATATGACAAAGAATGGGAAAACCTCTACCCTATCCATATTCTGAATGAATATGAAGGTAAAATTTACTTTACAGCAATAATTGAGGGTGACAAGAGACCTCTTCTTCCTGTTCCCGAGAGCACATTCCCTCCTGTACCGGCAAATATACTTGCCCAGAGATTGCAGGAGTGCCAGAGAGAAGCTGCACAGGTTGAAAATGGACTTCTTTCACTGACAAACTGCACAGAGGACCTTAAAACTTTAAGGGACAATAAATTCAGTTCACTTGACTTATACCTTGCGAGCGAGGCTTCATCTAAAAAGGCTGATGAGACAATTGCCATCTTTGAGGCATTTGCCCCAACAGAGATAGATGATCAGGTTGTAGAGTTTCTTGAGGAAAACAATGTATATTACCTTAAGGAGGATGCAAAAGAGGATGACAATCCTCCTATAAAGCTTAAGAACAACTTCTTTGCAAAGTTGTATGAACCTATCGGTGAGCTTTATATGCTTCCCAAATATGGTGAGCTTGACCTTACAATGTTCTATGCTCCGTTCTATATGCTCTTCTTTGGCTTCTGCCTTGGAGATATGGGTTACGGACTGATCCTCATACTTGCAGGACTGTTTGTAAACTTTAAGGTTAAGTCATTTGCCAACTATGGAAAACTTATAGCCTGGCTTGGTTTGGGAACAGTAATAATGCCTGCATTGAGCGGAACAGTATTTGGTGCCAAGCTATATGAGATAGTACCTCTGCCTCAGAATATTACTGATTTGTTCTTCAATGATATGCAGATGTTCTGGTTTGCAATTCTGTTTGGTATCTTCCAGATAGTTTTTGCAAGATTCATACAGTGCATTTACAATATCACCAAGAAGAACTACAGGGTGGCATTCAATGCCCTTGGATGGGGATTGGCCATTGCATGGGCAACATTGGCATATGCATCCTCTGAAGCAGGATTCTCATATCCGGGATGGGTAAATTACATTGGCATAGGATCACTCGCACTAATTGTATTGTGCGGATCAGATGCAAAGAACCCTATAGTAAGGATTGTAAAAGGTACATTCACTTTGTATGACTCAACCAGCGTATTTGGAGATGTGCTTTCATACATCCGTCTTTTTGGACTTGCAACTTCAGGCGGTATCCTGGGATTTGTAATCAACTCAATCTCAATGACACTTGGAGAGGTCCCTTACGTTGGATGGTTGCTAATGATAATAATGCTCATTATAGGTCACACATTTGTAATGTTGCTTTCAAGCCTTGGTGCATTTGTACACCCATTGCGTCTTACATTCATTGAGTTCTACAAAAATGCAGGATTTGAGGGTGGCGGACGTCCTTACAACCCTTTAAAGAAAAAACAATAAAACAATACAACTGAATAAAAACAATTTAAAAATTCAAATATTATGGAACAATTACCTTTCTTCTTAGCCTATATTGGAATGGGCATCATGTTGGCTGTATCTTGTATAGGTTCAACATTTGGAGTAACTATTGGCGGTAACGCAACAATTGGAGCACTAAAAAAGAACCCTGATATGTTCGGTTCTGCAATGATCCTTTGTGCACTTCCAGCTACCCAGGGTCTTTATGGTTTTGCAGCATTCTTCCTAATGCTGAACAAACTTAAAGTAATGGAGACATTGTCTATCAATGCTGCTCTTGCAATTTGTGCTGCTGGTATCGCATTGGGTATTGTTGGTTTCTTCTCAGCTGTAAAACAATCTACACTTGTAGCAAACGGTGTAAATGAGATGGCAAACGGTAATGACGTGTTTGGTAAAACCCTAATCCTTGGTGTATTCCCAGAGCTTTACGCTATCTTGGCTTTTGCTGCAGCTTTCTTGGCATTGCCAGCATAAATAGAAAATACCTTCTTAAAGGTCTCAAAAGATTCCATAATCCCGACAAAAATTTCCACCCGGATGAATTTGTCGGGATTATTTTATATCCCTTACCGGATGAAAACCTGTGAACTTCCACAGCTTTTCCCAAAATATCCTTTCTGGTACAGAATTCCCTGGAAGCATAAACTCCATCTCCCTGCATTGTATAGGAATCTCCTTTTATTGAGATGATTCTGTGGAGAATATGTTTTCCTCTGTATTTGAAAAGTATCACATCCAATTTTGCAAGAGGTGTATCTGATGTAACCGCTTTAAGGAGCACCTTATCTTCTCCGTTACGGATAAAAGGGTACATAGAAATTCCTTTTAAGGGAATAAGTACATGATTCCCTTGTGCAAGTTGTCCCTCCACATGCCCAAAATATATGTCATTAGCTATTTGTTTCATTGCTCACCAATGACTGTTTTATAAGACAATATTGCTGCTTCACCATTAGGAAGACACTCCAACCAGTAAACAGGCACTTGTTTAAGGATTGTTCCAAGGGTGGATGAAATGTGTTTGTACAAACGATCATCGTATGCAAATTCCGGAGGGCACGAAGGATGAAGCGCAGCATACCCTTTAATAACATGCAGTTTCTGTATCTTGTTATATGGAGCTTGTGAAAGACGCACACAGCCGGCCAAAGGGTAACGTTCCTGTTTGTAACAAGGGGTCTTACCGCTCCAAGGGCTTCCATAAACCCATACAGAGCCGTTAATCACACGTATAATAGGGCTATCATCATTCAGTAAAAACGCTCCGGGTATAGTTTCTCTCCACAATCTCGTATGGGTACTTTTGCCCGTACCGCTCTCTCCAAGGAAAATTACCGCTTTTTCATCTGAAACAATACAGCTGCTATGAATTGCAATAGTACCTTTTGCAGCAGTCATAAGACCATATCCAATCCAAAGGGCAAATCTGAAAAGTCTTAAAGAGAGATTGCCTTTGATAAAGACAACATCATCCTCCCATTTGCACCACAAAAATAAGGGTTCATCTACTGCAGGGGTCTGTTTCAGATAAAAACCATCTGGAGTGGCACCAAACTCTCCCAGAATATCCTCATAAGTAAAGGAATATTGAAGTGAGAATTTATCGGGAAGAGAATCTCCTTTGGCAAATGAGAAATCAGACTGGCATTCATGTATTTCAAATGGGCGGAAACCCTCAATCCGGGCAACTGCAGCACACAGTTCCTCCCCTACAATTGAAAATTTGTGGTCGGCTACATTATATGTTCTAATTTGCATACTCTTCCAGGTCAATTATTCTGTTACAGAAAGATAAAGTGCTCTCCCTGTGGGCTATACTCAATATTGTAAGTCCAGGAATCTGCACTTTAAGCTCTTGCAGAGTTTTATTTATCTCGTATTCAGTATTGTTGTCCAGGGCAGATGTGGCCTCATCAAGCAACAAGATACTTGCCCCTTTATACAATGCCCTTGCAATTCCAATCCTTTGTTTTTGTCCTCCCGACAACTTTCCTCCACCCTCTCCAAATGAGGTCTGGAGACCTTGTGGCAGCTCCCCTGCCCAATCATCAAGAGAAACCATCCTTAGGGTCATGGCAACTTTTTCATAATCTATATCTGAGTACCCAAGTGCAATATTCTCTGCAAGGGTACCATTAAAGATAAATACTTCCTGAGGTACATAGCCTATATTTTTAAGCCACCCCTTACGGTTACACTCGTTCAACTGGATGCCGTCTATCAGAATCTCACCCTTTTGAGGTTTTAAGAATCCCAAAATAATATTGAAAAGGGTTGTTTTACCAATTCCACTATAACCGCAAAATCCCACATACTCCCCTTTATTTATCGTATGAGTACCAAAATTAAGTGTCTTTTTATCATAGGCAAAAACCAAATCCTTAATAATTAGCTCATTATAAAAAAAGACAACGTTATTTTGGGGTACTTGAGCAACCTCTGAACCGGCAAGTCCCTCTTCTATAGTCTCCAAAGCGGGAAGTGCATTCTGTATTTGGGTGAATCCGGTAAGCAGACCTCTAAGGGCAGGAAGAAGTCTGAAGGCTGAGACTGCAAAAATTCCAACCAGCATACGGGCATTATCACCACTACATAGGACCAGAATTACAAGACCTATTATTATTGCAAGTTCTGAAAGGAATCTTGGGAACATTTGCATAGTCTGCATGTTAATCCTGTTGCTGCTGATATCATCCATCCCTTTTAGGAACGACTCCTGAAGCGATGGGAAAGCGTCATTTATCTCCAGTTCTGTATAACCTCTGAAGGTATCTGTAACTATTCTGCTTTGCTCTCTCTTTGCTTCAAATTCCTGCTTGCCATAATATTTTACTTTCCCGCGGACAAAGACAACATAAAGAAGCATTATAGGGAGAAAACAAAGATAGAGTAAAAGAACTGTTCTCCAGTCATAAACTGCCAGTGCTACTGTTACCAGGATAATTAATAAAGATTCTCCAGCCATATGCAGCAATGGTGAAAGAATTCTCTCACTAAAGGAGTAACACATTAGATTAACTGCATGGCCAAGAGAACTGTAACCTTTATCTTTAATGAACAGAAGCCCGTTCCGGTAATATGTTGAGTATAATTTGAAACTCAATCTTTTGTAGAGGCCAAGCAGATAATTGCTCTGAAATCTGTGCAGAAGTGTTGACACAAGACCTTTGCCTAAAATTATAATTACCGCCGCCAATGCAAAATACAAGGCAGCCTTTCTTTTCTCCCCTCCCTCAAGCAAATAATACAAAAGGGGCAGCAGCGATGCCAGACCAATAAAATCCAACAAAGCAACAACAAAAACAGAGGCAATAACCTTTACCCCTTCATGTCTCTCACCAGGCTCAAGTAATTTTAAAATTCTCTTTATCATTTCAACACTAATCATTTAAAAATTCCTTGAGGATTCTTTATGTGATGACAGAGAGACTCATATAACCTTCCAAAAACTGAAACCCCAAAGACATCACTGGCAAGTTTTGCACTCCTGAGCACCTTTCTGGTCTTATATATAAAAATCTTTGCTTTTCCGGTATAAGGGACAACTTTTGAATATATTGGATAAAGCATCTCATGTAGCATTTCATCGGCCATTTCCACATATCCATCGGGGAAACCCGTAATATCTATCCTGGTACCAAGATGAGTATTGCACAAATGGGTCATTGCAGCAATTCCTCTTAGAAAATTCTCATTAGTCAAACTATCGGGAAGATGAAGTCCATGATTCTTTAGAATAGTGGCCCAGTCATACAGGTGGTGCAATGAAATGCCGCTCCCATAGTGCTGGAAAGCATGACAACTAATAAACAGAGTATTGAATTGGGGTGAGGGTACAAGTAATTTATACGCCCCGTCATAGAGCTCCACCTCTCTGGGTTGCAATACTTTAAGAAGATGATCATTAAGCGTTCCCAAAAATTTGGGATTAATCTTGACATTCAGGAAACACTTGTGATTCTCTACCGGGATCCCATTGTAATAAAAATTACTGTGTTTGTATGAATGGGTATCCACCTCATTACCCAACTGCTCCATAAGTTTGTCTGCCAATAGATTGGCATCTTTATGGCTCATCTTTGTCTCATCTGCTGAATAGGTAAAAATATCTATGTCTCCCCCCTCCCTGTGATGAGGTTTGCTGTATCCCGACGAAAATCCCACACCTTTCATCTGCACAGCAACAATCCCATGCTCTTTGTAATAACTCTGGAGCTTATGTACAGCCTGACAATATATCCTGTGTTTTGCCTCATATTTCTCCACATTCATTGCCCACTTGAATTTCAACTGCTTTGGCGGCTGCAACTCCTGCGGAAGAGTCTGCACACCATCCCACGCCAAAGCCAGAACACCCTGTTTGGCAGCCTGAGTATAACACCCATCCCAATCAGATTGGGAAGCATTGGAAAACGCCCTGTTATCCGCAGACTCCACCTGTAAAGAGCTCCTCAAGAGGGCAAAAAGCATATCAATATGTAGTGGCTGTTTCATATTACAAATATACGTAATTAACGGGTTTTAATTAAATTTGCATAAAAATATAAATCATGAAACTGAGCAACAACTATATTTTAAGAGAGATTGCAGGTGAAAAAGTTGTTATAAAACAAGGGACTCACGGTGTGGATATGACAAAGATCATTTCATTCAATGAGAGTGCATGTGCATTGTGGGAAAATTTCACCGGTAAAGATTTCAATAAGGAAGATGCTGCAGCATTTCTTATAGAGAGATATGGAATAGAGAAAGCTATTGCAAACAAAGATGCGGAAGCTTGGATTGTAAAACTTACAGAGTGCGGGGCAATACTATAAATTAATTTAAGATTATGTTTTCATTCAGAACAACACCATTTTTTGAGCAGCCTGATCTGGTACTAAAGAGAGGCAAGTTGGGTGTACTTTGCAACCAGACAGCATGGGACCCAGAGCGTGGAGAGTATTTGTTTGAGAGTGTTGCCAAAAAAGGCAAACTAAAAAAGGTATTTATGCCGGAGCATGGCCTTTTTGGAGAGCTTCAGGATCAGGTGAAACTTAATAGCGGAGATGCATACAACAAACTGTTGGAGGGTGTTGAATTCATTTCATTATACGGCAACAAAGAGGAATCATTGGCGGCAAGCCTTAAAGATTTGCAGGAAATAGATGGACTGATTATTGAACTTCAGGATGTCGGATGCAGATATTATACATATCTCTCCACTATTTTCAATTTGTTCAAAGTACTCAAATCCAGCGAAACAGATCTTCCTGTATATATCATAGACAGAAACAATCCAGCTGGAAGACAGGTTGAGGGTACTGCACTTAAGCCAGGTTATGGCTCTTTCATTGGTATAGAGGGTCTTGTACACCGTCATGGACTTACCATTGGAGAGATTTCATACATGCTTTACAATGAGATAAATGCAAAATTCCCTTTGCATATCATCTCTTATAAGGCTTCTGCTGTTAACAGGGAGCTGATGCCATGGAGTATTCCCCCTTCTCCAAATTTCCCGGGACTATTCACTTCCCATTTTTACAGCGGACAGTGCTTGTGGGAGGGTACAAATGTGAGCGAGGGAAGAGGTACAACCCGTCCTTTTGAGATGTTTGGGGCACCTTACATGGAAAATTTGTCGGGATACTGCAAAGAACATAACCTACAAGGGTGGAATGACCCCAAATCTCCCCTTTATGATGAGGGTGTTTGGGTAAGATGGCTCAGATTCATACCTACTTTCCACAAATGGCAGGATGAGTGCTGCTTTGGGTTCCAGTTCATCCCAAATCCAAATATGCAGTATCATGCTCTCTCACACAACTTGAGAGTAATGAGGTTCCTGCATGACAATTGTGCAGAATTTGAATTCCGCCAGGGCAAATATGAGGCGGGAAATGACAAGACTGCAATAGAATTGCTCCTTGGAGACCCAGTTTTGATTGACTTTGTGGCAGGCAATGGAGATTGGCACGATATTAAAGAGCATATAAAAGTAGAGGAGCAGAAATGGATAAGAAAAGCCAAAAAGGCGCTCCTTTATGAAGAAGAGCAATTATATAGAATTAAGTAATTATGGCAAATCCGGTATTAAACGAAAACATTTTTAGAAACCAACCCTACTCTTATGGCAAGAGCAGTGTGATGACAGTTGGCGGTACAGCTACCAAAACCCTGTTGTTGCTTCTTATGGTGATTGCAGGTGCAGCATACACCTGGAAACTTTATTACAACGCCATTAACCCGCAATCCATTACAGGATGGATGTTTGGAGGACTTATCACTGCCTTTATTCTGGCAATGATCATTTCATTCAAACCAAAGGCAGCACAATTTCTTTCACCTGTATATGCAGCGGCAGAGGGTCTTGCACTTGGTGGTATATCTGCAATTTTTAACGAGCAGTTTGCCCTAACCTACCCTAATATTGTAATACATGCTGTAGCACTTACACTTGTTACTGCTTTGGTAATGCTTACTGTATATCGTAGCGGAATAATTAAAGTGAACGGCACATTTATGAAAGTGTTGAGCATTGCCCTTATCTCAATTATGGTATTCTACCTGGGAAGCTGGATAGTATCTCTATTTGGGGTAAATTTGAGCATATTGCACAACAGCAGCCCGCTTAGCATTGGCATAAGCCTTGTAATTGTGGCCGTTGCAGCTTTCAGCCTTTTGATGGATTATGAGTTCATAAACAAAGCTTCTGCTGCAGGTGCACCTAAATATATGGAGTGGTACGGAGCATTCGGCCTTACAGTTACACTTGTATGGCTTTATTTGGAGCTCTTGAAACTCCTTGCAAAATTTGCCAACAGGGAATAAACTGCAAACACTTTGTGCAGAAAAAGTCACATTTCTGCACATTCTTCACATAGCACACAAATATTGTGTAGAAAATGACCTAAAATTGCACAAACCTTTTATAGAAATACAAGTTTGTGCAATTTTCTCTGTTTTGGTAAGTGCTTGAATATTTTGTTTTTTTTTACTGCAAGATAGAACCATAGAACAGAAATGAGTTGCAAAAAAAGATAAAGTTTACATAGTAAATGAAAATATTTCTTTTTTTAAGAATGCTCATTTAGATAATGTATATAAACCATAAAGAATGCATACAAACATAAAGAGGCCGGGTCAAATAGTTGATCCGGCCTCATGCATATAGATACTTACCTTTTAGTTTCCGACATCTGTTTTTGCTTCATATACATCACCGTTGGCAACAACCTCATTTCCACCATCATATGTAGCTCCTACTACATTTTCTGCACCTGTAACATTAGCCACTGAAATATTTTTTATAGTAGATTTACCACCCAAAGCACCTGCAACTGAACCTTTTCTAACATCCTGACATTTAATACTTACGTTTTCAACAGTTGCACCATCAAGAGTTTGAGATGCAATAATACCTGAAATACCACCAACACACTGATTTCCAGTAATTATCAAACCAGAAGCCTTGAAGTTAGAGTAGTTAGCAGTTAAGCCACCATTCATCTGAATGTCAGATATTACTCCACCAACAGAATTATTTCCTGTAATTGCTGAAGCTGAATTAGCGGTAATAATAAGATTTTTTGCATCTACACACCTTCTTGTGTAAGCCAAAACTCCAGAAGTATAGTCACCACCTTGAATGCTTACATTTCCTCTAACAGTGATATTCTCAACTGTTGTATAATATGGATAAGCAATAGCTGCAGAAACAATACTACCTTCAGCAGAAATATTTACATTTTCAATATTAAGGTTTTTAACATAATTGCTGTTTGTTTCTGTTCCTTCAGTAACACCGAACAAAGCTGCGTAAACAAATCCATCACTATCTGGAGTAATATTAGAAATTTTTAGGTTTTTAATAGTCTTGTTGTTACCATCAAAATTACCACAGAAACCATGATCCTTATAAGCAGAGCCGATAGGTATCCACTCTTCATTATTAAGGTCAATATCATTGGTCATTTTCACAGTCTTGCCTGTAAAATAATTATTACCTGCATTCACCTCATTTGCAATCCACCTCAAGGCTGCTGCAGTACCAATCTCATATACATCATTAACAATGTAAATACCAAAAGTCTTATTATCTGCCTGTACATAGCTTGTACCATCAATGATAACTTTACTTCCAGCACAGTTTGTAAGGGTATAACCACGACCAACATAGCCTGCGTAGTCAAGAGGATTGGCAACAGAACCATCAGCATTTGTACCGGAAATTTTTCCAGTATAAGAGCAATCTGTAAGTGTACAAACATTATTTGAACCATCAGCCCAACCACCTGCTATACCACCTACTCTATAATGGTCATTGGCACGTCCTTCTCTACCTGCTGTAACTGTTACATCACCTGTTGTATGGCAGTTTGTGAATGTAGAATTACCTGCAGCAAGACCAATTATACCACCGGCAAAGAATTTCTTTCCTGTTACATCAATATTTGAAGAACAGTTTTCAAATACGTTCTTAACCTGCAACTGACCGGCCAAAGCACCAACATTGTTATTAGCTTTGAGATAGCTACCTTCATTTGCTTTTACATGAACTTCCCTCATCGTTACATTACCGCTACTGTTTCCGCCAGCAACAACAGCTACACGGCTTGCACCGTTGGCATCAAATGTAGCTTCTACTTTAATATCTCCACATACAGTTACATTCTCAATGGTAGATGTACCTTCCAAAGAGCCAGCAACTGCTCCAATATGTCCCTGACTATGGTCAATATCCAAACAAGCAATATTTAAATTCACATTTTCAAATGTAACATTCTTTATAGTTGCGTTATTTGCGTAGCCAAAGAAACCAGTATAAGCTTTACCCTCTTTTGCTTCAGTTTCAACTATGTTAAGATTTTTAATGGTAAATCCGCCATCAAAAGTTCCCTGGAATGGATTTTCACTGGTTCCAATTGGAATCCAATTTTCGCCACTTAAATTCAATTCACCAGCCAATTTAACAGTACAGCCATTAAAACTGTTACCACCATTTACTGCATCCCTAAATGCCTTAAGTCCTGAAAGATTATATACTATATAAGATGTCTCTGATGTCTTTACAAAAGAAGGAGCTAATGTATAAGTTCCATCTGTATTTGCTTCAAAATTATATCCCTCAGCTATCAAACCTACAGCTGTATCTGTTTTAGCAGTTTCTGTAAATATGCCGCCTTTAACAGAACCCTTCACACCTTCTTTTGTAGCATCTGAACTACCAATCTTGGTATTGAATTTACCACCGGAGATATTGGCTGAAGTTACTGTATAGTTTTCACCCACATTAGTCATAAATACAGATGATTTGTCATTACCACAAGGAGAGAACTCACCTCCTGAAATTTTCATTGTTACATCACCTTGATTTGGTTGCAACCAAACCTGTCCAATAAATTCACCACCTTTAATTTCAAGCGCTCCAACATTTATTCTTACAGATCTATAAGTAGGAGTACTGATAACACCACTATTAATAGTGGTAGATACAGCTCCATGACCTTGCTGAATAGCACAATACATATGAACGTTATCTTGTTCATTTTGTGTACTTAAGTTTTCTATTGTAGCATCTTCTACAACAAGAGTTCCATAATTTGTTAAAGTATATGAACCCCATCCAAAATTAGGATCTCCTGCTCCATTGTCTATAAAACTGATTTTGCCGTTGCCACTAATGGTAAGTGAACCCCTATTTTCAATCATACTATATGATGCTGTACAAGCTTTGGTCTGACTTATAGTATAACCATTCAAATCCAAAGCAAAAGTGTTCTCTGATGGAATTACAAGTGTATTTGTAATTACAACATCTGCATTAAGAGTATAAGTACCACCTTTCTCAGCAGCTTGTTTCAAATCCCATTCTGCTGCCGAAATATGTTTGATTAATTCTTCATCTGTTACATCTGATGGAATAGTACCCTCATATATAATATAAGTAACACCACCATCATTACTTTCACCTCTTTCAATATTACCAACAGAGCCTCCTTTCATAATCCTTACATTACCCTTATTTACAGTAAGCACATCTACTGTAACTCCATCTCCAATAATTGTTGTATTATCTGCAGATGAAACTACCAATGTAGTAATGTTACCTTGCTTAATATATACTTCTCCGTCGGGAACATTGGCTTCAACATTTGGAATAGTCTCATCCTCAGGTACTTCAATAATTATTTTTCCACCATATTCACCAGAAGGAGCATTTTCAATTTTTATTGTTGCATTATCACTTACTGATGCAAATGAGAATGTAGTAGTTTCAGTTGCCAAATCTGCAGGAATTAAAATTGTATTGTCACCTGAAACTTCATTTGAGACATTAATTGACAGATTATCTTCAGTAGTTGACAACACATCATCATCTATATCACTAACATTACTTACACTTTTTACTTCACCTGCTCCACCAGAAAGGCTTGATTCAGATATTTTAAATCTTATAATATCCTTACGTTCTACTTCTTTATTATCCCACATACCTGTAGCCAATTCATTATCTGAAGCATTAGTTACAACAACACTTAGATTTCCAATTTCTCCTACAGGAACTGGTATATAAAAATGGCCTGTTGTCTGATTCTCTTCAGTACTAAATAATATGGATACAGATTTTTCTGAGTCAATATCAGTGCTTGAGGTGGTTATTACTGGTTCTGCTTGAGACAAATCTGCTGTAAATGTACCGTTGATTTTATTTGTTGCGTTCAATGTAAACTTAAGATCAGAAGTATTTTGTGGCAAACCCTCAATCACAAATGCAAGTACACCTCCAAGATGTTTAAAAGAAACTGAACTGCCATTTATACTTCCCCACATTGCCATATTATGACTATTACCATCTTCATTTGCATACTCAGAATCAAGAGAACTATAAGAATATGATGCAGGAAGATTATAAGTTAATGTTGAACCATTCATACTATGTGTTCCCTGCGAGCCATATGGATATATAGCATATCCTTGTGGTGTACCTGAAATTGAACCGGAAAAAATTCCATTTGCTTTTCCTTTATCATTAAAATCGAGAGTCATAGCCTGAAAGCCACCAGACTTATCTGTTTGCACTCCAATTTTATCTCCTTTTGTCCAAAAGAAATTAGCTTCGCCAGCTGTAAAACCAACTTTCGTTGAAAGTTCTGTATTCTGTTCTACACTGGCACTAAGTGATAGTATAGAACTGTCCACATAAGGTTCATCAGCCTTAGTACAGGATGCCAATACTGCTAGTATTACCAAACCCATTAAAAAAGTAAATTTTTTCATACTATTACAATTATTAAATTAGATTATCCCCATTTCTCATTCCCACCTTCACCTGTTCCACTCTGAGCAAACCCTTGCTCAACAGCAATTTCAATAATCTCTACTTGTGGAGAGACATAACAAGATTCATTAATTTCCATAAAGTATTTGTTGTTTTAGTACCATTCAACCCCAAATGGAAATTTTAATATGGAATAAAAAGAAAGTGCAGGGTTGATTGCATATTTTCTTGGAGGTTCTGGAAAAACCTATGGACAAATAAACAATACCCCACACTTGAAGGATATACTTGTAGATAGTATATACACAACAAGTGATGAATGTTCATTGCTCTCCTTGTCCATTAAAAATTTTCCAGATTTCCAAGAAAGGATAAAAGCAAACACTTTCATCATACTATGTATGTCTTTTCAGACTCTGCAAAGATAGAAAATGTTTGAACAATCAGGGGTATTGGACCCCAAATTTCTATCAAAAAAACTTAAATTTCAATATTGTAACTATAAAATCTTATTTATTCTTTGGGAGAAACTGTTAATTATGATAAGATTATTTAATAAAATGTTACAATAAATTTTGCAATCACAAATTGAATTGCTACATTTGCGCGCTGAAAATTAACATTTAACACAATAAAGAAATGAAAAAAGGAATTCATCCCGATAGCTACCGTCTTGTAGCTTTCAAGGATATGTCAAATGACCACGTATTCATTACACGTTCATGTGTAAACACTAAAGAGACAATTGAGATTGACGGTGTTACTTACCCAGTAATGAAAATGGAGATTTCAAACACATCTCACCCATTCTACACTGGTAAGATGAAACTTGTTGACACTGCAGGTAGAGTTGATAAGTTCTACAGCCGTTACAAAAAGAAATAATCTGTACAAGCAGAGCAAAAGAAGGAGTGATCAACACAAGGTCACTCTTTTTTTTGTATCCGGCCTGTAGTTACATATAAATTCAACTTGTATTTTTTAAATAAATTGATATATTTGTCAAAGAGAGTAACCCCTAAGATTTAACAAAATGAAACGTATTATTATTGTTACTCTTATGAGTTTTATTTCTCTTGCCCTAAGTGGGCAAGAGATGTTAGACAATTCTGTCAATTTCCGTGCAGAATATAAGTTCTACTTCAAAAAAGATTCAACTGTCAAGGGATATTATTCAGACATTATGTATTTGGATGTGTGCAACAGCGGACATTCTTTATTTTACAGCAGAAATACTCAATACAGAGATTCAATAGCACATGCAATGTTATCACAGAGTATGGATACATACTCTATAATGAACAAGATCAGGTCTGTCCCAGATGGAGAAAAATGGGTTTTAGACAAAAATTATAAGGAACAAAAATTCATACTTTCCAAAAGGTTTATAACAGAGATATTCCACACTAAAGGGAATTTGAATATTCCAAATTGGGAGATTCTTGCAGATACCCTTACTATAAATGGTCATCTTTGCAATAAAGCAACATCATTTATTGGTGGAAGGAAATGGAGCGTATGGTTTACAAACGAGATACCAGTAAATGAAGGTCCGTGGTTACTTTGGGGACTTCCAGGGCTTATAATGAAAGCAGAAGAGACAAACGGATACTTCAAATTTGAATGTCTGGATTATGGCCAATTTGAGAATCCTCCTCAAATATTCCTTGCTGTATTGGATATGCCAAGACAAAAAGATTTATCATTAAAGGATTTTATTAAAGCTGATATTCTTTTTAATGAAGATTCCGACACATTTTTGGAAATATACATGGGAGTATATTCTACATATGGAGATAAAGCGCCCAAGCAGAAATACATTCCTCTATTTGCTCCTGCATACAAATGATTTGATATATGAGTAAAAGCACAGTTTTATTTATATTGTCGATATTTATCGGGAATATTTTGTTCTCACAGAGTAAAATCAGTGGGACAATAACTGATGCTTTTACAAAAGAACCTGTTCCAGGAGCTGTAGTATATGTATATAATGGCAATAAACTTTTGGGATACACCGTAGCAGATTCCAAAGGTAATTATTCTATTGTTCCTAACGGAGAATTTACTCATCTGATATTTTATCAGATGGGATATACTCAGAATAAGCTTACTTTTTCTTCAAAACCATTACATGATATAATAAAGGATATCTCACTTGCTGAAAGTGTCCAAATGCTTAAAAGTATAACTGTAAAACCCATAGCGGTAAAAGTTAATGCTGATACAGTAACTTATGATGCCTCCTTATTCAAAAAAAGGGAAGACAAGACACTTGCCCAGATACTTGACAGATTGCCAAATGTAAAAGTTATGTCCAACGGTGGTATTAAAATAAATGGCCAACAGATAAACAAATTGTATATTGAGGACATGGATTTATTGGGAGGAAGGTATGGTATTGCTGTAAGAAATATCCGAGCTGATGATATTGCCTCTATTAATGTCTATCATAATCACCAACCTGTTAAAGCATTAAAACAGGTTGAAATAAGCAACCAGCATGCTATTAATATAAAACTAAAAGAGAAAGCCAAAAGCAAATGGCTTATAGCTATGGGACTGCAGCTAGGTGTGTCATTGGAAGAAGAACTTCTGTATTCTGCAAAAATAAATGCTATGAATTTTTCTTCAAAGAGACAAACTATTGTAACAGCCAAAACTGACAATACAGGAGAAGATATTATAACTGAAACAGCACTGCAAAATATTAAACCTGGAGTCTATTCATTAGATGAACTCAGTCATGGAATAAAAGACCTGTTCCATATACCTTCTGCTGTTGTGCCTATAGACAAGAATCTTTATTACAACAACAATTCAAATGCAGTAACTGTAAGTAACCTCAAAAAAATCAATACAGAAAATAATATTAAAGGAACTCTTATTTTTACTACAGACAGGACAAATGACAATATTGATATAAACAAAGTCTTCTTTCCTATAAATGAAGAGAAGATTTATATTTCTGACAGTTCACAACTGCAAAGAAACAATGTTGATGTAAGTGGAGATATTACATATACATCCAATAAGGATAAAAAATACTTTGAAAATATTTTCAAATTTAAAGTATTTCTCGATAATGCATCGGGAAAAATTTGGGGCTCAAGCAATAATTATACTCAAAATTACAAGCTGCCAAAGTTCTCATTTGCAAATGACATTGAAATGATATCCAGCAAGTCCGGGAACAAAGCTTTCCGTCTTAATGCTCAACTGAGGTTTACAAATCAAGACCAGCAGATGGCTGTAAAACATAAAGAGCCAATACAAGGATACAATACAGAGAGCTTGATACAAAACATTAATGCCAAATCATTTGAGGGTGATATATATACAAAGTTTTCAAGAAGAAAACATAATGCTACATATTCCATTACACCTGGTATCAGATTAAGTTACAATAGATATAACTCAGAGTTTGAACCATTCTCAGACACCACATTAAACAATATCAGTTTATTATCATTACAACCATATATAAGACCTGAGTTTGTTTTTACCAGCAGAAAATTGAATATAAACTTAAATATACCTCTCTCTTTAAGGTTTGATATGCTTACAAGTGAGAACAATATTTATCTATTATACTCTCCTCTGTTTGCACTAAAATATAAATTGTGGAGTGACTTGTCTTTCAACTTGCGCGGAACAGCAAACAATAATATTGGCGGTATAGAATATATGGCAAGAAACTATATCTATACAGGCTATAGGGACTTTAGGGCATATAAAGACTTGGAGAAAAGAAATTCATTCAATTTTAGTGGCGGATTGTCCTATAATAACCTTGGTAACTTTTTCAGCGGAAGCATAACAGGTATATATAGTGGAACAAATTCCAATCTTATGCCTTGGGAAACTGTTCTGCAGGATTTTACATATATGGTTTATGATAGCGGCAATAACCATAACAGGCAGAAGAGTTTAGTAATTAATGCAAAAAAACTTTTTGGAATCAATAAATTTTCTATTGAGGGCAATATAACATTAAGTAAAGACAATGCTCAACAATATCTGCAAGGAGAACTGTATGAACACAATACCAAAGGGATATCAGGAGATATAAATTTACAATTTTCACCTTCAAACACAGTTACTTTTACATATAAGGGCAATTACTCAACAAATAAATTTACTGGGGAATCCAATACAAGCAAGATTGACAGTTATTCAAATAAAGGAGCAATAGTAATCTTCCCTACAAAAGAACTTGAAATAAAGGCAAGTATAAATCATTTCACGCAGAAGTTAGGAAATAGTGAAAATGTATCACTTATGTTCATTAATTTCTCCTCACAATATAAATTCAGCAAAAAATTAGCTGCCTGGATAAAATTGCAAAATGTAACCAATGAGAAGTATTACCAATATACATATTACAATAATGTAACAACAGTGACACGCAGAGTTGCACTTAGAGGTGCAGAATACTTGTGTGGAATATCACTGGATTTCTAAAAAACATCTCTTTTACATATCTTTGCACATTATGGAGAATAATGTGCATATCTTACAGCTGCTTGCCCTGCAATATAACAAGGAGGAGTATTTTACTGGGGATCCTATCATTTTCCCCAAGCATTTTGCCATGCTTATGCAGGGAGATTGTGGTATTGAAGGGTTGGGTGATAATTTATCGGGAAAAAAATACACCTTACAGGATGTGGAGATTGCTGCTGTAGTTGCCGCTCATCTGGCGTGGGGGCGCAGGGATATGATTGTGCGTGACTGCAAAAGGGCCTTTGATGAAATGGAATGGGAACCTTACAAGTATGTAATGGCAGGGCGATACAGGGATGAGGATAAGAGTCTGCACCGTACAATAAAATGGTCTGATTTTGCTGGAATTTGCAGCAGATTGAGAGATTTTTATTCCAACAATGAAAGTTTGGAGATTCTTTCTCCCGACGAATTCCGTGTTAAAGTCTATGGGCAGAAAAGTGACCCAAAAGCTGCTAACAAGAAAATTCACATGCTCCGCCGCTGGATGGTACGCAATGACGGCATAGTGGATTTGGGACTTTGGAAGAACATCTCCCCTGCCTCATTGGTTATTCCACTTGATGTACATGTTCACCGAAGTGCCCGCAACATGGGAATCACATCCCGCAACAGTGCAGACATTATCACAGCCCTTGAAATTACCGATTTCTTGCACAAGGCTTTTCCGGGCGACCCTTGTAAAGGTGATTTTGCACTCTTTGCATACGCTGCTTCAAACAAATAAGTTAATTTATAAAAAATTTAAATTATATATGACTGATATTCACTTTTTTGTAAAAAAAGACAACGTTATAATGAAAAAGTTTTTAGTTATTGCAGCCCTTTTTGCGGCAACACAATTGAATGCACAGATTACATTTTCTTCCAATTTTGAGAGTGGTTCAATGGAGAAGGCTGAGTTTGTTTCTCAGGAGGTAAAGGATGGTGTGGATTGTATCACTTATGATTTCTACAGCAGATTTGACCCTGCAAACCCTGCACGCCCTACCCTTGCGCCAAGTGCAAGGTGGTACTATTTTAAAATGACAGGGGTTAAAGACAAATTGGTTACCCTTAATGTAAAGAACTCGGATGCCCGCCGTCCGTACTACAGTTATGATAATGTAAATTGGACAAGATTTGAGAGCAATGAGTCTCCCGACGAAAAGACAATAATCAAGAAATATGACCAGGATGAGGTATATATTGCATATTATATCCCATATACCTACAGCCGCCTTCTTGGAAAAATTCAGGAGTGGGTACAGTACGATTGGGTAGATTTGATTTCAATCGGGCAGAGTGAGCATGGAAGGAACATGCCGCTTCTTACAATTACCAACAAGAACCTTAAGGAGAACAAGAAAGTGGTATATATCCACGGCCGTGTACATACAAGTGAGACTCCCGGCACATGGCACCTTGAGAGGATGATTGATGTTCTTGTATCTGACACCCCTTATGCAAATGCACTTAGAGAGAACACTATCTACTATATTCTTCCATTTACAAACCCCGACGGTGTTGTTGAGGGTATGAGCCGTTCCAATGCCAACGGAGTTAATATGGAGGTAAACTGGGATGACCCTGAGGAGGTTACAACCAAAGAGGTTAAGAACATGAGGGCATTCCTACAGGGACTTCTTGCAAAAGGAAATGTGGATGTATTCTTGAATATGCACTCACAGAGCATGCACCAGGCAACTTACTGGGTACATACTGCAGAGACATCTTCAGACACATTCTACAAGAACCTTATGGTATTGGCCAACCTTACCATGAATGAGAACCCATATTTTGCAAAGAAAGACCTTTGTTTCTCAAAAATGGGAAGCAGATATTGTGAGGGATGGTTCTGGAACAACTCCGGTGAGAAGACTCTTGCAGTAACATTTGAGACTCCATACACCTACTACAGCCAGAACAAGGATGGCGAGTGGGTTTCAATTGAGAACCTCAGGACATTTGCAGACCATAATGTCCTTGCCCTTGGAGACTATCTTGGAGAGGGTGCACCTTACAGAATTATAATTTCTGAGCCTGCACAGGTGGCCGGTACACAGAAAATGAATGACCACACCAAATTCTACTTTGGAGAGAGCTATCTGAAAGCCCTTAAAAACGGCACCAAAGTAAAATATGTGTTCAACGGAAAACAAAATGGCACTTCTCTTCCAGCAGGTGAGTACGAGGTTTATAAATGGGCTGTTGGAGAAAACCTTAAAGTGAGCAACCCAGGAGAGAATGAGTGGGTAAAAGTTGGTCAGCTAAAACACAACGGTAGCAAGAAAATCAAATACACTTACACCGCTAAAGAGGGTGAACTCATAGACCAGCTACTTCTTAAAAAAGTAAAATAAGCTATTTAGTGACCATTAGGACAACGTCATAAAATGCAGAATTTCAACAATTACATGAGCTTCTTTGGAGTAACCCAAGAGAATCTGAAGGAGCTCATTTCTATTGCCTTGTCTAAAGGTGGTGAATATGCAGACCTCTTCTTTGAGCACTCTGTAATTAATGAGCTTACCTTAAGGGACTCAGAGGTGAACGCAGCCGGTACTCATATAGACTACGGTGTAGGAATAAGGGTTGTTAAAGGGGAAAAGACAGGCTATGCCTACTCAGAGATAACCACAATGCCCCTTATGAAAAAGGCGGCCCTGACAGCGGCTCAAATTGCAGATGAAGCTACTGCAACCGTATCAGTAACCCCAGAGACAAAAATTTTACAGACAAAGAACCTCTACCCTATTGGAAAGAACTGGGAAGAGACTAATATTGAGTATAAAATACCTTATCTGCAGATGCTCAATGAGAAAATTTTCTCTAAAGACCCCAAAACAGTGAAGGTTATAGGGAAAATTGCAGACTCAAATACCCTTGTACTGTTCTACAATTCTCTTGGCCAGGCATATACAGATGAAAGGCCTATGATAAATGTGGTTGCCAACTGTGTAATGGAGGATGGCAAAGGGAGAAGTGAGACAAGCGGCATTTCCCGAAGTTACAGGATGGGATTTGAGCTCCTGACAGAGGAACTTATGGAGGAGATGGCAACAGAACTCGTTTCAAAGACATCATTCCTGTTTGAGGCTTCTCAGCCGAAAGGGGGAGCCATGCCTGTCGTTATGGGAGCCGGTGGTAGCGGCATTCTTCTGCATGAAGCTGTAGGACATGCCTTTGAGGCAGATTTCAACAGAAAGGGGACCTCCATATTCTCAGATATGATGGGGCAGCAGGTATGTAACCCAAATATAAACATTGTAGATGACGGAACACTCTCTGCAAACAGAGGAAGCTGCAATTTTGATGATGAGGGTATCCCGGGGCAAAAAACTTATCTTGTAAAGGATGGAATTCTAAATTCTTACCTGCATGACCGTATAAGTGCCAAATACTATGGGGTGGCACCAACGGGCAACGGAAGAAGGGAATCGTTCAGATATATGCCAATCCCAAGAATGAGGGCAACATATATGGAAAATGGCAATATGAGCGAGGAAGAACTGATATCAGGGGTAAAGAAAGGAATTTATGTAGATAACTTCAGCAACGGTCAGGTACAGATTGGAGCGGGAGACTTCACTTTCTATGTAAAGAGCGGATACCTTATAGAGAAAGGTAAACTTACCCAACCTATAAAAGATGTGAATATCATTGGCAACGGGCCAAAAGCACTTGAGGATATAACCGGAGTAGCAGATAACTCCAGAATGGAAAATGCAACCTGGACATGCGGCAAAGGGCAATATGTCCCTGTCTCATGCGGAATGCCGAGCATACTTGTAAAAAAACTTATTGTAGGAGGAAGCAACTGATGAGGACCAATAAGATAGACAACTCATTTGAGGTAGAGGCTGCTCAGAGAGCTCTTGACACCGTTATGCGGTTGGGTGCCCAGGCATGCCGTATAACCATGAACTACGGGATTCAGAACTCATTTTCTGCTTTGGACGGCAATCTGGAAAACCTCCAGAACGCAAATGACAGGAATCTCTACATTCAGATAATCTCCAATGACAGATATGGAGCCTACTCCACAAACCGCCTTAACAAAGAGGAACTGGAGATCTTCATAAAACAGGCAATGCAGACCAATGCATATCTTACTCCCGACAGTTTCCGTACCCTTCCACCCAAGGATCTATGCTGGAGCGGTGAGGGGGCCGACCTTGAACAGTATGACCCATATATCCTTACAATGGATCCCCAGAGGAAGAAGGAGATAGCCTTTGAGGTAATGGAAGAGGTTTACGGTAAAAACAAGAAAATTGTTTCTGTAAACACAGAATACGGGGATATGCTGGAATACCAGTATATGATAGATTCACAGGGCTTTGAGGGAGATTCACTGCAGAGTAACTTTACTGTGAGTGCCGAGTGCTCAGTTAAAGGTAGAGGCAATGCCAGAAGTGAGGGATGGTGGTATGAATCATCACTTGATTATAAAGATTTCACATTTGCAGGATGCGGCACCAAAGCACTTGAGAGGGCGGTTGGCAAACTCAATCCAAAAGAGCATGCCGGCGGCAAGCTGAATATGGTTGTTGACAATATAAGTGCAAGCAGGCTTGTATCACCAATATTCCAGGCCCTTAACGGCAGCAATATTCAGCAGAGGAATTCGTTCCTGCTCAACAAGGAGGGAGAAAAGGTCTTCTCTGAGAAAATGACTATTACAGATAATCCCCACTGGGTTGGCATGAGCGGTAGCCGCTATTTTGACGGTGACGGTCTTGCTACCAGGCCAATGGACATTATCCGCAACGGAAGAGTGGAGACATATTTTATAAATACATACTCTGCCAACAAAATGGGTGTAGCTCCAACTGTAGAGAGTGCATCTGTACCACATTTCTCATTGGAAGAATTTGAACCGCAATACAGGAATCTCAACCATACGGATATGATAAAGATACTTGGAAAAGGAATTCTTGTTACAGGGTTCAACGGAGGCAACTGCAATGGCCTTACTGGGGACTACTCATACGGTATAGAGGGTTTCTATTTTGAGAATGGAGAGATATTATTTCCTGTAAGGGAAATGAATATAAGCGGTAATATAGTATCTTTGTGGCAAAATCTTGCATTAGTAGGAAATGATGCGAGAAATTGCTCAAGATGGCTTGTACCATCACTTGCTTTTGAAAACGTAGATTTTACAGGTATATAAAATGAAAAAACCGTCACTGATACTATCACTCGTTCCAATGATTGTCCTTGTGGCTCTGATTGTCATTGGATCTGTACTTTTTGGAGATGAGCTTACAAGCGGTCCTTCCCAGATAGCTCTGCTTGGAGGAGCCCTTACAGGTGCCATTATAGCAATGTGGAGACTGGGAATAAGCTGGGAAAAGCTTGAGGAGGGGATTTCGGACAACTTCAGCAAATCCGGAGGTGTATTCTTCATCCTCCTTTCAATTGGAGCACTTACATCTTCATGGATGCTGTCGGGAGTGGTACCTACCCTTATATATTACGGATTAAAACTTATCAATCCGTCAATATTCCTCCTTGTAATCTTCATATTTACAGCAATTATCTCATTGATACTCGGCAGTTCCTGGACAACAATAGGTACAATTGGAATTGCTATGCTCAGTGCAGGAGAGATTATGGGATTCAACAGCGGATGGCTTGCCGGTGCAATTATATCGGGAGCATATTTTGGAGACAAGATCTCCCCTCTTTCAGATACTACAAACCTTGCTGCAAGCATTTCCGGTGTGGACCTTTACAAGCACATAAAATATATGTGCATAACCAATATCCCATTATGTTTCATTTGTGCAATAATATTTGCCGTTGCAGGGTTTATGATACCTTCTACAGCAAATCTTGATGTGGCCCAGGAGTGCACAAAAATTGCATCCACATTCAACATTTCGCTATGGTTGCTCCTTATACCTGTTGTTACAATCATAATGATTTACAAAAAGGTACCGGCATTCCTCACATTGTTCATCTCTGCAATAATCAGCTCTATAATTGCAGTTTTTGTACAGCCACAGATTATTGCACAGATTACCCCTTATGCAGTGGATTCTTTGCAGTCATACATTTATGCTCCGCTAAAAATTCTCTCAATGCCTGTTGAGATTACTACTGATAGTCCTATGCTTTCTGAGCTTGCCTCTACAAACGGTATGGCTGGTATGCTCAATACAGTATGGCTTATAATGTGTGTTTGTGCATTCGGTGGTGTCATGGAGTCTGGCGGTTATCTCGATGCCATTACAGACAAGATGGTTAAGATGATAAAAGGTCATACCACATTGGTTGGAAGCACATTGGGTACATGTATTGTGAGCAACCTTACCCTTTCAGACCAGTATATGTCAATTATCCTCCCTGGAAAGATGTTCAAGGACATTTACAAAAAGGAGGGATATGAACCACAGCTTTTGAGCCGCTCACTTGAGGACTCTGCAACAGTTACATCTGTGCTTATACCTTGGAACTCATGTGCGGCAATGCAGAGCAGTGTGTTGGGAATCCCTACCCTTACATATCTCCCTTACTGTTTCTTTAATATCTTGTCTCCTGTAGTCTCATTAATTGTAGCCGCAATTGGATACAAGATCACCCGCTGGGGAAAACCGGTAAACAAAAAGGGTAAAAATTTGGGATAAAGAAAAAATTGAGTCAAATTTGCAGTCAATAATTTAATATAGAATAGAGAAATGGAAATTAATCTAAACAAAGTAGTTTCGTTATCATATACTTTGGAAGTTGATGGCGACATTATTGAGACAGTTTCAGCTGAGAAACCTATGATGTTCATCTTTGGTACCGGCTATCTTCTTCCAAAATTTGAGGAGTATATTGCAGGTAAAAAAGTTGGTGATACTTTTGAGTTCACTCTAACAGAGGATGAGGGTTACGGTAAAGTAAATCCTGATGCAATTGTAGAGTTGCCTAAAAAATTGTTTGAGGTAGATGGTAAAGTTGAGGATGGTCTTCTAACTGTAGGCAATGTTCTTCCTATGATGGATTCAGAGGGCAACAGACTTAACGGTGCTATTGACGAGGTTAAGGATGAGACTGTTGTAATGAACTTCAACCACCCTCTTGCTGGTGCGGCTCTTCACTTTACAGGTAAAGTTGAGGCTATCAGAGAGGCAACAGAGACAGAGCTCACAAACGGCCTTTTCAATGAGAAGGTTCAGCACTCCTGCGGTGACGGTTGTGGTTCTGACTGCTCTTCATGCGGTTGCGGTGGCTGTCACTAATGGTATTTTACCTGTTAACTTATAAAGGAGATTTACCAGGCCGCATCTTACAGATGCAAAACTGATAAATCTCCTTTAATCATTCCGTAATTTTTTCTCCCTTTTCCGCTTTAACCTTTCCTGTTTCCTATAGGCCTTTTCTGCCTTGGATTTCCCTTTGATAAGTCTCTTGAAGGAGTTGAACTCTTTCTGATATACAATACCTATTCCATTCCTCTGGCTGTTGGTATTGTCATTATAAGCGGAATACTGATCCTCTGAGTGGGAGAATAAATTGAGCAGCAGAGAACCGGAGTTGTCCAATTTTACCTCCACATCAATATTACCTACAACATCGTTTCTGCTTGTTCCATAAGGGTCATTACCAATATTACCATTTATTATCACCCTGTTGTTGAACAACTGTGTTGAAACCGCAACATCAAATATATCTGTTCCCCTCTCTCCAGGCTGGTAATTTAGTCCCAAATCAAGTGGGATTCCCAATTGCTGGAAAATCATATTTATCTGGTTGCTCAAAATTTCTGAGGCATTTGAGTAAAGCAGAGATGAGTTGTTTGCAATACCACTCTGCTCGTCGGGAATAAAACCGCCTGATACCAATAATGCCATAAACTGTTTCTGAACCTTTCCTTGTGTATTGAGGGCACTCTCAACCCTTATTTTGGTTGTAGGGTCCAAATCGGGGATGTCAATCTTAAAATCAAGTTCGGGGTTCATCATCCTACCCTGCATCCCTATAATACAGTTTACATTCCTTCTTGTAGAGACACTGCTGGTATCTGCAATAAGGGTATTTATGGATGCCTTTGTATGATATACAGCATCCAGATCCAATCTTGTATTCTCCAGATCTCCGTTGAAAATTATTGAACCGCCAGGCTCAAGGGTAAAATCTTTGGCGGCAAAACCGGCAAGGACAAATTTGTAGCTTCCGGCATCTACTTTATAATCACCAAAAATATCAAATATATCTTTGCTTGGATTTATATCAAGCCTAATATCACCGGATCCTTTGGCTTTGATAACATCTCCCACTGCCTTGTTTATCTCAATAAGAATCTCGGCATCTGGAGTTGCTTTGGCAACAACATTCACATCCAGAGCAGTTGGAGAAGAATTTGCTTTCACATTACTTATTGAGAGGGTATCATATGGGTCAATCCATATCTCCTTTTGCGGTTCAACAAAAGTGAGCAAATTTGTCTCTGTTGCAGAAGAAGAACTTGACAATGGAATATGGATAGATGTGTTTTTGTCTGAAATTACATCTATATCTATACCTATAGTTGATAAAGGTCCATAGACTTTCACTTTTCCGGTTGCAAATGCACTGCCATAAAAATACTCATTCTCCTTTTCTGTAGTGTTGAGAGCCTGAAGATTTGAAAAATCAATATTCAGATTAAGTGCAAGATCTTTAAAGTAATTATATGAAACACTTCCGTTTACCAAACCTTTATTGTTGAATCTGTCATAAATAGGAAGGTTCTTGAAGAAAATACCCCTCTCATTAAGATCAAAATCTCCATTGAGTCTGTAAGGGACATTGGTATAGTTGAGCAAAAAGCCAAGATTGTTGAATCTGCACTCTGTTCCTACCAATGACAATTTGTCTATTGGTCCTGAGAGTTTCAACTCACCCGTTACACTGCCACTGCTCTTGGAGATAATATCTGCCAAAAACGGCTCAAAATAACAAACAGACATATCATCCAAAGAGGCATCAATGTTAAGATACTTTGTCTGAGGCTTATAGTAACCGGTAGCAAGGAAGTTTGCCTTGTTGTCCAGATTAGTTTTAACAAGAAGTCCCAATTGTTTTTCCTGCTGGTCCCATCTGCTCATCATTTTAATCTTTCCAACATTATGGTCATAGGCAGAAACATCAGTACCATCTATATTGAAAAATACCTTAGGTTCCCTGTACAAATCAGAAATGAGGCCATTCCCCGAAAAATGTCCCTCCAATTTGAAATCCTTATCCATAAAGAGATTAAGAATAGCAATATTGAAGTTCTCCAGATTGAAGTTCAAGGTATCGGGATACTGTTTTGAAATATTGCCATCCAAAGAAAAAAGCTGCTCATTGTTCCTGATAGAGAAATTATTTATAACAATGGAACTGTCTGCAAATGCAATTGAAGAAGGGGTGAAAGCCCACTTCTCACCTCTTAGTGTTATACCGGAGCCATCCAGAATATTTATATCAGCAACATCCCCCCCCTTAAGATCAATTCTACCCAAAATTCTGGCATTGTCACTGTCTGTAGAATCATTACTGAAACTCAAATCAACCCTTACAGTGTTAGTATCTGCAACTATATTCACATTGTTGTTGTCTGTAACAATCCCTGCAAAACGGATTTGTTCAGATAAAAGTTCCAGAACAGAAGGTTGTGAAGGAGAAGAGGTTAGAGAGAGATCCACTTTCTTTAGGAAATTTGATCCCAAGGCAAGTCTCCCAGATTTCACACGGGCATTAAGATTATCGTTATTGTCAATGGCAATGACAGCTCTTGTACTGTCCATTACAAAGAGCCCCGGCACAAGTACCTTAGTAAGATTGTAAGAATCAAAAGTCTCAATATCTAACTTACAAGCACCATTATTGACAACTGACAAAGTATCGTAGATAAAATAATTGTCCAATTTGGATGATGCAGACAAATCACCTACCTTCTTAATGAAACCAATAAGCGGCCCTGCACCTGAATACTCCGCTTTTGCAACAGAAGAATTGAATTTAACAGTATGAAGTGAATCACTGCTTGAAGAGACTACACTCACTTCTCCCAAATTGAATGACTCGGCAACAGTACCATATTTAATCTGCTCCAAATTAACAGTACCATCAATATATCTGTTATCCCTATTGGTAAAAGAGGCCTTTGCATCAAACCCGAGAGTAGTAATTTCAGTTCCTGTTTTGATATTCAATTCATTTAGATTTGCCTTCCCAACATGAGCAGTAAAATCATACTTGCTCTCCCCTTCCATTGAGAAAGTAAGCAAACCGTTGTAAAGAAGAGACAAGTTAGGGTCATTACAAGACAAATAACCATTAAAACTATTGTCTGTAAGCTCACCTGCTGCAATTATATTTGAATAATCATAACCGTTGATCCCTGCCTTATAAACCTCGGTAGTATCAATCTTTATCCTCATTGAGTTCTCCCCTTTACCAAACAAGGCATCCGCTTTCCCCTTAAAACTCAACTGGCCCAAGAAATCATTTACAAGAATTCTCCCCAAATCTATATCATATCCCTGTACCTGGCCTATAAACCTTGCGCCCTTTGGCTCTGTCCTGAAAACAAAATCCACATCCACATTTCCGGTTGGAGAAGTAATTGAACCATCAGCAACAAAATCTACCAACAAACCGCTCAAAGTACCCTTAAAATTATAGTTAACAAAAGGTGCCATACCTGCAAGGGTCTTATTTACAGGTGTATTGTCAATTGAGGCAACAATAGCTGCAAGATCTCTGAACACAGTCCTACTGTGCTTCACTTTTGCAATTGCCATAGTTCTGCTGACATCCGGTAACCCTATGACTTTAGCACTCAAATCAATGAAAGAAAGACCCGACTTTGAGGCAACTCTGAGATTTTCAGTCCTCATATCACATACCGGCCCGTTAACCTCACCATCAATGCTGAACCCCAAATTACTATTGGACAAAGAAGGGGCAATCCTCCCGATAGTATGGAAATCAAGAAAACTACCGTTAAACTTTGCACCCAACTTAACCTTTGATGTAAAATCAGAGAAATCTTTAGAAGTGTTGTACCTCAAATAAAAATACTCCGCATCCACAGTGGAGTAATTGTCCTGCATGAAAAGGTCTGTAACAAGGGCCTCAGTACCACAAACCCTCGCATGACCTGTAAGTTTTTTTAGTGTAAAGCCGCTCACATCTCTTCCCGATATATTGTTCACCTCTGCCCACAATGTATCTGATGCAAGAGTTATATCTCTCAAATCCACATTGATATCCCCAACGCTGAGGTTTGAGAAATTAATGATACTGTCCTGATTATATTGTGCTTTATCCGGATTGTTTAAAGTAAACCTGAAGTTATCAATCTTTAAAGAGTTGGCATGAAGAGAAAAAGAACCTTTTGTTGTATCCTTCTCAGTATTTTTGGTAAGATTGAATATTCTATCAAGATTGGTGGTCTTATCTCCCTCTCCCTGCAAGTTGAACACACCACCAGATATTTTTACCCTATCCAGTTTCAGATTCAATTTAAGCAATTCAACAGGAGAGAGAGTGACAGCTATCTTATCTGCTGCAACAAGGGTATCACTCTGTCCGTAATAATTCTTCAATGAATCCAAATGAGGGGTCCTGTCGGTGGAAACAATAGATACATCATTAAGGATAAGATTGTTGAAGAAAACAAAATAAACCTTTCCAACAGATAGTTTTCCATTAATTGTATTTCTCGACAAACCAGATGTAATAACTTTTACAACTGAGGTCTGCACTGTGGGAAACTGGAGGACAATAAGGAGTACTGCCTGTAATGAAACAAGCACACCAATTGCAATGAGAAGTATTTTTATAAATCTTTTGATAAAATTCACCTTTTAGTCACTCCAATAAGCAAATTTAATCAAAATAACTGACTAACTTTGCATTTGTGTATAATAAAATACATTTATGAGCTTTTTAATTTTAGGTATTGAATCGTCTTGCGACGACACTTCTGCTGCAGTCATTAAAGATGAGCTGTTGCTCTCTAACGTAATGGCAAGCCAGGAAGTTCACAGAAATTACGGAGGTGTTATCCCTGAGCTCGCTTCAAGAGCACACCAGGTTAATATATTGCCTGTTGTAGATCAAGCGCTTAAGCAGGCGGGAGTAACAATGAAAGATATAGATGCCATTGCTTTTACCCGTGGCCCGGGACTATTGGGTTCATTGTTGGTTGGAACATCTTTTGCCAAAGGTCTTTCCATATCTACCGGCAAACCTCTTGTTGAGGTGAACCATCTTCAGGGGCATATTCTCTCCCACTTCTTAAAACAGGAGGGAAAGGAGTACAGGGCACCAAAATTCCCGTTCCTGTCACTGCTTGTTTCAGGTGGACATACCCAAATAGTAAAAGTAACAGACTATCTTAATTTTGAAGTTATTGGGCATACAATAGATGATGCTGTGGGTGAGGCTTTTGACAAATGTGCCAAAATGATGGGGCTCGGATACCCTGGAGGTCCAATTGTAGATAAACTTGCCAAAGAGGGGGATGAGAATAGATTCAAATTCTCAAAACCACATATCCAAGGGCTGGACTACAGCTTCAGCGGTATAAAGACATCCCTTTTGTATTTCCTAAGAGACCAGCTTAAAGAGAATGAAAACTTTATAGAGGAGAATAAGGCTGACATCTGTGCATCGTTCCAGAAACACCTTATAGATATCCTTATGGACAAACTTGTCAAAGCTGTAAAACAGACAGGTATAAAACAGATCACTATTGGAGGAGGTGTCTCTGCAAACTCCGGCTTGAGAGAGAGGATATACAATGAAGGGGTAAAGAGGGGATGGGAAACATTTATACCTGAGTTCAAATTCACAACAGACAATGCGGCAATGATTGCCATGAGCGGACTTTGCAAATTCCGACTTGGAATGACATGCCCTATTGATGCAGCCCCAATATCAAGAGCTGCAGACATGTAACCATATATGAAAGAGATTGAAGTAGTTTTCCCTGCAAAACAAAACCCTACAGACGATATGATTGTACAGGCATGTGAAAAGAGCATGCATGTACGCCCTGGGACAATAAACAGCTATGAAGTGAGGAAAAAGTCCCTTGATGCCCGTGGTGGAGAGATCAAGTACCGCTACAGGGTATTGGTAACTGTAAAGGGCGAGCAAGCACTACAGCCATACAAACTGCAGGAGTTCAAGGATGTATCCCAGGCGGAACCTGTAATTATTGTAGGTTGTGGTCCTGCAGGACTGTTTTCCGCTTTAAAACTGCTTCAAATTGGTCTCAAACCGATTATTCTTGAGAGGGGTAAAGATGTACACAGCCGTAAATTTGATATGGCAAAACTCTCTAAAGAGCAGATAGTGAATCCTAACTCAAACTATTGTTTTGGAGAGGGTGGAGCCGGTACATTCTCAGACGGCAAACTTTATACCCGTTCAACAAAAAAAGGAGATTTGAGGGAGATTCTCCATTTGTTTGTACATTTTGGGGCAAATCCCGCAATTCTTGTAGATTCCCATGCCCACATAGGGAGCGACAAACTCCCAAGAGTGATAGAAAATATTCGCAATTGCATTATTGGGCATGGCGGACAGGTACATTTCAATTCTCATGTTGTGGATTTTGTCCCAAATGGTGAAAAATGGGATGCTGTTGTAGAAGAGGTCAATATTCCCAAAAACAACTCATCGGGAAGAAAAATCTATACCGCAAAAAATATAATACTTGCTACAGGACACTCTGCAAGGGACATTTATGAGCTGTTCAACTCAAAAGGGTGGACAATTGAGCCTAAAGGTTTTGCTTTGGGTGTAAGGGTTGAGCACCCTCAGTCCCTTATAAACAATATCCAGTACCATGGGAAATATCAGCCATATCTTCCAACAGCAGAGTACTCACTTGTTACTCAAGTAGATGGCAGAGGTGTATTCTCTTTCTGCATGTGCCCGGGAGGTATTCTTGTCCCTGCAGCCACTTCTGAGGGGGAGATGGTACTCAACGGAATGAGCAACTCCATGCGCAACTCCAAATGGGCCAATGCAGGTGTGGTGGTTCAGGTGAATCCTGAGGATGTTCCCGAGTATGCGGAACATGGTCCGCTGCAAGTGCTCAGATTCCAACAGGATGTGGAGAGAAAACTGTACAGCAACAGTAATTCAATCAAAGCCCCTGCACAGAGAATGGAGGATTTTACTAAAGGAATAATATCCAAAGATCTTCCGGAAACCTCATACAAACCTGGAGCCTACCCTGCCCCACTCCATGAATTGTTACCGGAGTTTGTTGCAACAAGACTTCAGAAAGCATTTCCAGAGTTCAACAAGAAAATGAGGGGTTACTTCACCAATAAAGCGCTGCTGCTTGCTGTGGAATCACGTACATCATCACCTGTAAGGATTCCAAGAGATAAAGAGACCCTGCAGCATGTTACGCTACAGGGTATATATCCTTGCGGAGAGGGTGCCGGCTACGCCGGAGGAATAGTCTCCTCTGCACTTGACGGTGTAAACTGCGCTCTAAAAATCAAAGAAATAGAAAGTAAATAAAGCAGGAAAGATATAGACTGCGTCGTCTTCCAAGTCTATATCTTTTCTGCTTATATACTATATAATTTCTGTGGAGATCTGTCCAATTTTTGATTTGTCATACGGCCTTTCAACCCTTATGTAATTGCCTGTATAACCGTACATCATACCACCTTTCTGCGTAGATTCAAACAGAACCTCCTGCACAGTACCTTTGTGGCGTGAAATATACTCCTCATGCAACTGCTCAGAGAGTTTTGTCAATGCCTCCACCCTTGCAGTTTTTGTTGCCTCGTGCACCTGATTGGGCATTTCGGCTGCAGGGGTATTTGCCCGTCGGGAATAAGGGAACACATGAATGAATGCAGGTTTGATGGTATCTTTAAGAAAATTGTAGCAGTTCTGGAACTCCTCATCAGTCTCTCCTGGGAAACCTACAATTACATCTATTCCAAAGAAAACATCCCCCATAATCCTGCGTACCATCTCTATCTTACTTGCAAACATCTCTGTTGTATAACGGCGTCTCATAACCTTTAAAACAGCGTTTGAACCGCATTGCAGTGGAATATGAAAATGTTTCTGGAATTTGGTACCGCTTGCAATCCACTCTATAATATCTTCACGCAACAGGTTTGGCTCAATTGAAGAGATTCTGTAACGCTCAATCCCATCCACATCATTGAGAGCCTTTAGCAAATCAAGAAAGTCCTCACCTGTAGTGCGTCCGAAATCTCCTGTATTGACACCTGTAAGTACAATCTCCTTAATGCCACTTTGGGCAATTGCTCTTGCCTCCTCTACCAGTGTGGAAATTGGAAGGTTACGGCTCTTGCCCCTTGCCAATGGAATTGTGCAATAGGAGCAATGGTAATTGCAACCGTCCTGAACCTTTAAGAAAGAACGGGTACGCTCCCCATGGGAATAGGCTGGAAAAATTGTTTCAACCTCATTTATTGCACAAGAGTATGAACGGGCAGTACCGGTTTTTGAAGGAATATCACTTACAAGTTGGAACACATCCCCCTTACGGTCTGCACCAACAACAAGATCAACTCCTTCAATCTCCATAATCTCAGCTGGTTTCAACTGCGCATAACAACCTGTAACGGCAATAATGGCATGAGGATTCTGTTTATGAAGTTTCCTTATTGCCTGTCTGCATTTTTTGTCTGCATGCTCAGTGACACTGCAAGTATTTATCACATAAACATCTGCAGGTTTGCTCTGGGCAACCCTCTCATAACCGTTGTCCAAAAATTGCTGGGCAATGGTTGATGTCTCCGAGAAATTAAGCTTGCAACCAAGAGTTACAAATGCTACTGTTTTATTTGCACCTTCCATCTGAAACTATCGGGGAAAATTATAAGTTCATAGTTACCCTTGAGGCAAACACTTTGCCGCCAAGTGGCGGATTCAGTTTTGAAATCTGTACTTGAGCCCTCTCAATATAGGGATATTTTGCCTTTACAGCATCGAGGATTCTCCTTGCAACATGCTCCAAAAGATGGGATTTTATATCCATCTCCCCTTTTATCACATTATATACCTCCTGATAATTGAGGGCATCCTCTATATTGTCAGAAACGGCCGGCTTGCTCAAATCAGTCTCTGCCCAAAAAGTCACCAGAAAATTATTCCCGATAATCTGTTCTTCCTCAAAACATCCGTGATACGCATAAAAATGCATATCTATCAATTCAACTCTATCCATTTTATCCTAATAATACAAATACACAAGGTCTCTTACCAATCTCAATAGGGTTTCTTTTCCACTCAGAAACACTCTTGGTAACGATTGTCTGAGTAGGAAGTGTTATATCTGCCGCAATACAGATGCGTGTTTTAGGTGCACATACAGAGAGCATATCAGCAAACAATTGACCATTCCTGTATGGGGTCTCAATTATTATCTGGGATTGCTTGAGCTGTTGTGACACCTTCTCAATCAGTTTTATTTTAGCTTTTCTCTCATCCGGTTTTACAGGAAGATATCCGGTAAAAGCAAAACACTGACCGTTAAGGCCACTCCCCATAAGGGCCATCATAAGAGAGGAAGGCCCTACCAAAGGGCACACCTCTATACTATGTCTGTGGGCAAGATCAACCAGTTGGGCACCCGGATCAGCAACTGCAGGGAGCCCGGCCTCAGAGATAAGCCCAACATCATTTCCTCCAAGCAAAATTTTCACATAACCCTCTATCTGGGAAATTGGAGTATGTTCATTGAGTTCATACATCTGCAGCTGCTCAATCTGCCCTTTAAGGCCCGCTTTAGAGAGATATCTCCTTACAGTCCTGAACTCTTCCACCACATAGTGGTTTATATTATGCAACAAATCAAGGACATAAGAAGGGATAACCTCCTTAGGGTCATTCTCCCCAAGTGGGGATGGTATCAGAAATAATTTTCCTTTGCTCATAGGGAGCAAAGGTAGGGAAAAATATCTAACTTTGCAGTATGGGAAAAATTACATTTTTAGGTACAGGAACATCTCAAGGTATCCCTATGATTGGGTGCAGTTGCAATGTATGCAAATCTTCAGATCCAAGGGACAACCGTCTGAGGACATCTGCACTGGTTGAGCAAGACGGATTCCGTATCCTTATTGACTGCGGCCCCGATTTCCGCCAGCAGATACTCAGAGAGGGGATTACAGATCTGGACGCGGTAATCCTTACCCACCAGCACAAGGATCATACAGGTGGAATGGACGACATCCGGGCCTTCAATTACTTCCGCAAGGAGGCATTTCCCATTTATGCAGAGGAAAATGTACAGGATTCACTTAAAATGGAGTACTCATACGCATTTGCAGAGTACAAATATCCCGGTGTACCTGAGTACAAGCTCCATACCATAGACCAGAATCCTTTTACAATTACAAAACATCTTCCCGACAATTCAACCCGCTCACTTGCAATAACCCCAATAAGGGTATTCCATTACAAACTCCCCATTCTTGGGTTCAGATTTGGAAATATGGCCTACATAACAGATGGGAGTATGATTCCAGAGGATGAATTTGAAAAATTGAAAGGGGTGGAACTCCTTATAATAAACACTGTAAGGAAAGAGAAACATATATCACATTTTTCATTGCCGGAGGTACTTGAGATAATAGAAAAGGTAGGTGCCAAACGCAACTACCTTACCCATATGTCGCACCAGTTGGGGCCACATGCCTATTTGGAGGAAATTCTCCCTGCAAATGTTGCACCCGCTTATGACGGACTCAAACTTGAATTTTAGGATTATCTCCCAATAACACCGCTGCCAATCATCTCCTCTTCACCCGGAGTGTACCAAGCCGCAAACTGACCTGCGGAGATTCCCCTTTGAGGTTTGTCAAAGACTATGTACAATCCGTCCTCTTCCATATATAAGGTAGCCTGTTGCAGAGGTTGTCTGTAACGGATCCTCACCATATAACGGCGTCTCTCCCCCACCACCATCTTAAGGTCTTCCCTTATCCAATGCACCTCTGAACTATCTATTTTAAGTCCTTTCCTGTAAAGACCAGGGTGTGAATGACCCTCTCCCACATATATATTATTGTTCTCTATATCAATTGAAATGATAAAGATAGACTCTTTATGCCCACCTATGTTCAATCCCCTTCTCTGACCAATAGTATAGAACTGGGCGCCTGTATGTCTTCCTATAACTTTACCGTCAGCTGGAGAATACACTGCAGGAGCCGCAATGCCCTGCAACTGCTCTAAAGAGTAATCTGCGTAACTCTCACCCAGCACATTGGATGTTACAAGAACATTGCCATGTAGATCAGCCACACAATCCCCTGCCTTAAGTGCTGCCTGGGTATAAGGTTCCCTCTCCTGTTCAGTTGCAAAAATCTCAATCACATTACCCTCCTTTGGTTTGAGTTTCTGCTGCAGAAATACAGGCAAATCAACTTTTCCAACAAAACAGATACCCTGGGAATCCTTCTTCTCTGCACTTGGAAGCCCGGCCTCTTTTGCAAGACGCCTTACCTCCGGCTTGTCTATGTCACCTATCGGGAAGAGGGCCTTTGAAAGTTGCTCCTGTGAGAGCTGACAAAGGAAATAACTCTGGTCCTTATTCTTGTCATCTCCTGCAAGGATACGATATATCTTCTCCCCTTTCTCATTTACAAACTCATCCTTTTTACAGTAGTGGCCTGTTGCAACATAATCCACATTCAGTTCAAGGGCACATTTGAGGAAGGCATCAAACTTTATCTCCCTGTTGCAAAGGACATCCGGATTGGGTGTTCTCCCCTTCTCATACTCGCTGAACATATAATCCACAACCCTCTGGCGGTAAATGTCACTCAAATCCACAAAATGGAAAGGGATATCAAGTTTCTTTGCAACCATCTCGGCCACAAACTTGTCCTCTTCCCACTCACAGTCACCATGCAAAGTACCGGTGGTATCATGCCAGTTCTGCATGAACAATGCAACCACATCATGCCCCGCCCTCTTTAACAAAAGGGCCGCAACACTTGAATCCACTCCTCCCGATAATCCTACTGCTATTCTCATAATCCCTTAAAATAAAAATGTCTATTTGATTTTCAATCTGTTAAGAGCAGCCTGATATACCCTTGCATTCCTGTTGTGCTCACCCAATGTCTTTGCAAACTTATGTGTGCCATCCATATTTGCATTTGCACAAAAATACAGATAATCATGCTTTGCGTAATCCAACACCGCATCTATCCCTTTTGTACCCGGAATTGTAATAGGTCCGGGAGGAAGACCTGAGTGTTTGTATGTATTGTATGGAGAATCAACCTCAAGATGCCTGAAAAGGATTCTCTTTATGGATGGATCATCCAATGCAAATTTAACTGTAGGGTCTGCATCAAGCTTAATCCCCCGTTTCAGCCTGTTCATATATACACCGGCAATCTTTGGCATTTCAGGTGTATAATTTGTCTCCTCACAAACAATAGATGCCAAAATGGAAACCTCCAATGGTGTAAGCCCAATTGAATCTGCCTTGGCAACTCTTGTGCTGTTCCAGAATTTGTCATACTCTTTCTTCATCCTCTGTACAAACTTCTCAGGAGTAATCGTCCAATACACCTCATAGGTATTGGGAATGAACATGGCCATGAAAGTCTCTTTATTGAACCCATTCTCCCTCCAAACCTCAGGTAAGGCAAAATAATCCATAAAGGCAGCTGAATCTGCTGCAAGTTTTCTCCCCAATATTCCCGACAGTTTCTGCAGATTCCTTATATTACCGCTCAAAGTAAGCATCATAGGACTCTCCCACCCATTTTGCAACATTCTGACAATGTCCTTGTTGGTTTTGTCGGGAGTAAAAGTATATCTGCCCGGTTTAAAACTGTTTTCCAATTTTGCACCTGATGCAACCTTATTGAATGATTTAATATCAACAAGAGCATTTGCAAGAGAATCAAGCATCTGGGTATAAGAGGCCTCTATTGGAATATATACAACGGTTTTCTCTGCCACACTCTTCTTATACTCATTGAGCAATCTTGGTAAAAATATGGAAGCCGCACCGCATAAGGCACCTACAAGTATATATATTATGGTTCTCTTCATAACTATTCTACTTTCAGTTGGGTTCCAATCTTCAGCTCACTGGCTTTAATTCCAGGGTTAAGCCTATTTATATCATCAACTGTTATACCATATTTGCGAGAAATTGAATATAGAGTTTCACCAGCTACAACAGTATGGTATGTCTCATGTTTCTCAACTGCTGGAGCCCCCTTAGCAGGAATTGAGTTTTTCTCCATAAACACCTCATATTTTTTCCTTGCTTTGGCAGCCTTCTCATTAGCTTTAAGGGCTCTCTTTTCTGCCTTCTCAAGTTTTGACCTCAATTTTTTCTCCTTTTGGGCCACAAGTTTTGCCTTCTTATCCTCTTTTGCAGCATAACCATTATCATACTTATAGAGTTTGTATTCCTCAATAATATCAATAAGGAGTTGTGCATATTTTGGATTAGTAGCATAACCGGCAGCCTTCAATCCGTGAGCCCACCCTTTATAATCAGTAATTTTAAGGTCAAAAAGGGAATTGTAACGGGGACGTGAAGTAAGAAAATAAGAATGGTCTGTATATGAATCCATTGGATTGTCATATTTCCTGAAACATTCATTTTTAGCATCATCATCCTGTCTGAACTTCTTACCTTTCCAACCGTCGTGGCACTTAATTCCAAAATGATTGTTTGCCTTACGGGCAAGAGGGGAATTGCCGTCTCCAGACTCCAGACACCCCTGAGCCAAAGTAATGCTGGCAGGTATCTTGTGTTTTTTCATCTGTTTAATGGCAATATCCTTATACATATCTATATATTGCTCTCTGGTAAGCTTCTGTGCGCTTGCCCCAAATGCTGCAAATATAAATGGCAGCAATACTAAAAATTTCTTTATTGTCATTTGGCAAAGGTAACAATAAATAAAAATAATAACATCAAAACCTGATTGTAATATGGCAACCGTACAAATCAAATTAGACATCAAACATTTAAAAAAAATCATTTCAAGCATCGAGCTTAATGGTGGTGGTTACACCGACAACAATTACCTGTTTCCGTTTATGGAGAGTGTTATAAATAACCTTAAAACATTGGGTAAGATACGCACATCTGAAACATACACTGCAACACTAAGCAGCTTCAAACACTTCCGCAATAATATAGATGTGACACTAGACGATATCGATTCGGAATTGATAATAGCTTACCAAGTATATCTGCATAACAAAGGTATAAGCCCCAACACATCATCATTTTACATGCGTAACCTTAGAGCAGTTTATAATAGAGCTGTTGAAAAAGGACTCACAATACAACAATTTCCCTTCAAGCAAGTATATACCGGAGTTGAAAGAACTATCAAAAGGGCAGTACCGCTAAAGATTATAAAAACAATCAAAGAAATGGACTTAAAGATGAATCCTGTCCTTGATTATGCACGTGATATGTTCTTATTTAGTTTCTATACCAGAGGGATGTCATTCGTAGATATGGCATATCTGAGAAAAAAAGATTTACAAAACGGTGTGCTTACATATCGAAGACATAAAACAGGGCAACTGCTGTTCATAAAATGGGAGAAGTGTATGCAGGAAATTGTAGAAAAACGCAACATATCCCAATCAGATTACTTGCTACCAATCATCAGCCCTTCACGTAAAACAGACAAACGTAAACAATACATCTACAGTGCACATAATATAAACCGAAGTCTTAAAATAATAGGCAAAAAACTGGGATTGAATGTTTCGCTAACATTTTATGTTGCCCGTCATTCATGGGCAAGCATAGCCAAAAGCAAAAACGTTCCGTTGTCTGTCATTAGCGAAGGTATGGGGCACGACTCAGAATCCACCACTCGTATTTATCTAGCATCATTGGACACAATGGCAATAGATAAAGCCAACAGTATGATATTAAAATCTTTATAAGTTAAGGATTATTGAGCAAAAGAAAAGTCTCTTCGTAAGAGATATTAACGCTGCTAAATTACACAATAATTTCAAAAATTGAAAATATAGTTCTGAAAATTATATGTTATCCTACTGATCAAGCCTATATAAATAACTGATAATAAAATCAGAAACATCGTATAAATCTCTCTTACGAAGAGTGATTTATACAAAGACGAAGAATATAAACTGAAATGCGGATTGGAAATTTATATTTAACACTTATACTCTTACTGTTTGGTGTAGGCACAGCATATTCGCAAGAAAGACGTACAGAAATATGCATCGATTTTCACGTTAAAAGTACAGAAATTGATTCTGCATACTCTAACAATGCTATGCAAATAAAGGAGATGATGCAATTCCTTCGTTTAATAAATAAGGACAGTACACTCAAGATTGTAAAAATATTCATCAGTGGAGCAGCCTCTCCCGAAGATAGTTATCAACTGAACCGCACATTGGCAAAAGGCCGCCTTACAGAACTTGAAAAACTTATCCGCAAGGATATAAATATTCCCGATAGCATCATTACACGTAATGACGACTATATCGAGTGGAAAAAATTAAAATCACAAATTGAAAATTCCAAATTGTCCAATAAAGAAGAGATTATTGCCATTCTTAATGAAGAATCTGTATTAGTAGATTATTATCACCCAAATACCCACATAGACAACCGTATTGTAAAACTCAAGCAGCTGGATAACGGCAAAGTTTGGCAACAGATAAGCAACCTCTACTTTGATAGCATGAGAAAAGCTTGTGCAGTATTTATTACATACAAACATAAACTTACACCTGTCAAAGAAACGGCAATATTACCTGATACAGTTATAGCGTTACAAAAGCCAATAGTTGAAACGATGTCTATATATACACAAATGGAAGAATGGACTCCAAAATTTTATATAAAGACAAATGCAATTGGGTTGGGCCTAGGTATTGCCAATGTAGGGGTAGAAATAGACTTGACTAAACATTGGTCGTTTACGCTTCCTGTCTATTATTCTGCTTGGGACTACTTCAAATCAACCATCAAGTTCCGCACCTTCGCCGTACAGCCTGAGTTCCGTTATTGGCTGTCGGAAGAGAATGACGGATTCTTCGCAGGAGCACACTTCGGCTTGACATACTACAATTTTGCTTTTGATGGAGATTACCGCTACCAAGACCATAACCGTGAGACACCTGCCATCGGTGGCGGTGTGAGCATCGGTTATCGTCTGCCCATCAGCAAGAACAACCGTTGGAGAGTGGAGTTCTCTCTCGGAGCAGGCATATATTCTAATCACTATGACAAGTTCCACAATACACCACGCACAAAAGACGGTCTGATGATAGAGAGCATCATGAAGACCTACTGGGGTATCGACCAAGCAGCGGTATCGTTCTCCTATTCGTTTGACTTAAAGAAGAAAGGAGGCAAGCGATGAGAAAGAATCTATACCTTATTATATGCCTGCCGATATTGCTTCTTTCGGCTTGTGATGTTCACGAATGGCCTGAAACACCGGAATTTGTGAAAATGCATCTTCGCCTGAACTATGAAACGGATATGACCGAATGGGAACACCTCTACGATGGTGCAGAGGTCATTGAGCAGGGATATGGCGAGACATACGACAATCATCGTGATTATGGAAAGATACGCTACATTGTCCGCACCTATCCCGTATCAGAGAAAATGCGTACCACATCGGACTATACACAAGAGTTCGTATTCACGAAAGATATATCAGAAGGTTACGACCACGAAGTGACCCTTGATGTTCTGCCCGGCAACTACAATGTGATGGTATGGTCTGACTTGGTGCAGACAAGCGGAGACAGCCATTTCCACAATGCCGACAACTTTGCGGAAATCAGACTGCAAGGCGACCACAAGGGCAACAATGATTATCGGGATGCCTTCCGAGGCTCAAACAACATTTCCCTCGTAGCGGATATTATGGAGCATCTGCCCGACACATTGGATATAGCGATGCAACGTCCTCTTGCCAAATTTGAGTTCGTAACAAACGATGTGGTGGAGTTTATTGACAAGGAATCTGTCCGTGTTGCCTCAAAAGCCAATGGAAACAAGGCCGCATCAACAGATGATACCCCGACAAGAGCCGTAAACATCGAGGATTACAAGGTGGTATTCTACTACGTGGGATTTATGCCCGATGCTTACAGTATGAATACCGACAAGCCTGTGGACTCCTCTACGGGAGTGATGTTTGAATCCACATTGAGAAAGCTCTCCGAGTCGGAGGCTACGATGGGATTTGACTATGTGTTTGTGAACGGCAAGAAGTCGGCTGTAACGGTACAGATAGGTATCTACGACAATGAGGGTACGCAACTCTCCTTGACCGAGCCGATAGAGGTACCGCTCAAACGTAGTCATCATACCATAATGACGGGTATGTTCCTGATGTCGGAGGCATCGGGAGGTGTTACCATCAATCCCGACTTTGACGGAGACCATAACCTTATTTTCCCCTAACAGATAGACATAATGAAGAATCTACTATATAACATACAGATATTGGCGATGCTTGCCCTGAATATGGTAGGCATACAATCCTGTTCGGATGATTTGCACGATGTGGGCGATGTTCAGGTGAGTTTCACCGCCACGCTCCCGACTGACACTCGTACCCGTTCATTCGGCAAGGCGGAACAAGTAAATACCCTTGTGGTCGGCATATTCAAAAAGGGAGTTTCCGATGTGCATACCAACAGCGGTGGCAGTTGGAACTACTATGAAATAGACCGCCAATCGTTCCCGATAAATGGCACTTCGGTAGATGTTCAACTCTCATTGGCGAAGGAGCAGACATATAGTTTTGTCTTTTGGGCGTATGATGGCAATCAGAGCATCTACAACATAGATGATCTGACCGCCATCGAAATGAATACCTTGCCTAATACGATAACATTTGCCCAAGCGGAAGCCGCAGACGCTTTCTTCTCAACGATGGAGGATGTTCACATTACAGGAAGTTGCAGTTATCCTGTTGAACTTGTCCGCCCATTGGCTCAAATCAATGTGGGAACTACAGGAACACCGATGCAAGCAACATTTACAGCAAACGGTGTTCCCAACATATTCCACCCATTCACAAATACCGTGAGTGGAGCAGCCGAATTTACTTGGAGTTTCAGCGAGACCACAACCGAAACATTTTTGACTGACGGTACTGAATATAACTACCTCGCTATGGGCTATGTGTTTGCACCAACCACAGTATCCAAAATTTCTGCCGAACTGACCTTGACCGATGGAGAGACAAGCAAGACGGTGGAATTTCCGCAGGTGGAGATTGAGGCGAACCAAAGAAGCAACATCGCAGGAAATTTCACACCAACAGAATAAGAGATTTTCAATATAAGTATAACCCTAATAACGAGTTAAAAGCCGAACAGAAAAGAACAAACAAGCTAACACCGCAAAGGTGAGGAACAGTTCCGAGACCTTTACCCTGCATCAGCAGGCAACGACAGATTGATGATAATACTCGGTTCTGCACAGGCAGAACAGCCCTCGACAATGGGTGCGACATTCACAAGGGATGTGGCAAACATTAAGAAACAAGAAAATCAAAATAACTATTTGTATAACAATTAAATTTTTCAAAGATGAACAAGAAATTATTCTTAGGTATGTTCGCAGCAGCAGGTATGTTGCTGGCAACATCGTGTTCAAATGACGAACTGGATGTGGTTCAGTCAGGAAATGAGGCTCAAGTGACGTTCTCGCTTGGTCTCGAAGGTGGTATTGCTACCCGTGCTATCAGTGATGGTAAGAGTGCAGATGTTTTGATGTATGCTGTATTTGACAAGGACGGTAATCGTCTTATCAATATTCCTGCTGTAAGCAAAACAGAAGTAACATTCCCAACCACTGAAAACATCACCTTGGCTAAAGGTCAGACCTACAAGGTTGCTTTCTGGGCACAGGATGAGGATTGCAAGGCTTATACAGTTAACACTGACAAAATGAGTGTTAGTATAAACTATGCAAACGATGAGAACAAAGCCAATAATGACGAGACTCGTGATGCTTTCTTTAAGACCGTTGAATTTACCGTAACAGGTTCTACTTCTATTGATGTTGAATTGAAACGTCCTTTTGCCCAAATCAATGTGGGTGTAACTAAGGAGGATTGGGATGCAGCAGTAGCTTCAGGTATCACTGTCGCACAATCTTCTGTAGTCATTAAGAAAGCTGCAACTTCTCTTAACTTGCTTGACGGGACAGTCAGTGGAGAGACAGAAGTAAGCTATTCACTTGCAAATATTCCTTCTGACCCTGCAATTTTGAAAGTGGATACAGATGGTGATGGCAATAAAGAAGATTATAATTGGCTTTCTATGAGCTATATCCTCCCTGCTGACGCAACAACAGGTTATGCGAAGACTACATTGGAAAATGTTGCTTTCGTATTTGCATCTGCAGGTGAACCTATCGAGTTTAATCAAGGTTTGAACAGCGTTCCTGTACAGCGTAACTGGAGAACAAACATTCTCGGTAAGTTATTGACCGGTGACATCACATTCAATATCGTTATTGATCCTGTTTATGAAGATGATCATAATGTTATGCTTCCTTATGCAACCATTAATGGTGTCGCTTATACTTCATTTGCAGAAGCTATGGCAGCAGTTCAAGATGGCGAAACTATCAAGTTGGAAGGTGAAACTACACTTGAAGGTGTAGCAAACAACAAACTCTTCACTGTTAACAAGAATATTACCATTGACCTCAATGGCTATGGTTTTGTTGCCAATATGCCGGATGTAACAGCGAACTCATCAATCTTTGAAGTTGTCAATGGTGGTGAATTGACAATCATCGGTGAAGGTAATGTAAAGTTTGTAACCAAAGCTGCTCCTCAGCATTTGGCTGCATTTATCAACAATATCGGTGGTACAGTAAACTTGAAGGGCGGTAACTGGACACTTACTGAAACCGGAGAATATGCTCTTATTCCTACATTCGTTGACAACAATAGTAATACAAGTAATGTAACATTGAACATCTACGATGGTACTTACACATTCGACCGTTGCCTCTTCCGTAACTTTGCCAACAATAGTACTAAGGTTGCCACAATGAACATTTACGGTGGTACATTCAACAGCCGTGAAGGCGATACTAATAGTGGTGTTATCTGGAATCAGAAACCTAATGAAAACATTACTGATGGCGCAGGCGTAATCAACGTGATGGGCGGTACATTCAACAATGTTGATATTGACGATGAGTTCGCAGGTGTAGTTTATGTGAACAGCAATAACGAGTTGGAGACTGCATTAGAAGATGCTAATACACATACCGTAATGCTTGGTGCTGGTAAGTATGTAGCAAGCCTTTATCCTGGTGATATTCCCACAAGAAAGTCCTTGACCATTATTGGTTCTGAAGGAACTCAGTTTGCATATACGGGCACAAATCAAGCAGGTCAATTCGGTCTTGCAGGATTTGATAATGTCACAATACGTAACTGCGAAATCTTGAAAAGAGAAAATGTTAAGGACTGGGGTATGATAGTATTCGGTTCAAGCAACAATCCTAATGGTGTTTACACTTTCGAGAATTGTATTTTCAATGGTGTAGGTACACAGGGTATTTATATCAATGAAAAAGCATCGGGCGCTACTTATAACATCTTGAATTGCACATTCAATGGTGACTTTGGTAATGAAGGTGCCATCACTATTCAAACTAATAAAGATGTTAACCATATCGTAAACGTTAAGGGTTGTACTTTCAACAATATCCCTACTACAAGCCACAGAATTTACTTGGCACCATCAAGTACTGGTCTCTATTATGGTTGGACACTCAATACCGAGTCTAAGGCATATTCAGCTTATGACTTAGCTACATTAGTTGCAATGGGGTATACAGAGATTGATTTGGCTGATGGAGAGTATGATGTGTATGGTTGCGCAGGCAAGACTCTGACTCTTAACGGTTCAAATAATGCTGTTATAAAGCTTTATAATGACGGTGAAGATGGTTGCGACTATGCATTTGGCGGTAACGGTACAGGTGTTGGCAATATTACATTCAACGGACTGACAATCGATACTCAAGCAAATACAGGTAATTATAAGGGTTTTGCATATATGAAAGGCACCTTCAACAACTGTAATTTTGTTGGTGCATATTCATTGAACAATGCTAACGATTATGTATTCAATGGCTGTACTTTCGATTTCAAGAATGGATATTTCTGGACTTGGGGTGCTAACAGTGTAAAATTTGACGGCTGTATCTTCAATGGTAACAGTAAGGCAATTCTTGCACACGGTTGGGCATCAACAAAGATCACCATCAATGATTGTACTTTTGCTGCGACAGAACAGGGCTTCACAAGTAGCGGTGACAACACAGCTTGTGTAGAAATTGATCCAGCAGGAACAAACACTTACACAATCAATTTTACCGGTAATAACACTAAAACTGGTAGTTATGCAGGTTGGACTCGTGTAAAAGATGGTAGCACAGGACACACCATTACAGGTCTTGAATAATCGAAATAACTCTATCATTCCCTTTGATAGATTATTTACATATAAGACGTTAGAGACCTGCCGTTCGTGAGAATAGCAGGTCTCATTTTCATCTTAGCACTGACTTTTGGGTGTGGTATGATGCCCAATACTTCCCAATGATAGCAGTATGCTAATTCCATTTTCTTTTCGCTGGCAAACACTCTCCAATACTTTTTGCCTTATCCTACTTGCCTCGTATGTGCTCAATCGAAATGCAAGAGCAATGACCACTTCAAGGTTGTAGAATGTAGCCCAACATTTGGGTGTTGCCAAATCACATCGTTGAGTAGTTGCATGGCAAAGTGTTCTACTCTTATATATCGCTTTTATGGCAGCACGGACTGTCGGGGTGATTACCCCGAACAACTCCACCAATTCCATTTCTGACATCCATACATTACCGCTTGGAATATTCACTGTGCCGCTTTCGCTGATTGTTATAATTGCTCTTTCCATAGTTACATTGCTATTGAAATTTCACTAAACGATTGATTAAGTCTGTTGCAGAACATCGTAAAATCCTTGTCGATTTTATCGGTGGTAATCTTGGCATACTTTTGTGTCGTGGTAATGTTCGTATGCCCCAACACTCGGCTCACACTCTCAATGGGAACACCCTTACTCAGAGCAAGCGTAGCGAACCCATGGCGACTTGAATGAAATGAAATATCCTTTGAAATACCACACTCTTTTATCATCTTTTTCAGTGGTTTACAGATGTTCCAATAGTTGAGATTTGGGAATACCAGCTTATTCTCCTGGGATCTCTCATATCGCTTGATTATCTGCAATGGAATATCCAGCAACTTCACTTGGAAATTGACCTTTGTTTTGTGTCGCTTGGATAGAATCCACTTCTCTCCGTTTATCTCTACAATATCATCGGTGGTCAGTTCCTTAAATGTACTTCGCATAATCCAATTCTTTTTTGGTTACAAAATTAGTTATCAGCGAGTTGTACACTGTTATGCAGAATATGGCAGAGAGTAGAAATAAACTCCAACGACTTATAAACTTATCTCGTTATCGGGTAATGATTTGAAAACCGTCCGCTCTCATTACCTTTCATTTCCTTGCACTTTTGCATCTGCGAGGCTTTCATCAAAAGTCCTCATAAGTCATTGAACACCAGTGCTGCCATCATTATTTTCCTCTCATTCGTTAGACTTTTCCAGAGATAAAATGTATCTTTGTAATAAAACAGATGTGCCATGAAAGAAAAAAATATCAACATCGCATATAGGGAATATGAATCTTCCAATGAGCTTCCTTTTGAATATAAAGAACTTGTAAATAAAGCTGCAGAAGCTACAGGCAGTTCTTATGCCCCTTACTCAAATTTTCATGTAGGGGCGGCTGTACTTATGTCAAATGGGGAGATTGTAACGGGTTCTAATCAGGAGAATGCCGCATATCCATCGGGATTATGTGCAGAGAGAGTGGCATTGTTTTATGCACATCATTTATTTCCAGATTCGTATGTAAAGGCTATTGCAATTACCGCAAAAGAGGCAACTGATTATGTATTTCCTTGTGCAGCATGTCTGCAGGTCCTTACAGAGAGTCAGAAAAGGGGAAAACATCCAATTGCAATTGTCATAGACTCAGCGTCAAAGGTCCTTGTAGCAGATTCAGTAGAAAAACTGCTCCCCTTTTCATTTGGCAAATAAATAAATTTTCTTACCTTTGTGCCCGGGTAAGTCATATACGACCAGCTCCTGCAAAACTCCCCCAGGGCCGGAAGGCAGCAAGGGTATGCGGTTGTAGCGGTGCGATATATCAAGCTTACCCTTTTTTTATTCCCACTCCTCAAGGATGTATTTGACTGCCTCCTTTATCTCTCGGTCATCCTTGTTTATAAACTCAATGAAATTGTTGAATGAATAAACAGAACGGATAATCAAACCTTTAAAATATTTTCTTATCTCATTGCCGGAGATCTCCATATCTCCCTGCTGAGGCTCAACCCCTTTCTCTTTGCAGAAAGCAAGAAATGCATCAATATCTTTGTCGGATACTTCAAATTTCTTTACAAACTGCTGGACTTTAGGGTACTTTTTAAGAATCTTGTCCCTGTTGTTGTCTGAATATTCATTCATATAGTCTGTAAGGAGTCCTTTTCGTAGAATCTCACTATAGAAAGGAGTATAGTATGTCGTATCCTGTGGAACAAAAATATCTGGCATGATGCCACCACCACCATATACTGGACGCCCAAGTTTAAGTGTCTTATATACAATGGAATCTGCAAGATGTATGCTGTCCCTGTTAAATGTCTCACCCCTGTTGTATCTCTCAACAAGTTGCTTATAATAATCATCCTTCTTTCCCTGCTCATAAGGGCTCTGTATAACCCTGCCGCTTGGAGTATGGTATCTGGAGACTGTAAGTCTGAGTGCAGATCCGTCGGGAAGAGGGAGCTGTTGCTGTACAAGACCTTTGCCAAAAGATCTTCTGCCTATAATTATACCTCTGTCCCAGTCCTGAATTGCACCTGATACAATTTCACTTGCAGAGGCTGAGTTCTCATCAATAAGGACAGCTATAGGGGTATTCTTAAAGAGTCCGTTACCATTTGCCCTTTCTTCCATTTTCTTTACAGTCCTCCCCTCAGTGTAAACAATGAGGTCTCCTTTATTGAGAAACTCATTGGCTATCTGGATTGCAGCTATAAGATATCCACCAGGGTTGCCTCTAAGATCCAGGATTATACCATTTGGCACTGCGGAGAGCTCTTTAAGGGCTACAAGCATCTCTTTATATGAGGTGGCAGCAAATCTTGTAAGTCTCAAATAGGCAATATTATTGTCCAACAGATAATAGGCATCCAGGCTGTTGAGCGGAATCTTGTCCCTTGTTATAAGGAATTCCAAAGCCTCCTGTACCCCTTTTCTCTTAATCTCAACTTTCACCTTTGTCCCTTTTGGCCCCCTCAGATATTTATGTACCCTCTCAATTGTAAGTCCGGTTCCCGATATAACCTCATCATCAACCTTAATTATCTTGTCTCCAGCTTTTATACCAACTTTCTCTGAAGGTCCGCCCGGAATTGTAGAATTGATTGTCAGAGTATCATTAATAAGTGCAAATTCAACACCTATACCGTCAAAATTTCCCTCCAAAGGCTCGTTCATAGCTTTTATATCCTTGGCAGAGATAAATGATGAATGGGGATCCAGCTGTTTCATCATTGCCTCCAAAGCAGTATCTGTTAGATCCACAATATTTGTGGTATCCAGATAAAGTTTGTTGATATAAAATAGTGTCTGTCCAACTTTATTCACTTGAGTATTGAAGTTGTTCTGTGCAAAAATGCATGATAGTGAACCACTGCAAACGAATACTAAAGCCAAAGCAGCTATGTACTTTACCAATGAAGAATATTTTTTCATATGTTACTCTTTATATTTCTCTAATTCTATCTCAAATTTCATTCCCTCTTTGGCAAGAGAGGTATTAGGAAAAACATCCTTAGCCTCCTGGAGCATTGTATCCAGGGATTTGTATCTCGACGAATAATGACCCAATACCAGTTTTCCGGCCCCTGCCTCTCTTGCACAACAAGCGGCAGCCTCAGAAGTTGAATGAAAAGTTGTTTTTGCAAGCTCCGCATATTCATTTGTATATGTAGAGTCGTGATAGATAAGGTCTGCACCTTTAATCCAACCGCTCAGACGCTTGAAAGGCAATGTATCCGTACAATAGGCAAAAGAGCGTGGTTTATACGGCAAATAAGTGAAATCACTGTTCTTAAATGTCTCTTCATATTCCACAATCTCGCCAGATTCATCTGTGAAAGTAGCGGTTCTTACAAGGTCTTTCCCCTCCTTAAGGCGTGCAATATCATATAATGAGAGATTGTACGGCTCTATAAGGTGTTTTTTGACATTCAGTTGCGGAGTCTTCTCCCTAAACAGGAATCCGTATGTCTCCCCTCTGTGAACCAAAGGGAACGCAAATGCCTCAACCTGTTTTGAATCATAGATTTGTACGGGTTCCTTACATTGGATAGGATGAAATTCAATCTGGTATTTTATCCCCTCTCCAAACTCATCCATAAAGAAATTGAGAATTCTCTGTAATCCTTGTGGAGCATAAATGTGCAAAGAAGCCACTCTGCCACTCATAGCCATGGTGGAGAGCAGACCAAATAATCCAAACAGATGGTCTCCATGAAGGTGAGAAATAAAAATATAGTCTATCCTGCTGAAAGATACCCCAAATTTTCTCATTTGCATCTGCGCACCTTCTCCGCAGTCTATTAAGAACAAACGCTCACGAACCGTAAGGATGTGAGCGCTTGGGTATCTGTTGGCAGTGGGGAGGGCCGAAGCCGTCCCCATTGTCAAAAAAGAAAATTCCATCAATTATTTTGAAGATTTCTCCATCTCGCTTTTTAAAGCTGCAAGAGCATCAATGTCACCAAGAGTAGTTTTCTCAATGTTGGCTTTGATTTTTTTCACAGCTTTCTGAGTTGACTCAGCCTCAGCTGCTTTCTCTTTGTTCTCTTTAGCCTCTACCTCTTTCTTAGCATCCTCTGCAATTCTTGAGTGAGAAAGAATGATTTTCTTGTTAGATTTGTTGAACTCTACAACTTTGAAGTCAAGTTTCTCCTCAGCTTTAGCAGTAGTGCCGTCCTCTTTTACAAGAGCTTTTGCTGGAGCAAAACCCTCAATACCGTAAGCAAGAGCTACAGCAGCACCTTTATCGTTGAATGAAACTACAGTACCCTCGTGAACTGAACCTACTGTAAATACAGTCTCAAATACATCCCAAGGGTTCTCCTCAAGCTGTTTGTGACCAAGGCTTAGTCTTCTGTTCTCAGCATCAATCTCAAGAACTACAACCTCAAGTTTCTCACCGATAGCTGTGAACTCAGATGGATGTTTAACTTTCTTGGTCCAAGAAAGGTCGCTGATGTGTACAAGACCGTCAACACCCTCCTCAAGCTCAACGAATACACCAAAGTTTGTGAAGTTTCTAACTACAGCACTGTGTTTAGAAGCTACTGGGTATTTCTCGCTGATGTTAGCCCATGGATCAGCTTTAAGCTGTTTGATACCAAGAGACATCTTTCTCTCCTCTCTGTCAAGAGTAAGGATGCTTGCCTCTACCTCGTCACCTACTTTTAGGAAGTCCTGAGCGCTTCTTAGGTGTGAAGACCAAGACATCTCAGATACGTGGATAAGACCCTCTACGCCTGGCTGAATCTCAATGAATGCGCCGTAGTCTGCAAGAACAACAACTTTACCTTTAACAGTGTCACCAACTTTAAGGTTTGCATCAAGAGCATCCCAAGGGTGAGCGCTAAGCTGTTTAAGACCAAGAGCGATACGTTTCTTAGTATCATCAAAGTCAAGGATAACAACGTTGATCTTCTGATCAAGAGTAACAACCTCCTCTGGATGGTTGATTCTGCCCCATGATAGGTCAGTGATGTGGATAAGACCATCTACGCCACCAAGGTCAATGAATACACCGTATGAAGTGATGTTTTTAACAGTTCCCTCAAGAACCTGGCCTTTCTCCAATTTGCCGATGATATCAGCTTTCTGTGCCTCAAGCTCAGCCTCGATAAGAGCTTTGTGAGATACAACAACGTTTCTGAACTCATGATTGATTTTAACAATCTTGAACTCCATAGTTTTGTTAACGAATACATCGTAGTCGCGGATAGGTTTAACGTCAATCTGTGAACCTGGCAAGAATGCCTCAATTCCAAATACGTCAACGATCATACCGCCCTTAGTACGACATTTGATGTAACCCTTAACAATCTCGTCTTTGTCAAATGCCTCGTTAACTCTATCCCAAGATCTGAGTGAACGTGCTTTTTTGTGTGATAGAACAAGCTGGCCTTTTTTGTCCTCAGCGTTCTCCACATAAACTTCTACTTTGTCACCAACTGCAAGCTCAGGATTGTATCTGAACTCTGATACAGCAATGACACCCTCGCTCTTGTAACCGATGTTTACAAGAACCTCTCTTTTTGTAACAGCTACAACAGTACCCTCTACAACCTCATTCTCAATTACAGTTGAAAGAGTCTGGCTATATGCAGCCTCAACTTCCTCTTTTGAGATACCGTACTCAGTATCTGACTCAAATGCATCCCAGTCAAATTTGTCAATTGCAACAGATGCATTGCTTTTGCGTTTTTTTGTCTCAACTACTGCAGCAGCCTCTACCTGCTCCTCAGCAGCGAATTGTGTTTCTTTACTCATTTTAATCTTAAAACAAAAAAGTGGTTTAACAATATTTATAGTCTCAAAAATTTGAGCGTGCGAAAGTAGTGATATTTGAGCAGTTAACCAAATTTTTGTAACAATTTTGGATGTTTTTTATCTCTTCTTGTTCACAATCTTGTTGTATAGCAGCAAACCAACAATGCTAAGTACACCAATTGCACTGAAAATCAGCCATAGAAGCTGTGGTTTTCCCATCTGTTCAACAATCTTTACATATAGCCCAGCACCAAGGAATGAACCTATTGAGCTGCCAATAACTCCATATAGGAAAGAGTACCCCATATATAGCGCTTTTTTGTCTGGAGGGGCAATGATTCCAATATATGAAAGGAATTTTGGATGTGTGGTCATCTCACCAAGAGTAAACACCATAAGGCCAATAATAAATACCCAAGGGGAGCCGCTTATACTCAGGATTGCCATACCCAATGTGCCGCATCCTATTCCCATAATCATTGTAGGGAGTGCAGGCCAGTTCTGTACAAGTTTTGAAACAAACAGCTGGAGACAAATTATCACACCTGCATTAATTACTGTAACATGCTCTGTATCAAATTTCCATGAAGGATTGTCAACAAAAATGCCAAGGAATGAATTTACAGCATTATCTATAGGGGTCATATCCACATACTCCTTCAAATACCATAGTACAGTCCCGTACATCTGGAAATACAGAATCCAGAAACCTGAGTATAAGAATATAAGTATAAGGAACTTATAGTCTTTGAGTACTGCAAGAATACCAACAAGGAGTTCCTTAATGCTTTTGCTGTTGTTCTGCTGGTTGAGATTTGCAGCAGGCTCACTATAAAGGAAAGTGTTTATAAGCATAAGGATACATCCTACAGCCGCAGCCATATAGAATATGTTGTGGTAACCGTTTGCTTTAAGTACAGGGACAAGGATAAGCGGCACAAGGAATGCACCAAGATTTATAGACCAGTAGAAAATTCCAAAACCGAGTGTTGAGTTCTCCTCTGTAGTGGATTTTGCAATTGTTCCAGAGATAACCGGTTTAAAGAATCCCGCACCAACCGCCATAAGGAGCAACGATGCAAAAACAGGAATATAAGACTCGGTTATTGCTGTAAGGAAGTAACCTCCTGTAATGCATGTGAATGCAAAAAAGAGAATTCTCCTGTATCCATAACGGTCAGCTATACCTCCAGCAACTATCGGGAGGAAATATAGCAATGGCTGAATTGTTCCCATTATTGTTCCGGCCTGGGCTTTGGTGAAGCCCAAACCACCCTCTTCACCTTGTAGCACAAGATACACAGAGAGCACAGAAAGGACTCCATAGTAGGCTCCTCTCTCAAAGAACTCCATAATGATTGCCACCCAGAAGTTCTTTTCAAATCCTTTTTTCTTAGTCATTATAAGTTATTTATTTTAATTTGTTTATTATCCATTCCCAAAGGGCATCCATCTGCTCGGGGTAAGTCCAGTGCCCTATGTTTTCCCCTATAATCAGCTGTTTGTCAGATTTTATAACATTATATGTGCCTCTTGTTGTGGTTGGTGCACATGTTATATCATTATATCCATAGAGATAGTATATAGGGGTCTCAAGAATTCTTGCAAAGTTTGCCACATCATAATATTGTGCAGTTGCAAGAATCTCTTTTGTTCGGTTCTCCTTGTTTTTGAACACATGCGGCCAACCTCCTGCCCTTCCATGAGTATATCCCTCCATATCACAAAGTGCCGGAAAATATGCAACCGCAGCCTTAATTCTTTTATCAAGTGCAGATGTTACAATTGATAGGGCACCACCCTGGCTTCCACCAAGTGTTCCAATATTACCATTGCATTGGGGAAGAGAAAGTAGAAAATCAATCCCTTTTACACAGCCCAAATAGACTCTTTTGTAATAATATGTATCCCTACTCCCGATATCTTCCGTAGGGTAATTGGCCAACACCCCACTGCCCAAATCGGAATAGATGCTCCCTTTGAGATTTACAGGAATTCCATGAATTCCAAGTTCAAGGATAATGGCACCTTTTGCAGCATGTGCAATATCACCACCCTTTTCACCTATGCCTGCACCAGGGAAACGGAGGATTGCGGGGTATTTACCCTCTTTTACAGGCATAGTAAGCATACCGTACATCTTGCTACCACCTATATTTCCGTATGAAATATGATATACATTAACATCCTTGGTACATTTTTCCGGCAAAAGCTCCATCATTGGCTTGAGGGATACTTTATCCAACAGCTTTATATTGTTGCTCCAGAACTCCTTAAAATCTTTTGGAAGCTGTACTGTAGGGATAATCTTATCGGGAGAAAAACCAACTGTACACATTGCAGAATATCTCTTTCCCTCATGTACAACATATCCCCTTACCCTCAGATAACCGGGCTCTTCCATTGTGCCAATCTTAAGAATTCCCTCACCATTTTTAAGGGTCATATCCCCCTCTTTATGAGGCTCCATAAGATCTTTACTTATGTTGTACTCAAATTTTGCATTTTTAAGTGCAACCCCCTGATGGAGCACCTGAATTTTTACTGTTGCACTCTTACCGCAATCATACAATGCGGTATAGCTGTCAGGGACAATGATTATCTGTACTTTCTGCATTTTAGGCTGGGCAAAACTGCAGATTGAAATAAGACAGAAAAATAGAAGGATGTGTAGTTTATTTTTCATAGCAATATATTGTACCCTGCAAATTTACATAAAAAAAAACTGGACCAAAATCTCTTTTGGCCCAGTTGATGATGTTTGTCAGTTCTTACAATTATTTGTAAGCTACAGTTGACATGTGTTTGATAAGGTCAAGAACTTTGTTTGAGTAACCAATCTCGTTATCGTACCATGAAACAACTTTAACGAAAGTATCAGTAAGAGCGATACCTGCAGTTGCATCAAAAATAGAAGTACGTTTGTCACCCAAGAAGTCTGAAGAAACAACAGCATCCTCAGTGTAACCAAGAATACCTTTTAGGTAAGTCTCAGAAGCCTCTTTCATTGCAGCGCAGATCTCCTCGTATTTAGCTGGTTTCTCAAGGTTTACAGTTAGGTCAACAACTGAAACGTCCAAAGTAGGAACACGCATTGACATACCTGTAAGTTTACCGTTAAGTGCAGGGATTACTTTACCTACAGCTTTTGCAGCACCAGTTGAAGAAGGGATAATGTTACCGCAAGCAGCTCTACCACCTCTCCAGTCTTTAGCTGAAGGACCGTCAACAGTTTTCTGAGTAGCAGTAGCTGAGTGAACAGTAGTCATAAGACCATCTTTCAAACCAAATTTGTCATTAAGAACTTTTGCAATTGGAGCAAGACAGTTAGTAGTACAAGAAGCGTTTGAAACGATATCCTGACCTACATATTTGTCCAAGTTTACACCGCAAACGAACATAGGGGTGTCATCTTTTGAAGGAGCTGACATAACAACTCTCTTAGCACCAGCCTGAATGTGAGCCTGAGCTTTCTCTTTAGTTAGGAAAAGACCGGTTGACTCAACTACATACTCAGCCTCAATCTCATTCCATTTAAGGTCAGCAGGGTTTTTCTCAGCAGTTACGCGGATCTCATTACCGTTAACTACAAGTTTGCCATCTTTAACCTCTACAGTACCAGCAAATTTGCCGTGCATTGTGTCATACTTAAGCATGTAAGCCATGTACTCAACATCAATAAGGTCATTGATACCTACAACCTGAATGTCATCTCTCTCCTGAGCTGCTCTGAACACCAAACGTCCGATACGGCCAAAACCGTTAATACCAATTTTAATCATACTCTTTTCTGATATATTTAGAAATTAAACAATTGTCTTTTAAGTCTTTTATAAAAACGGTGCAAAGATACAAAAATGGATGAAAAATCACTATCTTTACAAAGATTTTTTAACAGTGAATTGTAATAATGAGGTACTACATTATAGCTGGTGAAGCGTCGGGAGATTTACATGGGTCAAATCTTATAAAAGGTATAAGGGAGACAGACCCTTGCGCAAATATCCGGTGTTGGGGTGGAGACCTTATGAAAGAGGCTGGTGCTGAGCTTGTAAAGCACTATAAAGAGGGGGCGATAATGGGCTTTGTAGAGGTGGTTGCCAATTTGGGCAAACTTGCCGCAAACCTCAAAAATTGCAAAAAGGATATTCTTGAGTACAATCCTGATGTGCTCATCCTTATAGATTACCCGGGATTCAATTTCAGAATTGCCGAGTTTGCCAAAGAGAAAGGGATAAGGGTTTTTTACTATATAGCCCCCAAAGTATGGGCATGGAAAGAGAAAAGGGTCCATCGCCTCAAAAAGTTTGTTGACAGACTTTTCATCATATTCCCGTTTGAGATAGAATACTTCCACAAATGGGGAATTGATGCAATTTACAAGGGTAACCCTCTGCTGGACAGTGTTGACAACCACCCCAGTGCAACGCAGACAAAAGAGCAGTTCTGCACAAAGGCAGGTATTGATCCCAATATAACCACTGTCGCACTCCTTGCAGGAAGCCGCCGCAGTGAGATAAAATACCTCCTTCCAAGGATGATTCATGTTGCTCAAATGTACCCTCATTACCAGTTCCTTATGGCATGTGCCCCCTCAATGGAGAGGGAATTTTATGAAGGGATTATCGGGAATAAGGCCAGCAACATAAAATTGCTTTTTGGCCAGACCTACCCAATTCTGAGACATTCCGATGCGGCCATTATCAACTCCGGTACCGCCTCACTTGAGGCAGCCCTCATAGGGGTTCCGCAGGTTGTGTGCTACGGAGGGAATGAGATTTCCTACCAGATTGCAAAAAGGGTGGTGAAACTCAAATATATAAGCCTTGCCAACCTGATTATGGACAAAGGGCTGTTCAAGGAGCTTATCCAGCATGACTGTACTCCTTGCAAAATATCACAGGAGCTCAATCGCCTTGTGTCTGATACACAATACAGGGACGAGATGAAGGAGAATTACCGCCAGGTAAGGGAGATTCTGGGAGGGAGAGGAGCCTCGTCAAAAGTTGCCCGGGCAATGATAGATGAATTGAAACAAATGATGAAACAGATATAATTATGATTGTACACGCTTACAAATACCAGGGTGCTGGTAATGACTTTGTCATTTTTGACAACAGAAACGGAGAATATGACTCACTTACTCCAGAGCAGATAAAACTTTTGTGCGACCGCCGTTTTGGTGTTGGTGCGGATGGTATGATGCTACTTGGAAAAAGTGACAAATATGACTTCTCAATGAGATATTTCAATGCGGACGGATATGAGGGGAGCATGTGCGGTAACGGAGGACGCTGCCTTGTTGCATTTGCAGCACACAGAGGAATCAAAAATTTTGATTTCAATGCAATTGACGGTTTCCACACAGCACAGGTACTTGAGTTAACTCCGCACAGATGTATTGTAAAACTTAAAATGGTTGACCTGCAGGCAGCAGACAAATACTCAGAGAACGCATACTTCCTAAATACCGGCTCGCCACATTATGTGGAGTTTGTAGAGGACACTGCCTCTTATCCGGTAGATGAAAAAGGTAAATACTGGAGATATCATCCAGATTTTGAGGGGGGTACTAATGTGAACTTCGTTCAGATAAATGAGGGTTCAATTAATGTGAGGACTTACGAGAGAGGTGTTGAGGCTGAGACTTTTGCATGCGGTACAGGTGTGACAGCATCTTCAATCTCAACATATATGTACTCACCGGAAAAGGGTCACGCAGTTAAAGAGACTGTTGCAGAGGGTATTGAATACGCAAAATATGACATTCACGCACTTGGTGATGACCTCTCTGTATGTTTCAACTATAACAAAAACAGCAAGACCTTTACAGATGTATATCTTACTGGTCCTGCCACTTTTGTATTTGAATGTGATATAGAGATAGACTAACTATTTGTTGTAGTTTCTGGCACCAAAAATTGTGGTTCCAATTCTTACCATAGTGCTGCCATACTCTACAGCTATTTTATAATCTCCACTCATCCCCATAGAGAGTTCATTGAAATTGGGAAGGGTGGAGATATATTTTTCCTTTGCAGTATTGAAAATATCCCTTAGTTTCCCGAACTCAGCTCTAATCTGCCTCTCATCATCCACAAATGAGGCCATTCCCATAAGGCCACAAATCTCTACGCCATCAAGTGGGGAAGCGGTGAATTCATCCAAAAGTTCAAACAGTTCATCCTCAGAAAAACCCTGTTTGGTCTCCTCCTGGGCAATGAATACCTCAAGAAGACACTTTACATTCAATGAATTCTTTACCGCATATTTGCTTATCTCAACAAGAAGTTTCCTGCTGTCTATAGAATGGACAAGCGAAACATATGGCAAAACCATCTTCAATTTGTTGGTCTGCAGATGACCAATAAAATGCCACTGGATATCGGGAGGAAGCACTCCCACCTTCTGGTAGAGTTCCTGCGGCCTGCTCTCTGCAAAAATCCTCTGACCTGCACAGTAGGCTTCTCCAATTGCCTCTGCAGGATTGAATTTTGAAACTGCCACCAACTTTACAGTTGATGGCAGCTCATTTGTAATCTTATGTATCTGATCTTTAATTGACATAAAGACTATCTTTTGTTTCTCATCTGCTGCTGTTGCTGTCTCTGCAATTCCTGCTGCTGTTTGTACATCTCATCAAGCCTCTGTTGGAATTTTGATTTTTTAGGGGCTTTTGCATTGGCAGCTTTGGCCTGCAACTGTGCATAAAGTTTCTTCTCATCTACAAAATACTTCCTTATAACCCATGTCTGTACAATGGTGAATAAGTTGGAAAGCATATAGTAGTAGCTCAAACCACTTGAGAAGTTGTTACACAATACCAAAAGGAAAATTGGCATAAAATACAGCTGCATGGTTCTCATTCCAGGCATCTCATTGTTGTTTGGCATCTGGTCCATGTTCATCTTTGAGTATAAGTACATGGAAACAGCCATAAGGATTGCAAACAAACTTACATGATCACCATACAATGGAATATTGAAAGGCAACTGAAGTATTGAATCATAAGTACTCAAGTCATTGGCCCAAAGGAAACCCTCCTGTCTCAACTCAATTGAAGCAGGGAAGAAACGGAACATTGCAAACAGGATAGGGAACTGCAACAACATAGGAAGACAGCCACCAAACATGCTTACACCGGTCTTCTGATACAATGCCATTGTCTCCTGCTGTTTCTTCATTGCATCCTCTTTCCTTGGATACTTGGCATTGATTTTCTCAATTTCAGGCTTAAGAACCCTCATCTTTGCAGATGACATATAAGACTTGAGGGTAAGAGGAGTGATAATAAGTTTTATTGCAATGGTCATCAAAAGGATGATAATACCAAAGTTGGATATGAATCTGCTCAAATAATCAAAGAAGTTGATAATGATAACCCTGTTGATCCAACCAATAAGCCAGCCTCCAAGAGGAACAATCTTCTCCCAACCGAATCCATAACTCTTAAGTTCCTTGTAAGAGTTGGGACCATAGTAGAAACTGAAAGGAATATCAACTACCTGAGCCGGATTATAATCAACAAGCATGTTTGCCTTACAGTCCATCAATCTTACATCTGTATCTGTAACATCGTAGAACTTGTATGAAAGCTCACCCTCAGAGAAATCATTTTTGGCCATCAGAATAGCAGAGAAGAACTGCTGCTGGAATGCGAACCACTCAAGTTTTGTAGAGATCTTCTCCGATGAAGAGGCTTTTCTCAGACCCAAATCCTCCACTTTATCCTCTCCAGGATATTTATATACAATTGTAGAGTAGTTTTTCTCATTGTCATATCCTTTCTCAAGTCTTGGAATATCAAGTCTCCAGTCAACTCCCAAAGAAGACATGTTTCTTGAGATATATTTCTCCATACCAACCATTCTGAAGTTGAAATCCATTTTATAGCTGTCGGCTGGAAGGGTATATATATGGTCAATATAAGAATTCTCGCCAAAAAGGAGTCTGAAAACCATAGATGTGTCATTCTGCTCAACCAAAGTATAGTTGAAATCAGAGGTTGACAACTGCTGGTCTGTATAAAAATCAATTGCAAATTTGCTTGCGTTTGGTTTTACAAGGTTAAGGTCCAAACTATCATGAGTATAATAATCTTTTACAACAACATTATATGCCTGGGCACCCTTTGTTGTAAAAGTGACTTTAATTTTGTCATTCTCCAAAGTGTAGAACTCCTCAGCAGCTTTGCTTGCAGCTTCCAGTAGAGAATCCTTATAAACTGGTGACATAAGTTTAACACTTACCTCCGCTGTCTGCTCTTCCAACGCCAACATTGCAGAATCCACTTTTGGAGCATTTTTAAGGGCCTCCACTCTGGCAATTGAATCAGCTACAAATCTTGCTCTCTCCTGTTCTTTAAAAGTTTTGGTGTTGTACCAGCTAAACCCAATTAAAATTAAACCAATCAGTACAAAACCAATGACGGTATTCTTGTTCATCTCTTCTTACCTTTTTTACTCAAAATGATTATCTATAATGTTTATTTTCTCTTCTATTCTTGAAAGTTCCTCTTTTGCAACAGTGATTTTTTTCTGTATATCCTCAATCATGGAGTCCGCATTCTTTGATTTTGCAAAGAATCCCATATTATTCTCCAAGGTTGCAATATCCTGCTCAGTCTTTCTGTATTTTAGAATAAGCTTCTCCCTCTCCATTCTAAGACCTCTTTCACCTTTACCGGAGTTCTTCACTTCTGCAACCATTCTTCTGAACTTGTTAAGCTTCTTCTCACTCTCCAATGATCTTATATCAGCAAAATGGACATCCAAAGCATTGTTGAACTCCTTCTGAATCCTCTCCTTCTCCTTAAGTGGAACATATCCAATCTCGAGCCATCTGCTCTGAAAATCGCGCATTGCCAAAATATCCTCATCCTTGGTCCTGCCAACTTTATACCCTTTAACCTCCTCTATAAGGGCAAGCTTCATCTGCAGATTCTGCTCATATTTCTCATCAACTTTGTCAAAGTATTTTGCTTTTCTGTCAAAGAAATAGTCACATGCAGAACGGAATCTCTTCCATACCATATCTGATTGTTTCCTTGCAACAGGGCCAATCTCCTTCCACTGTCTCTGCAAAGCGATAAGCTCATCAGTGGCACTTTTCCAATCCTGACTCTCCATCAGTACCTCTGCCTTCTCGCACAACTGCTCCTTAAGAGCATAATTGTCCTGCATCTGCTGCTTGAAATTTGCGTAATAATCCCTCTTTAAATTGTAGAACTTGTCACAAGCACTCCTGAACCTGTCATAAATCTTCTGGTTATCTTTCTTTGAAGCAAAACCAATATTTTTCCACTCATTCTGCAGAGCATCCATTTTCTTGGAAAGGAGATTCCACTCATTTGAATCCTCAGGTTTGGCATTTGCTATCTCCTCCGCCCTCTCACACAAAATTGTTTTTGCCTGAAGATTGTTTTTCTGATCCTCTTTCAGCTGCTCAAAGAAATGCTGGTGCTTTTTATTTATGGAAGTGGTAACTGTTTTGAATCTCTCCCAAATACTCTCCCTGTACTCTTTGGCAACCGGACCAAGCTCCTTCCACTCATCATGCAGTTTCTGGAGCTCTTTAAAAGCCACAACAATATTGGCCTCATTCTCCAAAGCCTCAGCTCTCAGACACAAAACGGTTTTTGCCTCAAGGTTCTTTTTAAAGTCAATATCTCTGAATTCGTTGTTGATTTTTATATAGTCATAAAACTGCTCCACATAATACTGGTATGTGGTAACAAGATCCTTAACCTTGCTCTGGGGAACCATATCAATGGATTTCCATCTGTTCTGCAACTCCCTGAAAGCCGGGAATGTATGATTGACATCCTCCACTGTGCCGAGCAACTCCTTAAGCTCCTCTATAATCTGAAGTTTAGCTGCATAGTTCTCCTCTTTTCTCCTCTCCTGCTCGTTGTAAAGATCCGCTCTCTCTTTCTTGTATTTTGCATAAAGATCCTTAAACTCAGCCTCATACTGTGCAAACTGTGCAAGCTGCTCCTCCGAAGCACCCTCTTTACTCTCATTCAAGTTCTTGTAGAAAGCAGCCTTCAAAGGCTCAACTTTATCAAAAAAATTCTGAGAATCGCCATTACTTGACAAATCCCTGAACTTTTGTAAAATCTCAACAACCATAATATTCAGACTATAAAATTAGTAACTTGCAAATATAGTAAAAATTGATAATAGCTAAGTAATTTTCTATCTTTGCACACACCGCTTTTTGGTTTGAGAATATAATAAATATGAGAATAGACATACTTACAGTAGTACCGGAGCTTTTGGAAAGTCCGCTAAATCATTCAATAGTACAGAGAGCTAAAGACAAAGGTCTGGTAGAGATACATATACACGACATCAGAGAGTATGGTAAAGGGAACTACCACCAGGTTGATGATTACAGCTACGGTGGGGATGCAGGAATGATTCTTATGATAGAGCCAATCCACAAACTCATCTCAAAGCTCAAACAGGAGAGGGAATATGATGAAATCATATATATGTCTCCCGACGGAGAGACTCTCAACCAGCCTATTGCCAACAGGCTCTCATGCAAGGAAAATATTATGATTCTCTGCGGGCACTACAAAGGGATAGACCACAGAATAAGGGAGCACCTTATTACCATGGAAATATCTATAGGTGACTATGTCCTAAGCGGTGGAGAACTTGCTGCAGCAGTAGTTTGTGACGCAGTTGTAAGGCTTATACCTGGTGCAATCTCAGATGAAACATCAGCATTGAGCGACTGTTTCCAGGATAATTTGCTCTCTGCACCTGTATATACAAGACCTGCAAATTACAACGGATGGGAGGTACCAAAAGTTTTGCTTAGCGGTAACCCCAAACTGATAGCCCAATGGCAAGAAGAGCAGTCCCTTGAGAGAACTGCCCGTCTTAGACCTGATCTATTGAAAAAATAGGTGATTTCCTTTTATTACCAGCACTCCAAATCTTGCTGTATATCAGGCATACTCTCCTTTTTGAATACAGGGTCTTTGATACCCTGTTTTTTTTGCACCTTATAATCGTTCATAAGGCGTACTACATATTTGCTCAATAAGGTGATTGCCACAAGGTTACATGCTGTCATAAGGGCCATGCACAAATCTGCCAGACTCCAGGCAAGATCCAAAGAGGCAATAGCACCGAACATAACCATTGCACATGTCATAAGGCGGAAAACAACAAGCGCCCATTTTTTGCCTGTAAGATACCTTACATTTGCCTCACCATAATAATAGTTTCCAATAATGCTGCTGAACGCAAAGAAAAGGATTGCTGCAGCAATGAAAATATTACCCAAAGTACCAATCTGGGTGGTCAATGCCTTCTGTGTAAGCTGGATACCGTTTGAATCAGGGCCAAAAGCAACACCGCTGAACAAAATGATAAAAGCAGTACAGGTACAAATTATAAGTGTATCTGCAAACACTCCAAATACCTGGATAAGACCCTGTTTTACTGGATGTGAGACATCGGCTGTAGCCGCTACGTTAGGGGCAGAACCCTCTCCAGCCTCATTACTGAACAAACCTCTCTTAATACCGTTCATCATAGCCGCACCAATCATACCTCCAAATGCCTGATTCCAGCCAAAAGCACTTGAAATGATAAGATCAAAGACAGCAGGAAGTTTGGTAACATTCATTAGCACTACAACAAGGGCCAACGCAACATATCCGAGTGCCATTACAGGAACAATAACACTGCTCACTTTTGCAATTCGTTGAATACCTCCAAAAATTACTACAAGAGTAATTAAGGTAAGGATAATTCCAACAATTGTAGGGTCAAAATTGAAGGCCTCCTGGAATGCCGCACAGATAGTATTGCTCTGCACAGTATTGAATGCAAACGGGAAAGTGAAAATAAGAAGAACTGCAAAAAGAGAACCCATCCAAGGCTTCTTCAAACCAATGCTCATATAATACGCAGGACCTCCAATAAATGAATCTTTACCCTTTCTCTTGTAAAGCTGTGCAAGGGTACACTCAATGAAAGAACTTGCAGAACCAAGCAATGCTGTAATCCACATCCAGAAAATGGCACCAGGGCCGCCAATGGCAATCGCTGTAGCCACACCTGCAAGATTACCGGTACCAACATGACTTGCAATTGAAACAATGAATGCCTGGAAAGAAGAAACCTGACTCTTGCCCTGCTCATTACTGCTCGTAGAAGTGGAACCTTTAAGTAGTCTTAAAGTCTCTCCAATCATTCTGAACTGAACGAACTTTGTCTTAAATGAAAAATACAAGGCACATCCCAACAACATTACAATAAGGATATAAGACCACAAAACATTATTGACTGATCCTATAAAAGAGGCGAATTGTTCCATAAAAATATCAAACTTGTTTAAAATAGGGTGCAAAGATAAGAATTAAAGCAAATATAGCCATATAAAAAAAAGACCTCCAGAATTTCTTCTGAAGGTCTCTGAAGGTTGGCGGCTACCTACTCTCCCACTTGGTATAGCAGTACCATCGGCGCTAACGGGCTTAACTTCTCTGTTCGGTATGGGTAGAGGTGGATCCCCGTCGCT
>JAZNUT010000024.1:0-14447 GCA_045592425.1 Candidatus Egerieisoma sp.
TTTGCAGGAATTACATAATCAATAGGGGTAGGATCGCAACAAGTATCAACCATAGCGATAACCGGTATGTTAAGGCGGTTAGCCTCTTTAACTGCGTTCATCTCTTTCTGAACGTCAACTACAAATAGAGCAGAAGGGAGACGGTTAAGGTCTGCAATTGAACCAAGGTTTTTCTCCAATTTAGCTCTCTGGCGGGTAATCTGAAGTTTCTCTCTTTTAGCAAGAGTGTCAAATGTACCGTCTGTAATCATTTTATCAATGGTGTTCATCTTCTTAACAGCCTTACGGATAGTAGGGAAGTTAGTAAGCATTCCACCTGGCCATCTCTCTGTAACATATGGCATGTTTACAGCAGAAGCCTTCTCGGCAACGATCTCTTTTGCCTGTTTTTTAGTAGCAACAAAAAGGATTTTTCTACCTGCGCGAGCAAGCTGTTTCATCACGTTTGCTGCTTCATCTATTTTGACAACGGTCTTGTGCAAGTCAATGATATGAATACCATTTTTCTCCATAAAAATGTATGGAGCCATTTTTGGATTCCATTTTCTTTTCAAGTGACCAAAATGCGAACCTGCATCAAGTAAGTCTTGGAAATTTGTTCTAGGCATTTTTTTGTTTTTTTTCTCTTTTTATAAATCTCTTTATATCAATCTGAGGTAGCGGCATTTGGCCGGTCCCCAAATTTTCCGCAGCTGAACAATTTATCGGGTAGCTCCCAAACGGGAATTGACTCCCAACAGGGAAGTCCCAAAAAATTTCAATTCAAGCTGTGCAATGATGTAAATCAGCGTTAACAGTAAAGCAATATTAACGTTTGCTGAACTGGAAGCGTCTGCGTGCACCAGGCTGACCAGGTTTCTTTCTCTCTACCTCTCTTGAGTCACGAGTTAGGAAGCCGGCTGCTTTAAGGGCTGGACGGTACTCAGCATTGATAGCGCAAAGTGCGCGAGCAATACCAAGGCGAAGAGCCTCTGCCTGACCTTTGATTCCACCACCATCAAGGTTTGCTTTAATGTCAAACTCTGCCAAAGTGTTGGTAACCTCAAGAGGTTGTTTAACGATAAACTGAAGAGTCTCCTCTACAAAGTAAGAGTTAAGCTCTTTACCGTTAATGGTAATATTACCTTTTCCTGTGTTCACATAAACGCGAGCAACTGCTGTTTTACGTCTTCCAAGGGCGTTGATTTGTTCCATGCTCTGTGTTTAAATTTCGTTAAAAGTAACTGTTTTAGGTTGTTGTGCCTGGTGAGGATGCTCAGCACCTGCATATACATGTAGGTTACGGAACAACTCTGCTCCAAGTCTGTTTTTAGGAAGCATACCTTTTACTGCCTCCTCAAGAACTACGGTTGGTTTGCGTACTAGCAACTCTTTAGGGTTTGCAAAACGCTGTCCACCGGGATACCCTGTATGTCTCACATACACCTTGTCGGTCAACTTCTTACCTGTAAGGCGGATTTTGTCTGCGTTGATAACAATCACGTTATCACCACAATCCACGTGTGGGGTGTAGTTGGCCTTGTGCTTGCCTCTAAGAACCAATGCGATTCTGCTTGCAAGTCTTCCTAATACTAGATCAGTTGCGTCAATTACCAACCACTCTTTGGTTACGGTCTGTGCATTTGCCGAAACTGTCTTGTAACTTTGATACTCCACTGTGTTGATTTTTAAGTTAATACTAATTTTTGTTGCGATTTTCCCCTATATAAGGGGGTGCAAAGGTAGTAAAAATTTTTAAAGTGCCAAAATATGAGCAATCTCATACAGATTTTTATTTATAAGATTGTGTTTTGTACATGCCTGATTGAACGGAGTATAGGTTATATCTCCATTTACCTGGCCTATCATTACACCGCTCCACCCCTTGAGAAGGGCCTCTACTGCACCGTTTCCAAGTACACTTGCCAGAACCCTGTCGTTGCAGGTAGGGGAACCTCCCCTTTGTATGTGGCCCAATGTTGTTACCCTGGTATCGTAGTGGGGCAGTTTCTCTTTAACTTTGGCTGCAACTTCGTGGGCGCTTCCGGCATCATCCCCTTCAGCCACCACAATTATACCGCTGGTCTTGTTTTTTCTCCTCTCATTGGTCAGGTACAGGCACAATTTATCCACATCTGTATGATATTCGGGGATGAGGCACTGCTCGGCTCCTGTTGCAATTCCGGTATAAAGTCCTATGAAACCGGCATCACGCCCCATAACTTCTACAAAAAAGAGGAGATTGTGGGAATCTGCGGTGTCCCTGATTTTATCAATTGCATGCACAGCTGTATTTATTGCTGTATCAAAACCTATTGTAAAGTCGGTGCCGTAGATATCGTTGTCAATGGTCCCCGGGACGCCGACTATCGGGAAGTCATACTCCTCATACAATGCATTTGCCCCTCTGAAAGAGCCGTCTCCGCCAATAACAACCAGAGCATCTATCCCAGCCTCCTTAAGGTTTTCAATTGCCTGGGCCCTCACATCTGCCTCCATAAATTGTGGGCACCTGCTTGATTTGAGCATAGTACCACCCCTGTCAATTATTTTGGAAACGGAATGGGACTGCATTCCAAAGAACCTTTTATCCAGAATCCCCTGGTATCCTCTCATAATCCCGACAGGTTCCACACCTTTATATATACAGGTTCTTACAACTGCCCTTATAGCGGCATTCATTCCAGGAGCATCACCGCCGGAGGTAAGTACTCCAATTCTCTTGAATTTCTTGGATTCCATCATAGCTGTTTATATCTTACAAATAACAAAAGTACTTTTTTTTTAGTTGTTGGTGGCATATATACAATCTCTTTTTTTTGAGTACTTTTGCAGCAAATTTCAAGCAAAACTATGAAGATAGGCAATTTGGATTTGGGTGAAAAACCACTCTTTTTGGCCCCAATGGAGGATGTGACAGATGCGTCTTTCAGATATATATGTAAAGAATTCGGTGCAGATATGATGTACACCGAGTTTGTATCGTCGGATGGGCTCATTAGAGATGCAAAGAAATCTCTGGCCAAACTTGTGACATATGATTATGAGAAACCTATCGGGATACAGATTTACGGACATATCCCGGAGGCTATGGTGGAGGCTGCCCAGATGGCTGAGAATGCTGCCCGGATTGCCGGAGGTGCAGGCCCGGATATCATAGATATAAATTTTGGCTGCCCTGTAAGCAAAATTGCGGGGAGGGGGGCAGGAAGCGGAATGATGCGTTTCCCCGACAAAATGGTGGAGATTACCAAATCTGTGGTGGAGGCGGTAAAGCTCCCTGTTACCGTAAAGACCCGCCTTGGGTGGGATGAGGACTCAAAAATAATTGTTGAGCTGGCGGAGAGGTTGCAGGATGTGGGCATAGCAGCCCTTACAGTGCATGGCCGCACCCGCTGCCAGATGTATAAAGGGGAGGCGGACTGGACCCTCATTGGCAAGATTAAGGAGAATCTCCGTATGCATATACCTATAATAGGTAATGGCGATATTACAGATGGCCCTGGCGCCGCAGCCGCTTTTGAGAGGTATGGGGTTGATGGAATAATGATTGGCAGGGCCACATACGGCCGCCCGTGGATATTCCAGGAGGTAAAGCATTATCTGCAGCATGGAGAGGAGATGCCACCCCTTACAGTGTTGGAAAAAGTAGCCCTTGCCAAAAAGCATTTTGCAAAATCAATCTCGGTAAAAGGGGATAGGGTGGGTGTTCTTGAGATGCGCCGCCACTTGAGCAACTACTTCAAATGCCTTCCGGATTTCAAGGAGACCCGTCTTAAACTTGTAACTGAAAATGATCCGCAAGAGGTGGTCAGACTGCTTGATTATGTTGCTTCCCGATGGGGAGACATGTAAAATGAAGTGGGGCTTATTGGTGGGATGAGGGGAGTAGGCGTACCTCTATCGGGATATAGAAGAGTCTTTTTTTGAGGTCTGGGCTTATGTGGGGGTTACCATGCAGACGCATGCAGTCCTTCTCTGTGGTGAGGACCACGCTGGTTGGGTATAGGGCGGCCCAGTTGTTAAGATCCTTTATGTTTCCCTTTGTAAAGTTGTAATGGTCAGGGTATTTTATGGCGTTCAAAATCTTGTACGAACTGGCTACATGATTGCGGAACTCTGTGTCGTTGGCAATTCCGGTAAAGAATACTGCACTTGTTGAGTATATGTAGCGGTTGTCCCCCTCAGATGGGAATACAGCCGCAGCATTTCCGTAGCAGATGTATGAAAAACGGAGGTTCTGATCTTTGCGCAGGCCAAGTCTTGCACGCCACTCTTTCTCTACCGGAGCTATCTGGGCGGCAGCAATGGGCTCGTCTATAATTCCGTCATGTTCCCCAAATAACGGAGATTTGGTTACAATTACTGAGTCTGCCCTACGGATCTGTTCAGGAAGGTCTCTCAGGTGGCCCAGTGGGAGCAGATTATCTGAGAAGATAGGGTTGTGCCAGTTCATCAGGACTATGGAGTGGGAAGGCCTTACCCTGCGGTGCTGGAAGGCATCATCCAGAATAATGAGCTGTGGAGCCTGGGGCAAGGCCAACAATTTCTCTATCCCCTCACGCCTGTCTTCACAAACAGCAACGGTTATGTGTGGGAATTTGTGCTTTATCTGCATGGGCTCATCACCAATCTGGACAAATGTATCGCCGTCAGATGCAATCCTGAACCCTTTTGTCTTCCTTTTATATCCTCTTGAGAGTACCGCAATCCTGTATCTGTGTTGCAGCATCCGTATTATCATCTCTGTATGGGGTGTCTTGCCGGTGCCTCCAACAGTAATGTTGCCAACGCAAATTACCGGTACCGGATAGGATACACTCTTCTTTATCCCCTTGTCATAAAGGAAATGCCTTATTTTTAGTGCTATCCAGTACGGAAAAAGTAAAATTTTGCTTTTTGCAGGTAACATCCCTAAAGGTTTTTGAAAGATTTTGGTCCCTGGCTACAAATGTAGCAATTATAAACCAAACCTTTGGAATTTTGTTCTATGCACATAGTTCTAATAATTCAACCTATGTGTTATTCAAACGGTTATACATTACTGGGAAGAGGCCGGTGGTTCCGTCTTTTCCCGCTATTGCTGCTCTTTGCGGGCATTTCGGCAGTGGCCTTTCCCTCTTATGGTAATGGGAGGGGTGCCGCAGCACAGGTAATTACAGTGACAGGAAAGGTTACTGATATGAATGGTGAGCCCCTTATCGGGGTATCTGTAGTGGAGATGGGGAACCCAAGGAATGTGGCCATTACAGATGTGGACGGCTACTATAATATAAAGGTGCCTGAGGATGCGGTGCTGGAGTTCACCCTTATCGGGATGAAGAAGAAAGATATTCCTGTTAATGGGAAGGGGGTTATTGATGTGGTCCTCAGTGAGGATGCCATGTTGCTGGATGAGCTTGTTGTGGTTGGTTTCGGCTCCCAGAAGAAGGAGAACCTTACCGGTGCGGTTTCTACTGTGAATGTGGGGAGGGCACTGGAGAGCAAACCTTTCACAGACCCGGCCAAAGGGTTGCAGGGAGCTGTTCCGGGCCTTACCATTACCTTCTCAAACGGAGCCATTAACCAGTCTCCGGCAATCAATATCAGAGGAATGGGCTCTCTTAATGCAACAGATGGGGGCAGTCCGCTCATTCTGGTGGATAATGTGGTGGTAAGTGATATCTCCCTTGTAAATTCTGATGATATAGAGAGCATCTCTGTACTTAAAGATGCTGCATCCACATCCATCTATGGTGCAAGGGCAGCTTTTGGTGTTATCCTTATAAAGACCAAGAGCGGCAAGATGGGGACAAGGTTTACTGCCAGCTATACAAACAATTTCTCATGGGGTACTCCAACAGTTCTGCCTCAGTTCCCAAAAGATCAGGTAGCTGAGATTGCGGCAATGGAGGCTGCCATGGAGAGGGGCAAGCAGGCTTTTGATATGTTTGGAATGAAGGCCCAGCCCCTTATGGCAGGTATCACAAACTGGATAAACAATTATTCCCATAACCGTAAAGGTAAAGAGATGATTATGGGGGAGGATTTTGAGATAAGGGATGGTGTAACCTATTTTTACCGCTTGTGGGATCCTGTAAATGAGATGTACCAGAAATGGACTCCGCAACAGAGCCACAATCTGCAGGTTACAGGTGGAAGCGAGAAGATAAGTTTTGTCCTCAGCGGTGGTTACCAGTACCAGGAGGGGATACTTAAAATAAAACCGGATATCATCAACAAATATAATCTCTCCCTAAGTGTGAATGCCAAACCGGCAAAGTGGGTTGATATAGATGCCAGACTCAATATGCGTCAGATGGATTACAAGTACCCTTACCAGTACCAGGACCCGTTCTACTACATGTGGCGTTGGGGCAGGTATTTCCCATACGGAACCTATACAGACCAGAGTGGTACAACCGCATATTTCCGTCACATACCGGGCTATTTGCACAATGCATCATACAGTACAAACAATGAGACTTATCAGAACGCCCAGGTGGCGGCAACATTCTATATAGGTGACCTTGTGCAGCTAAGGAGCGAATTTGCCTACTCAACCCGCCACAGGAACATACACAACAGTGGCGGATATGTGGCATTGTGGGATTTCTGGGGTGGAGGTCTCACTTACAACACCAAACTCCCTGGGAGCTCGTATGATGAAGTGGATTTCACATCATCCAGAACAACTCAGGTAACCTCCAATACATACGCTACTTACGAGCAATCATTTGGAGACCACAATATAAAGGCAACTGCAGGTTTGAATGTGGAAAAAGGAGATTACTCGGAGCAGTTTTCAAAGAAAATGGGGCTGATGGACAAAAATCTTGGGCAATTGCCCCTTGCAAATGGTGCGGCCACAGTAAATGGAGCTGCCAACGATTGGGCGGTAGTGGGATTGTTTGCCAGGGTAAACTACAACTACAAGGACAAATACCTTGCAGAGGTGAACGGCAGATATGACGGCTCTTCAAACTTCCCTTCACACTCCCGATGGGCATTCTTCCCTTCATTCTCCCTTGGGTACAGAATCTCCCAGGAGCCATTTTTTGCCCCTGTAAAAGAGGTGGTTTCGGACATGAAGATAAGGGGATCCTACGGAATTATTGGAAACCAGAATGTTGGAACAGACAGGTTTATCCCAACAATGTCCACAGCATCTGCACAATGGCTGGTAAATGGAGCAAGGGTACTATATACAGGATTGCCAGCCAATGTCTCATCAAACCTCTATTGGGAGGATATAGCCACATTGGATATAGGTGCTGATATAAGGTTCTTCAAGAACAAATACGGAATAACCTTCGACTGGTTCCAGAGGGAGAACAGGAACATGCTTTCTGTGGGGGAGACCCTTCCAGAGAGCTTTGGTACCTCAGCGGCAATGGTCAATGGCGGACGTTTGCGTACAAGGGGATGGGAGATAACCATAGACGGAAGCCACAGCTTTGCCAACGGCCTGAGCATATATGGCAATATAAATATAAGTGACTACAAAAGTGTAATTACAGAGTGGAACTCCAATTCCGGCAATCTCCTCACAGAGAATTACAAAGGCAAAACAGTGGGCGAGATATGGGGATTTGAGACAGACCGTTACTTTACCTCTGCAGAAGATGTGGCCTCATCTCCAAGTCAGGTAGGGTTGCAGACCGGAAACTTTGTGTATGGAGCGGGAGATATAAAATATAAAGACCTCAATGGGGATGGGGTAATCAATGCCGGAAAATCCACATTGCAGGACCATGGAGACCTTAAAATAATAGGAAACACAACCCCACGCTACCAGTACAGCTTTAGGATAGGTGGTACATGGAAAGGGTTTGATGTGGATATTTATTTCCAGGGAATAGGCAAGAGACAGCTTTGGGCAACAGGCAATGAGGCAATCCCTTATTACAGGGGTGCGGATGTGATGTATGAGCACCAGATGGATTTCTGGAGTCCGGAGAATCCCAACGCAAAATACCCGCTCCCTTACACGGGTAACGGAACCTCTGCAATAAGTGGAATAAGATATATGGCAAATGCGGCGGCAGCCAGTGGAAACAACTTCTACCCGCAGACCAAATATCTTCTCAACCTCTCATACTTGAGGCTCAAGAATCTTACAATAGGATATTCTCTTCCCGACAAAATTGTCCAGAGGGCCTCTCTAACCAAGGCCAGGATATATTTCAGCGGAGAGAATCTGTTGGAGTTCTCACAGAAGAAGATTCCAATAGATCCTGAGATAACAGCGGGCTCATCAACCTCTAACTTTTATGGCAGGACAGCTCCATTTGAGAGGATTCTCTCATTTGGAATACAACTTACAATGTAACTGAGATATGAAAACATATAAAATAAAAGGTGCAAAGCTGCTGCTTGCGGCAATGGTGGCGGTTGTTGCCGTCTCCTGCTCAAAAGATTTTTTGGACAGGGGCTCAAAAACGGTATTTACAGATGAAAATTTCTGGACAAGTGAGAATAATGTAAAATCTTACTGCTGGGAGTTCTATAACCTCTTTACCGGTTATGGGACAGGGACAAACGGTGATTTCTACTTCACCACATTCACAGACGACCAGGCGGCCAGATCTATGGATCTGTTCCCTACAACGGCCCCTGCAAGCAACTCCCATTGGGATTACACATATATAAGAAAAGCAAATCTGTTGCTGGTAAGGGTTCCACAGATGGATATGTTGAGCCAGGAGGCAGCTGCCCATTACCTTGGAGTGGCAAAATTCTTCAGGGCTTTTGAATACGCCAATCTGGTACGCCATTTTGGAGATGTGCCATATATAGACAAATATCTTGACCAGTCGGACATGGAGGCAATTTATACGCCCCGTACCCCAAGGGAAGTGGTGGTTGACAGCATAATGGCAGATTTGCAGTTTGCTGTTGAGAATCTCCGCACTATAGATAGGAGCAAGGCTATGGGGGATGTGAATGTGGTCTCCAAGGAGGTGGCTCTGGCCTATTTGAGCAGAGTTGCCCTATATGAGGGGACATACGCCAAATATGTAGGGGGAGATGCGGCAAGGGGAGAGGCACTTCTGCAGCTGGCCCGGAGTGCGGCACAAGAGGTTATCGGGAAGGGGAATTTTACCCTTACCCCTGTATATCAAGAACTTTACGGTTCGCTTGATTTGAGCAAGAACCCCGAGGTGCTCCTCTACAAATCGTATGTTGCGGGAATCCTCACTCACTCGGTGATAGGATATACCAACAGCAGTACCATGATGAGCGGCCTTACAAAAGATGCAGTGGATGCATACCTGTGCACCGACGGACTTCCAATCTCATTGTCTCCAATGTATGAGGGCGATGGGACAATTGCCCAGACCCTTGCAAACAGGGATTTGAGGCTCTTGCAGTCTGTGGAGGGAGAACTTGCATACATAGGAAACCCTAACTCAAAAGGATTCACCTCCAGCACAGGATATATTATAACCAAGTTCAACAATCCGGGGCTTGAAGCTTCAGAGATTCTTGCCCCAAACAACCCTACAGATGCCCCAATCTTCTGGTTGGCAGAGGTGTTGCTCAATTATGCGGAGGCCAGTGCAGAACTTGGTGTCCTTACTCAGAACGATCTGGACAATACAGTCAACCTGTTACGTGCCAGGGGAGGGGTAGAGCCTCTTATGCTCTCTTCTATTCCCGATGACCCTTTGCGTGACCAGGATGTCTCCCCTCTATTGTGGGAAATCCGCAGGGAGAGGAGAGTGGAACTTATGATGGACGGATTCCGTGAATGGGATATCCGCAGATGGGGCAAACTGGAGTATCTTTCACCAGTTGCCAAACCGGATATTTTTAGAGGGGCAAAGGTTCAACAGGCCGATGCTATTGAGGGACTTGTTGTAGATTTCCAGGGATATATTCTCCCTTATGGTGTTGGTGTGGGGCGCAGCGTTGAGGTGCCAAAGAATTATTTGGATGCAATACCTACAGGACAGCTTACCCTGTACCAGCTCAAAGGGATAGATTTCCCTCAGAATCCTGGGTGGTAATAGCTGTATATATAAAGTGGCGATTGCTGCATATATAAAAAAGACGGGACCAATTTCTTGGCCCCGTCAGTTTTATATGGAATAACTAATTAGTTAGTTTTGTCCCACCATACTGGAATTGAATATACTGAGTAATCAGTAGCAGCAATACCACCATAAAGCTGGTCGTACAATTCTTTAATGTTCTGTGAGTTGTAACCAGTCTCAAGAGAAGGCAACATCCAACGTCTCAAGAAGAAGCTGTCATCGTTAGGGTTAGATGAGAAAGTAGATTGATCCTGAGTTCTGTAAGCTGGCTCAGACATCTCTGTATAAATTACACCATAGTTACCAATGTTTCCTGCATAGTAGTTGTATCTACGCATGTCATTCCAGTTAACCATGCTGAAGCCCATTGTGATGTATTTCTGCATCATAATATCTGATAGAGTAAGCTCACTTGCAGACTGTGCAACAGCCTCACTTGCCATGTAAGCATCAATATCAGCCTGCTCCATTGGAGAGTAAGCGAATGATACATCAAAGCCAAGAGCAGTCTTACCACAACCGATACCTGTCCAGTACTCAAGTTTCTCGTTCATACGAGCAAAGTGACTCTCAATACCATCAATGTAAGCAGCGTATGCACCAGCTGCATCACCTTTACGGAACAATACCTCAGCTTTGATGAAACACATCTCACTGTAAGTAAGGATATCAAAGTCTGAATCTGGTCTTGAGTAGAATGCACCAGTACCCTGTACTAGACCTACAGCTCTTGTGTTTGCAGATACAGCTGAGTAGTAGCAGCACATATCAGTTTTTGATAGACCTGCAGTCTCAAAGATAGCATCTGAACGCAACTGTACATATCTGATATCCTCTACGTAGATAGGGTTACTGTCGTTAACATACATTGCACCTGGATGGTAAGTGATTCTAACTGAATCAGTCTCTACTTTAATGGTAGCAACCTCCTCGTTGTAGCATTTTCTTACGTTAGCAACAAATGCATCAACTGAAGTGAAGAACTCATTGATAGTCTCAACAGGATATGCTTTAGTCTCATCTTTCTTAGCCATTGTTAGGTAAGAGTTAAGGTTACCAGCAGCATGTCTGTTCATTTTCCAACCTTCCTCAACGTTCATGATATCCAAACCGCAGTCTCTCTGCCACTCGTGGCTTACGATTCTTGCACCGTCCTCGCTCAATACAGTGTTAACCATTGAATGAGGAAGAAGTTTGTCTGCACGTGGATCCTCTACACCTGTACCTTTGAAGTTGGTAAGTAGGTTAACATACCATCTTAGAAGTCTCTGGCCTGTACCCCAAGCAGCTGTATCCCATACAACGTTAGGACCATAAGCATCACCAATAAGTGGCTGAGTACCTGCAGTCTCAACATTGTAGTGAGTCATTTTTGTGTTCTCTGCGTTAGATTTAACAGAGTTGTTTACAGCAGCAAGGATAGCCTCTGGGTCATACTGAGAAGTCTTAGACAAGTTGTTCAACCAACGAGCTTTTAGACCGTAGCAAAGTTTGATCCATTTGTTAACGTCACCACCGTTCCAAGTATCACCTGCTGATAGAGCAATAGCACCCTCCTGCTGAGGAGCAGAGAATAGCTCAATAGCTTTGTCAATGTCTGCAAGACAGCCGGCATAGATAACGTCACCTGTATCATAAGCAGGAGACTCGTCAGCTGTTACAGCCTGAGTATAAGGCATCTCACCGTATAGGTCACACAACATAATATGACCCATTGATTTAAGAACAAGAGCTGCAGCCTCATAGTGAGTAGCACCTGTCTCTTTTGATTTCTCAATTAGGTCTGGAATATTCACAGCACCACCTACAAACCAGTTCTGGTAAGGAGTAGTTGATGATGACTGGTAAGGATTCCAGTGAGCCAATCTACCCATAGCACCAGTTCTGGAGGTAGTTGTAATCATCTGTGCAGAAGCGTTTGTTCTAACTGCTGCGCAAGCATTTGAATAAGCATAGAAATACTGTATCCATGGCAATCTAATCTCAACGGTAGCACTCAAGCTGCTTGGAGAATCTGGATTGACGTTCACATCCAACCATTTGTCGCAAGAGGTAGCTCCAAAAATCAAGATTAGTGATAAAATTGAATATAATACTTTTTTCATTTCTGTAATCTTTTAAATTTTTAGAATGTTAGGTTAACACCAAACGCAAATGTTCTCTGAACTGGTACACCGCAGTAGTCAATACCTACTGAACCTGAACCACCTGCAGAACCTACAGCTGCAACCTCTGGATCCATACCACCTACGTAGTTAGTCCAAGTGAATAGGTTGTTAGCAGTTAGTGATGCGGTTAGACCTTTTAGGAAGTTCTGGCCTTTGATTAGGCTAGTGAAATCGTATGAAAGGTTGATTGAACGAAGTTTCAACCAGTTAACATCCTGAATGAAGTTGTAAGCATTGTTACAATAGTTGCTCCAGTACTGCTGGATCATGTACTCACCAGAGTATGGTTTACCATTGATAACATATGTCTGACCTCTCTGATAAGTCTGGTTGAAATCAGCACCTGTAGTTGCGTCAACACCAGATACAGTTACAGATTCACGGTCTAGAGTTCTCATTGACTGACCAAGTGAAGTCAAGTAGTACTGGGTACCGTTGTAGATGTCACCACCAAGACGGAAGTCCAATAGGAATGAGAATGATAGGTTTTTCCAACGGAAGTTGTTAGTTAGACCACCAGTGAAAGTTGACTCACGGTTACCAACAACGTTAGTAGTAGCACCCTGAAGTTTGTAAAGACCTGTAGTAGGGTCAACCTGGTATCTGCCGTTAGCAATCTCGTTACCGTCAGCATCTTTCTCTCTTAGCCAGTAGTTACCTGTCAAAGCAAGGAATGCACCACCGTTAGGGATTGAAGCAGCTTTAACACCACCAATCTGAGTATCTGTTACATAGAAATAGTCAACACCATCAATGAACTCACCAAGAGTACCGCGGTTACCTGCCATATTCAAAGTGATATCCCAAGTGAAGTTTTTGTTATCAACAGGAGTACCTGTAACCATCAACTCCATACCTTTGTTCTTAACTGAACCAGAGTTCAAAGCAAATAGGATATAACCTGTTGACTGAGCAAGACGTGGAGAAGCAATCTGGTTTCTTGTCTCTGACTGATAGTAAGTGTAATCCAAACCTAGGCGGCCGTTGAAGAATTTCAACTCAGTACCAACCTCCCAAGCAATCTGCTGCTCAGGTTTTAGATATTTGTTACCTGACTGCCAGTTGTTACCAGTACCGATGAAACCACCGTTTACATTTTGTACAGGCCAAAGAGGAGTAGAAGTAGAGTAAGGAGAAGAGTCTTTACCTACCTCAGCCCATGAACCACGGATTTTACCGAATGTAAGAACGTCGTTCTGAGGAAGAAGCTCAGTGAATACTACTGAACCTGATACTGATGGGTAGAAGTATGATCTGTTCTCAACAGGAAGAGTTGAAGTCCAGTCATTACGTCCTGTTAGTGTCAAGTAAGCGATGTTTTTGTAAGAAGCTCTGATCTCACCATATACACCTACAAGACGTTTCTGAGTAGTACCGTCAGTGAATTTCTTGTTCTCGTCAAGAATGTTGCTGAACGAAATTGTACCAGGAGTCTCAAAGCTCCAACCCCACATAGTGTTTGATCTGCGGTCAGTTGCCTCAGTTGCAGTACCTACAAGAGCAGCTACGTCAAAGTCACCCCAAGTTTTGTGGAAGTTCAACATCAAGTTGGTGTTCAAATAGTTGTATTTGATCTTAGATTTGCTCAAACGACCGTTCTGGTAAGTCTCTTTTACAGAAGCACCTGGAGCAATGTAAGTGTAAGCGTCCTGGTTGTATGAGTCAACACCCATTCTGTAAGCAAGGTTCAACCAGTCAGTGAAAACGTAGCTAAGATTTATAGCACCTGTAATACGCTCGTTCCTATCAGTCATCTTGTTTTTGTTGATGATCCAGTAAGGGTTCTCAACCTCATCCTCAAGAGCTGCGTTAGGGAACATTCTGTATTTGCTACCGTCCTCGTTGATCCATTTAGACATGTTCTCAGCTCTTGACCAACCGTATAGAGCAGTCATGGTACCGTTACCACCACCACCATATAGACCTGATGAAGTAAGGGTTTTGTCAGTGTCAGCAACTGAGTAAGAAACGTTTGCACCAACAGTTAGATTGCCATATTTCTGCTCACCGTTGAAACGGAAAGTAGTTTTCTCATAACCTGTACCCTGGATAACACCAGTCTGGTCGTAACGTGAAGCAGATAGATAGTAGTTACCGTTTTTGTGACCACCAGCTACGCTGAAGCTGTTATCCCATACAGAGCTGCCCTGGAAGAAGTTTTTAACGTTGTCATAAACAGGACCGTTATTTACATCACCCCAAGAATCAGTCTCTGCCTCTGTAATCAAAAGGCCATTCATGTTGTACTCACCTCTACCATATTTGCTCTGGATTTCAGGAA
>JAZNUT010000025.1:0-3198 GCA_045592425.1 Candidatus Egerieisoma sp.
ACAGCACCAGTAGCTTTTACTGTTTTTACGATCTTGTCAGCTGATTTGTCAACCAAAGCGTGATCGTAAGATTTTAGTTTAATTCTTATTTTTTGGCTCATTGTATATAATTGTTAACCAATTAATAATTCATTTTTACTCGTCGTCCTCACCAAGTTTCTTGTTGCCAGACTGCTCAATAACATCTTTAGCAAGAGCTGCAGGAAGGTCTGCATAGTGTGAGAACTGCATTGTGCTGGTTGCTCTACCAGAAGAGATTGTTCTTAGGATAGTTACATATCCGAACTGCTCAGATAGTGGAACGTTAGCTTTTACAATTCTAGCGTTACCGTTAGCATCCATGCTGGTGATCTGACCTCTACGTTTGTTCAAGTCACCAATAATATCACCCATATAATCCTCAGGAGTTACTACCTCAAGGGCCATGATTGGCTCCATGATAACTGGAGTAGCCTTAGGAAGGGCTTTACGGAATGCCTGTCTTGCAGCAATCTCAAATGAAAGGGCATCAGAGTCAACTGGGTGGAAGCTACCGTCTTTAAGTTTAACCTTAAGTGAAGTAACCTCGTAACCTGCCAATACACCGTTTGCCATTGCAGATTTGAAACCTTTCTCAACAGCTGGGATGAACTCTTTAGGAATGTTACCACCTTTAACCTCATCAATGAACTGTAGGCCGTTAACACCCTCGTCTGCAGGTCCAATCTCAACAATGATATCAGCAAATTTACCTTTACCACCAGACTGTTTCTTGAACACCTCTCTGTGCTGTACTGTAGAGCGGATAGCCTCTTTGTAGTTAACCTGAGGTGCACCCTGGTTAATCTCTACGCCGAACTCTCTTCTTAGACGGTCAACAATGATATCCAAGTGAAGCTCACCCATACCGCTGATAACGGTCTGGCCAGTCTCATGATCTGATTTAACTGTAAATGTAGGGTCCTCCTCAGCAAGTTTACCAAGTGCAATACCCAATTTGTCAAGGTCCTTCTGAGTCTTAGGCTCTACTGCCAAACCGATAACCGGATCTGGGAAAGTCATCTGCTCAAGAACAAGCGGGTTGCTCTCAACACAGATGGTATCACCTGTTCTAAGCTCTTTGAAACCTACTGCTGCACAGATGTCACCTGCCTCAACGAACTCAATAGGGTTCTGTTTGTTTGAGTGCATCTGGAACAGACGTGAAATACGCTCTTTTTTACCTGAACGTGTATTCAAAATGTAAGAACCTGCGTCAAGTTTACCTGAGTAAGCTCTCATGAATGCAAGACGGCCTACAAAAGGATCTGTAGCAATCTTGAACACCAATGCGCAGAATGGCTCTTTAACATTGAATTTTCTCTCCTCAGTCTCACCTGTGTTAGGGTTTGTACCCTCAACTTTACCTTTATCAAGTGGTGAAGGAAGATATCTCATTACAGCATCCAAAAGGAACTGTACACCTTTATTCTTGAATGAAGAACCACAAGTGATAGGAACGATAGCCATGTCAATTGTAGCTTTTCTGATGGCAGCAATGATCTCCTCTGCGGTAATTGAATCAGGATCATCAAAGAATTTCTCCATTAGAGCCTCGTCGTACTCAGCGGCAGCCTCAATAAGTTTGCCTCTCCACTCCTCGCACTCTGCAAGCATATTCTCTGGAATGTCTCTTACCTCATAGTTAACAATATCCTTGCTCTCCTGATCGTAGAAGTAACCTTTCATGTCAATTAGATCTACAATACCCTGGAATTTGTCCTCAGCACCGATAGGAAGAGCGATTGGAACTGCGTTTGCACCCAATTTCTCTTTCATCTCAGATACTACAGCAAGGAAGTCCGCACCTACGCGGTCCATCTTGTTTACATATGCAATTTTAGGAACTCTATGTTTGTCTGCCTGTCTCCATACTGTCTCAGACTGTGGTTGAACACGTCCTACAGCACAGAAAGTAGCAATTGTACCGTCAAGAACACGCAATGACCTCTCTACCTCTACAGTAAAGTCCACGTGGCCTGGGGTATCAATAAGGTTAATCTGGTACTGCTCACCATTGTATTTCCAGAAAGCTGTAGTAGCAGCAGAAGTAATTGTAATACCTCTCTCCTGCTCCTGAACCATCCAGTCCATGGTAGCACCACCCTCATGTACCTCACCAATCTTGTGGGTTTTACCTGTGTAGAACAAAATCCTCTCGGAAGTTGTTGTTTTACCGGCATCAATATGTGCCATGATACCGATATTTCTGGTAAGTCTTAAATCTCTTGCCATTTTGTTCTATCTAGATATTAAAAACGGAAGTGAGCGAATGCTTTGTTGGCCTCAGCCATCTTATGCATATCCTCTTTTCTTTTGAAGGCAGCACCCTCATTATTGTATGCAGCTAGTATCTCTGCAGCTAATTTTTCAGCCATTGAACGACCAGATCTCTTGCGAGCATAAAGAATCATGTTCTTCATAGAAAGTGAAATTTTTCTCTCTGGGCGTACCTCAGTAGGAACCTGGAAGTTTGCACCACCCACTCTGCGGCTTTTAACCTCTACCTGTGGGGTTACATTCTCAAGAGCTTTCTTCCAAATTTCTAGTGGAGCCTTGTCAGAATCTTTCATCTTCTCGCCAATCATGTCGATTGCGTCATAAAAAATAGCGTAAGCGATACTCTTCTTCCCCTGCAACATCAAGTTGTTCACGAAACGTGTTACCAACACATCGTGGAATTTTGGATCAGGAAGTAGAATCCTCTTTTTAGGCTTTGCTTTTCTCATTTCTGTAGAAATTTTAAAAAATTAATGACTTACTTCTTAGCTGCTTTTGGTCTCTTGGTGCCGTATAGTGAACGTGATTTCTTACGTCCGTCAACACCTGCTGTATCCAAAGCTCCTCTAAGAATGTGATAACGTACTCCAGGAAGGTCTTTTACCCTGCCACCTCTAACAAGAACAATTGAGTGCTCCTGCAAGTTGTGTCCTTCTCCTGGGATGTAGGCATTCACCTCTTTCTGGTTTGTCAATCTAACACGTGCTACTTTACGCATAGCAGAGTTAGGTTTCTTAGGAGTTGTAGTGTAAACACGTACACAAACTCCACGTCTTTGAGGACAAGCATCCAGTGCGCGTGATTTTGATTTCTCTACAATCACCTCGCGACCGTTGCGTACTAACTGTTGAATTGTTGGCATAATTTGTTGTTAATCTTAACTTTATACAAATACCCGAT
>JAZNUT010000026.1:0-65172 GCA_045592425.1 Candidatus Egerieisoma sp.
TGGGATTTGAACTACAAGCCGCATCTTCAGTATAGGGTAGGATACGTGTTTTAGAGCATTGAGGGTGCAAGACAGATTGGAGGTATGTTTACAGCTTGAGCATGTAAGCATACCTCTTTAATTTCTTCTTTGCTCATTGCCCAAGACAGTGGTGCACTGAATCTTTGCTACAGGCTGCTCCAGGGACAGTTAGTTGCACTACCCGTAAAGAAAGACTACGGGTGGCGCAAGTAATGTAAGCTGCAGGTATGAAAGGGAGTTGTAGGGCGCGCTACTGTCTTGGACGAGATAACTCTCTAACATATTTGCACTACTGTTTCATATGTTTTTAGCAGAAAAGTCTTTATTTTTGGATAATAAAACCAGCTGGAAAGTTATACTGAATATGAAAAAGGTTAAAGATATATTTTGCAATTTGAAAGACAGGATTGCCAACCGCAAGGAGAGGGTACACCGAATGATTGAGCTTAAAAGGTTGAAGCGTACAAGAAGCAAGTATATTCCTCCGTATGTGCATTGTCAGAACTGTGGAACCAAGTTGGAGGGGATGTATTGTCATAATTGCGGGCAATATGCTCACGATAATAGCCAGCCGTTCTGGAAATATGTATGGCAGTATTTTGAGAATGTGTATCAGTTTGATTACAAAATACCGGTTACAATCTGGCAATTGTTCCGCCGTCCCGGATTCCTTACCAATGAATTCAATGCTGGTAAGATCGTTTCTTATATGCACCCGATGAAACTCAATATGTTCATATTGGTAGTCTTCTTTACCATAGTGGTTTTTATGGGAGAAAAAGTAGTGGACGACCAGTTTACACAAGCCAATATTCCTGGGTATATACATGAGAACCTGAAACTGGATTCCCAGTATTTTTCAGGAAAGGATACAACAATTTTTTTCATAGGAAACCCTTATATGCTGGAGGATTATCCCGATATTTTTACAATAAAGAAAAGATTGTCGGGAAAACATAGTGTAAAGAAATTGAGTAAAGGTGAAAAAGTGCAAATACCGGAATTGCCTGAGATGGCTGAAGCGGGGGGTGAGTCTTCTCTTGTCAGGGGGGTGATGAAGATGGGTGAGGATATGCGGATGGATGCATTCTATACATATGAAGATGAGCAGACAGGGAACGATACAATTCTGCTTTCTCTCCCTGTGGTGTTCTTAAGGGACAGAATTGTTGTTAAGGGGGATTTGACAGTTCCATCATATATGTTTGATAAGGCAGGGGTTGATAAAAAGAACTTTAATGGAGGTGCTGATTATGCCAGTATATCTGCTATTGCAGAAACACTTGATATGGCTGCCGTTTCCAATTCTTTGGACAGTGCAGAAATTGCGGAAATAAGGAGAGAACTGGAATCTGCAACATTGGAGTATTTTTATAAAGTGACCCCAGAAAAGCGTTATGCCAAGATTGATGGCGATAATGCTGTAAAGAGGACGTATTTTGATGAGTTCTTATCTTTGGCCAAGAGTTGGCTTCCACTTGTCATACTCCTTACAATTCCGTTTATGGCCTTTTTACTTAAGGCGATATACAGGAAAAAGAAGATGAACTACATGTCACATTTTGTATTCTCTCTACACTTTTGTGCAGCATTGTTCATTACTCTTTTTGTGGTTTTATTGTTGCTATCATATGCAAGCTTTATTCCATCAACGGAGATGATTAAGTGTTATGTAACATTCTTGTTCATTTATTTCATAATTGCATCCCATACGGTTTATTCAGGTACAGGATGGGTGAAAAGCATTCTTAAATCACTGTTTGTGTTGTTCTTGTATTTGTTAGGTGTAACAATATTGCTTTCATTGCTTATGTTGATCTTCCTTGTTAAAGCGGCTGGAGTGTAAATACGCAATTTTTTGTTAACAGAAACCCGCGTTGTGAGTCTTCTTATAAAACACCAGTTAAGCGCGCAGACAAGGTGAGAAGTAAAAGCAATGAATTATGAAGAAACTTTTTTTGATTTTAGGATTAGTGGTTCCAATGCTGGCAACAGCGGCAACATTCGGGAATAAGGCAAGCAAGAACAAGATTGGAAGTTTTATAGCTGATTGCCGTCATTATGAAGGGGCAGAAGTTGTACATTTGGGCACCTTTGCAACAAGTTTGGGGAAGGGGATACTGAAGATTGTCTCTATAGATGATCCGGATGCCAGAGAAGTGCTTAAGATGATTAAGGATGTAAGAAGCCTTTATGTTTTAAGCTATGAAGATTGCTCCAATGGTGTAAAGGAAAAGGTAAACAGCCGTCTTGAGAAATTGCTTGAGGGTTCCCAGATGCTTCTGGAAGCAAAAGATGGAGATGATAAAATGAAAATCTACGGAGTTGTAGATGAAAAAGGGGAGAAGGTTAGTGATTTTATCTTGCATACCCCATCAGAATGTGCAGTGATATGCATTCTTGGCTCTATTTCTACAGAGACTATAGCAAAACTTGCATTAGATGAATAGTCAGAAGTTCAATACAGAGTACTTGCCACTGGCTCCATTGCTTTATAGGATTGCGTTTCATATTCTGGAGCAACAGGATGAAGCAGAAGATGCGGTGCAGGAGACTTTCCTTAAGTTGTGGGAGATGCAGGACAAACTTTGTGGAGTGGAGTCTGCCAAGGCCTACAGCATCAGAATCCTTAAAAATGAGTGCCTGGACCGCCTCCGTAGGGCAAAGAAGTCAGTACCTGCAGAGCAGGCTTTGGCAAAAGAGCCAGTTTTTCCTGCAGATGAGCAGATAGATTCAAAGAGACGGTTGGAAAAAGTACTGGGAGCTATAAAGTCTCTTCCCGACAGTCAGAAGCAGGTCCTCCTTCTCCGCACGGTTGAAGGACTCTCATACGAGGAAATTTCAAAGAAAATGGGGATGTCCCAACTCTCGCTGAGGGTATTGCTTGCAAGGGCAAGAGGTGCATTGAGAAATTTATCGGGAAGAAAAATTTAATGGAAAGTATTATGAAAAGAATTGAAAATATAGAAAAAATGGGGATAGAGGAGCTTGAGGCGGCTGCAATGGATGAGCAGGTGGAGGTGCCGCAGGGGTTGGTGGAGCGTGTGAAGGATAGGATTCTGGCGGCAGAACTTGCTAAGGAGCCTCCATTTGTGGAACCGCAGGTTCAGAGAAAGCGGATTTTGCAATACACTGGAATTGCAGCAGCAGTGGTGTTTGCCTTGTTGCTTTTGAAACCGGTTATGCAGAATGATGCTCTGCAGGATACTTTTGAGGATCCTTATATGGCGTATGCCCAGGTAGAGGAGGCATTCAGAGAGATTACTCAAAAGATGTCCATTGGGGTTAAGGCGGTTGCCCAGACAAAACCTTTGGCGGAAAAGCCAATGGAAATATTAAATGATGTTATTGACAACAATAATTAAGGTTATGAAACGATTATTCTTTTTTGCAGTAATGCTGCTTGTTACCATAAGTTCTTTTGCTCAGGAAGGAAAGAGCATCTATCAGAAATATTCAGATTCTGAAAATATTAGTGCAGTTTATGTGTCACCTGCCATGTTCAAGCTGATTGGCAAGTTACCGGATATAGAGCTCAATGATGGAGAGGTGAATCTGTATCCAATTATCAAAACTCTTACAGGGCTTTATATTATAAGCAGCGAGAATCCCAATATAAATGCACAGCTATACGCTGATGTGGAGAAGTTTATAAAGAGTGGAAGATATGAACTGCTTATGGAGGCTAAAGATTCCGGGCAGACTGTGAGAATATATACAGTGGGTAATGATGTTACCGTAAACAGTTTTGTGATGCTTGCAAAGGATGGGGACGAGACAACTTTTATCTGCATTGATGGCAATATTAACCGCAGTGATTTGGAGAAGTTGCTGGCTGAGCAGATGAAATAAGGTGATTTTTTTGTATCTTGGCAGCACAACAGTTTTACAGGATTCAGTTATGAAAAGATTTTTGCTTTTAACTGCTTTGTTGGTAATATGTGTCTGTGCTTCTGCCCAAGAGAAGAGACAAAGGGCTTTAGAGATTACAACCGGTTATCCGAGCCTTATTTTTAGTGCAGATTATCCATGGACTCAAGGTCAGGTTGATCTCAGAGAAGAGGGTTTTGAAGTTAAAGAACATTTCCAGCCTTGTCTGAATATTGGATACACTTTTACAAAAAAGAAAAGATGGGAGACTAACATTATCCTTAATCTGCATCTTACTATTAGTGACTATATGAAATATCCAATGGTTTCGGAGGGGGATGAGTTCACTAATTCAAGATACAATTGGGATGCAGAACCAACCTTGGACCACAGGGATACTGAGCTTTGGGGAGCATTGGCAATTACGTTCAGGTACAAATGGATAGCTAAAGAGAATGTAAATTTATATTCAGCTTTTGGATTGGGCGTTTCTATGGGATTCCCTATCCCGTTACCCTACCTCGCTCCATTGGGGATAAAGTTTGGCAAGGGAAAGGTTTATGGCCTTGTTGAGCTCAATGTCTCACCTATAAGTACATTTGGAATGGGTGGTATTGGTATAAGATTGTAATGAATGCTTCATAAAAAAACTGCCGGAGCGGATTTTCCGCTCCGGCAGCTCTTTTATAGTATATCAGATACTTTTTAGTGTTTGAAGTGGCGCATTCCGGTGCAAACCATTGCAATGCCACACCCGTTTGCTTTCTTTACAGAGTCCTCGTCCCTTACGCTGCCACCTGGCTGTACGATTGCGGTTACGCCGTACTGGGCTGCCATTGTTACAGTGTCATCAAATGGGAAGAATCCGTCTGAAGCCAGGATCAATCCCTCTGTGAAACCTGCCGCTTTAGCCTGTTTTAGGGCAATCTCTGCAGATCCAACCCTGTTCATCTGTCCGGCTCCAACGCCAAGGGTCTTGCCGTCTTTAACAACTACAATAGCATTTGATTTGACATGTTTTACAATTCTCCAACCAAAGTTGAGGTCTGTAATCTGCTCTGGAGTTGGTTTGGTCTCAGTCACGCACATCTGTGCTGTTACCTCTACAGTTTTCTTGTCGAGGTTCTGAACCAACAAGCCCCCGTTTACGCTTACATACTGATCTACAGTTGAATCGTCTTTTGTCATATCCACCTGCAACAGACGCAAGTTCTTTTTGGTAGAAAGAATCTCCAAAGCCTCAGGAGAGAATGAAGGAGCCATGATAATCTCAAGGAAGATAGGTTTCATAAGTTCTGCAGCCTCTTTGTTTATCTCACGATTAACAGCCACAATACCTCCAAAGATACTTACCTTGTCTGCCTCATAAGCTTTTTTCCATGCGTCAACCACATCTGTACCAATTGCTGCACCGCAAGGGTTCATATGTTTAAGGCCAACGCAGAACGGCTCGTCAAACTCACGGGTAATGCACAATGCAGCATTCGCATCCTGAATATTGTTATAAGAAAGCTCTTTGCCGTTGAGCTGTTTTGCATTTGCCAAAGAGTAGGAACCGCACTCAGCCTTACTGTAGAATTTGGCCTCCTGATGAGGATTTTCTCCATAACGCAAACTCTGCACCAAGTCATACTCCAAGAAAAGTTTCTCGTTAAGGCCGGCAGCTTTACGCATGTATGCAGCAATCATCATGTCGTACTCTGCAGTGTGGGTGTAAGCCTCTGCAGATAGCTGCAAACGGGTCTCTTTGGTGGTGTTGCCGTTCTCTTTAATCTCGGCAATGATCTTTGCATAGTTTTCAGGGTTGCAGACAACTGTAACTGCGCTCCAGTTCTTTGCAGCCGAACGAAGCATTGAAGGGCCTCCAATGTCAATGTTCTCAATTGCATCCTCCATGGTTACATCCGGTTTGGCAATTGTCTGTTTGAACGGATAAAGGTTTACGCAAACCATGTCAATGAACTCAATTCCGTTCTCTTTTAGCTGTGCAATGTGGCTCTCAAGGTCTCTACGGCCAAGAAGACCGCCGTGCACTTTTGGATGAAGGGTTTTGACGCGTCCGTCACAGATCTCAGGAAAACCGGTAACCTCACTGATATTTATTACCTTAAGTCCCGAATCCTGCAAAAGTTTCATTGTACCTCCGGTTGCAATGATCTCCCATCCCAATCCTACAAGTTCTTTAGCAAACTCAACTACCCCAGTCTTGTCTGATACTGAAAATAATGCTCTCATTTATTTGTATAATTAATGATTATTGTTCTCTATTTTAATAAACCTCCACTTTTGCAGCTGCAGCCTTGCATTTATTGCGCAATGCGTCAAGGTCGCTTCCGTTAGGGGCGTAACATACTACAACACCCATGCGGCGGTTCTTTCTGGTGGTAGGTTTTCCAAATATTCTCAAATATGTGTTTGTCTCTTTGCAAACCTCCTCCTCACCTTTGTAGCGTGGAGCCTCCTGGCTGGCAATGTTTGAAAGGATAACCGCACTCGCTCCAATTCTCTCCTGTGTAATCTCAGGGATAGGCAAGCCAAGTACAGCACGGCAGTGAAGCTCAAACTCACTCAAGTTCTGGGTCCCTGCAAGGGTTACCATTCCTGTATCATGAGGTCTTGGAGAAAGCTCAGAGAAATAAACTCCGTTCTCGTTGCTCAAGAAGAACTCAACTCCCCATATACCTGCACCTGTAAGGGCCTCTGTAACTTTAGCAGCCATCTGCTGAGCCTCAAGCAAATGCTCCGGCTTGACCGGTGCCGGCTGGAAACTCTCCCTGTAGTCACCGTTTATCTGCACATGCCCGATAGGAGGACAGAATAGGGTAGGACCGTTCTTCTGGGTAACGGTAAGAAGGGTTATCTCGCTGTCAAATTTTATGAACTCCTCAATAATCAGCTCTTTAATGTCTCCACGGCTTCCCTCGCAACCATAAATCCATGCCTGCTCCAAATCATCTGCAGATTTTACAACAGACTGTCCTTTTCCCGACGAAGACATGAGTGGTTTTACAACACAAGGGAATCCAACCTTGCCGGCAGCCTCTTTAAGCTCCTCCAAAGATTTGGCATAGAAATATTTTGCAGTCTTGAGACCAAGCTCTTTAGCTGCAAGGTCCCTGATGGCCTGACGGTTCATTGTATAGTTCACAGCCTTTGCACTTGGAACAACCTGAATCCCCTGCGCCTCAAAATTGTAGAGTTTCTCAGTACGGATAGCTTCAATTTCAGGTACAATAATGTCCGGTTTGTGTTTTGCTACGGCAGCCTCAAGAGCATCTCCGTCCAACATGCTGAATACCTCACACTCATCTGCAACCTGCATGGCAGGGGCACCTGCGTATGAGTCACATGCCACTACATATTGTCCTTTACGTTTTGCTGAAATTACGAACTCCTTTCCCAATTCTCCGGAGCCCAACAAAAGAATTTTCTTAGCCATATATTTTAAGTGTTTATTTCTTTTTTTGCACAATCATACAAAGATAAAACTTTTCTTGTTATTCCCTTGCCTTATCAAGATATTTGTCGGGAAGAGTTTTCTTTGGAAGAATCCCCTTTTCCTTTAGGCCCTCAACCCTGCGGATAAGGTTGCCCCGTCCGGTACAAAGCTGGTTTTCTGCTGTGTCAAAGGCTTTCTGGAGCGACTGGATCCTTGTCCCCACCTCTGTGAATGTCTCCAGAAATCCTGCAAATTTTTCATACAAACCTGTACTTTCCGCCACAATATTCTCCACATTCCTGCTCTGGCGCTCACTCTGCCAAATGTTGTAGATGAGTTTGAGACTCATCATAAGGTTGGTAGGGTTTATAAGGAGCACATTTTTGGAGAATGCGTATTGTGCAATTTTAGGGTCTGTCTGCAGTGCCAGGATGTAGCTACCCTCATTTGGAATGAACATGAGTACATGGGAGATGGTGTTTCCTACAAGTTTTTCATAGTTCTTTGCAGAGAGCTCGTCTATGTGTTTTTTGATTGAATCCAGGTTCTCTTTGGCACATCTTTTCTGCTCACTCTGGTCATCTGCGGCAACATAATCGAGATACGCTGTAAGTGATACCTTTGAGTCAATTACAATATATTTTTCACCCGGGCATTTCACTACTACATCGGGGCGGAAATTCTCGTTGCTCTCACCCTTTACATTGAACTGGGTAATGTAGTCCTCATCTTTGCGCAGACCACTTCCTTCAAGGATGTTTTCAAGCACCTGCTCCCCCCAGTCTCCCTGAACTTTGCTCTTGTTCTTGAGGGCCTTGGCAAGGTCCCCTGCCTGCTCTCCAACCTTTATTGTCTCTTTGGCAAGAGCCTCAATGGTTTGGGTTATGGAGGCCTTCCTCTCAGCCGAATCTGTATTTACTTTCTGCACACTCTCTTCCATCTTGGCCATCTGCTCCTTCATGAGCTTGAATGTTGCGTTAAGGGGGTCTATTATCTTTGAGACCTGTTCCCTGTTTGTCTGGCCAAGCTCCTCCTGCCTCATCTTAAGGACTTTCTCAGAGGTTGTCTGCATCTGTTCCTTTATAAGATTCATCTGATTCTCCACCTGCTCCCTGTTCATTGCCTTAAGGGCTTCAATCTGTTTCTCATTGGCCTCCTTTATTGTGGCCAATTGCCGATTATATGCCTCCTGTGCTGCAGCAAGTTGTGCATTGCAGGACTCTTGCAACTCATTTTTCTGCTGCATGAGCAGCTGTTTCTGCTGTTCGTACATGTTCCGCTGCTCGTCCATACGCCCCTCAATGTCGGGAATATGCACACTCTTCCTGCCCAAAATATAACCTGCTGCTGCAGCTGCTGCAACAGCCAACAATCCAACTGTATAAAATAGCTCCATAGACTCTCAATTAATTCTTACAAATATACCATATAAATCAGGAAAACTTGCACTTTGCGGGTAAAATAAAACTCCCAGGGAAACCCCGGGAGTTCTTACTTTTTAAAATATCGGTTATTACTCAGTTTATATTTTATAGCTGGTCAAAATCCACATCTGAGAAGTTTTTGCCATCAGTACCCTCTGAATATACTCTTTCAGTTACAGGGCATTTGTCTTTAATGAACTTGATTACCTCTTCCAATCCCTCAGTGAACTTCTCAAAGTCCTCTTTGTATAGGAAGATTTTGTGTTTGTCATATACAAACCTGCCATCTTTGTCCACTCTTCTTTTGCTTTCTGTTACAGTGAGGTAGTAGTCGTTACCTTTTGTTGCCTTAACATCAAAGAAATAGGTTCTCTTACCTGCTCTTACCGGTTTGGAGAATACATCATCACCATTGCGCTCCTGCGCTCCCGCATTATCAAAATCCTCGAAATACATAATTATTTGCTGTTAATTTTAAAAAGTTTTACAAATATAAAATAAATTTTTGAGGGTAATAATCTATATTTGCAAAATATTTCAAATTTTAACATTTATGCTGACCAGAAGACTTATTAGGGTAAAGGTATTCAAGGAACTTTTTGGTAAGGTTATGCAGGGGACAGACTCTCTTGTGCAGGCAGAGAAGGAGCTTATCGCATCCTGCAACAAGACTGTGGATTTGTATTGTTTCCTTTTGTGTATCCCTTCTGCCCTAAAGAAAACTGCAGAACTTAAGATAGAGGCCGGGCTCAAGAAATTCCATCCTACAGCCGAGGAGGCAAATCCAAACAGGAAATTTATTGAGAACAGCTTCATTGCCATATTGGAGGAGGATTCCGCATTTGTAAACCATTGTCAGAAAAAAGGCCTTTCGTGGGGTGAATATGATTCTTTCATCAAGAAACTGTATGCCAGTGTAACCTCCAGGGAGTACTTTAAGGAGTATATGGAGAGCGGTACAAGCTCACTTGCGGAGGATATGAACCTTGTAAAGACAATTTTTGAGGAGGAACTTGAGGATAACGGACTTTTGGAGGATATCCTTGAGGAGATGAGCATTTACTGGATGGATGACCTTGCATATACAATAAATGCAATTCTCAAGAATCTTCCGGCAATTGCCAAGAAAAGGAGCGTTGAGATTCCAAGTACATTCCTTAAAGAGGATGACAGGGAGTATGCCCTTAAACTTTTGACCAAATCCATAGTTAATTATGATGAATATACAGAGCTTGTGTCATCTATGGTTTCAAACTGGGATTTGGAGAGACTTGTTGCTACAGACCTGGCACTTATAGTTATGGGTGTGACGGAGGCTGTAACATTTGATTCCATTCCGCTCAAGGTTACAATCAACGAGTTTGTGGATATCTCCAAATATTACAGTACCCCTAACAGTAAGGTGTTTGTGAACGGCTTGTTGGACAGGATTCTCCAGCAGATGGCAAAAGACGGAAGAATTGTAAAAAGCGGAAGAGGTTTGGTAGAATAATTAATTAAAATGACAAATATGAACACATTGGTAATTTTGCAACAGACTGCACAGGCAGGTGGAAACATGAGTTTCCTTATTATGATGGTACTTATTTTTGCTGTAATGTATTTCTTTATGATACGTCCACAGCAGAAAAAGCAGAAGGAGCTTATGAAGTGGAGAGATTCTATCCAGAAAGGTGACAAAGTTGTTACTGTTGGTGGTATCTATGGTGTGGTTGCTGAGGTTAAGCCTACATATATTCTTATGGAGGTTGATGCAAACGTAAAAATCAGAGTTGACAAAGGTTCTATTGTAAAGGATGTAACTGATATCCCTGCAAAATAATTCTTACAGGTAATATGAGGTTGCCTTTCAAAGGATATAAAAGTTTGATGGGAGAGGGGAGAAACTGGATTATTCTGGTTTTCTCTCTTCTTCTTGCTTTTTTTATGTGGAGTATCATGAAACTGTCGGGAAGCTACTCCGCATATATAAAATACAGGCTTGAGGTTACTTCCAATATTGAGGGGAGGAGCAGTGAGGCCCACTCGGAGGACCTTCTTGTTATAGGGGCAAAGGCAAAAGGATTCAATATCCTGCAGAATATAAATGGCAATGAGGGGCATGTGCTGAGGATAGAGAATGTGGATGCGAGGCATTTCCGCAGATATATGGGGAGTGAGGATATATTCTATCTTTTTCCCGACGATATCCGTCAGGACATTCAGGATGCCCTTGGGTCTGATATAAAAGTTGAATCTCTGGCCACCGACACCCTTTTCTTCCATTTTTCCGTTCAGGCAAACAAAAAGGTTCCGGTTGTTGCAAATAGCTTTGTGACATACAGAAAGCAGTATATGCCTTTTTCTAAGGGGGTGATAAGACCTGATTCTGTGCTGATTTATGGGAACAAGGAGGATCTTGCAGGTATAGACCATGTTACAACACATGCTGTAAATGGCAGGAATGTGTGGAAGCCTATAACTGCAGTGCTTAAGATTAACCCTATAGAGGGGATAAGGTTCTCAACTGATGAGGTGCTTTACACTATGGAGATAGGCAGATATGTTGAGAGTACGGTAAAGGTTCCAGTTACAATAGAGAATGCCCCCTCTTACGCAAATGTGGCAATCATTCCTCAAGAGGTGGTTATCAGATACCGTTACCCGTTTGGAAAACAGGTAGAATATACCGCAACTGATTTTGCGGTGACTCTCCAGTATGATGATATTCTCAGATCTGATGTTGTAAAGCCTCTTCTCTCCAAATTTCCGGCTATACTTATAGAGGCTGATTTTGAGCCAAAATTTGTTGAGTGCGTATTGTAAATATGGAAAAGACAATGACATTGGGGATTACCGGAGGTATTGGCAGCGGCAAGAGTTATGTCTCACGCATCTTTGCCAGGATGGGCTATCCGGTTTATTATTCTGATGACAGGGCAAAGCGGCTGTATGATACAGATCCGCTCCTTCTGCAGCAGATGGTGCAATTGTTGGGGGAGGATATTATTGTAGGGGGGAGACTCAACCGTAAGATTGTGGCAGGAAAGATTTTTGGGAACAGGGAACTGCTGGAAGAGGTTGAAAAACTTGTACACCCTGCAGTTATGAGAGATTTTTGCAAATGGAAGGGTGAAGTTTGCACAGCCATGGCTGTAAATGGTAAATTACCCTCTTTTGTCCTTTTTGAGAGTGCGATTTTACTTGAGAAACCTGCTGTAAGGGGATGTGTGGATAAAGTGCTTACCATAGCCGCCCCGTATGAGTTGAGAATTGAAAGGGTTATGGCAAGGGACGCAGTTACAAAAGGGGAGGTGGAGGCGAGAATTGCCACACAATGGAGTGACAAACAGCGGGAAGCATTGTCAGATTTTATTATATTTGCAGATTCAAGGAGAGCTTTGCTCCCGCAAATTATGGATGTAATTGAAAAGATGAAACGATAATGGGAATAGGAAAGTGGATTACAGGTGCAATCGGTTGGGCTCTTGGTGGTCCTTTGGGTGGTCTTGTAGGCTATCTGCTTGGCTCATTGTTTGAGGGTGATCAACAACAGGCACAGCGTGTCTATAGCACTGGTGGAGGATTCTCTGCCAGTGAGCAGAGAAACAGTTTCCTTGTCTCTCTGCTGGTCCTTTCTGCAGCAGTGATGAAGTCAGACGGGAAGGTCCTCAGATCCGAACTTGAATATGTGAAGGATTTCATAAGGAGAAGTTTTGGTGAGGCAGCTCTGCCACAGGCATTGCAGATACTTAAGGCCGCTTTGGATAAAGATATCAACCTTCCCGAGGTTTGTGCCCAGATAAAACTTTATATGGAGCCGTCGCAGAGGCTTCAGCTTTTCCACTATCTTGTTGGTATAGCAAATGCAGACGGTCATGTCAGCCAGGTTGAGGTGAATGACCTTAAAAATATTGCCACTTATCTTGGAATACCGGCCGCAGAAGCCGCATCAATTCTGGCTATGTTTGGCGGGAATGATATTGATTCTGCATACAAAGTGCTTGAGATTGAGCCTTCTGCAACTGATGAGGAGGTTAAGAGGGCATACAAGAAGATGGCCATAAAGCATCATCCCGACAAAGTTGAAGCATTGGGTGAGGATGTGAAGAGGGCTGCAGAGGAGAAGTTCAAGGCCATTGCAGCTGCATATGAGACAATCAAAAAAGAGAGAGGATTCAATTAACAATAAAATAACTGAAAGAGAGATATTATGAAGACAGATCTTAGAAAAGTACTATCAATCAGCGGACAATCCGGCTTGTACATGTATATTTCACATGCAAACCAGGGTGCAATTGTAGAGGCATTGCAGACCAAAAAGAGAACTTGTTGCCCTATGAGTGCAAGAATGACATCGTTGTCTGATATTTCAATATATACAGATGAGGAGGAGGTAAGACTTCAGGATGTGTTTGAGAAACTTCACGCTCATCTTGGTGAGGCTGATGCCCCTTCTGCAAAGAGTGATGCAAAGGTTCTTAAAGCTTTGTTTGAGGCTGCTCTTCCAACTTATGACAGAGACAGATTCTATGTGTCACATATGAAGAAAGTTGTTGAGTGGTACAATATTCTAAAGAACAATGCATCTTTGGATTTTGAGGATCCTGATGCCCAGACAGAAACTTCTGAGGAGGAGTAATACTGATGAAAGTACAGCTTGTAACCTTAGGTTGTTCCAAAAACAGGGTTGACTCCGAGCATCTGCTCAAACAGATGGAGAGTGTTGGCATACAGATAATGCCATCCTCTTTTGAACTCTCCTCAAAGAGCAGGGTGGATGCGGTTGTCCTGAATACCTGTGGCTTCATAAAGGATGCCAAGGAGGAGTCCATAGAGGCAATCCTCTCTGCTGTTGATGCCAAAAACAGGGGGTATGTGGGCAAAATCTTTGTGTTCGGGTGTCTCTCACAAAGATATATGGAGGAACTTACCCGGGAGATTCCCGAGGTTGACGGGTTCTTTGGAGCTTTTGACTGGGACGCTGTACTTGAAGCCCTTGGTGTGACAAAAAACAGCTCTTTGTTGCAGCAGAGGTATCTTACCACCCCAAAACACTACGCATACCTTAAAATTTCTGAGGGGTGTGACCGTACATGTTCATATTGTGCAATCCCAGGCATTAGGGGAAAACATGTCTCAGTTCCAATGGAACAGTTGGAGGAAGAGGCCCGTAATCTGGCCGCAATGGGAGTGCGTGAACTTATTGTAATTGCCCAGGATACAACATATTACGGCTTGGATTTATACAAAAGGAGAGCTTTGGGAGAGTTGCTTGAAAGACTATGCGCAATAGATGGGATTGAGTGGATAAGGGTACATTATTCTTATCCTGACCAGTTTCCCGACGATGTTCTGGAAATCATGGCAACCAACCCTAAAATGTGCAAATATATAGATATCCCTTTGCAGCACTCATCAACCAAGGTGCTCAAAATGATGCGCCGCTCCATTGACGGCCCGCAGACCCAGCAGGTGCTGGACCGTATAAGGGCAAAGGTTCCAGGAGTGGTTATCAGGACAACCCTTATTGTGGGGCATCCTGGTGAGGATACAAGGGAGTTCGGGAAATTGCTCTCTTTTGTCCAGAAGAACAAGTTTGAGAGATTGGGTGCTTTCACATATTCTGAGGAGGAGGGGACTTACGGAGCCCTTCATTTTAAGGACAGTGTGAGGGAATCAACCAAACAGAGACGCTACAATGAGCTGATGGAACTCCAGAGCGGCATTTCGTTTCAGGCAAACCAGGCAAGGGTTGGTTCTGTAGAGAGGGTTATAGTAGATAGCTTTACAGACGGAGTGTTGGTGTGCCGTTCGCAGAGTGAGAGCCCTGAGGTTGACGGAGAGATACTTATAGGGAATCTGGATAAATTTGTTCCTGAACAATTAATTGGTAAATTTGTAACTGCAAGGATAACTGGGGCGGACGAGTATGATCTGCTGGCGGAGATTGTTGCGGTAGAATAAAATAGTACTAACCTAAAACCATTATACGATTATGAAATTATTGGAGGGAAAAGTTGCACTTGTAACAGGTGCTGCAAGGGGAATTGGTAAAGCAATTGCCCTTAAATATGCACAAGAGGGTGCAAATGTCGCATTTACAGATCTTGTAATTGACGAGAATGCAGAGAATACAAAGAAAGAGATTGAGGCATACGGCGTTAAAGTTCTTGCAATTGCATCCAATGCGGCTTCGTTTGAAGAGGCTCATGCAACTGTTGAGCAGGTTGTGAAAGAGTTTGGCAGATTGGATATCCTTGTCAACAATGCGGGTATCACTAAAGATGGCCTTATGATGAGGATGTCTGAGGCTCAGTGGGATGCCGTAATTGCTGTAAACCTTAAGTCTGCCTTTAACTTTGTACACGCTGTAACTCCTGTTATGATGCGTCAGAGAAGCGGTTCAATCATAAATATGAGTTCTGTTGTTGGTGTTCACGGTAATGCGGGACAGTGCAACTATTCAGCTTCTAAAGCAGGTATGATAGGCCTTGCAAAATCTATTGCTCAGGAGCTTGGTTCAAGAGGTGTCAGAGCCAATGCTATTGCTCCTGGATTTATCATTACAGAGATGACTGCAAAACTTCCTGAGGAGGTTAGGGAGAGCTGGAATGCAAAAATTCCTCTACGTCGTGGCGGTACTCCAGAGGATATTGCAAATGTTGCAACATTCCTTGCAAGTGATATGAGCAGCTATGTGACAGGACAGGTTATTTCTGTTTGTGGCGGTATGCAAATGTAATTGAGATACAAATATGACACTCATTAAATCAATTTCTGGAATTAGGGGTACAATTGGTGGTGCAATTGGCGACAATCTTACCCCACTTGATGCAGTTAAATTTACTGCTTCGTATGCCAAGTGGCTTGTTGGAAACAATCCGGGCAGAAAACTTACTGTTGTGGTAGGTAGAGATGCAAGATTGTCGGGAGAAATGGTGAATGACCTTGTGGAGGGAACTTTGCTCGGTTGTGGTGTTAATGTTATAAATGTTGGACTTTGTACAACTCCTGGTGTAGAGATGGCAGTGGTTGCAAGGGGTGCCGACGGAGGTATTATCCTTACTGCCAGCCATAATCCAAAACAGTGGAATGCCCTTAAGCTTCTCAATGCAAGGGGTGAGTTCCTTAATGCGGCCGAGGGTGCACAGATTTTGGATTACGCTGTTAAGGAGGAGTTTGATTTTGTGGAGGTGGATCAGATTGGTAAAGTATTGAGCAGGGAGCCATACGATGTTGAGCATATTGATGCGGTGCTTGCTTTGCCTCTTGTAGATGTTGAGCTTGTTAAGAAACAGAACTTCAAAGTTGCTGTGGATGCCGTTGATTCAGTAGGCGGTGTTGTAATTCCTGCCCTTTTGGAGAGATTGGGTTGCCAGGTTGTAAAACTTTACTGTGAGCCTACAGGCAACTTCTCGCACAATCCTGAGCCTGTTCCTGAAAACCTTACAGAGATTTGCAAGGTTGTTAAGGAGAGTGGTGCGGATTTGGGTGTTATTGTAGATCCGGATGTTGACCGGCTTGCCCTTGTGAGTGAGACCGGTGAGCTGTTTGGAGAGGAATATACCCTTGTGGCAGTAGCAGATTATGTCCTTTCAAACACTCCTGGCAATACAGTTTCAAACTTGAGTTCTTCAAGAGCTTTGAAAGATATAACAGAGAAACACGGAATGCAGTACAACGCATCTGCTGTAGGTGAGGTGAATGTCACTACCCTTATGAAGGCTACCAATGCTGTAATTGGCGGTGAGGGTAATGGTGGTGTGATTTACCCAGAGCTTCATTATGGTAGGGATGCCCTTGTTGGTGTTGCTTTGTTCCTCACCCATCTGGCTAAGAAACAGTGTAAAGTGAGTGAGCTTAGAGCACAGTATCCTAACTACTTTATCTCAAAGAACAAGATAGAGCTTACTCCAGACATTAATGTGGATGAGGTTCTTGTTAAGATGAAGGAGAAATACTCTTGTGAGAAAGTTACCGATATAGACGGCGTTAAGATTGATTTCCCTACAGAGTGGGTACACTTGCGCAAATCAAATACGGAGCCTATTATCCGTATCTACAGCGAGAGTAAGGATGAGGAGAGTGCAAATGCTCTTGCCCAGAAGATTGTAGGTGAGATTAAGGAGATTTGCGGATTATAATATTCAGGCTATGAGGTTTTTCCAGCTGGTACTACTATATCTTGCAGTTGTTGCCTGTGTCCCACAGATGTCTGTGTTGCAGGTTGAGGTTAAGGATGTCCCTGGGAAACACATTGTTGTAGAAAACAAACAGATTGCGGTTTTTGCAGTATCTTCTGCAAACCGTAAGGATTCTCTTTATGTGGAGAATGCAGCAATGGCATTGGCCCAAAAGTTTGAACAGGATAGGGGATCTTCCGATCCCCTTCCTGTTTTTTCTTTGTCCGAGCTCGATTTTGGCAATAGCGACACCCTTTCATTTGACAGGAACTTTCTCCGTTCCCTGATGTTCAGTAATGGTGCCGATTTGCAGATTTTTGTCCATTCCCTAAAATGGGGGAACTTCAATTCCCAACGGGTTGCCGATTATGAGGGTGGTTATGGCCAGAGGGTGGTTTATATCCCTTATTCTGCTGCAATTGATGTTTATGATACAATGGCTGACTCACTTCTCTTCAAAAGGGTATTGGGGGATACCATTTACATGAACATCTTGTCTGAACGCCCATCGGGAGACTTTACTTCAGTTGTGGGGAAGAAATTACCGGAACTTTCTGCTGTTGTGGGTGAGGCTATGGGTGCTCTTCTCTCAGAGCAGTGGCTGAGTCAGGAGAGGATGCTTGTGAATTTTCAGGAGAATCCAAAGTGGAGGAAGGGGTTTGAGCTTGCATGTGATTTCAAGTGGAAGGATGCGGTTCAGATTTGGAGTCCTTTTGTAGAGAGTGACAATTTTAGAATTTCCGCATATGCGGCATACAATATTGCTGTAGCGTGTGAGATGATGGGCTATTATCCTCTGGCTCTGCAGTGGGGGGAGTTTTCTTTGAAGAGGTATCCTTTTTACGAGAGCCGCAGATATGTTGAGTATCTGAGAAGAAAATAAAGCGTACCTTTCCGGCACGCTTTATTTGTATGGTTCTGTTACCTGGCTTTAAAGGATGTTCAGGCTCTGTTCTTTTATCTTTTCAAGCTCGTCTTTCATTTTTACCACCCATTTCTGGATCTCGGCATGATTGGCTTTTGAACCCATTGTGTTTATCTCACGTCCCATCTCCTGTGCTATGAAGCCCAGCTTCTTGCCCGGATATGGTTCTGTGTTGATGGTCTCCATAAAGTATTTGCAGTGCTGGCGGAGTCTTACTTTCTCTTCATTGATGTCCAGCTTCTCCACATAGAATACAATCTCCTGCTCAAGGCGGTTCTCATCTGGTGTAACCCCCAACTCGTCTATGCGTGCTTTTATACGCTCTTTTACCGCCTGTACACGGCTCTGCTCGTGCTTTTCCACCTCTTGCACATATGACTCTATCAGAGCTACACGTGAGGTTACATCTTTATAGAGGATTTCTCCTTCCTGTGAGCGGAAGTCATTCAATGCAGCCACCGCATTGTGGATTGCCTCCTCAAGTGGAGCCCAAGTCTCCTCTGTCATTTCCTGTTTTTTGGTCTCAATTACATCCGGCATGCGGAGGATTGTGGCAAGAAGGTCATTCGGGTTCTGTGACTGGAGGCTGTGTGCCCCAATTTTGCTGCCCAATGCATGTATTTGCTGGTAGTACTCCATTGCCAGTTCCATGTTGATTTTCTTGGCACTCTCTGCAGCGTTCTGCTCAAATGTTGCAAACAGGTCTATATTGCCTCTCTGCAACTCTTTTGCTATATATTGTCTTACGGCCATCTCCTTCTCACGGGGGATAAGGGAGCTCTTTATGCTTATGTCTGCATTTTTGCCGTTAAGGGATCTGATTTCTATAGTTATTTTGCTGTCGGGAAGAAGACACTCCGCTTTCCCGTAGCCTGTCATTGATTTTGCCATTCTTGATTTTTTGTGATACACTGCAAAGTTATATAAAAATTGAGTATATTTGCTTGTTAATTTTTACTACAATGGAAGAAGTTAAAAATGATGTGGCGCAGGAGCGTCAGTTGAACTTTATTGAAGAGATAGTTGAAAACGATTTGGCAACCGGTAAACACAAGAGTATCCTTACCCGTTTCCCACCGGAGCCAAACGGTTATTTGCATATAGGCCATGCCAAAAGTATCTGCCTGAACTTTGGCCTGGCAAAGAAATATGGTGGAAAGACAAATATCCGTTTTGATGATACCAATCCTACAAAAGAGGATGTGGAGTATGTTGATTCAATAAAACAGGATGTGAAATGGTTGGGCTTTGAGTGGGCCAATGAGTTCTATGCTTCTGATTATTTTGAGCAGCTTTATGTTTGGGCTCAGGAGTTGATAAAGAAGGGTTTGGCTTATGTTGATGACCAGAGTCAGGAGGAGATTAGGGCTACCCGCGGTACTGTTAACCAGCCGGGTATCAACAGCCCTTACAGAGACCGTAGCGTTGAGGAGAATCTGAGACTTTTTGAGGAGATGCGTCAGGGCAAGTACAAGGAGGGCGAGAAGGTTTTGCGTGCAAAGATTGATATGGCACACCCTAATATGATGTTCAGGGATCCTCTGATGTACAGAATAAACTATTCTCACCATCACAGGACAGGAGACAAATGGTGCATCTATCCAATGTATGACTATGCTCACGGCCAGAGTGATTCAATTGAGGGTATTACCCACTCTATATGTACACTTGAGTTTGATGTACACCGTCCTTTGTATGACTGGTTTATTGAGAAACTTGAGATTTTCCCTTCTCACCAGTACGAGTTTGCCCGTCTGAACCTTACTTATACTGTTATGAGCAAGAGAAAACTTCTTGAGCTTGTAAAGAACAACTATGTACGCGGATGGGACGACCCTCGTATGCCAACCATTTGTGGTATCCGTCGTAGAGGTTATACTCCTGAGAGTATCCGTCTGTTTGCAGAGAAGGTGGGTGTTGCAAAACGTGACAACACAATAGACCTTTCATTGCTTGAGTGGTGCGTAAGGGAGGATTTGAACAAGCGTGCCAACAGATATATGGCTGTGTTGAATCCTGTGAAACTGGTTATCACCAACTGGGAGGGTGGCAAGGTTGAGGAGTTCCAGGCACCGCTTAATCCGGCAGACCCAGACGGACCAAAACGTACTGTCAAGTTTGCAAAAGAGCTTTATATTGAGCGTGATGACTTTATGGAGGAGCCTCCTAAGAAATATTTCCGCTTGAAACCTGGTGGAGAGGTGCGTTTGAAATACACCTACATTATAAAATGTGAGGAGGTTGTTAAGGATGAGAACGGAAACATTGTGGAGATCCGTTGTACATATGATCCAACCAGCAAACCGGGTGCAGGGGAGTGGCGTTCAGTTAAAGGTACTATCCACTGGGTGGCTTGCTCTCAGGCTAAGGAGGTTGAGGTAAGATTGGTGGACCGTCTCTTTACAGAGCCTTTCATGGATGCAATTCCGGAGGGTACAGACTACAAAGACTACTTGAATCCGGATTCAATGAACATCATTACCGGTTATGCAGAGCCTGCATTGCTTGAGGATAACAGCGGTATTGCAGTTCAGTTTGAGCGTCTTGGATATTTTGTAAAGGATCAGGATTCAACTGAGGAGAAATTTGTGTTCAACAAAACAACCGGGTTGAAGGATACATTCAAGAAATAGTTTCTTCCCGATAGGGCAGAGATTTTATACTATTACGGGCACAGAATCATAGGATTTTGTGCCCGTTGTGTTTTTTTTGTAAATTAGCAGAAAATAGGAGACAGAGTTATGAAATATATAGGAGCACATGTAAGTGCAAGCGGTGGAGTGTTCAATGCACCGGTAAATGCACATAATATTGGGGCAACTGCTTTTGCCCTTTTTACAAAAAATCAGAAGCAATGGGTGGCAAAGCCCCTTACCGATGAGGAGATAGGCCTTTTTAAAGATAATTGTGCCAAATACGGATATACTGCTGCACAGATTCTGCCGCACGACAGTTATCTTATAAATCTTGGCAGTCCAAGGGAGGAGGGGTTGCAGAAATCCCGTGCGGCCTTCATTGATGAGATGCGCCGTTGCCAGCAGCTTGGGTTGGACAGATTGAATTTCCACCCCGGGAGCCATTTGAAGGAGATTTCTGTGGATGAGTGCCTGGCTACAATTGCCCACTCTATAAACCTGGCTTTGGATAAGACTCAGGGGGTTACAGCGGTGATTGAGAATACAGCAGGGCAGGGGAGCAATCTGGGTTACACTTTTGAGCAGATAGCCCAGATTATAGATAAGGTGGAGGATAAGAGCCGAGTAGGAGTTTGTATAGATACTTGTCACAGCTTTGCAGCCGGTTATGACCTTTCAACAGAGCTTGGTTTTACTCAAGTGTTTGAGCATTTTGAGAATGTGATAGGGTTCAAATATTTGCGTGGAATGCATCTTAACGATGCAATGAAACCGCTTGCAAGCAAGGTGGACCGTCATAGTACATTGGGTAATGGAGTTCTTGGAATGGTGCCGTTCCAGATGATTATGAAGGATCCCCGTTTCGACGGTATTCCGCTTATTCTGGAGACACCGGATCCTGATATCTGGGCGCAGGAACTGGATACTCTCAGAAGTTTCCAGTAGGAAACCATTCCTTTTCTTTTTTAATATTGTTTTCCTAACTTATCTGTGAGTAGTCAGTTGGGGCCTTGCCGGATTTTTTGAGGGCTGCAAGTTGGGTACGGAGGAGGGCATTGGCAGGGTGCTCCAATAGCGGGTCTGCCTCAAGCACTGCAAGTGCAAGCTGTCTTGCATCCTCCAGAATCTGGGAATCCTTGGCAAGGTTTGAGATATGCAGGTCCATTGCAAGGCCGCTCTGGCTGGTCCCCTCAAGATCTCCTGGGCCACGCATACGCAAATCTGCCTCTGCCAGTTCAAAACCGTCGTTGGTCTGGCACATGAGGTCAATTCTCTGACGGCTCTCCTTGCTCATCTTGTAGCCTGTCATAAGGATACAGTAAGATTTCTCCGAGCCTCGTCCTACACGTCCCCTTAACTGGTGCAGCTGGCTGAGACCAAACCGCTCCGCACTCTCAATAATCATTACCGAAGCATTAGGTACATTAACCCCAACCTCAATTACAGATGTTGCTACAAGGATATGTGCCCGCCCGCTGGCAAACAGCTCCATATCGTGCTGCTTGTCTTCATTTTTCTGTTTGCCATGTACTACGGCTGTAATGTATTGGGGAGCCTTGAACTCCTCAATAATTGTCTCGTATCCCTCCTGCAGGTTCTTGTAATCCATTTTCTCGCTCTCTTTTATGAGTGGATATACAATGAATATCTGTCTCCCTGCCTTAATCTGTTCCCTCATAAATGCAAAGATGCGTCCCCTTTGGGCCTCTGTGGCATGCATGGTCTGTACTGGTTTTCTTCCTGGCGGAAGCTCATCCAGAACAGATACATCCAGATCGCCATACAATGTCATTGCAAGGGTGCGTGGGATAGGGGTGGCAGTCATTACCAGAATATGCGGCGGAACAGGGGATTTGTCCCACAGGCGGGAGCGCTGCTCCACACCAAAGCGGTGCTGCTCATCTATGACTGCAAGTCCAAGATTCTTGAAAGCTACTGTCTCCTCAATAAGGGCATGGGTGCCAACAAGGACCTTTATCTCTCCCGCTGTTAGAGCCGGCAGCAGCTCTTTTCTCTCTTTTATTTTTGTGCTACCCGTAAGGAGGGCAACCGATACCCCTGTGGGGGCAAGAAGTTCTGCAATCCCTTTATAGTGCTGTTGGGCCAGAACCTCGGTTGGGGCCATAATGCAGGCCTGATAGCCATTATCCACAGCCAGCAGGGAACATAATACCGCAACAAGTGTTTTGCCGCTGCCAACATCACCCTGCAACAGGCGGTTCATCTGTTTGCCGCTCTTCATGTCTGCGTGCATCTCCTTTATTACCCTCTTTTGAGCCCCTGTAAGGGGGTAAGGGAGAGAGGAATAGCATTTGTTGAACGCCTCGCCAACCTTAGGCATTACAATTCCTCCGTCGTTGCGCATCCTTATGCTCTTCTGTTTGAGAAGTCCCAACTGCAAATAGAAGAGCTCCTCATATTTGAGCCTCAACTGGGCTCGGGCAAGGGTTGCATTATCGGTAGGGAAATGTATATTCTTGAGGGCCTCCTGTAGTGGGCAAAGTTTTTTCTTCTGCAGAAGGTAAGACGGCATGCTGTCGGGAATATAAGAAAGGTATTTCTCCAGAATTGTGAACTGGAATTTTGATATCTGCTTGTTCCCTATGCCGCTGTTTTTGATTTTTTCTGTGCTGGAATAGACCCCCATCATGGAGCAGCCTCCGTAAAGAATCTCATCTGTAGGGAGATTGAGCTCCGGGTGTACCATATTTATAACCCCGTTGAATTCAGAGGGTTTGCCAAATGCTATATACTCCTGGCCAACCTTAATTTTCTCCTGGATCCACTTAATCCCCTTAAAGAAGACAAGCTCTATCCTTCCTGTTGGGTCCTGCAGGGTTGCAACAAACCTTTTGCTGCGGGGGGAATCTCCTGCAGTAGCTGTTGATACAATTTTTCCCCGTACCTGAATATAGGCCATTGTGGGTTGCAACTCTCTGATAGTATATACTTTGCTGCGGTCTATATAGCGGAAAGGGAAAAAATAGAGCATATCCCTGAACGTGAAAATCCCCAGCTCCTTACCAAGAAGCTCGGCCCTTTTGGGCCCTATGCCGGGGAGAAACTTAATCTCTGTATCAAGGATATTTGCCATAGTTGCAAAGTTACGAATTTTTTTGGAAGTCGGTCTATATAGTGGCGGCCCCAGCCATCTTGCGTACCCCCCCTCCTTCTCTCCATTGCAAATTTAATTGAACATATAATCTGCATATTCTACTTATAACACATCATGGAAAATAGTGATATGTTCAGACCTTCCACCAGGCTAACAATCTATTGCATCTGAGCCTGGCTGAGGAACTCGCCAACATTCGTTGACTCAAACATGCCTCAGCCGGCCGGCTCATCTGCAATGATTGCCTACGCCGTTCCAGGATTCACTATCACTATTTTCCTGTTGTGTCATATACTGAATCTGCATAATGCTGGAGGGTAAACATTGGCCTGAGCGAATAGAGGATAAGGCGGTGAGCGAAGGGAGAAAATTCATCGTCTCGTGACGGCGCTTGTGTGACGACGTTAGGCCTCTGAAAGAGGGCTAAAAGGAGGAGTTCGCCGTCAAGATGAATTTTCTCCTTGAGCAGCCTTAGCCGACTCTGAGCGAAGGACAATGATTTACCCGCAGGAGGTTATGCAGATTATATGTTGGATTTATCTGTCGGGAAGAGAATTCTTAGACAGGTGGGGGCAAGGGATAAGAAGGGTTGGCCTTTAGGGATGTCATCAATAAAAATGGGGATTTTCTTAAATTTTTATTAACTTGCAAAGTTTTAAAAGGAAATATATGACACGCAAAATAGTTATTGGAATAACACAGGGAGATACCAATGGTATAGGATATGAGGTGATAATCAAAGCATTGTCGGATGCCAGAATATTGGAGTTGGCTACCCCTGTTGTGTATGGTTCGTCAAAAGCATTCGGGTTTTACAGAAAAGGAATCCCCGAGACAGACAATATAAACACAAATGTGATTTCATCTGCAAAGGATGCCCATCCAAAAAGGGTGAATATTGTAAACTGTCTTCCCGACAATATCCAGATAGATCCTGGCCAGTGCACCAATGAGGGGGCAAAGGCAGCAATCATTGCTTTGGAGAGAGCTGTGGCGGAGATGAAGGAGGGGCATTTGGATGCGATAGTTACTGCTCCTTTCAACAAAAGGTCGGTAACGGAGGAGACTTTCAAGTATGCGGGACATACAGAGTACCTTATAAATGAGTTTGAGGCAAAAGACGGCCTTATGTTCTTGTGTTCAGACAAGATGAGGGTTGGAGTGGCAACAGGCCACATTGCAATTTCAAAGGTCTCACAGTCATTGAATCCTGAGCTTATTGTAAGCAAGCTCAAGATTATGAATGAGTCTCTTTTGAGAGATTTTGGAATTGTAAAGCCAAAAATTGCGGTACTTGGCCTTAATCCTCACTCGGGAGACAAAGGGCTGATGGGTGATGAGGAGCTCACTATAATAGGCCCGGCAATAAAACAGGCAAATGAAGAGGGGGTACTTGCGTTTGGACCTTATCCTCCCGACGGTTTCTTTAGTGTGAACATGCAGTACAAATTTGATGCAGTACTGGCAATGTATCACGACCAGGGGCTTATCCCATTCAAGTCACTTGCATTTGACAGCGGTGTTAACTTTACGGCGGGACTTCCTATAGTAAGGACATCTCCAGATCACGGAACGGCATTTGACCTTGCAGGTGAGAACAAGGCAAATCCACAGTCTATGATAAGTGCAATCTATCTTGCGGCAGATGTTTTCAAGAACAGGGCGAGATACGACAAGATGCGTGAGAATCCTTTAAAGGTAAAGGAGTTTGAGGCACCGCAGAAGGAGAAACCGGGCAAACCTGTAATAGCATAATGCAGCCTATAAACTTATATACAGATGGGTCATCCAGAGGAAATCCCGGTCCGGGCGGATACGGGATTGTCCTTACATGCGGTCCCCACAGAAAGGAGATGAGCGGCGGGTTCAGCTGTACCACCAACAACAGGATGGAGCTTCTGGCGGTTATAGTGGGGCTGGAGGCAATCAAAAGGCCGAATGCACAAGTGAACATCTACTCAGACTCATCTTATGTGGTAAAGGCTATAAATGAAGGATGGCTCTCAAATTGGGTGAAAAAGGGGTTGCACAAGCAGAAGAACGCCGATTTGTGGGAGAGATATTTGAGAATTGCTCCAAAACACCAGCTGAGATTCTTCTGGATAAAAGGGCATGCAGGACACCCTGAGAATGAAAGATGTGACGCCCTTGCTGTAGAGGCTGCCACATCCCCAAATCTGGCAGAGGATTCCGGTTATGAAAACTCCTGAAATAGAGGGATAAAAATTTTTAATACTCAGGCAAAAAGGTTATATTTGTACTCATTACAAACGTGAATTTTTATGATTACATTTTTTGAGAATGAGAATCTCAGATATGCAATGATTGGAAGCGGCAGTTGGGCCACGGCTTTGGTGAAGTTGCTGCTAAACCATCAGCAGAGCATATCGTGGTTCATGAGGAATCAGAAGAATATAGACAATATCAGGGAAAACCATCATAGCCGCTCGTATTTGCAGTCTGTATTGTTGGATCCTACAAGGCTGCATATGAGTACAGACATCAATGAGGTTATAGAGAGTGCTGATGTATTGGTGTTTGCTATCCCTTCTGCCTATTTTTTGAATGTTATGAAGAACTTTACCGGTTCTTTGGACAACAAATTCATAATCTCCGCAATCAAAGGCTTTGTAGATGAGAACAATCTTACAATTGCGGAATATTTCAATCAGGTTCATAAAATTCCGTTTGACCGCATAGGCATTATCAGCGGACCGTGCCATGCGGAGGAGGTCTCTATGGAGAGACTCTCATATCTTACACTCACAAGCAAGCATATTGAGGTGGCAAGGGCATTGTGCGATGTATTTGCCTGCCGTTATATAAAAACAACACCAAGTACAGATATCTATGGAGTTGAGTATGCGGCCGCCCTCAAGAACATATATGCAATAGCTGCAGGTATATGCCACGGTTTGGGTTACGGAGACAACTTTATGGCAGTCCTTATGACAAATGCATTCAACGAGCTGGCAACATTCCTTAATGCTACTCATCCCGACAGCAACCGTGTTGTGAAATCTGCTGCATACCTTGGTGATCTGCTTGTAACCGGATACTCACAGTTCAGCCGCAACAGGACATTTGGAAACATGATAGGAAAGGGATACTCTGTAAAGAGTGCGCAGGTGGAGATGAGTATGGTGGCTGAGGGGTATTATGCCAGCAGGTGTATCCATGAGATAAACAAGGAGTACAGAATAGACATGCCAATTGCAGATGCGGTTTACCGTATTCTTTATGAGGAGAGATACCCTCCGTTTGTAATAAAGCAACTTACAGAGGAACTGTTCTGATGTTTTTAAAGGAAAATCAAAATTAGAAAAATAATAATATAATGGTTTCAATTAACTTAAAAGCTGCTGAAGGCTTTATTTCAGAGGCTCTATTGAACGAGCAGGTAGAGAAAGCATACGCCGGTTTGGATACAGTTTTGGCTGGAAACGGTGCTGGAAACGATTTCTTGGGTTGGGTAAACCTCCCTTCAGAGATTGACAATTCACTTATAGATGCATGCAACAGCATAGTAAAAAGATGGATTGGCAAAGTGGATGCTGTAGTTGTAGTTGGTATCGGTGGTTCATATCTTGGAGCAAAATGTGCAATTGAGGCACTGTCGCACACATTTGCCGCAAGCATGCCAAATACACATCCGCAGATTGTATTTGCAGGTCAGAACATTTCTGAGGATTATACTGCAGAGTTGTTGGAGTTCCTTTCACACAGAACATACGCTACTATTGTAATCTCAAAATCAGGTACTACCACAGAGCCTGCAATTGCTTTCCGTATTCTTAAGGAGGATATGGAGAAGAGATTTGGCAAGGAGATCTGCAAAGAGAGAATTGTGGCAATCACAGATGCTTCAAAAGGTGCATTGAGAACTTTGGCAAATCAGGAGGGTTATACAACATTTGTCATTCCAGACAATGTAGGAGGCCGTTTCTCGGTACTTACTCCTGTTGGATTGCTTCCAATTGCTGTTGCAGGTTTTGATATTAAGGCTCTTGTTGAGGGTGCAAGACATATGCAGGAGGTTTGTGCAAAGAAAGAGGCCACAAATCCTGCAATCCTATATGCAGCAGCACGTAATGCAGCATATTCATTGGGCAAAAAAATTGAGATCCTTGTAAACTACAATCCTAAGTTGCAATATTTGGGCGAGTGGTGGAAACAGCTTTACGGAGAGAGCGAGGGTAAGGATGGTAAGGGTATTTTCCCTGCATCTGTAAACTTCTCAACAGATCTTCACTCAATGGGACAGTATATCCAGGATGGCGAGAGGACATTGTTTGAGACAAATGTTCTTGTAAAGAAAGCTTTCCATACTGTTAAGATTGAGAAAGACGAGCAGAATCTCGACGGGTTGAACTTCCTTGCAGGCAAGCGTGTTGAGGAGGTTAACAAGATGGCCCAGTTGGGAACCCGTCTTGCCCATACAGATGGTGGCGTTCCAAACTTTGAGATTGAGATTGAGCAGATTGACGAGTACAACTTGGGTGAGTTGTTCTATATGTTTGAGATTGCCTGCGGTATAAGCGGCTATATGCTTGGCGTAAATCCTTTCAACCAGCCTGGTGTTGAGGATTACAAGAGAAACATGTTTGCCCTTTTGGAGAAACCGGGCTATGAGGAGGCTACCAAAGCTATCCGTGCAAGATTGTAAAAAAATGCAACAGTGCATATAAAGGGGTAGCTTTTAAAGAGTTACCCCTTTTGTGTAATCATTAGTTGTAGGGAGGAAAATTTATGGAGTGGAATCTGGTATTAAGGTTGTTTGTGGCTGGAGTGTTGGGTGCGATAATAGGACTCGACAGGGAATACAGGGCCAAGGAGGCAGGGTTCAGGACCCATTTTTTAGTGAGTCTTGGAAGTGCCCTCTTTATGATTATTTCACAGTATGGCTTTGGGGCTGTCATACAAGCGGATGGTGCCAATTATGATGGTGCCAGGGTAGCAGCCCAGATTGTCAGCGGTATTGGTTTTCTTGGTGCAGGTACCATAATTTTCCATAAACAGTTTATCCGTGGACTTACCACTGCTGCAGGTCTATGGGCTACTGCCGGTATAGGAATGGCAGTTGGAGGCGGCATGTATTTTATTGGTGTTGCCGCAATGATACTGGTCCTTATAGGACTTGAGGCACTTACACTTGCTTTTGGTAAGATTGGATTGAGTTCCGTTTCAATCATGTTCTACACTTCAGATAAAGGGAACCTCGAGAGGGTGGTGGATGAGATACATAAAAAGAGATACCACCTTGTATCATATAATGCTGTGGAGGAGACAATCGGCGGTGTGGTGGTTTATAAGGTTGAGGTTGTAATGAAAGTGAGGGGACATAAGGAGCAGAACACCCTGTTTGTGTTTGTGCAGTCGTTAAATAATGTATCCCAATTGAAAGTAGAGTAGTATATGAATCCTTTATTGTCTGACCTTGCCCTTATCCTTTTAGTTGCGGGTATTGTAACAATTATTTTCAAAAGGCTCAAGCAGCCTCTTGTGTTGGGTTATATAGTTGCCGGTATCCTTACCGGACCGTATATAACTTTTATCCCTACTGTAACCAATATTGAGAGTGTTGAGTTCTGGGGAAAGATTGGTGTGGTGTTCCTCCTTTTTGGACTTGGCCTTGAGTTCAGTTTCAAGAAACTGAAAAAGGTTGGGGGACCCGGATTCATTACCGTATTTACAGAGGTGGTAATGATGTTCTGTATGGGTATCCTTACAGGAAGATTGCTTGACTGGAGTTGGGTTTCATCCATTTTCCTTGGTGGAATGTTGAGCATCTCCTCTACCTCAATCATTATAAAGGCGTTTGATGATATGGGGGTAAAGAACAAGAAGTTCACTCAAATGGTGTTTGGAGCACTTGTAGTTGAGGACCTTGTTGCAATCCTTATCCTGGTTCTTTTGCCTGCGTTGGTGCTCAGTAAAAATTTCAATGGGGTGGAACTGGCAGACAAAGTGGCAAATCTGGCACTTTTCCTCCTTTTGTGGTTTACAGGCGGAGTCTTTTTCATCCCTACAATCTTCAGAAAATTAAAGAAGCTCCTCACAGATGAGACAATAATTGTCATTTCACTGGGCTTGTGCCTTATGATGGTGGTAATTACCGTTAAGGCAGGTATCTCCGAGGCACTTGGAGCTTTTGTTATGGGCTCTATCCTCAGCGGTACAATCCAGAGTGAACAGATTGTAAAGATGACCAAACCTATAAAGGATTTCTTTGGTGCAATTTTCTTTGTCTCTGTGGGTATGCTGGTAGATCCGTCGGCCATTGTAAAATATTGGCCTCAGGTACTCCTTATTTCCGGGGTGATAATTGTTGCAAAACCACTTGCTGCAACCCTGGGACTGCTCTTTTCCGGTCAGACACTTAAAAATGCTATATTGTCGGGAGTATGTTTGTGCCAGATAGGTGAGTTTTCATTCATTATTGTGCAGATGGGGCTGGACCATAATGTTGTACCAAAACATCTTTACCCTGTGATTGTAACTGTATCTATCCTCACAACTTTCATTACCCCATATTGGATAAAGATGGGTGAACCACTTTATAATTTCATCTACAATAATGTGAAACCGCAGTGGCAGGTGGTTATTGAGAGGTTGGGTACAGGAAGGAAGACACTCAACCATGAGGGTGAATGGAACAAGCTGCTCAAATCATACGCCTTGAGGCTCTTCATTTATGTGGGGTGGCTTCTGTTTGTGGGTATTTTGTTCACACAGATATTGTATCCGAATATTGTAAGATGGTTTGGGGAGGCAAGACACATAAGGATACTCTCCTTTGCCGCAAATCTCCTTGCTATGGCTCCGTTCCTTTGGGCACTCCTCAAAAGGAAGGACAGCGACGGGGCATTTGACAAAATATGGCAGGACAGCAAGTTCTCCCGTGGGCCGCTCCTTTTTATGATGATGCTCAAATATCTTATTGCCATCATTGCAATTTCAATCACCTCGTCTGCATATATGGCGGTGGGTGTTGGTGCCGGTCTTACCCTTTGTGCGCTTGTGATAGCAGTAGTACTGCTTTCCAATAAGATCAAGCATTATTACTCAAGAATTGAGACAAGATTCCTGGACAATCTTAACAGAGAGGGTGGTAGGCGTTCGCTTGTCCTTCCAAGGGAGCTTGCAGATGAGCTGCATATAGAGAAGGTTGAGGTGGAGCCAAACTCATTCCTTGCAGGAAAAGATATTTCCCATGTACACCACTCCAAAAAGACAGGTGCCCTTATTATACAGATACACAGGGGTATGGAGATAATAGACCTCCCAAGCAACAGAGAGGTAATCTTCCCGATGGATATTCTCATTATCCTTGGTACAGACAAGCAGATAATGGATTTTAAAGAGGCTGCAGAGGAGATGAGGAGCCTTTCAGATGAACCTGGACTTGATTTGGAACTGTTCCAGATGACATTGGGGGAAAATTCACCTCTTGTAGGGGAAAATGCCAACATTACCCATGTGAGGGATAAGTTTGGTGTGTTGCTTGTGGGACTTGAGAGTGAGGAGAACAATACATTCATAAGGACAACATCCGCTATCATCATAAAAGCAGGTGATACAGTATGGGTTGTGGGTGAGAAGAATAAAGTGAAGGAGTTGAATTAGTGAATATGGAGGCAAGTTTTTTAAGGAGCGTTGCAAAGGTTTATGTGCAGAATGATGAGTTGGACGCCATTTTTGTGTTGCCCAACAGACGCTCCATGAAATTTTTTCAGAAGTATCTGGGTCTGGAATATGGGGTTGCCCATGGCAAACCTCTCTTTTCCCCAAAAATAGAGACCGTTAATGAATTCTTTACAGGGTTGAGCGGTCTTGTTCTTGCGGATGGGGTTGAGCAGCTGTATCTGTTGTATAAGGAGTATATAAAGCTCAGGTACCCACAGTTGGATTTTGACAAAGCTACCCAAAAGGAGAGCTTTGACGACTTTGTCCATTGGGGAGACACAATTCTCAAGGATTTCAATGATATAGACAAATATATGGTCTCTGCACGCCAGCTTTTTACCAATATAAAGGACCTTAAAGAGTTGGAGGGTGACTTCTCGTTTATGAGCCCAAGACAGCTTGAGGCGGTGAAATGTTTCTGGAGCAATTACCTTGGAGGGGGGACTTTCAGTCAGAAGAAAGAGTTCTTTGGTTCCATCTGGAGCATAATGTACCGGCTTTACGAGAATTTCAATGAAGTGCTTGCCCAAAAGGGGCTTGGGTATGAGGGGCAGATATACAGAAAGGTGGCTGAGAATATAGGCTCCATGGAGTTTGACAGGAGGGTTGTATTTATTGGCCTGAACGCCCCAAACAAATGCGAGAGGATAGTGATGGGGTATCTCCAAAAGGCAGGGAAAGGTGATTTCTATTGGGATTTTTATGGCTGGATGCTCAAGGATCCGCGCAACAGTGCTTCTGAGATAATAGGAGAGTGTGTGGAGGAGTTCCCATCCCATTATACATTGGAGGATACCTCTGTGGCTCCAGGGGAGCAGAAGGTGAGGGTATATGCCACTCCGTCGGGAGTAGGACAGGCCTTTGTGGTGGCAAATATCCTCAATGAGCTTTACCCTCATGGGGAGGTCTCCCAGCAGGAGGCATTTTCAACCTCTGTTGTGCTTCCCGATGAAAATCTCCTTATGCCCCTCCTCAATTCCATTCCCCAGAAGTTCGGCCCTGTAAATGTTACAATGGGATACCCCATTGCTGCTACTGCGTTGGCCTCCTTTATGAAATTGGTGCAGCAGTTGCAGAGTGATATAAAGGAGAGGGACGGAGAGTGGTGTTTCTACCATAAATCTGTTCTGGAACTTCTTTCCCATGAGTATGTGAAGAAACTCTCCATGGAGCAGGGGGCAGCCATTGCAAAAAAGGTGGTTGAGGGGAATATGATTTATATCAAGAGTGATGCGGATGTGTTATCTGGTGCAGATGAGTTCCTTTCACTTCTATTCAAGGTTGTACGAACACCTGCTGAGATTGCAGAGTACCAGATGGAGATACTCAAGAAGCTCGACTCAAAATTGGAGAGTTGGGACAGGGAGTTCATTTACCAGTACTATCTTAAAGTGAATGCACTTTACAATTTGCAGATACCTATGGAGTCCTCTACCTGGTTCAAGTTGGTGGAGCGTTTGTGCAGCGGTATTGTTGTTCCGTTCAAAGGGGAGCCTTTAAGGGGACTGCAGGTTATGGGAACGCTTGAGACCAGAGCTCTTGATTTTGAGAATGTGATAATAATTTCTGCCAACGAGGGCAAATTCCCGTCATCCAACATAGGGAACTCCATTGTGCCGTATAATCTCAAGGTGGGGTTCGGGTTGCCTACATATGAGCTCCAGGATGGAATTGCCGCATACCATTTTTACAGAAGCATTTGCAGGGCAAAGAATGTGTATATGGTGTATGATACCAGAAACGACGGATTGGGGAGCGGAGAGGTGAGCAGGTATGTCAAACAGCTCAAATACCATTTTGGAGTGGATGTCCTGCATGTGGCGGTTGCTCCACAGGGGATAACCCAAAGCAACAGGGAACCTCTTGAGATAAAGAAAGATGACGCTGTTATGGAGCAGCTTATGCAGTTTGCCGGGAATGGGGAGAAGTCACTATCAGCGAGTGCCCTGAACAATTACATAGCCTGCCCATTAAAATTCTATATGGAGAATATTGAGGGGATGAGGGATGAGGATGAGGTTTCAGAGAGTGTGGAGAGCAATGTCTTTGGAAGCATCTTCCACCATGTGATGGAGAAGATATACAGCAAATATGAGGGGAAACTGGTTGAAAAGAGGGATCTGATTGGAGAGGAGATGGACAATGAGGGGATAGGCAAATATATTCTGGAGGGATTCTCTGAGTATATGCACATACAGCAGTTGAGTGGGCAACATAAGATCATTGAGGCCCTTATACGCAAATATGTATCCCTTGCTTTAAAGGAGGATATTGCTCTGGCTCCATTCAAGTATATTGCCGGTGAGAGGCGTTTCAGATATTCGCTCCCGATATATGATGGAGCTGTGAATGTGAATTTCAAGGCCTTTATAGATAGGATTGACACACTTGTGGAGGGGAATATTACAAGAATTGCAGATTACAAGACAGGAAGTGTTACTCCGGTTGGGGCAAATTTTGAACTGGAACAGCTGTTTGACAAAAGCGGGGACGGGAGATACAAGGCAATTGTGCAGCTATATCTGTATGCCCTTATATATTTTAATGACAAACTTGTGAAGGGAGAGGAGATAGCAGATGCCATACTGGCCATATATCCCCTTAAGAAGATAGCAAAGGAGCATATTATGCAAATGCTTTTGGAGCATGAGGGGCTGGTAAAATTCCGTGGGCTCCTTACAGAGTGTGTTGAGGAGATTTTCAACAGGGATGTCCCTTTTTATGCAAATCCACAGGAAAAGCATTGCAGTTATTGTAAATTGAACGCCATGTGCGGCAAATAGGGAGGATGGGTGATGATAAACATATATAAAGCATCTGCCGGGGCAGGAAAAACCCACAAACTTACCGGAGAGTATATAAAGCTTCTTTTCTCCAAACCTGGTGCGTACAGGCATATTCTGGCGGTAACCTTTACAAACAAGGCTACCGATGAGATGAAGCAGAGGATTCTCCATGAACTTTATGTGCTCAAGGGGGAGAACCACTCGGACTATTTGCCCCTTATAATGGAGTTTACAGGAAAAGATGAGGCGTGGGTAAGGACTCAGGCTGGGAATATACTCATATCCATATTACATGATTATACTTCGTTCAGGGTAACTACAATAGACAAATTCTTCCAGATGGTAATGCGTTCATTTGCAAGGGAACTTGGAAGAATGGCAACCTATAATGTGGAGCTTGACAAGGATGCTGTCCTTGGAACAGCCCTGGACAGGATGTTCTCAGATCTGGACAACCCATCAAACCGCAGATTGCTTGAGTGGCTTATAGAGTACTCGTTGGATGCTGTGGATAAAGGGGATTCATGGAATATCCGCAATGAGATTCTCAAACTTGGCGGACAGATTTTTTCTGAAGATTACAAACTGGCAAGAGAGAGTGTGGCAGATTCCAATCCGGTAATGTCTGTTGCAGAGGTGGCCCGTTTCAAAACCGGGTTGAAGCGGAGTGTGGCTGAGTTTGAGCAAACCGCATGTAATTTGGCAAAAGAGGGGCTTTCCATCATTTCAGCTTCATCTTTGGAACTCTCTGACTTTAAAGGGGGAAGCAGGTCGCCTTTCAATTATTTGAGGAGCGTTGCAGCTGCTGCGGGGGAACAGGTACCTCCATCAGCAACCTTTATTGCATTGCATGATGACATTTCCAAGTGGTATTCCGGGAAAAAGTGTCCTGCTGAAATAGAGGCGATATATGACGGGCTCAATGAAATTGTCGGGAAAATTATTGGACATTTTGAGCAGCAGTACTCCAATTATGCCACTGCACTTGCCATCCTCTCCAATATAAATATTATGGGAATCCTCAATGATCTGTATGTGAGGGTTACTGATTATTGCAGGGAGAAGAATATTGTCCTTCTGTCTGAGTCAACCGAGCTTCTGGGAAAGATTATTGATGGCAGTGATACTCCGTTCGTGTACGAGAAGATAGGGGCAAGGCTGGACAATTTCATGTTGGATGAGTTTCAGGACACATCTGCACTGCAGTGGAAGAATTTTTATCCGCTCCTGCTCAACAGTCTGGCAAACGGGCAGCAGAACCTTATTGTGGGGGATGTGAAACAGAGTATCTACCGCTGGAGGGGGTCGAACTGGAATATTCTCGGCAGTGAGATTTACAAGCAATTCCGTTCAGATGAGATTGCACAGCACTCTTTGGATTGCAATTACCGTAGCGGGGCCAATATTGTGGAGTTCAACAACCGTTTTTTTGATTATTGTGCAAAGGTGGCGGGACAGCTTTATGGTAGTGAAGATGGTGAGAAGACCATAGGGAGGATATATGAGGGGTTTGCCCAGAAAATTTCATCTAAAGGGGAGCGTGAGAGAGGATATGTGGAGGTTGATTTTATAAGCAACGAGGAGGATTTTACCCAGCAGGCTTTGGAACTGCTTCCACAGAGAGTTGCCTCTTTGCTTGAGGGGGGATATTCCCAGAAAGACATTGCAATACTTGTTAGAAGGGCAAGCGAGGGGAACCTTGTGGCTGAAAAACTGCTGGAGTGCGGATATGACATTATATCCAGTGACTCTCTGTATATAGCCTCATCTGCAGCTGTACAGAAAGTTGCAGGGGTGCTCAGGGAACTGGATAATCCGGGAAGTGACTCCCTTAAAATACTCAGACGGTTCTATAATATCCCAAAACTTGAGTCTGTTGGGGAGCACTCATTGTACCAGCTTTGTGAGACCATTATAAGGGAGACTCTGGATGAGACTGAACGCAATGATGTTGCATATCTGCAGGCCTTCCTGGATCTTGTCCTGGATTTTACAAACAGCCACGGTACCAATATTGCCCAATTCATAAAATGGTGGGATGAAACGGGGGTGAAATGTACAATTTCTGCTCCCGATGATATGGATGCAATAAGAATAATGACAATACACAAATCCAAAGGATTGGGTTTTGATGCGGTGATAATCCCTTTCCTTAAGGAGAATCTCGACCATTACTCTACTATGGCCCCAAATCTGTGGTGCAGCTGCAATGATATGCCTGTGCCTGTAAGGTATGGGAAGGGGTTGTTGGCAACAGCATTTGAGAAAGAGTATCTTAATGAAAAGCTATGTGCGTATATAGATAGTCTCAATACTGTATATGTTGCCTTTACAAGGCCCAAAAGGGAACTTATTGTCTTTGCTCCACAGACAAGAATGAATAAGGGCGGTTATGCAACCCCTTTTACGGTTGCGGATATCCTGTTCTCATATTATCTCAAGTTCAAGGATGAGATGGGGTGGAAGAACATGTCAATAACTGTTGGTAAAAGCGGTACAGTGGCTCCTGTGTGTGATACAGAGGATAAGATTCCCCTTTCGGATGTGTTTATGCAGAAGATTGACTTGACAAGGGTGAGGACTGTGGCCCAAGGGGGAAGTCTTACAGATGGGGAGACCATAAGGGAACATGGTATTGCAATGCACCATGTATTTTCTCTTATTACAGATGAACAGAGTGTGGAGGAGGCGGTTGGGCAGGCGTATGCAGCCGGGGTGGCCTCATGCAGCAAGGAGGAACTCCTTGATATGGTAAAGGGAAAGATAGCTTCCGTAAAGGAGTACGGCTGGTTTGATAACTGCTACTCTGTGTTCAATGAGTGCTGTATCCTTACAGAAGAGGGAGAGGAGAAACGTCCCGACCGAGTTATTATAAAAGAGAACAAGGCTATTGTCATTGATTATAAGTTTGGTCTCCGTTTGCCGGGGTACAGAAAACAAGTGAGCAGATACAAGGATCTGCTCACAGCTATGGGATTTACAGATGTTGAAGGCTATCTGTGGTATATCTCTACCGGAGAAGTTGAACATGTCTAAAATGTCTGGCCTTGAAATACTCTTGAATCCTCATAAGGGACAATTGTACCTGTCATAGTAAGATTGTTGTTGTTGAAGTTAGGATAGATGGTAACGGTTGCCCTGTTGCCATCACCGCTCAACTGTACATTTACTGTGGCAGAAACGGCAATTCCCTGATCCAAGAAATTGTAATATACTATCCCCCTTTTACTTGTACTCATGGTTACATTTGAGACATTACCCTCTACTGTTATGCCTCCAACACCGTTAGGGCCTGGAGAGAAGTAACTTGTTGCAATCTGTATCACAGCTTTTCCCTGATTCATTGATACAAAGTTTGTAAGGCTTGATACAAATTTTGTAAGACCTCTCGGGAATATGAGCTGGTCAACCTCTATAACAAATGAACCGTCCTTGAGACACTGTACAGCCTGATCGAACAATTGCTGCTGCTCTGCTGCAATAGCTTTTTTGTGTGCTGCTCTTGCCGCTTTTCTGGCCTCTTGTCTTGTCATTGTAGATTCTGCTCCAAACTCCTGGGCATTTGCATAGTTTGTTGAAAATAGTAATGTAAATAGGGCTGCCGATAGTAATAAAATCCTTTTCATAACTGGTATAAATAAAGTATTGCTCTGTAGTTTACCCCTTAGAAACAACTGAGAGGTTTGAATGTTCTCCAATACCACTTCTTTGGCGATAATGGAATTGCTGTGTAAACAAATAATGGCAATATCTGTTGAGTGTAGTAAGAGCGATTAATATAAAGTTCAACGTTATGAAAAAGTTATTTTTACTATTGGCGGTTTCTTTGGTAGGAATTACCGCTTTTGCTCAGGACGAGACAATTATAGAAGTACAGAACCAGAAAGGGCCGTATGTTACAGGTGCCTTTTGGGACAATTGGTTTATTTCTGCCGGCGGTGGTGCTCAGGTTTATTTTGGCAAGAGTGATACCCACGGCAGTTTTGGTAAAAGGATTGCCCCTGCTTTGGATATCTCTGTAGGAAAATGGATTACCCCATCTGTGGGTGTAAGATTGCAGTATTCAGGATTGCAGGCAAAAGGTTACAGCTATGGTAATCTCCCATTTTCTGAAGGTAGAGCCGATTCTCAGGGCTTTTATAAGGAGAAGTTCAATACAATGAATCTCCATGGAGATTTTCTTTGGAATATCTCCAATGCAATTGGCGGACAAAGGGACAGATTCTGGTCATTTGTTCCGTATGCAGGTTTTGGATGGGCCCGTGCAAATGCAAATGACATTACAAACAATGAGCTTGCAGCAAGTGTGGGTCTGTTGCATAATTTGAGGATCTCAGATGCGTTATATGTAAATATAGACATGAGATCAATGCTTGTTAACCAGAGATTTGCCGGTACAACTGATGGCAGGACACTCAATGCTTTGGCAACAGTGACTGCAGGTCTTACCTATAACTTTGGACCAAGGGGATTTGAGAGGGCATCAGACCTTATTGTAATTGAAGACAATACCCAATATGTAGAGCAGATTGGCATGTTGGAAACCCTTTTGGCTCAAGCTGAGAAAAAAAGGGAAGAGTTGATCAATAGATTGGATAAACAGAATAAGGAGCTTAAAGCGGCTCAGAATAAGGAGACTGTAATTCCTGTGCTTCCAAATCTTGCAATATTCTTTGAGATAGGAAAAGCAGACTTGTCTGATAAGGCAATCATCAATATAGGTTATATTGCGGATGTCCTCAAGATGTTCCCTGATAAAAAATATGTTTTGTATGCTTCTGCCGACAAGGAGACAGGAACCCCTGAATTCAATATGGAGTTGAGCAAGAAGAGGGGAGAGGCTGTATATAAGGTGATGGTTGACAAATATGGTGTAGATGCAGACCAGTTGAGAATTGATGCAGTTGGTTCAACAGTACAGAAATTTGACGGAGCCCAGCTCAATAGAGTTGTAGTGATTGAAGATAAGGAATAATGAGATGAAACGGTTTAAGATTTTGGTGGCCTGCGCTTTGGCGGCCACCTTTTCTGTTCTGAAGGTACAAGGACAGGATACATTGGTGCTTAAAGTTTTGGAAGAGAATGCCCCAAAATATTTTAATGCACCGGGAATGCCTCGCTTTTCGGTTATAGGAAACGAAAGGGCGTTTTATTTGGGTATAGGTGGTTATATAAGGGGAACAGCGTCATACGATTATGGCAATCCTATAAATAGCCCGCTTTATTTTATACCGTCGGCAATTCCAATGGACAATCAGGAGGGGAACGGCTCACTGTTGCAGTTCAGTGCTGCATCTTCAAACCTGTTCTTCAACTTTGTAGCTCTGCCTCATACAGAGAACAAGGTTGGAGCCTATATAGATTTTGGCTTTGCCCAGGGGATGGGAAATTACGGATTCTCCATAAAGGCTGCATATCTTACTTACAGGAACCTTACGGTGGGATATACCACCAGCCTCTTTACTGATGGCGCGGCAGCTGCCCAAACAATAGACCAGCAGGGACCAAATGCCATGACATTCCTGTTCAATACGGTTATAGATTACCAGTGGCCAATAACGCCACACTGGAAAGTCGGTGCTGGATTGGAGATGCCTAAAGTGGATGCAAGCTACCTGAATGACAGCTATGGAGTGACCCAGAGAGTTCCGGATATCCCATTTTATGTGCAATACAGCTGGAAGGAGGGGAAAGGATGGTTAAGGCTGTCGGGAATAATGAGGAATATGTATTATAGAGACCAGGCTGCCATGAAAACAAATGATGTGTTTGGATTTGGAGTAAAACTCAGCGGCGTCTCTCCTCTTACAAAGAGACTGAATTTGTATAGCCAGAGTGTCTTTGGAAAAGGTATCTCCTCTTATGTGCAGGATTTGCAGGGATTGGGAATGGATATGGTTCCTATTGGCGGAACCGGTGGCCAGTTGGGTGCAGTTGAGGTTGTGGGCTCGTATCTTGGCTTGCAGTATATGATCTCTCCAAAACTCTCCATATCTTCTACATTCAGTGAGGTTAAGGCATTCTTGCCAGATGATGCGGAATATATGGATGGAAGTACCTATAAGGAGGGACAATATTGGGTGTCAACTCTAATATACAGGGTCTCTCCTGTACTTACAACCGGTGCTGAATTCCTATGGGGAAGCCGCAAGAACAGGGATGATACAATGCACCACAATAACAGGTTGCAATTTTCCATGAGAGTGAACTTTTAATTATTTGCAAGAAAAAGGAATGGGGACCTTAAGGCCCCCATTTTTTATGATTCACAACCTTTTATCTTGAATCCATAGCTCACAAGGGTGATTCCACCTATAATGAATGAGATTCCTGTCCACCATATTACCGCCTCCATTCCAAATATTACCGGTTGCAATAGGATGATTACACCGCATATGATGAGCATTACAGCAGAAAAGATTGTCCAGCCCCAACCGCTTTGTGGAACCTGACTGAGTGCGGAGCCTGCCCCAATAAGGGAAAATCCTTTAAGCAGAAGCCAGAAACCAAGAACAATTGGGAGTGTGAGTGCCGATATGGCAGGTGAAAAAGTGAGGAAAATACCCAGAACAATCTCAACAATACCGCACAGGATGAGCCAGATCCGTCCACTCACCCCCTTTGAACACCCCATAATTACATACATTATTCCCGACAAAAATATTACAACCCCAAAAAGAAGGGCCATTGTAAGATAACTTGCTCCAGGGAACAAGAAGATAACCACTCCAAGTACAAGGAGCAGAATTCCTAGAATTAATGAGCTCCACCAATGTTTTTTTTCCATATCACAAAATATTAAAAATTAAAAAGAGAAATAATTTTAGAGAGGGGCTGAAGTTTTTCTTTTTTTGGCATCCGCACAGAGCCGGAGGATATACTTTTGCCTCAAAAAAAAGATGAAAAAATTTTATGCAGCTGTGGCACTTGTCACATTTATTTCTCTGGGCACTGTCTCATCTTATGGGCAGAATATGTATATCTCCACCAATTTGCTGGATTATATTAATCTTGGAACAATCAATGGGGAGTTTGGTTTAAGTCCAAGGCCCAACTGGTCTTTCTATGTGCGCGGAAGATACAATCCATTCTCATTTGATATAGGCTCTCCCCTGCAGAACAGGGTGGCAAGTGGAGTGGTTGGGGCCAGATACTGGCCATGGTATGCTTCAAGCGGATGGTTTTTAAATGCCCATGCCGGATATTCCAAATATAATATTGGAGGAATATTCTCTTCTGCCTCTTATGAGGGGGATGCGTGGCATCTGACTGTTGGAGGGGGATATGCCCTCATTTTGTCAAAAAAATTCAATCTCGATTTTGGATTGGGGGTGCAGGGGGGATATACAGACTATACCAGATATGCATGTCCCAGATGCGGCAAGATAACACATGAGGGGAGGAGGATATATATTGCCCCTGGCAATATGCTTGTGCAGCTTTCAATGATTTTGTAGTAGTAGGAGGTTTGATATGGAAAAGATTGTCAAAGGTATATGTGCCTGTGTTGTGGTGATGTTCGTAATAGGATGTGCAGGTGGGAGAAAACTCTCTATTGTAAAAGATAAAGGGGTGACAGCAGCTGTTGCAGTGGGCAGTATAGATGATGTGTATGAAGAGGCTGAGGACACTCTCCAGAGGAGTGGCGTACAGGTGATTGAGGTTGAGGACCTTAAGGGGAACACAATTATTATGAATGCGGTAAAGGATGAGGAGAGTGGGGAGATGGTGGCAATTGAACAGCTCAATGAAATAGTTGTGCAGGCAAAGTTCAGACATGTTGCCGAGAGGAACGGAATGATAGATCTGGTTTTTGAGATAATGGTCCCTGTTGAGCTGCAAAAGAGTATGTGGCAGGTGAGATTTACCCCTTATTACTGTTATCTGGGGGATACACTGAAGGCAGATAGGATATTTGTTACAGGAGAGAGGTTCAGGAAGGTGCAGAATTGGGAGTACATGATGTACAGGAACTATGCGGACAGGGTCCTTTCACAGCAGAAGGCAAACCAGAAGTATGGAATGCACGGGTTGTCTGAGAAATTCCAGCAGAGGTATGGGTTCAATGATGGGGCACAGGAGCATTACAGGTTCAAGTTGCTGGATAAGATAAACAGATATAAGGAAGGGGCCAAAAAGAAAATGTTCAACAGGTTTGTAGTGGATCCGTTCCCGTTGCAGGGGGTGAGGATAGATTCTCTCCTTATTGAGGAAGGAAAAGAGGGGGTGAGGTATTTTTATGTGCAGACAATACCAACATGTGCAGGGCTCAAGAGGGTTGATATGATAATGGAAGGGGAGGTTTATACCAATGGCCGCAAGCTGTGCGACTTGGCGGCTACACAGCCAATAACATTTTATATAAGTTCAATATCATCATTTACTGACAATACCGAGCGGTATCTCAAAACAGTTGTGAACAGGGATCTTTATCTGGATGCCAGTTACGATATTGAGTTTTATAAGGGAAAATGGAATGTGGATGAGAGGTTGGCTTCCAATGGGAAACAGCTTGAGACCATGAGGGGGAATATAAGGGAGATATTGGAGAATGAGGATTTTGTAATGGATTCCATCCTTATTACCTCCTCCTGTTCTCCCGAGGGGAAAATAGAGATCAACAGAAAGCTCTCCAGACAGAGGGGAGAGGCTATCAAAGGCCTCGTTGCCAGGTATATGAAGCACTATAGGGATTCCATAGAAAACAGCGTTTGGGAGATTAATGCGGATGAAAGGTATAGGGAGAAAGAGGAGAATGCGAATGAGCCCGATTCCGGCAAAATAAAGGTTACTGAGGTGTCGGAGGAGTGGGGGCTCCTTAAGGAGTACATTTGTCGGGATACTGTTGTAAAAGAAAAGGATAAACTCCTTGAATGTTTTGATATAGAGGATTTTGATGTAAGGGAGAGACAGTTGCGCAAGCATCCTCAGGCAGATTACATAATAGGGGAGCTTTATCCCAAACTGAGGCTTGTAAAACTGAGTTTCAAACTGCACCGTAAGGGGATGCTCAAGGATACAGTACATACAACTGTGCTCGACAGTGTGTATATGAGTGGTGTGGAGGCCCTGAGGGATAGGGATTATAAAAAGGCTGTGACTCTTTTGAGACCTTACAATTGCTATAATACAGCAGTGGCGTATGTCTGTATGGATTACAACAACTCTGCACTTGAGATTCTGGAGAGACTTCCCCGTGACGCCCGCAGAGATTATATGCTTGCAGTGGTTTATAGCAGGCTTGGAGATGAAAAACTGGCTGTAGAATATTTTATGAACTCTGTGGAACAGGATCAGTCTATGAGGCACAGAGGCAATTTGGATCCGGAGATAAGTTCACTAATAAAAAAATACGGAATTTTTAACAATTATTAAAATTAGAGTTATGAGAAAGATTTTATTTGCTATGTGTGCAGTTATGCTTATGTGCAGCTGCAGCAAAGAGAGTGTTGTGGAAGTTGTTGAACCTTTCCAGGAGAGTGTGGTGTATATAAACCTGCAAAATGATCTCCTCTCTAAAGCTACTGGTGCAGGACATGGAGTACAGATGGATGACAATACCATCAATACATTGGAGATATTCATATTCAGGATTAATGAGGGTAAAGAGGATAATGGAGTGTTGGACGGTTACAGGAAATTCACATCACAGCAGTTGGGGGACCTTACAAGTCTGGAGGTTCAGACTACAACCGGTAAAAAGCTCATATATGCCGTTGCAAACGCCCATAGGGCAAATTGGCAGGGTATAAATACAAGGACACTATTTGAGCAGCAGACAGCATTGCTTGCCAATGATAACTTAAAGGATTTTATTATGGTGGGTAGTAAAGAGGCAGAACTCGGGCTTGCCTCCACTGTGGCATTCTCCATACAGAGAATAGTCTCCAGAGTGCAGGTAACCTCCATAAAGACCGCATTTGCCGGGGGACCGTATGAGGGGATGTCATTGAAGGGGGTAAAGGCATATCTTACCAATGTGCAGGGAGAGAAATACATTTTCAATGGCTCCGGGAACAACCTGACAATACTCAACCATAAGAAATATGTTGAGGGTGATGCTGCTAACCTTGCAATGGCCGGAATGTTGTATGACAATCCTGCAGTTGATATTAATGACTCCGGCTATACTACACCGCACAGTTTCTATTGCTTCCCTAACAATATTGCAAAAGAGGAGGATGGCAACAAGTTTACAAGGATTGTAATTGAGGGGCAACTCAATGGGGTGACATACTATTATCCTGTCTCAATACCGGAACTTGAGAGGAACAATTGTTATACCCTTGATATTACCATAAAAAGGCCCGGTTCGCTTGACCCAGATTCAGATGTGGAGAAAGGGACTCTGCTTGCAACCCTAAGTGTCCTTGATTGGGATATTGCAGATAACAATGTGGTTGAATTTTAGAGGTGCCGTCATGTTGAGTTTTACAAGAGTTGCCTTGCTGGTGCTCCTGCTTTTTGGGGCAGGATGCACTGTGCTGGAAGACAGGAGTGTATGTACATCTACCCTTACAGTGGATTTCAGTGAGGTGGACAGGACAATAAAGGAGTGGCAGATGTGGCTTTTTAACGGAGACGGGGAGCTGATATACAAGGATACAATCTACAGAAGGTCATACGGAACAAACTATACGGTTGAGGTTCCAAGGGATGATGCTGTGCAGTGTCTCCTATGGGGGAATATAAGAGGGGCAACCTCCCTCAATGAGGCCTATTCATTGGGAACATTCATGCTCAAAGGTCATAATGTCTCATCGGATTCCCTTTACTTCTGCAATGACACAATCTCTACAAATGGGGAGAACTCTTTCCTTAAAGTCCTCCCCAACAAGGAGTTTGCAACAGTTGACATTTATATGAAAGGGTGGCTCGGGCACGATTATGATGCCACATTGGAGCTGCTGTGTGCCAACTCCGGCTTTTTTGTAGATAAAAGGATATGTGGAAGCAATACTGTTACAAGACTGGATGTGTATGATATTGGAAATTACTATACCCATTTCAGAGGGAGAATCCTCAGACAACATGATGTTGAGAACCTTGTCCTCTCCCTCTTTGTAAGAGACCTTCTTCCCGACGGAGCCCGTGGGGGAGTGCGTCTTAGCAAAGAGATACCCCTTGGAGAATACCTTGAGAGCAATGGCTACAGCATGCAGAGCGGCGAAATGGGGGATATTACCATGGAGGTTGACATATCCTACAACCGTCTCCTGGTAAGGGCCGAGGATTGGAGTGCCACCTATAAACTGGTGGAGGAGATATAGGTAGAATGCCCTGGGCATACAAAAAAAGAGGATTTCATACGAAATCCTCTTTTTCTGGTGATCCGCCTGGGGCTCGAACCCAGGACCCCAACATTAAAAGTGTTGTGCTCTACCTGCTGAGCTAGCGAATCTCCCGTTTTGGGACTGCAAATATACAGCTTTCTTTTCAAATAGCAAATTTTTCTCTAAAATTTACATGAAAAACTTGAGCATAAAGAATGCTGCAAGAATATACATTCCTACGGTTACTTTCCTATGGTTTCCGCTAAGTACATTTACAAGCACATAACTCAACTGGCCAAGTACAATACCCTCAGAGATACTGTATGATAGTGGCATCATTATGATACATACAAATGCAGGGATTGCCTCTGTGTAGTCCATGAAATCTATTTTGGTAACGGATGCCATCATCATAAGACCCACAAGGAAGAGTACTGGGGCAGTTGCCGCAGCCGGAATGGCAAGGAAGAATGGTGCAAAGAACATTGCAACAAGGAAGCAGATACCTGCTGAGAATGCAGTCAGACCGCTTCGGCCACCCTGCTCAACACCTGCCGCACTCTCCACAAATGTGGTTACTGTACTTGTACCTATCATTGCACCTACAGTTGTACCAACCGCATCTACGAGGAATGCCTGTTTCAAGCCTGGGATTTTTCCATTCTTGTCTGTTATGCCGGCTCTGGTTGTAACACCAATGATGGTACCAATGGTGTCAAACAGATCTACAAAAAGGAATGTGAATACAACAATGAACATGTCTTTGGTAAGTATCTGATCCCACTGGAACTTGAAGAAGATTGGTTCAATTGATGGTGGCGTGCTTATAATTCCGTTGAATTTTGTAACCCCAAGAGGAATACCTATAATGGTAGTGGCAAGGATACCAATCAGAAGGCCTCCTTTTACATTCTTTATAAGCATTATGGATGTGAGAATGATACCTATAATGCAAAGCAGTGGGGCACCGGAGGTGAGGTCTCCAAGGCTTACAAGGGTAGCGTCATTGTTTACTATAACTCCGGCACCCTGCAGACCGATGAATGCAATATATACTCCAATACCTGCACTGATTGATTTCTTTAGGGTATCGGGAATAAGATAAACCAACTTTTCCCTTATGTTGGTAAGTGTAAGGATTATGAAGATGATACCCTCAAGGAATACGGCAGTTAGGGCAAATTGCCAGCTGTATCCCAATATAAGGCATACTGTATAAGCGAAGAATGCATTTAGTCCCATTCCAGGAGCCAGGGCAAAAGGCAATTTTGCGTAAAGACCCATGAAGATTGTGGTTAATCCGGAAATAAGGACTGTAGTGGTGAATAGAGCTCCCTTGTCCATACCTGTGTCGCCAAGGATGTTAGGGTTTACAGCCAGAATATAGGCCATTGTAAGAAACGTTGTGATGCCGGCAAAAATCTCTGTGCGGACATTCATTGTCTCTTTTTTGAATCCGAATAGTTTGGTTAACATTGGCTTTAAATATTGTTGGGTTAATGTATTATACACAAAAATACTCTTTAAAGGGGAATTTCGCTATTTTTTTGTATTTTTACATTAAATAAAATTCTTATGGCAGACAATTATCTGGAGAAAAAATTTGAAGAGTTCCACTCCTCAAAGGGGCAGGGGCCTAAGCATAAGCCGGCACAGAACAACCTGAGCCTTAATTCATTGTTGCTTAAAAACAGGAGCTATAGAGGTTATGACCGCAGCCGGAAGGTTACTCTGCAGGAGTTAAAGCAAATTGTAGAGGTGTGCACAAAGATCCCAAGTGCAAAGAACCAACAGGTATTGAGATTCAAGCTTGTAGGGATGGAGGATGCTCCAAGGATGCAGCGCCTTACCAAATGGGCGGGAGCTCTTCCAGAGCTTAATCTTCCGTTTGATGGGACTGAGCCACCTGCATTCATCATTATCTGTTCTACAGAGCCTGAGAGCAAATGGGTTGATATAGATTTGGGTATGGCAGCACAAAGCATGTTGCTCAAAGCTGTGGAGATGGGGCTAAACGGAATTTGTATTGGAGCGTTCAATAAAGGTGAGACCATAAAGGAGTTCGGGCTCAAATATGAGCCGGTGCTGGTATTGGCAATAGGCAAAGGGGCGGAGCATATACAGCTTACCCATATCAGGGAAGGGGAGAGCCAGACCTATTACCGCAAAGATGGTGTCCATTTTGTCCCAAAATTGGGATTGGAGGATTTGGTATTGTAATTAATTCAATTGAGATATGAAAAAATTGGTGATGCTGGCACTTGCATTTGCAATGGTTGTGAATGTTTTTGCGCAGGAGTTTCAGATGATGCCGCAGCCGGATAAGAAGATGTACTATTCTGTTGCTGCAAAGACCCCTATGGGTACAACAAACATGTCAATCATGCAGCGGGTGCAGAGTGCAGATGAAACATCTCTTGTCCTTGAAATGACAACTTCTGCTTTGGAAGGGGGACTGGGACAGTTGACACAGATAAAATATGCGATAGAGGGGGATGAATATGTAATTTCATTAAAGGAGGCTATGGCAGAGAATCTTGCACAGCTTGGTGGAAATTTTGAGATACTGGAGGGGGCAGAGAATTTGAGATACCCTGTTGCATTGGTGGAGAATTCAGAATTGCTGCCTGCCCAAATGAGTATAAAGGTCTCCATTCAGGGGATGGAGCTGGTAATGGATTTGTCGGTGAAGGATAGGAAAGTTGGAGGAGTTGAGCAGATAACCACTCCGGCGGGAACTTTTGAATGTGTGAAATTTACAGAGAACCAGACCCTCTCCCTTATGGGACAGGAGCAGGTTTCACAGGTGACTTACTGGTATGGTAAAGGGGTTGGACTTGTAAAACAGACCAGCTACTCAATGGGTGGATTGGTTGCGGCGGAGTTGTTGCTCAACAAAATGGAGTAACCGCTGCAGAATGTATTGTATCTGTGGCCCAGGACAGTTCCAATTGCATTTCCTGCAATTGAACAGGTGCAGTGGCCTGAGAAAACAGTAATACAAGGATACAACTTTTCTATGGTTTGGGCCGTCTCAATAATTGAGGCGGTTTCTTTTTCCCCCTGTTCCATTTTAAGGTAATCCACATAGTGGAGCCCCCCAATAAAATATTTTATCATTGCAGCACACTCCCCATTTCCTCTTCCCGACAGTTTTGCAATATGTTCCACACACACCTCCAGAATGTTAAGAATACCATTGTGGGTGCATGGAGAGACAACGGCATAGCATGAAGGGGAGTATTCTATCAGGGTGATGATCTCATGCGAGAAATCATCGGGAAAATCATTTTTGTAGAGGAATTCATTCCCCATTGGGGTAGAATAACTCTTATGCGGCAGAGTGGGGAGGAGGGTTATCTCCTTTGAAATTTGGGTTGGGACCTCTATGTTGTGGAATCTGTGTGAATTCTCTGCAAAAAGGGCCTGTTCCATCCCAATGCTCCTGAATTCCCTTACACCATGGGTAGATGGCGTGGCTTCCCGGCTGCGGCAGGAGAAAAAGAGATTGCCTTGTATGGAGCTGTGCAGATATACAGGTGCACTGCAGTTGAGCTCAAAAAATTTTCTCAGTCCTCCGGTATGGTCATTGTGGCCGTGCGAGATGATAACGGCCTCTATCTCTTGTGGAGCAGGAAGTTGCGGATTTTCATCCTTGAGCAGTTGCAGATTTCCAATGAATTTGCCGCTGGCTCCAGTATCAATCAGGTAATTTTTGCCGTTGAGTGTAAGTAGCAGGCTCAACCCGTGCTCATATTGGAGGGCAGGGCGCTCTGAAGATGGAAGGTTGTCTATGAGAATTTGCAGCTGCATATTATCTTAATCTGTGGGCTTTAAAGTGTTTCCTTACAAATGTCAGGAGATATATCATCCCCAGAATGGTGAATACAAACCCAAGTGCATATGCTGTGGAGTAATTGGAGTATTGTGCAATTATACCTCCAAAGAAAACTCCGGCTCCAACGCCAAGGTCAAAGAATGTAAGGTAGGTGGCATTCGCAGCACCCCTCTCACTGTCTTCTCCAAGGTTTATTATCATAGTCTGGGCGGTAGGGGAGATAAGGCCGTAACCCACTCCCATACATATTGCAGAAGAGAAGAATGCAATTGGGTTGTGTACAAATGCAACTATGAAAAATCCTATTATAAGGGAGGCTATACCCATTGCAAATACAGTGATGAAGCGTCCGCTTTTAAGTATCATTGCACTTGAAAGGCGTGCGGCAACCAGTCCGGCAGAGAAAATTGTGAAATAATATCCTACTCCCTGTTCTATTCCAACCTCCTCTTTAGCGTATATTGAGAGATATACTGTAATGATTCCGTAGCCAAAGGTGAGAAGTACCATAATTACAGCCTCAGGCAGTCCTGCTTTTAGGAGCAGGTTGCTTATGGAGAATTTCTTGGTTGAGAATTCAGCCTGCTTTTTGGCCTTTATGTTTGCGGTGGCAATAAATCCTGCAACTCCCACGCAGAATACAGTTATAAAGATGTGGGGGAAAGAGATGCCACTTTCATACATGAACATTGATATGACCGGACCGGTTGCCATTGCAAGGCTGGTGGATGAGGTGTAGATTCCCAAACCCTCCCCGCGTCTGCTCTCGGGTATTATATCAACTGCCATTGTGTTTATCCCAACTGTGGATGAGCCAAAGGCTATTCCGTGCACAAATCTTATTACAAAAAATAGCCCCAGTGTTGCAGCCAGAGTGTAGCTCAGGCACATTGATATGTAGAATATATAGAAACACATCATAAGTGGCTTGCGTGCCACCTTGTCCAACCAGAATCCTGCAATTGGTCTTGTAACCAATGCGGCTATGGTGTAGAGTGAGAGTATTGTCCCAATTATTGATTCACTGGCGTGCAGATATTCGGCCAGATATAACGGCAAAATGGGCAACAACATGTAAAATGCATTGTACATTAAGAAGTTGCCCAAGTTTACCAATATAAAATTCCTGTTCCAAAGCATTATTTTGCTTTCTCCATATTCTTTATTTCCCTGTTTATCCTTCCCCAGGTATAAACTGCAGAAACAACCATTGCAACAACTGTTGCGTAACCTGTAAGATTAAGTAAAAATTCTCCCATAACACCTGTTTTTTAGATTTGTACTGTTTTGTTTACAGTGCAAAAATATGGCGGTGTTTTGTCAACTTATGACACGAGAAAATTTTCTGAAAAATTTTTTATTTGAATAAAGGTTGGAATTAATAACCCAAATTGTCACCTCTGAGAAGTTTCTGGAAGAATGCTATGTGCTCTTCCAATGCAAAACCCCAATATGGCCATGAGTGTTTGCCAGGGCTTAGAAGTTTCAAGTGAGGGATTCCCATATAACGGCATTTTTCAGAGAAAAGGTCGGTACATCTCACATAGAAATCATCATAACCGCAACTTACAATAACAGGTTTGTTCAACCCTGCAAGTTTGTGTACCCTGTTTATGGCACTCTCTGCGGCAAGTCTCTCTGTCTTGTCTCCAATAACCTTTGAAATCTCCTTGTCTTTAAGAGGTGTAAGTTCAAGGTCGAGCACTCCGCTCATGGATCCTGCAGATTTGAATTTCTCAGGATTGTCTATGAAAAGGTTCATGGCTCCGTGTCCACCCATACTCAAACCTGTGATGAATGTCTTGTCGGGAGTAAGGTTGAATTTCTTCTCCATCATAGGGAAAAGCTCGCTCCAGAAGAAGGTTCTCCACTGCATTTTGCCAGGGTCTGTATTGTTCAGATACCAGCCGTTGTAAAAGCCGTCGGGACAAATGATTCTAAAATTTGTTCTGTTGCTTATCTCCTGCAAATCATGCTTTCTGCTCCAGTCTGCATAGCAGCCGCTCCAGCCGTGAAGCAAGAACAATGTAGGGGTGTTTTCATTTACATTCTGAGGTGTGAACACAAGTACTGAATCATTACATTTGAGGTTTTTGCTCTCTATTACAACAAGTTCCTGTGCGTTTGCCTTTCCCAAGGCCATAATGCATAACATTAATGCAACTGCAAAACGGATCATAATAATTTATAGTAAAATGGTTAATGAGTGCAAAAATAGTTTAATTTTGTGATATGGATATTATAAATGTAAATAAAACAAAGGCCATACTAAAGAAAAGGTCTGTGTATGTTAGCCTTGCGCTTGCCTTCATTGTAATGATGATTTTCTTCCCCAATGAGGGCAAATTCAAATATGAGTACCATAAAGGGCGTCCGTGGATGTACCAGACACTTATTGCCCCTATGGATTTTCCAATCCTCAAAAGTGAAGCGGAGCTCCTTGCAGAGAAGGAGGATGCTGCCTCCAAGGTGGTCCCTTACTATATATATGATAACTCAGTGGGTGGGGAGCAGATTGCCGCTCTGGCCCGCCTTCAGGTAAAATATTCAATCCCTGCAGAGCTGGAGAGGGAGATTGCAGATGCCCTTTCCCATATCTATTCTACAGGTATTATTCCCGACAAATCAGAGCAGACAGACTCCCGCACAAGCTATGTCATTGTACAGAGGGACAGGAGGGCAACTGAGGAGCTGCAGGGTGAGCTCTTTACAATTTCATCGGGATTACAATATATTAAATCGGACTTGTACATAAATATGCCCCAGTATAATGCAGATTCTCTTGTGGCATTATACGGCCTTACCCAGTTGGTAAAACCTAATCTGGTTTATAGCCAGCAGAATACAGATCTTCTCCATAAAGAAGCTGTCAATTATATTTCACCTACAAAGGGAATGGTGTATGCCGGTCAGCTTATTGTTACTGAGGGTGAGACAATTACAGCGGAGGTACAACAGTTGTTGGATTCATATAAGGCTGAATATGAGATGAGTTTCGGGTATTCTGGAAAAATGTGGCAGCTTGTTTTGGGGCATGCCATTGTGTGTATTGCACTTCTTATGCTGGTTTATGCAATTATCTATTTTGTCAACTTCAATATCATTACAGAATCAAACAAATTCAATTTTATTCTGATGGTTGTGGTGATGGCATTTGTGGTTACCATGCTGGCAAGGAAGATTGAGGCCAATGCAATGTTTATGGTTCCTTATGCGGTATTTGCCCTTTATATGATGGCATTTTTCAGGAACAAGCTTGTGTTCCCAATCTATATGATTCTCCTTATGCCGTTGCTGATTGTCTCTGAATACGGTGTGGAGCTTTATATGCTTAATGCAGTAGCAGGAGGTCTTGCCCTTGTCTCATTCTCGTTCCTTTACAAAGGGTGGTTGCAGTTCCTCAATTCCTTGATAATATTTATTGGCATGTTCATTCTCCATTTTGCGTTCAGATTAATGGAGAGCGGCAGTTTGGAGGGGATGAACAGTATGGTTGTATTCTTTATTTTCTGCAATGCATTCCTTGTTGTGGCAGCGTATCCCCTTGTATTTCTTCTGGAGAAGATTTTCTCCCTTGTATCTGTGGCCACACTCAAGGATTTGTCGGATACCAACAACAGGTTGTTGCAGGAGCTTGCACGCAAGGCTCCAGGTACATTCCAGCATTCGTTGCAGGTTGCAAATCTTGCAGAGAGGGCGGTGTTGGCCATAAGGGGCAATTCAAGACTGGTTAAAGTGGGAGCTATGTACCACGACATTGGAAAGATAAACAATCCGCAATGTTTCATAGAGAACCAGGCCCATGGGGTAGATTACCATAAAGGACTCTCGCCCCAGGAGAGTGCCCATGAGATAATAAAACATGTGGCGGACGGTGTGGAGATAGCCAGAAAGCACAATCTGCCTCAGATAGTGGTTGATTTTATCACTTCCCATCATGGCAGGTCCCAGACAGGATATTTCTATACCCAGTACTGCAACAACGGTGGAGATCCGGCAAACAAGGAGGCATTTACATATCAGGGGACACTTCCTACTGCAAAGGAGCAGGTGGTTGTAATGATGGCGGATGCAGTTGAAGCCGCTTCCCGAACTCTTAAAGATTACTCGGCAGAGAGTATCTCCAAATTGGTTGACGGCATTACCAGCCAGCGTATCTCTGACTCGCAGCTTGCTTTGGCGGACATATCAATAAAAGAGATTAATGTAGTGAAGGCTGTCTTTAAAAAACACCTGCAGGAGATTTATCATGCCCGCATAGCTTATCCTGCCAAAAACAAGGACCACAAGCGTGAGGTGCTGGTGAATGAAGATACAGAGTAATTACGTTGTCTTTTTGTATAAAAAATTGATTTACAAGTAAATAAAAAACAGGCCTCATATGAGGCCTGTTTTTTATTATGTTGATACTGAGTCAATTGTACAAAAAGACAACGTTACTTTCTAATAAACTCGCCAACCGGGTCGTTGATGTCAAATGTCAGTGACTGGGCTTTGTTGCCTTTAACAGTAAAGATAAGGTCATAAGTGCCTGAGCCCTGCTCGTAGAATGTAAAGGTGTTGCCGTTTTTGTGAGTAAGTTTTGAATCAACTTTTCTAAGGTTGAAGTAAAGCTCACCATCTTTCTCATAAACTTTTGCTGTGCCAAATGGCTCAAGGGTATAGTTACCTGTGTAAGCTTTGTTTGCAAGAGGGGCAACAGGGGTAGGAGCCTCTTTTGTCTCCTTCTCATCATCTTTGCTGAACAAACCCTCTTTGTACTCTGCAAAGTACTCGTCAAAATGGGTTGTGCGGTTTGTACCTCTATAAAGCTCAATAAGGTCTCTTCCCAAACCGGACTGAGGATCTGAAGTGCTGCCGTTGTTTGTAAGGAATACAAATCCAAGATCAAGATCTGGAACCAAACCTACAAGGGCGGTATAACCGTAAGCAAGGCCGGTGTGTCTTATGTAGCGTCCCTGCTCTCCAAACTCAACGTTCCAACCCTGTGCATAGTTGGTAAGGCGTGTAGAGTCGCTGCCGGTAATGGTCTGAGGGTAGAACAGCATGTCGTGATTCTTGCGTGAGATAATCTCTTGACCATTAAAGGTACCGTGTCCAAGGTGCATCTTTACCCAATTTGCCATATCCTCAGCGGTAGAGATTACAAATCCGGCTGGAGCTACTGCAGAAAGCCATGCAAAAGCGTTCTCCTTATCTGTTCTTGGTACAACAATAATCTCATCCTTATCCTCTGCCTTTTTCATTCTGTAACCCTGTGCAAGATTCTCTGCGGTATAGAATGAAAGGTTTCCGGTAGTACTGTTGGTCATCTGCAATGGGGTGAAGATACGCTCAACAAGAGCCTCATCCCAGCTCTTTCCTGTATATTTCTCAATAATCTTGGCAGCAATGGTGTACATGCTGTTATTGTATGCATACTTGGTGCGGAAACTGTAGGTAGGCTGCACAACAGAGTAGATTTTATAAAGGTCATCACGGTCATATCCCCAAGTTGGAAGATCATCAAGGGCATAGCTGTTGAATCCGCTGTGGTGCGACATAATCTCCCTTACCTGGAAGTTCTGGTTTACCCATTTGTCGTAAAGTTTGAAATCGGGAAGATAATTAATAACAGGAGCATCCCATTTTATCTCAGGGTTCTCATCCATAACATTTGCCAAAAGGCCAGATGTGAATGCTTTTGAAGTTGATGCAATTACAAACTGTGTCTGAGGGGTAACAGGAACTGGTGCTTTAACTGAATCTCCAAGGTGTGCATGGCCGTATCCTTTCATAAATACAACCTCCCCATCTTTAACAACTGCTACAGCCATTCCAGGCACTTTCCACTCATCAATGGCACGCTGGCACATCTGGTCGAACTGAGGTGGAATTGATTTGTAGTACTTTTCTGAGGTATTGCTGCTGCATCCTGCAAGAACAGAAAGCAGGCAAACGCAAGAGGCAAATAGCCTGATAGATTTGGTGATTATAGTTTTCATAAGTTATTTAGTTTTGTGTAAAGGTAGGCAAAATTTTAAATAATGGATTATCTTTGCATATATACTTAACACTAAACAACCGTATGAAAAAGCTATTTTTAATGTGTGCAAGCCTTGCAGGGCTTGTTTTTCTTTCGTCAAATGAGGCAAAATCGCAAAATGTGCAGCTATTATATGACACTGGAAGAGATTGTGTGACTTCAACTGTAGAGATGTTCAAACCGGATGCTTTTGGAAGCACATTCTTCTTTGCAGACTTTGATTACACCCCAAAAGTTAGCGGCGCATATTGGGAGATAGCAAGGGAGTTGTGCTTCTGGCAGGAGAGCAAAATGTCATGGCTCTCACTACATCTTGAGTATAATGGCGGATTGAATACAGCCGCTTTGTCATTCAATAACTGCTGGTTGGGAGGTCTTACCTACTCGGGACACTCAAAAGATTTCAGCAAAACATGGTCTGTGTCTGCAATGTACAAATGTATTCCCGGTACCATTGGTTTGAATGGAGGAAAACAGCAGAACAATTTCCAGATTACCGGTGTGTGGGGTATCTCATTTGCAAACGGATGGTGCACCTTCAGCGGATTTGCAGATTTCTGGAGAGAGGCAAGAGTATGGCAGAATACAGAATATATTTTCTTGTCTGAGCCTCAGTTTTGGGTAAATCTCAACAAGGCAAAAGGGTGGGAGAACATAAACCTTTCTATAGGTGGTGAGCTGGAGCTCTCTGCAAACTTTGTAGAAAAAGGATTTAATGTAATGCCTGCACTTGGTGCAAAATGGACATTCTAAACAAGGTATCCCAACTCTTTTAAGGTTAACCCACTCCAAGGTCTGTGTTTTCCAGCAGGATTTCCACCATATATTCAAAATAACGGCAACCTGTCCCCTGCAGCAGAATGAATTCCCTTGGGAATTTTGTATGAATTACAGCATATCTCTCCATTATTGCCCCTCCCGACAGTTTTCATTTAGCCTTACATACTTCCTTATGAATCTTATGGCAGCATAAGCCATAGGGGTACCGAATGCCGCCTCAATAAGCAATTTGCTCACATACTGGAATGCAATCATAAGCACCAGTTCCCTTGTAGAGACAACCCCTGCAAAAGCTATGAGAACAAACGGAAGGCTGTCAAACAGGTATCCTACTGCAGAACTTCCTATTGTACGTACCCACAAATGCTTCCCTTTTGTCTTTTCGCGTATCCTCACCATCAGCTTGGCATTGGAGAGCTCTCCACAAAGAAAACCCACCAGTGAGGCAAGCACTATGCGCGGTACATAATTGAAGATTGTACCGTAAGCATCTGAAATATCTTGCATATGTTCCGGAGCAGGCAGCCAAACCCCTATCTGGATACACACTACCATTAGGATGTTGCAGAAGAAAGTTGTCCATATAACCCTCCTTGCTATTTTTAGCCCCCACAACTCAGTAACTACATCTCCCAGCATATAGGCAAACGGGAACACAATGGTTCCGGCATCAAAATAAAAAAGATTGAAAATACCTATAACCTTTACGGCCATAGTGTTTGAAATGAGATACGATGAAACAAACAACGCTGTAACCACCATCAGTGCAGTTTGATTGCTCACTGATTGACTACCGGCACGCATACGCGCCTTAACTCGGTTTTTGAAAGGGTTTTCCGATACCTTATCCATACTTTTAAATTTTTCTGCCGGCAAATATAATCATTAATACAAAACAATCTGCGCAAATCTTCTCCATTTGTGATTTGCAAATAGGGGGGGGAGTGTAAAATATTAGGATTTCTAAGTTTCTTCAGTCTTTACACATTTTGTAAAGTGTAAGGAAACTTTACAATTTTTTCTTCTTTTAAAAATGTAATTTCCTGAGAATAAGAATGATATTCATATTGGCACGTTTTTGTCATTATATCTGCGCAGAATATATAAATTATGTAAAATTGTAAAGAAACTTTACACTAACGGCCAAATTGATATATGCGCAGTTTTTTCACATTTGTTTTTCGGAACAAGTTCTATTACCTGATTGAGGTAATTGGACTCAGTTTGTCGCTAGCCTTCATCCTTCCGTTGCTGAGTTTCATGGGTGTACGATGGAACATTGATCACAGTCATCCTAATTGGCGTCAAATCTATGAAGTTTGCCTATTAAGTGAATCTCAGGAAACAACCTGGGGCCTTGCGGAGCAAATCAGGAATTCAGAACCGGATATCACGGCTGTCACGCAGTTTCTCGCATATAACTATCGTTATGAAACTCCCGTCTATTTCAAACAGGAATCCCTCCCCATTCAAAAGATGGTTGTTGACAATGAGTTCTTTGATTTCTTCCCGACGTCTGTCATCACTGGAGATTTGAAAGGGCTTGAAGACCGTTATCAGCTTGCAGTTTCAGAATCTTTTGCTGCCAGAAGCGGAATCAATTGTGGAGATATGTTAATTTGCCAGGACCAGACTTATTCCGTCTGCGCCATCTTTGGTAACTATCGGGAATCACTCATCCCGGATGTAGATATCATCTTTGGTGAGAATTCACCTTTGCTTGACAATGAACGGACCAATCCGGATTCATGGTGGAGCCTGATGCCTGTATTCATTCAAGTGAAAGAAGGGACGGACATACAGGTTCTAACGGAGAAACTGACTCGTTTGTGCAAAGAATACTACGCTGATTATTACCAGACATATGAGCAACACAAGAATGCTCTTCGCTTGCGCCGATATGACAAAATATCTTCCTGGTTGTGGAATGTGGCACTGACATCAACCGGAGGTCTTGGTTTTTACTTAATGAATGTCTTTGCACTGATCTTAATCATATTCTCTTTACTGAACTGTACCCTTCTGAACACGGCCCTAACCACTTTGAGGGCCAAAGAGATGGCCACACGGCGGCTATTAGGCTCATCGAGAAAGGAAATCATCGTTCGTGTGCTGTCCGAGTCGCTGATTATTACCGCCATTTGTTTCGTTCTGGGCTGGCTGTTGTCTTCTATGGTTTATGAGCGAATCAATGAACTGCTTACAGGATTTGGGGCGCCTCTGAGTATCAGCAACAATCTTTCCCTGCCAGCCATCCTATATTATTTGATTGCATTGCTGATTGTCTCGTTTCTATCGGGAATAATTCCTGCCCGGGTACTTGCAAAGTATTCTCCCCTTGATGTTGTCAGGGGAGAATTCAAATATCAGATAAAGAGCGTATTGGGGAAGGTCTTCATAGGACTGCAATGCGTATTCTCAGTTGCTATGATTACCATTCTGCTGCTGAACCTGTTCCAATTTGATAAGGCGAAGTCCCGCCAGTTGGGATGTGATGTCAACGATACTTTCATAATAGCGGGGTCTTTGCCAGAACCAGTCATGAAATCAACCGTGACCGCTCTGAGGGAACTACCATGCGTTGACTGTGCCGGGCTGGCTAACGACTCGCCTGGAGATGGAATTTGGGGACTGCGCATTTTTGAAGATGGGACCATTGGAAAGCATCAGATAAATGTGATCTCTTGCACGGAAGACGCATTTCGGGCGTTTGGAATTGAAATGGTGTCCGGACAACAGGGCGGTTTTGGTGGCTACCTTACAGAGAGCGCATACAATTGGTTTGAGTCAAGCAACGCTCCTGATGAGTTGATAAGACAGATTGGCATTTCACAGCTGAATGGCGTTGTGAAAGACTTTGTTGGTCCTATTCAGGGTGATGGTATCCGGGCTATTGAGATAACAGAAACAGGGCCGTTTGACCGTATTGTCGTTAAAACAATCGGAGACCATTCCGAATGTCGTTCGAGCATAATGGACACCTACAAGAAGATATCCATACAAATACTTGGGTACTGTCCTGAGCCGAGAGAAGCAGGATATATCCCAGATGTAGTGCAAAAGAAGCTCAATGAATCTATAGAAGGTTCATTGCTCCGTCTTTTGTTCTTCTTCTCAATTCTCCCGCTCATTCTGGCGCTGTCTGGTATAATGGCTATGAGCACTTTCTATGTAACCAACCATCAGCGAGATATTTCTATTAGAAAGGTCTTTGGTGGTACTGTTGGTCACGAAACAAGGACATATATGTGGAGATTCATTCGTATTATGTTCATTGGAAACTTGATAGGAATACCCCTTGCAGTTTGGATAAACAGCAGCATCTATCTTGGAATACCTATAAGCGCAGAAGGTGGCATAGGAATCTATCTTTTGACTTTTGCTATCACAATGTTAATGGCATTTATGTGCGTGTTTCCGCAAGTGTTTCAGGCGGCAAGAAGCAATCCGGCAACCGAATTGAAGAAGGAATAGGTTGTTCCGCTCCACTAGGGAAATGGAACAGGTGGAAAACTCGGAACATGATTGCGGGATAATGCCGATACTGATGTTATTGCCGATGGATACGTCTGCCCCGCAGCTGTTATAGGAAATGAGTAGATTGAATTTGTCTCAGCAGTGCTGAGAGTTTTACCATATTGCAGACGTTTTAAGATTTATACAAACGAAAAATTAGTATCTTTGTGTATGACTGCAATGTTTGTATCACAACTAATAATATCACTGATAGTTCTGGTTCTGGCTATTATTATCCTATCGGGAAAAGGGGACAACTTAATTGCAGGATACAATACTGCAAGAAAGGAAGATCGGGAAACTTACAATATAAAAAGAGTCCGTATCTGCATAGGTGGAATGTTGGTTGTTTTGTCTATGTTAATGTTGCTATTTGCTGATAATTTTATTCTCCTGATAGCAGTTGTGCCACCACTTTCAATACTATCAATTGTACTGTCCAATACCTGGGGTAAGAAGTAATCATCTCAGATACGTGGCAAGTTTTAATCAGTTACACATATTGAAAAAAATTTTTGGAGGGAAAAGAATTTATCTTACCTTTGTATTATACAAGTTGTTTAATACAAAAAGAATAATACTATTATTATGGCAAAAGATACTATGATTGATGAATTGCTTAATGCGTGGGAGGAGACCTATAAGAAAGGTCAGCTTACATTTTGGGTATTTCTGGCATTGCAGGAGAGCAACAAATGTATGGAAGAGATAAAAGAGTTTGTGGAGAAGGCATCTGAGGGGACAATGACCTGTGAAGAACAGAGCCTTTACCGCAATCTGAGGAAATTCCAGAATCTGGAGATTGTTGCATATGACAGTAAGAAGGTAAGTAAAGGTCCCGACAGGAAGTACTATTACCTTACCCCAACCGGCAAGGAACTGTTCAAGCGTTTTGTAAAACGCAATATCATGATATTTACAAAAGAATCAATTATTAACCTTTTAACACAGTAAGTTATGAAAGTTTTTACACAGAGATTAGGTCAATTTGCCGTGGGTGCGTTAATATGTACTGTTGCATTCAGATATGCACTTAACATGGCTGTCGGGAAGGAGAGTCTTGTTGCAGCATTGGGCTGTTCTATAATATATTTTGGGCTGATGTATTTGGCCGGATGGTATTTTGGAAGCAAAGATGCTGTTGAGAATGAAATTCATGATATAGGATTCCGATTCCATTTTGTTACATACATATTGTGCGTGGCAATGGGATACGTATCGTATTACATAGGGTGGAATACTGAGCCGTTGAAATCATTGAATATTGGTGCAATATCTTGGGGTATTGGGCTTGCCTTGCATTTTGTATTTTTCCTCTTCGCTCAAAAAAATACAATCAAAGGCTATGCAAAGGAGGAGATATTCCAGTAGTTGCTTCTGTGGTATTTATTGGGGGAGGGACCGCTGCTTTGGTCTCTCCCGTACCACTCTTCCCCATATCTTGCATTTCAATATAAAATGCCATATCTTTACAAAGACGAATTATATTTAATTATGAACTTCACCGGACTTCTTGTTGGACTCTCTACATTCCTGATAATAGGGTTGTTTCATCCGCTTGTAATTAAGGCGGAATACTATATTGGCGTTAAAAGTTGGATATTATTTGCTATCGCAGGAGTGATGTTCGGCATTGCTTCAGTAATGGTCAGCCACCTGATATGGTCAACTATCCTTGGCGTTGTTGCCTTTTCTTCTTTCTGGAGCATACTGGAAGTCATTCATCAGCGGGAGCGTGTACGTAAAGGCTGGTTTCCTAAAGGACCGGGACATAAGTAATGTCTTGAGACACCAGATGCTATTTCCCCCGACAAATTTTTATAATTTTACACTCCTCCTTATCCCGACAGTATTCTGGTCCATCCTTCCCACAGCATTTGTGGCAGGGGTCGCCACTTACGCTGCTGCTGAGGAAGGGCACCTGATCAGAGCCCGGAGGATTTGAAGAACCTTTAATCACAAATTGTGTGGCTGATTTTCATTGCACAGAAGTTGGGGCCACACATAGTGCAGTACTTGCCACCTACATTGTTTGAGGATTTATAGTATTCCAAAGCTTTTTCCGGATCCAGACTGAGATTGAACTGGTCTTTCCACCTGAATTCATATCTGGCTTTGCTCAAAGCATTGTCGCGCACCATTGCCCCGGGGTGCTGTTTGGCAAGGTCTGCTGCATGTGCTGCCAGTTTGAAGGCCACAACCCCCTCCCTAACATCATTTTTATCGGGAAGAGCAAGATGCTCCTTTGGTGTAACATAGCAAAGCATAGCGGTGCCATACCAGCCTATTTGTGCACCACCTATGGCCGAGGTTATATGGTCGTAGCCTGGAGCTATGTCGGTAACTAATGGTCCCAAGGTGTAGAATGGTGCATTGTGGCATTTCTCTATCTGACGTTCCATGTTTTCTTTTATCTTATGCATAGGCACGTGTCCGGGTCCTTCAATGAACACTTGAACATTCTTGGCCCATGCTCTTTCAACAAGTTCTCCCATAGTGTCCAGTTCGGCAAACTGGGCTTTGTCGTTGGCATCGTATATGCTGCCAGGGCGTAAACCGTCGCCGAGCGAGAGGGCTACATCATATTGTGCTGCTATGTCGCATATATCGTCGAAGTGTTCGTAAAGAAAACTTTCTTTTTGATGGCTTTGACACCATTTAGAGATAATGCTTCCACCACGACTAACCACTCCTGTTAGGCGGTCTGCTGCAAGCATAACGTTCTGTAGACGAATGCCACAGTGTATGGTGAAGTAGTCCACACCTTGTTGGCATTGCTCTATCAGCACATCGCGATATATTTCCCAACTAAGGTCTTCGGCTTTGCCATTCACCTTCTCCATAGCTTGGTATATAGGCACAGTTCCAATGGGAACCGGACTGTTTCGCAAAATCCACTCTCTTGTTTCGTGTATGTTTGTACCTGTAGATAAATCCATTATAGTGTCGGCACCCCATTTGCATGCCCATATTGCTTTTTCTACTTCTTGGTCTATGCTCGATGTTGTTGCCGAGTTGCCTATATTGGCGTTGATCTTGGTTAGAAAATTACGACCTATAATCATCGGTTCGGCTTCGGGGTGGTTGATGTTGGACGGAATAACGGCTCTGCCTTCGGCCACTTCTTTGCATACAAATTCGGGGGTGATGTGGGTTGAAATGCCTAGCATGCTGCAATTCATATTCTCGCGTATTGCCACATACTCCATTTCGGGTGTGATAATGCCTCTTTTGGCATAATACATTTGGCCTACATTGTGAGTATCTTTTTCACTTCGTTCCCTAATCCATGGTTCACGCAGGTGGGGCAAACCTTTTTTCAAATCAATGTCAATACTGCTATCGCCATAGGGTCCGGAAGTGTCGTATATATAAATGGTTGGATTGGGTTCCTCTATTCGTTTTCCATCTTTGATAGAGACGGTAGGCAGTTGCCTTACCATACGCATACCCACTCTTACGCTCGGATGTATCATTCCATTTATATACACTTTTTCCGAGCCTGGATAGGAAATTTTTAAATCTGATTTCATAGTCATTTTATTAATTAGTTATTTCTCGTTACTTGTATATCATTTCAACTATATCACGCATTTCTTTTATCGGATTGCAGGCTTTGAGAATACTGCTGCTCAATGCAATGCCGGTTAGTCCACTTTCCAATAGCATAGGGATGTCGCTCTTTTCTATACCTCCAATTCCTATTAGAGGAATGTTTATGTTCATATTTTTCATCTTTTCTACTATAGCTTGGTAGCCCTCGCAGCCAAGTATGGGAGCAAGGTTCTTTTTTGTGGCAGTAAACCTAAATGGGCCACAGCCAAAATAGTCGGGAGTGGCACTTTGAAGGGTGTTCAAAATATCTTCGAATGAATTTACAGTGCCTCCTATTATAAATGAATTGCCAAGTGCTTTTCTTGCTTCGGCAATAGGCATGTCATTTTTGCCAAGGTGTACTCCGTCGGCATTTATTTTTTTTGCCAGTAGCACATGGTCGTCGACTATAAAAGTAGCCCCATAGTCCTTACACATCTTTTGTATCACTATGGCGGTGTCTTCCACCAACGATGTGTCTGTATCTTTCATTCTTAGCTGTATCCATCGGCAGCCGCCTTCGAGGGCCATACGTGCCGAATCGATGTAGGTGTACTTTTCGCTATAATGCGTTATAAACTGTAATCTGTAATTATTCGAAATCATAACTTAATGTTTTTATAGGATTAAAACCATGATTTACGGGACCATATCCGTTGCCAATTGTGTATTCGGCTCCGGATATGATGGCTTGTTCGATATATCTTTTGGCCGATAGGGCAGCTGTTGTCAAATCTTCGCCCCGAGCAATAGCTGCTGCCAATGCCGACGATAGTGTGCAGCCTGTGCCATGGGTGTTTGGAGTTTCTACCCGCTTCGATAGCAATTTGGTTATGGTGTTATCTTCGGCATTGTAGAAATAATCCACAAGATATTTACCATCGAGGTGTCCGGCTTTCAGTAGTACCGACACGCCACTATGGTGTGATAGTAGTCGAGCTACTTTCTCAAAATCCTTTTCACCCTCTATCTTACATCCTGCAAGTATTTCTGCTTCGGGTATATTGGGCGTAATTACACGCGAAAGCGACATTAGTCTATTTTGTATTACCTCTATAGCGTTTTCTTCAACAAGTCTGTGTCCCGAAGTGGATACCATCACGGGGTCGAGCACCACATTATTTATCCTATATTTTGCTATCATGTTTGCAACAATGTTTGCTGCCTCTGCCGAGTGTAGCATACCTATTTTTATGGCATCGGTACCTATATCGGAAAGAACGGCATCTATCTGACTTTCCAATATATCCACCGGTACGGGATGTACGGCTTGCACGCCTAGTGTGTTTTGCACCGTTATTGCTGTAATGGCCGATGTGGCATAACACCCCATGGCACTGATTGTTTTAATGTCGGCTTGTATGCCGGCACCACCGCCCGAATCGCTGCCGGCAATGCTTAGTACTCTGTAATATCTTTTGTTCATATTTTATTGTCTTTTATTGTTATTATGCTTGCTGCTGTAATTTCTTCACGTTGAGTTGATGGTACGAGATCCTTGAACTGTTGGTTCCCCAACGCCCTTGGGAAGGTTCCCCAACGCCCTTGGGAAGTATTCCCAACGCCCTTGGGAAGGTTCCCCAACGCCCTTGGGGAGTGTTCCCAACGCCCTTGGGGAGTATTCCCAACGCCGTTGGGGGGTGTTCCCAACGGCGTTGGGGGACTATGCTGTCAAGCATCGCACGTAATAAAGCAAACGTGCCGATGTCGGCATATTAACCTTCAGGTAGTTTAAAGGATTGCACAAAACGATGGTGAAGTAGCGTTTAGAAATAGCTATATATTATAATTTCAGCACTATGCGTCCCATTCCGTTTATGCCGGGTTGTACAAAAAAGCCTTGTTCGACGTATTTCGGACTGCCGTCGTCGAAGTGTGCTTCGTAGCCCCAAGCGTTGTTGATGTATTGCTTGTCTAGTATATTGTTGACAAGCAGCTGAAATTCTATTTCTTTTCCACCTTGTAGTTTCCAAAGGTAGCTTACCTTTGCGTTCATCACAAAGTATGGGTCGAGGCGTGTTTCCTCTCGTTGGGTGTTGTCGTAATATTGTTCGCCAACGTATTTGCCTATAAGTTGCA
>JAZNUT010000027.1:0-153092 GCA_045592425.1 Candidatus Egerieisoma sp.
GGGCAGGGGCTCCTGAGGGGGGTGCTGAGGGGGTGCTGGGAGTTCCTGCAAAACACCGGCCACGGGATGGGGCACCACAGGCCGCCAGAGGAAGGTTGGTGTGGCTGGTTCAGCAATTTTGTTGGACCTGCCACACTAAAGCCACTCACAGCACCATAGAAACAGGGGTAATGTGGCCAGTGATTTGCAGGAAAGTTTTTATGGGAGCTGCTGATTGTAATAACCAGAGCAGCAAGTGGTTGTTACAGCTTTTTTTTCTGCGGATGATGCTCCAAGATGTCCTTCATCCACTGATGGGCAGAGATGTGGGTATAGATTTCTGTGGTGAGAATGCTTTCGTGGCCGAGCATCTGTTGTACCACACGCAAGTCAGCACCGTTCTCTACCAGATGGGTGGCAAAAGAGTGGCGGAGGGTGTGGGGTGAGATAGTTTTGGTTATGCCGGCAGACTCAACCTGTTTTTTTAGCATTGTAAAGATCATTACTCTGCTCAGTCGTCCTCCACGGCGGTTGAGAAAAAGGGTGTTATCAGACTCTCTGGCAAACTGGGCCACCTCGCGGGGTTTGCGGGCAACTAAAACAGGCTCAGAGGTAGCGGAGGCAGAAGCGCCAGCAGAAGAAGAGACAGAAGAAACACCAGAGGCAGAAGCGCCAGCAGCAGAAGCAGAAGAAACGCCAGTGGTGGACGCAACCGCAGCAGAAGAAGAGACAGAAGAAACAGCGGAGGCAGAAGCGCCAGAAGCAGCAGAGACAGCAGAGGTGCTGGAGGCAACTGAGGTTGCACTGCTTGGGAGAGTAGGACTTACGGGAAAGATGCTCTTTTTCACTTCGCTGTGGCGGCCCCTTTGTGATTTTGCTCCGGAGAGGATTTTCCACCTGTGAGGCAGGTATTCTTTTACAGAAGAGATTGCATATTCTCCTACAGGGACAAGTCTTTGCTTGTTGCCTTTGCCAATGATTCTTATGTATCCCTCATCAAAGAAGAGGTCTGACAGGGTGAGTTCTACCAGTTCGGAGACTCTGAGGCCACATCCATAGAGCATTTCTATGATTGCCTTGTTGCGGATGCCCTCCGGGGTGGAGAGGTTGAATGAGGCAATGAGCTGTTCAATTTCTTCCCGAGAGAGGATGTCGGGAAGATGACGGGTAATTTTTGGGGTTTCCAGAGCCTGCACCGGATTGTGGTAATCTGCAGGAAGGTCTGCTTTGTATTCCTGTTTTGAGAAGTCTATGTATTTGTAGAATGCCCTGAGTGCACTTACCAGGCGTGCCTGGGAGCGTTTGGTTATCCCTTTTTCCCCGTTTTTGAGCGGGCGTTCACTTTCCGCTTTAATGAAGGCCTGTATATTTTCCGGTTTTATATCTGTCGGGAGCATGCCATCCCCCACAAAACTCCATAAAGAGACTATATCCGAGCAGTACCCGGCTATTGTGTTCTCCGAGAGGGAACGCTCAAGCCTCAGATATGTGGCAAAGTCTTTTATGCAGTTGTTCCAGGTCATTTCTATGTGTGATTGCAGATTTTGTACAATTTGCGTGCTGTGCAGTTTTTACCCTAATTGGTATGTAATATTATTCTTGGTCTGGCATATGTTACAACTGTCGGGATTTGCAGAATTCCCTTATTGGACAGGCTCCACATTTTGGGCTTCTGGCAGTGCAGATGTAACGGCCGTGGAGGATAAGCCAGTGGTGGGCAATGGCACGCTCCCCCTCAGGAATGAGTTTGTTCAAATCTTTTTCTACCTCCAGTGGAGTCTTCCCTTTGGAAAAGCCCAATCTGTGGGAGACTCTGAATACATGTGTGTCAACAGCAATTACCGGTTTGTTGTATATGATTGAAGCCACCACATTTGCAGTTTTGCGTCCTACCCCAGGGAGACGTTCCAGTTGGGCAGTTTCAGATGGCACCTCCCCGCCAAACTCTTCTACAAGCATTTTTGCCATTCCCAGCAGATGTTTTGCCTTGTTGTTTGGGAATGAAATGGATTTTATGAGGTTATAAACCTCCTCAAAGGTAGCCTCGGCAAGCATTTGCGGGGTTGGGAAACGCATAAACAGAGCCGGGGTGTGCATATTTACCCTCTTGTCTGTACACTGTGCAGAGAGGATTACCGCCACAATCAGCTGATAGGGATTCTTGAAATCCAGTTCGCTCTCCGCTACCGGCACATTTTCCCGGAAGTAATTGAGTATATTGTTTTTCCTCTGTTTTTCAGTCATTTTTTAATAATTCACTTTTACAATTTTCCCTTACGTAAAACTTTTACAATTTTCACCTACATAAAAAGTGCATTTATAATCAACTTAGTGGCACCACAGCTGGCAAGTGCTGCAGCCAGCTGTTCAAAGCAGCTGCGTGAGCTCCTCCTTAAGGCTCACTCCGCCTGCTTTGTGCCAACTTGGCGGGAAATCACCCCTTAAATGACCCCAAAGTGCATCCACTACCGCAACTTGGAGGAGAAAATGCCTCTTTTCGGACCCAAATGCCTTTGTCAACCACAATTTGGCGGGAAATGGGTACCTTTTCGGGCCCGAGTTGCCAATCAAACCACAACTTGGCGGAAAAAGGGGCCGGATCTATATCTCAAAATCAATTTCCTGCTCCATTTCCCTCACACTGCCGTTCTCGCAAATAAGAACCCTGCCGGGGTATCTCTTGTAATGCTCCCTATTGTGGGTAACCATAAGGATGGCTGCCTGATACTCGGCATGGATTGAGGTAAAGAGGTTCATAATCTCTGCAGCTGTCTCTTCATCAAGATTGCCTGTAGGCTCATCTGCCAGAATCACCTGTGGATTGTTGAGGAATGCCCTTGCAATTGCAACCCTCTGCTGTTCTCCTCCCGACAGCTGGTGCGGCATCTTGTGCCCTTTGGTCCTCAACCCAACCATATCAAGGACCTCCCCTACCCTGGAGAGCATCTGTGAGCGTTTTTTCCACCCTGTAGCCTCAAGGACAAAAAGGAGATTGTCCTCCACACTCCTGTCCATAAGGAGCTGGAAATCCTGGAACACAACCCCAAGCTGTCTGCGGAGCATTGGAATCTGACGCCTTTTTATCTTTCTGAGATTGAATCCGGCAATCTCCCCCTCACCTTTTTTTAGGGGAAGTTCAGCTATCAGAGTCTTTATGATTGAGCTTTTTCCGCTTCCCACCTTACCCAAAAGATAGACAAACTCCCCTTTGGATATCTTCAAATCCACATTTGAAAGGACAAGAGTCTCATCATTGCAGATATCTGCCCCAACCATTGTTATTATAGAATCCGTTTCTGGCATAATATTATAAGCATTTTATGTATAGTGCAAATTTAGAAATTTTATAATTTTGCACTATATAAAAAGAGATAAAATGAGAATCAGCATAAAAGCGGCATTATACCTGACAGTTATCGCATTTGCCACCCTTGGGGCAACCGGTGCGGATGCACAGACATACACATCACCCCTCCAACAGGGAATAGGGATGTACAACAGCGGAATGTACGCCCACTCACAGCAGATACTGGAAGGGGCCATACAAAAGAGTGTGACCGGCAACACAAATAAAATCAGCCCACAAGAGAGAGCTATTGCAGAGGGATACATACTGCTTTGCAAAGCAGCACAGCATTTGCCCAACATGCAGGGAGATCTTGAAAGATATTTTGAGGTATATCCCCACTCCCCGATAGCGGATCTTGTAAAGATGGGTGGAGCCAATTATTACTTTGAGAGAGGGGAATATGCACAAGCGACAGGGCTGCTCACAAAGCTCAATCCAAAATCATTGGACAAGAAAGGACAACAGGAATACCTCTTCAGGAAAGGGTATTGTCTTTTCAGGATTGGGGAGATAGATGAGGCTGCAGATGTGTTCAAGAGCATTAAAAGCGGAAAATATTACTATCCTGCAATATATTATCAGGGATACATAAACTACATCAATAAAGAGTTTGACAAAGCTATCCCCCATTTTGAAAAGGCACAGGTTGACCCGCAGCTTGCCACAGCCTGCAAATACCATATCATAGAGAGCAAATTCATGCTCAAGGACTACAACTATGTGAACACATACGGCCCGGAGATTTATGCCCAAATGACTCAGGAGTATGCAGCCCAGACAGCAAGAATCCTCTCAGAAAGCTACTTTGCAACCAACCTGCCACAGCAGGCACAATATTACTATGAGCTCTACTCTACGAGTGCAGACAACATCTCCGCAAAAGACAAGTTTTATGCAGGAATGGTGGCCTACACCCTAAAAAGATATGACAGGGCCATTGATTCATTCTCTTCCATAGCATCAACAACAGATTCTATAGGACAGAGTGCATATTACCACATGGGACAGTGTTACATCTCCCTAAAGAACAAGCACAAGGCTCAGGAGGCATTCAAAAATGCCGCGGCAAGCAGTTTTGACAAAGCTATAGAGGAGGATGCCTGTTTCAACTATGCAAAACTCTCATTTGACCTCAACAGGAATATAAGCCCTTTTGGCAATTATCTGGAAAGATTCAATACCTCCGCAAAGAAAAGGGATGAGATTTTCACATATATGGGAACCGCATTCCTTTCTGAACAACAGTACGACAAAGCTGTAAACTCCCTTAAGAACATTAAGGGGCACAGCGACAAAACCATGGCACTTCTCCAGAAGAGCTCTTTACTGAGGGGAATACAGCTTGTTGCCAGCGGTTCTTACACCAAAGCCTCAACACACCTTACAGAGGCTGTGGAGTGTGGCAGCAGCACCGGCAACCAGAATATAACCAACCTTGCCAGCTTCTGGCTTGCAGAGTGCCAGTATCGTAAAGACAACTACAAGGAGGCGTTGCAGATACTGCAAAATCTCACTGCAAACCCTACCTTCAAACGTACATACGAATATACAACCGCTATATACAACACAGGATACGCTCACTTTAAATTGGGAGACTACTCCTCTGCCATAGAATCGTTCGCAACCTACCTTGCACAGCCGGAGGATAAGAGGGAATATACAACAGAAGCCCGCTTGAGACTTGCAGACTCATACTTTATGAACCGCAACTACTCACAGGCTGCGGAACTTTACATGCAGATTGCCAAGTCAGACTCATTCAACGATCTGTACGCACCTCTACAGGGGGCAATCTCGTACGGACTCATCTCTGAAGACGGGAAGAAAATAGAGATTCTCAACAAAATATCAGGTCTCTCAAAACTCAAATCCCCACTCTACACCAGTGCTGTATATGAATTTGGAAGAACCCTGGTACAGAACGGCAAGGATGAGGCAGCAACTGTTGTCCTAAACAGACTTATAAATAATCCTCCCGACAGCACATACTTTTACAGAGCCCTCCTGGAAATGGGAATGATACACTCCAACAACAAGAAATATGACCAGGCACTTGCCTATTACAAAAGGATCATTGGGGAGAAAGCCATCAGCGAGGAGGGGGAGAGTGCCCTTGCAGGTATAGAAAACATCTACCGGATACAGAACAAGGCGGAAGAATTCTTTGCATACCTGGATAACGTGGGATTATCTACCATTAAGAGTGCCGATGAAAGGGAGAACATGATATTCCACTCTGCTCAGCAGATATTCTTGAGTGAAGATTACCCTGCAGCAATGAGTGCCCTCTCTTCATATCTGGAGAAATACCCTCAGGGGGCCAACTCTCTGCAGGCAATGTTCTATGTTGCAGAGAGCTTGAATAAGTTGGGCAAAGCAGAGCAGGCTGCACAGCAATACCTTAAGGTAATGGAGAGCGGCGAGGGGGCATTTACAGAGATTGCAACACTCAATTACGCCAAATTGTCTTACCAGCTCCAGAAATACGCGGAAGCTGCAAATGCATTCCAGGCGCTTGAACAGATTGCCATACTTGGGAACAACAAGGCAGAAGGATCCATAGGAAAGATGAGAAGTCTTTACAAATGCAATGATACGGAGGGAACTCTTGCGGCCTGCGAGGGTGTTATGGCCATTGAAAATATTGCCTCCGCGGTGAAAAGGGAAGCTCTGTACATTAAAGGAAAAACCCTTCAACTTAAAGAGGATAGGGATGGAGCCAACAGCGCTTTTGAGCTCCTTGCCAAAGAACCGGCAGACAAATATGGGGCAGAGGCGGCATATATCCTTATTCTGGACGCATACGATTCTGGAGATTTCTTGAAGGTGGAGGAACTTACATTCAAACTCTCCGACTCTGCCACTCCACAAACATACTGGCTTGCAAAAAGTTTCATAGTACTTGGAGACTCCTACGCCGAGCGGGATGAGACAGAGCAGGCAAAGGCAACATTCGAGAGCATAAAGGAGAATTATACCCCTGCCGGAAAAGATGATGATATTATTGCATCAGTTGAAAAGAGACTCAACAAAATCAAGTAAAAGAGATGAGAAGAATTCTATTTATACTGCTTATAGCCGCCCCGTTTTGCCTTAACGGACAAAACAAGACAATAGACCCCACTGTAGAGGTGAACAGGGATTTTGAGGGCAAATTGATGGAGATTGCAAAAGGGAAACTCAACACCTCCATTGCAGACTCGCTGAGTCTGTTTGACATAGATTTCAATTACTCATTCTTTAACAGGGAGTACAAGGATTTGTATGAATTCTCGCCATTCCCATCTGTAACCCTTGCAGATGAGAAAAAGAAGGAGTACAAATTTATGGCGAAGGGTGGAATAGGGATTCCGCTATCACCTGAAGCGGCAATATTTTACACACCGGTAAAGGATAAGGAGAATATACTCTCTCTTGGAGGAGAATGGGACCTCTTTAAGGAGAAGGATACCAAAGAGCAGAATTTTAAGGCACAAGGGAAATATGCCCATATTTTCAACTGGGGTGAGACAACTTTCTCAGCTGCCTTCAAGGGGGGCTCCACTACTTTCAATGGGGGGGCCACTGCACTTGACAATGCAGAAACCCCACTGAGCCACAACTTTACCCAACTCTCTCTGAACGGGAAAATCAGCCCTCTTCCGGCGAGTGAAACCGGAAAGAAATTCCACTGGGCTTTTGGATTGGGATACAAGATGACCAAAGATGAATCCTCCGCTGCTGTAAAGGAGAATCTGGGAAGAGTAGAGGGTTATATAGGCCCCACATTTGGAAGGTACAGCCATTTGAGGGCGAATGCCTCCCTTAAAGTGGTGGATTACAACGGTCTTGCAGATTATTATTACTATGGGCTGTTTGAGCTTATCCCACAGTACAAATATGAGAAAGGTGATCTTACAATAGACCTTGGAGTAAAGTTGTCGGGAGTATCATCAATAAGGGAAGAGGCAAATAAATACCACACATTCCTGCTCCCTGCAGTGAACCTCACATTTGTTCTAAAGAGGGAGAAACTCTGGGCATACGGAGTTTTGGATGGTGAGAACCATCTGAATCCATACTCTTCTCTAATGGAGGAGAACAGATACCTGAATCCGGCAACGGCTCCGGCCCTCATATATGCCGGTTCAACACCTCTGAATGCCGAGATAGGACTCAAAGGGAGAAGTACAGACAAGTTCTCCTACATGGTTTATGCAAAATATGCAATCCGCAAAGGAATGCTCCAGTATGCCTACGACAACAACGGAGGGTGGTACAATGCATTCAACTCCAGCCACAATGAGTTTGGAGCGGGAGGAAATTTTACAGCAAAACTGGAAAAGTTCCTTTTGGGAGGTGAGTTCAATTATGCCTCTTTTGACAAGGGGAAAAACTCCACCTTCACCGACGGCCTTCCTGCCTGCGGAAAACCACAATTCAGCGGAAGTATAAATGCAATGTACAACTGGAGAGGGGGCATCTCGGCAGGGTTAACCTGCAAAGGATGGGGAAGCTATTATGCCGCCTTGTGGAATGAACTCACATGCGAGAAAATTGAGGGCAATGCAGATCTGGACATCAATATCCAATATGCAATTTCACCCGCTGCAAGCATCTATTTGAGGGGCGAGAACATCCTTGGAACCCCTTCTGCAAACCACCCTTTCACTGTAGGGAGAGGAGGGTGTATTATTGGAGGATTTATTGTCAAATTATAGCACATTTTCACTTGTTTAAGTCTATTGTTTTTGCTATATTTGTATGTTAAAAATTTAATGGACAATGAGTGAAATAGAAAAAGAAAATGTAGCCGCAAACGCCGAATATTCAGCGGATAGCATACAGGTGTTGGAAGGATTGGAGGCCGTTAGAAAACGCCCTTCCATGTACATTGGAGATGTGGGGGCAAGAGGTCTTCACCATTTGGTTTATGAGGTGGTTGACAACTCCATAGATGAAGCCTTGGCAGGTTACTGTTCTGACATTTACATTACAATCAATAAAGACAACTCCATAACAGTTAAGGATAATGGTAGGGGTATCCCTACCGGAATGCATGAGAAAGAGGGAAGAAGCGCCCTTGAGGTTGTACTTACAGTACTCCATGCAGGTGGAAAATTCAGCAAGGACAGCTACAAGGTTTCCGGCGGTTTGCACGGTGTGGGTGTATCCTGCGTAAACGCACTTTCCACATATCTTAAAGCAGAGATTCACAGAGAGGGTAAAATATTCGTTCAGGAGTTCTCAAGAGGAGTTCCACAATATCCTGTAAAGGTTGTGGGTGAGGCTGAGGATACCGGTACCATCATCACATTCAAACCGGATGGGGAGATATTCACTGTAACTACAGAGTACAGCTACGACATCCTTGCCGCAAGATTGAGGGAACTTGCATATCTGAACAAAGGGGTAAAGCTTACAATTACCGACACAAGGGTAACAGAGATAAACGAAGAGGGGGAGACTGTTGAGGTTGAGAAAGCAGAGACTTTCCACTCCGAGCACGGACTTCTTGAGTTTGTGGCTTATCTCGACGGCACAAGGGAGAAACTCACAGAGAAACCTATCTATCTTGAGACAGACAAGACAGGTATTCCTATTGAGATTGCAATGCAATACAACACAGGATTCTCAGAGAATATCCACTCGTATGTGAACAATATCAACACTATAGAGGGCGGTACCCATTTGAGCGGATTCAGAAGGGGTCTTACCACTACCCTCAAATCCTATGCAGAGAAGAACGGTATGCTCAGCAAGCTCAAATTTGAGATTGATGCGGCAGACTTCCGAGAGGGTCTTACAGCCGTTATCTCAGTTAAGGTTGCAGAGCCACAGTTTGAGGGTCAGACCAAGACCAAACTGGGTAACAGCGAGGTTACAGGTGCTGTAAGCAAGGCTGTAAGTGAGGCTTTGGAGATTTACCTTGAGGAGAATCCAAAAGATGCAAAACAGATAGTTGAGAAAGTTATCCTTGCCGCTACAGCAAGACATGCTGCAAGAAAAGCAAGGGAGCTTGTTCAGAGAAAGACAGTAATGTCAGGGGCAGGACTTCCTGGAAAACTTGCAGACTGCTCAAACAGAAATCCTGAGCAATGTGAGCTGTTCCTTGTGGAGGGAGACTCTGCGGGCGGTACTGCAAAGAGCGGAAGGGACAGACAGTTCCAGGCAATTCTTCCTCTAAGGGGTAAAATCCTTAATGTGGAGAAGGCTATGGAGCATAAGGTTCTTGAGAGCCAGGAGATCAGGAATATATATACAGCATTGGGCGTTACAATTGGCACAGAGGAGGACAGCAAGGCACTCAACCTTAGCAAACTCCGTTACCACAAGATTGTAATTATGACAGATGCCGATGTGGATGGAAGCCACATTACAACACTTATCCTTACCTTCTTCTTCCGCCATATGGTTGATTTGATAAAGAACGGTTATGTATATTGTGCCACCCCACCTCTTTACAGAGTGAAGAAGGGAAAACAGGAGGTATATTGCTGGACTGAGGAGGAGCGCAAGAATATAGTTGCAGAACTTGGAGGCGGCTCTGAGAAAGGTATCAACATCCAGCGTTACAAAGGTCTTGGAGAGATGAACGCAGAGCAGCTTTGGGACACCACTATGGATCCTAAGAAACGTATCCTAAGACAGGTTACCATTGAGAATGCTGCAGAGGCAGACAGAATCTTCTCTATGCTTATGGGTGATGATGTTCCGCCAAGAAGAGAATTTATTGAACAGAATGCAAAATATGCAAATATCGATGCTTAAGAAGCTGCTGACAATATTCCTTTTTGTCATTACAATTTCTGCTGGGGCCAATGCCCAGCAGAAGTTTTTTGGTAAAGTGGGTAGCGGTTTTAAAAAAATATTCTCCACGGATAAGATGGAGGCAAAGGGTCCTGATTACTCAAGGCTCCCTGTGGTGACATACAGTGATTTGTCGGGAGTAACAATTGAGGGGATGTTCTTTGAGCTTCCAACAGAGATTCCTCCTATTTTGGATGAGGTGAAATTTGCAGATTTTTCAGATCTTCCCGAGGAGTATGACATCTGGAGCAATACAAGCATCAACCCTTACAATGTCTCTTTGGTGGGGATGAAAGATACCGTTAAGATTGACATCAGCGGTTATTACCCCCCTTCTGTAAAGCATGTAACTTCCAACTGGGGATTCAGGAAATGGAAATTCCATTATGGAATTGACCTTAAAGTGCATAGAGGTGATACCGTAAGGTGTGCGTTTGACGGTACTGTAAGGATTACCCGTAGAGACCGTGGATACGGCTATTTTGTTGTTGTAAGGCACGACAACGGACTGGAGACCCTATATGGGCACCTGAACAAGATTCTGGTTAAGAATGACCAGAAGATTAAAGCAGGTGAGGCTGTAGGAATGGGGGGAAATACAGGGCGCTCAACCGGCTATCATCTGCATCTTGAGTTCAGGTATCTTGGAAATCCCATCAACCCCAATGATATTGTAAATTTTGCGGACCATACAGTCATGAGTCCGGTTCTTGTAATTACATCAAAGACCTTTGCTTATAGGGGCGAGATTGACAAGATAAGGTACTGGACAGTTAAGAAAGGGGACACATTGGGAAGGATTGCATACAGGACAGGCGTTTCTGTGAGCAAGTTGTGTGCCCTTAATGGAATTAAGAAGACTACAGTCCTGAGGATTGGACGAAAAATCAGATATACCTAAGATTAAAGTTTTTTGGCAATGAAAGTTGTTATTGTTACCGGTGCGAGTTCCGGAATAGGTTTGGCTACAGCAAAAGCTTTTGCTGCAAAGGGTGATTGCGTTGTCCTTGCTGCCAGAAATATTGCAAAACTCAAAAGTACCGTTACGGTGCTGGAGAACCTTCACGGGGCAAATGCCAGGATTGGGGAGAAACGTCTCCCAAAATTCCTTGCTGTTGAAACGGATGTTACAAAGGAGGAGGATTGCAAAAACCTTATAGAGTGCACAATGGAGGCTTTTGGAAGGATTGACGTTCTTATAAACAATGCCGGAATCTCAATGAGGGCCATGTTCAAGGATTTGGAGCTTAGTGTAATAAAGAATCTGATGGATGTGAACTTCTGGGGGACCGTATATTGTACCAAATATGCCCTTCCTCACTTGTTACAGACAAAGGGTTCTGTTGTTGGTGTAATCTCAATTGCAGGCTTTAAAGGGCTCCCTGCAAGGACCGGTTACAGCTCATCCAAGTTTGCTGTTTATGGCTTTATGGATACTTTACGTGTAGAGCATCTTAAGGATGGTTTGCATGTGATGATATTTGCCCCTGGTTTTACCGCATCCAACATAAGGTTTACTGCCCTTACAGCAGATGGTTCTGCTCAGGGTAAGACTCCAAGGGATGAGGGGAATATGATGAGTGCTGAGGCTGTTGCCCAGCGTCTTGTAAAGGGTGTCTATAAGAGGAAAGCCCAGATTGTCCTTACCCCTATCGGGAAACTCACTGTACTGCTGAACAAGTTCTTCCCACGTCTGGTTGACCGTCTGGAGTACAATTACATGAAGAAAGAACCAAATTCTCCATTAAAATAAAAAAGAAGCCGTACGGCTTCTTTTTTTATCTCTTTACTTAATGCAGCAACATTTCCACATCAGGCACGCTAATCTATCCTTATTTACAAACTTTTAGTTGTTTTTGATATTCTCCGCAATCTTGTCAACCAAGCATTTTCTTGCCTCCTGGCTTGCCCAACCAATGTGAGGGGTAAGAAGTATCTTTGACTGGTCCGCCACCTTAAAGTAAGGTGAATCAAGCGGAAGCGGCTCTTTAGAGAAGACATCCACACCGGCACCGGCCAAAAGATTGTCATTAAGGGCCTGAACAAGATCAGCCTCATTGATGATGCCGCCACGGCCCAAATTGAAGATATAGGCGGTAGGTTTCATCAGTTTGAGCTGCTCATATCCAATAAGGTTGTTTGTACGCTCGTTCAATGGGCAGTGTACAGAGATAACATCACATGTACTCATAAGCTCCTCTAAAGATACAGCCTTGAATTCATCTGAATGAGGGTTGCCGCTGGTTGAATAATAAACCACATCCATACCAAAAGCCTGGGCAATTCTGGCAACTTTACCGCCAATGTTACCCAAACCTACAACACCGTATCTCTTCCCTTTAAGCTCCCAGAAACATTTGCTCACATCTGTGAATGAAGGGCCTTTTGAATAGTTTCCGCTCTTTACAGCATTGTCAAAGTACTGCATCTGGCCAACCATAGAGAGAACCATTCCAAAAGTCACCTGAACCACGCTCTCTGTTGAGTAACCAATTGCATTTTTAACCGGAATTCCTTTGCTGTTTGCATAAGGGATATCCACATTATTGGTACCGGTAGCCGCAACACAAATAAGTTTAAGTGTAGGGCATGCATCAATCTGCTCTTTACCAATAATTACTTTATTTGTAATGATTACATCAAAACCCTGGATTCTCTCAAAAACCTCCTCAGGTTTTGTAAATGGGTATGTTACAAGTTCTCCTTGTGCAGCAATAGGCTCCAAAGAGATGTCACTACCTATTGTATCAGCATCCAAAAATACTATCTTTCTCATATCTTAAAGTTTTTCTTCCCGACAAATTATTTGCCCAGCATCCTGGTAATTGGAGCCAAAGCTCTGGCAGAGATCTCTGCAGGAACCTTAACCTCAAATTTCTCATCCCTTAGGGCCTCATATACAGCCTCCAAAGTGGCAAGTTTCATATAATGGCACACAATCTTCTCAGAAACAGGAATGAACTCCTTGTCGGGATTATCTTTCTGCAACTTGTGCAGTGTTCCCACCTCTGTTGCTATAATAAACTGTTTTTTAGGGCTCTGAGTTGCATGTTTCAGTATTCCCGATGTTGAGTACATATAGCAGTTCGGATTTCCAAGGATTGCCGGATCGCTTGAGCAAAGGCTCTCCGGGTGGATAAGTACATCCGCCTCGGGGTATTTTGCCATTATCTCCTGTACCATCTGGGTTGTTACCTGGTCATGCACCTTACAGCACCCGTCATAAAGTTCCATATCCCTGCCGGTCTGTGAAATTATATATGACCCAAGGTTTTTGTCGGGAACAAAAAATACCTTTTTGTCTGAAGGAAGCCCTTTGACAATTGAGAGGGCATTGGCACTTGTACAGCAAATGTCTGTGTAGCTCTTTACATCAGCAGTTGTATTTACATAGCTCACCACTATACCATCGGGATTGGCAGCTTTCCACTCTGCAAGGTGTTTGCCGCAAACGCCATCTGCAAGGGTACATCCCGCACCAAGAGCCGGTACGAGAACCTTTTTGTTTGGAGAGATGAGTGCCGCTGTCTCTGCCATAAAGTGGACACCTGCAAAGACAATTATATCTGCATCTGCAGTGCCTGCCTTACGGGATAGCTCCAACGAGTCTCCAAGGAAATCTGCTATATCCTGAACCTCCGGGTTAGAGTAATAGTGGGCAAGAACTATTGCGTTCTTCTGCTCTTTAAGTTCCTGAATTTTCTGTACAAGTTCCTCTCTTGTCATATGTTATTTCTCTACTTGAATGTTCATACTAATATCCATTCCCTTAACGGTATGGGTAAGCGCTCCTACACTTATGTAATCCACACCTGTTGCAGCAACCTCTACAAGACGTGGGATGCTCATGTTGCCTGAAGCCTCTGTCTTGATTCCCTTATCTGCCGCTTTGATTTTTGCAACTGCCTGAGCCATTGTAGCATTATCCATATTGTCAAGCATAATGATGTCAGCCCCTGCTGCAATTGCCTGATCCACCTCAGAAAGGTTAGTGGTCTCAACCTCAATTTTAATATCTGGTGAGATATTGCCCCTTACCTGCTCTACAGCTTTGGCAATGCCACCCGCCATTTTAATGTGGTTGTCCTTAATCATGGCCATGTCATACAAGCCCATCCTATGGTTTGTACCACCACCGTCCTTAACTGCCATCTTGTCCAGAACACGCAATCCTGGAGCGGTCTTACGGGTATCCAAAAGCTCTGTTGAGGTACCTTTAAGCTCCTTTACATATTTTGCAGTCTCTGTAGCAATACCGCACATCCTCTGGAAAATGTTCAAAGAGAGTCTCTCACCTTTAAGAAGGGTTGGATATGAAGCCTCAATACGCAAAAGGACATCACCTTTCTTAACCGAATCACCATTCTTGAAGTATGGTATATAAACTATATCTTTCTGGAATCTCTCATACACTTTCTTAATAACCTCAATACCGGAGATTACACCATCCTGTTTTGCAGTCATTGTTGCCACTGCATTCATAGATTCAGGGATAATGGAGTCTGTTGTAACATCACCTGTGTTGATATCCTCCTCCAATCCAAGATCTATCAGTTTGTCAATCAAATTCTCGTACTGTTTCATATAAAACCAATTATCGGGAATAAATTAAAATCTTAAATAATCTTTATTTACAGGAGCTGTGGTTATCTCTTGCCCCATCTGCTGTACAGAGTGTACCTGGTATGACTCATCGGCACAAGGGAAATCCTCCCTGTAATGACCTCCGCGGCTCTCTTTTCTGAGCAATGCAGGATTCATTATCAAAGATGCCACAATAAGGAGTCTCCATGCTGCATCCTCATAATACTCTTTCACAGGAACTGTAGAGACAACCTTTCTGCTCATCATAAGCTCAGTTGCAAGCTCCTCTATCTTACGCAATCCCTCCTGAAGCCCCTCCTGGCTCCTTACTATACCGGCATGTGCGTTCATTATCTGGGATACTCTGGCTTTAAGGTTCTGATAGAACTCAGCATTTGTCTCATCCCTGTAGTACTCCTCCTTAAATGCTGGAACTTTGTCCACACTACCGTTCTTTACAGAGTCCTCAACTGCCCTGTTTGCAAATACAAGACACTCCAACAAAGAGTTTGAAGCCAATCTGTTGGCACCCATAATGCCTGTTGCGGCAATCTCTCCACAAACATAAAGTCTCTGGATATCTGTACGGCCATCCAGATTTGAAACCACTCCACCAACTGTGTAATGTGCAGCCGGTGCAACCGGAATCTCCTGGGTAAGGTCATATCCGAACTCCTTGCATTTGGCAGCAATTGAAGGGAAACGGCTCAGAATCTCCTCACTGTTGAGATGTTTCAATGAGAGGATCACATACGGCATATTGTCCTTGTACATCTGTTTGTAGATAGAACGGGCCACAATATCCCTTGGAGCCAACTCCGCAAGCTCATGGATAGGAACCATAAACCTCTTGCCATCCTTACCCATAAGGTGGGCACCCTCACCCCTTACAGCCTCACTTATAAGGAATGCCTTTGGGGAATCCTTTACATATAATCCCGACGGATGGAACTGGATAAACTCCATATCCATAACCCTGCAGCCATTCTTGTATGCTACTGCAAGACCGTCTCCTATTGTTGTCTGTGGATTTGTTGTCCTTGCATAAATTGCTGATGCTCCTCCCGATGTAAGGAATACATTGTCTGCATAAAGGAGCACCTCACACCCTTTCTCCTTCTCATTCCTGCTCTGACCCAGCGCCGGATCTTCACTCCAGCAGCGTACTCCGTAACATACACCATCCGCAACAAGCAAGTCAAGCAATGATGTATTTTCAAAGACCTTAATATTATCTTTCTCCTCAACTTTGGAGATTACAAACTCTGTAATCCAGCGTCCTGTAGAATCTCCTCCAGCATGCAAGATCCTCCTCTTATGGTGACCGCCCTCAAGGCCAAGGGCCAGTGCTCCATTTACGGTATCAAACTGCATACCGTCTGCAATAATCTCCTCTATCCTTTCAGGTCCCTCATTTACCAGAACATCCACAACAGAATCTTCACACAATCCCCTGCCTGCAATTAAAGTATCAGATTTATGAATCTGAGGATCATCCTCAAAAGATGTAACGGCGGCAATTCCACCCTGTGCATTAAACGAATTGCTCTCTCTTACAAAAGACTTTGTTATAACAGCCACATTACCCTTAAAAGAAGCCTTATAAGCTGCATACAAACCTGCAAGTCCGCTACCTACAACTATGTAATCAAACTTTTGCATTTTAGTTTGGATAAATTTTGGTAAAGATAATATATTTTTTTCTTTGTTATATTTGTTACGTTGTCCTTTTGTACATTTTGCTGATTCTCAGCAAAATAAAAATAGAGGTTTGGAAAATCTTCCAAACCTCTATTTTGTAAATGTTTTATTTTCAAATAGTTGTACAAAAGGACAACGTTACCACGCTAAAGCAGAGGCGCCAAGAATTGCGGCATCACTCTCTTTCAGGGCACTTGGAAGGAGTTTCACTTTTCCTTTCCAGATAGAAACCATGTTGGCCTCCATTGCCTGACGGATAGGATTGAAAATAAATTCTCCGGCACGGGCAAGACCACCGAATACCACAATTGCCTCCGGTGCACTGAACGCTACAAAGTCTGCAAATGACTCGCCAAGCTTCTTGCCTGTAAACTCAAACACTCTGAGAGCCAGTGCATCACCTTTCTGTGCAGCCTCAAACACATCTTTAGAGGTGATATTCTCCACATCACGCAATAGAGACGGTTCATCGGTAAGCTCGAGCCACTCCCCTGCTGTACGGGCAACACCAATTGCAGAGCAATAAGCCTCAAGGCAACCTTTTTTACCGCAACCGCAAGGACGACCGTTATGTCTTACAGCTGTAACATGACCAAGCTCACCTGCAAAACCGTCGTGACCATAAACAAGCTCACCATTAATGATGATACCGCTGCCCACTCCGGTGCCGAGGGTAATCATAATGAAGTTTTTCATCCCCTTTGCCGCACCGTATCTCATCTCTCCTACAGCTGCAGCATTCGCATCATTCGTAACAGTTACAGGAAGATTGTCCAATGCAAGTGAGACCTCTTTGGCAAGTTCCACTACAATACCCTTAGCCCACTCAAGATTGGCAGCATCCTCAATTGTACCGTTATAGTAGTTACCGTTTGGAGCACCTATTCCAATACCTTTGATATTCTCAAAGCCTACCTCTTTTGCAAGCTCCCTAATGGTGTCACATACAGACTGGATAAAGATCCCAGCCTCTCCGGCTTTATATTTTGAACCGATAACTGTCTGTACAACAATATCTCCTGTCTTGTCAACAATTCCAATCTTTGTGGTCTGGCCTCCAATGTCCACACCAACTACATACTCTTTATTCTCCATAATATTAAAATTATTCAGTAGGAATATCCTTATTCACATTCTTTGAACCTACAAGGGCATAGAACAACAAGTAAGCAAGACCTGCTACAACAACCCAATAACTTGTCATATATGATGTTGAATCTGCAACAAATCCCTGGATTGCAGGAAGGATACCGCCACCGCAAACCATTACCATAAAGATACCAGAAGCCGCAGCAGTGTATTTGCCCAACCCCTCAACAGCAAGGTTGAAAATACCACCCCACATAACTGAGGTACACAAACCGCATAGGACAAGGAACATGATGTTTGCAGGAACATTCACCATTCCAAATGAAATGTCAGACTGGAAAACAGGCATCATAACCTTTGTATCCACAGATGTGAAGATTGCAGCACAAACAAGGGCAAGTCCTATTATGCTTACTCCCGACAACATTTTCCTGCTTGACACTTTACCTGCAATCGATCCGCCCACAAGACGGCCTACAAGCATAAGGAACCAATATGTACCCACAAGGCTGCCGGCCATGGCAGGATCAATGCCCAACTCCTGAGTCATATACAGATTGCCGATATTAGGAATACCAACCTCTACACCAACATAAATGAAGATTGCAATGATACCCAATACAAAGTGACGGAAAGACATGGCGCTGTATTTCTTGCCACCTGCTGCAGGTTTCTCCTCTTTGGATGCAGACTCGTATGCAGGTTCAGGGATATTTGAAACTGCAAGTACTATGAATGCAAGGGCAAAGATTCCCATTGCAATGAATAGAGCCGGATTTGCTTTTGCGATTGTTCTTGCCGCCTCATTTGAACCCATAAGATAACCTACAAGTACAGGAACTATTGTAGCAGCAGAAGAGTTGCATACACCTGCAAACTGGATAAGCTGGTTTCCTTTGTTTCCACCACCACCAAGAGTGTTGAGCATTGGGTTTACAACTGTGTTTAGCATACACATTGAGAAACCTGAAACAAAAGCACCGCAAAGATAGATACCAAAGCTCTCCGCTTTACCTGACACAAATGTTACTGCAACACCGGCAAAACCAATTACAACTGCAAGAAGGGCTGTTTTTTTGTAACCTATTTTGCTGAGCATATAACCTGCAGGGATACCCATACAGGCGTAAGCGATAAAGTTGGCAAGGTTACCAAGCTGTGACAGGAAGTCACTTGCACCAAACTGGTTCTTTACAATCACTCCAAACGGATTCTGCAATCCGGTAACAAATGCAATCATAAAGAACAACGCAAACATAATTGCAATTGGCAATGCATAATTTTTCTTTGTTGTTTCCATTATTATAGTTTTTAAGTTAATGAATTCATTTTATAAAAGCGGGCTGCAAAGGCGTGCAACACTCTCCGCAATCTTCTCCTTTTTCCCCCTTTTTGCCCATTTCCCTGGAACAAGTTCCCTGCAGGCCTCCATATCCTGGAGTATCCTCTCCTCTACTGCAAATGTACACTCTTTGTCATAAATAACAGAAAGTATCTCAAAGTTATGTTCAAAACTTCTCATATCCATATTTGCAGAGCCCACAATAGCCACTTCACCATCTATGCTTACCACTTTTGAGTGGTTGAACCCTTTTTTAAAGAGATATACCTTTACCCCTGCCTCCAGAAGCTCGCTTATATATGATCTGGTACCATAATGGGTAATGATGGTATCTGAACGGTCGGGAAGCATAATTCTCACATCTATATTCCCCAAGGCGGCTATTTTTACTGCATTGAGAATGGATTCATTTGGGGTGAAGTATGGTGATACTATATATATGTGCTTGCGGGCTGCCGTAATGGCACTGAAGAAACACTGCATTATACTTGCCCAGTTGCTGTCGGGACCACATGCAAGGGTTTGTGTGGCAATGGATTTCCCGGAACTCTCCCCCTCCTGCTTCTGTATCCCCAATTCGGGGTAATATTTTTTCCTTTTGCGGATTTTACGGTTAAGGATGAAATATCTGTCGAGAAGAAAACTTGTCTGCAAGGAGAAGACTGACTCTCCAATTACCCTCATATGGGTGTCATGCCATGGACCAAGTGCGTTCCCATAATAATAGCGGTCTGCTATGTTCACTCCCCCAAGAAAACCTGTCTTTCCATCCACCACCAATATTTTGCGGTGGTTGCGGTAATTCAATTTTGAGAGGGGAAGGAGGAAACTCACCTTTGCAAAACAGAGCATCTCCACCCCGGCATTCTCCATTTTTTTAATAAAATCATCCTTGAGATGGATACTTCCTACCCCATCATACATCACCCTTACCTCTACCCCCTCTGAGGCCTTACGCATAAGGAGTTCTGCAAAACGGTTGCCTGTATCATCATCCTCAAATATGTATGACTGCAGGTGGATATGGTTCTTTGCCCCCTCAATAGCCTCATACATTGCATCCAGGGAGTCTTTTCCGGTAAAATAGAAATCAATTGAGGTGTTATTCTCAATGACTGTGTAACTGTTGCGCAGATTCTGGAAAATTATTTTGCTGTATGGGGCCAGATTTCCCAAGACCTCCGGATGTTGCTTTATAAACTGGGTCTGTTGGGCTGATATCTCTTTTCTCAAACGGTAATCTGCATCTCCCTTGAATGCATACAGTCTCTTTTTGCGGTAGTGCATTCCAAAGAAGAAATAGAGAACAAGCCCAATATATGGGAGAAGGACCAGTACAATTACCCATGAGAGGGTCTTTACAGGGTCCTGACGGCGCATAATCATAGCTGTGGCTGCATAAACAGCCAGAAAGAGGTTCATTATATACAGAACCGCAGATAATATTTGCCAGCCGTTAGCAAACATAGGTGCGCCCTATTGGTATATATAGTCGTTTATATACCCAAAAGAGAGATCGTCGAGCCTCAACTCACCTTTTGTCACATGTCCCAAAAGGGTAATTGGAACATCCTCATTGAACAGAAAATCTACAAGGTCATTCTCCTGCGACTCATTCACAGTTATTATAGCCATATATCTGCTTTTTCCAAAAAGGAACTCCTTGTCTTCATATTCCGCATCACCGGTGATGTCAAACCCCAACTCATTAGGGGCACAGCACTCAAGCAATGAGATGAAAAGTCCGTTGGAAGAGATGTGGTGGGCACTGGTTATAAGGTCATTCTCAATAGCCTTGAGAATTACATTAAGAGTCTTGTCATTCAGCTGGAAATCACTCTCATCCTCAATATTTCCAACAAGATATATGGTATCACCCTTGGAATCGAACGCCATTGAGGTGATTTTCTTCTTATCCTTAACAAGCCCCAAAGCATTGATTCTTCTGTCATCAACATTCTTTGTGGTAAGGAACCTTGCTCCTGTACATGCAAGCTTTGCAAGGGCCTCCGTAGTGGCCTTGGTAATGGCAGTTGCAGGATCAAACTTGTCCAACGATGGGGAATCTGCCTTGGAAATGCCAAGTGTAAAGACACCTTTGCCTATCCTCTCAATAGTGGCATCGTAAGGGTTATTTATATACTCCAGCACCTTCTTCTTGTACTGTGGATCATCTGTAAGGAAATCAGCGATATCTGCAAGATCTTCTGTCTGTGCTATGCGTTTTTCATATAACTCTACCATGAACAGATATTTTAAATTAATATTATAGTCTGTAAATATAACCATTTTTTTGACAAATGGTTTTGTACAGGAGAAAAATGTTTCTATATTTGCACCACTCAAAGGCCCAGATGGTGAAATTGGTAGACACGCCACTTTGAGGGGGTGGTGCCGGTTACGGTGTGCAAGTTCGAGTCTTGTTCTGGGCACACAGAAAGCCTTTCAGGAATATTCCTGGAAGGCTTTTTCATTTACACTATTCCAAATGACTGATTCTGAGGAACAGGGAACATTTCACTCCACAGCATTCACTACACGGCATTCACTACACAGCATTCACTACACAGCATTCGCCCCTCCAAAAACAAGATTCTGTGCCCAAAAATGCCACTTTTCCAACACAGAATTCCCCAAAACCGAATTCTGTACCAAAAATACCTCATTTCATGCACAAAATTCAACCGCACAATGTGCGCCCTTTTTATTGAACATTTATTATTTGGGCACAAAGCCTGAAGAGCAAGCCTTTAGGCTGAGCTTGCACAGCGGCTCTGAACCGCCAGCTTTCGCACTGGCTGGCGGTGGTGCCACTCTGCCAAATATGTGTATGTGAGGCAATATGGGCCCAATAAGGGCTGCTTTTCCCGCCAAGCTCAACTTTGTGCAGAAACCAGCCTTTATTTCACATTGAACACTCTCCACGCAGGGTGCAGCTCGTTGTTCTGGTGTGCCCTTTTACGGACAATCTCGTAGAAGTACCCCAAAATGGCCTGAGGATTGTTTGCAAACTCCTTATCCTCCTGCAATTTCTTCTCAAATGCAGCTTTGAGCTGAGGATCCTTCTGCAACATTTCCCTCCCTTTTACCTCCATATATTGTGGCCTTATCCAAAACTCGTTGGTTGACTGCACACATACATTAAAGAATCCCCAATAGGTGAGTGACCCTGGTGCTGCCGGCTCAAGGAGCCACATTGCCACTCTGGATGCCGGCTGGTTCATATCTATGTATATGCTCCCTGCCGGGTACTCCAAGGTCTCTTTCTGGGTAGTGAACTCTGCCTGTACGGGAAGACGCCCCTCACTTTGTCGGGAAGAGAATTTTCCACCTGTGTAGCGGTAAGTCTCCACCTGGGCCTTGCCGCTCTCCTGCAGAATGGTGTATTTGATGCCATGCAGGTCCAAAAGCTCAATCACATTCCTGTATTGGGGCATAAGGATATATGCATCGGGAACCTTAATGGAGAATGAAGGTTTGTAAGTGGTATATACCGGTATATTAAGGGTGATTGGGTCATTGTAGTCGTGGGTAACCCACTCCCCGCCGCTAAGGTCACTAATTACCGTATCTCTTCCCCAACTCAGGTAATTTGACTCTACTGGATTGGTATCCACCGGGGTATATTTGAACCCGAATGGCTCTGTGCGGGAAGCAGGCGATGATGTGTATGCATCTGCCTTAGCTATGGTTTTCTGCAGAGATTTTTTATTTGCAGCAAGAATTCTGGCAGATGCAAAGAAAGCCTCAACAGTGGCAATAACCCTCTGTTTGTATGGCTTGTAGATATGGTTCTCTATAAGCAGACCAAGTCTGTTGTGTGCTGCTGCATATCCTTGAGAGTATCTTGGGTCAAATGTATCGGGAACAAAACCGCTCTCGGGAGCGTTGTATTTTTTGAAACTGCCGTAAGGGAAAATCGGGAATCCGGCCTTCTCCATCTGACTGCAAAGCTCCTTCTCATAAATATCCCTGCTCCATGCGGTGATTCCCGGCTCCATATTATCTGTAAGATTGTCTATTGCATATGTCATCACATACTGGAAATCAGCTCCGTTTGTAACATGAACATCAATGAAAAGCTCAGGAAGCCAGTGGTTGTACATGGCCAGCCATGCCCTCATCTCAGGAGCATCTGCCTTAAGGAAATCCCTGTTCAGGTTAAGCTGCTGGGCAGTATTTCTGGTGCCAAGCTCCCTTGGACCGTTCTGGTTTATTCTGTTGAGGGCGGTAAAATTCTCATGCCCATCCACATTGAAAACAGGAACAAACACAAAACTCACATCATTCAGAAGTTTAATATCCCTCTTCCCGATAACCATATCCCTTATAAATATCATTGAGGCATCCTTACCGTCGGGCTCACCTGCATGGATACAACTCTCGATGAGGATAATCACCCTTCCTTTAGCCCTGATAGCCTCAGGGGAAGTGAGTCCGTCCTTATCCACAATTACCATAGAGAGTTCCCTCCCCATTGGACTTGTACCAAAAGAGAAACAGTGAATCATCCCGGAAGCCTTCTCAAGTTTCTGGAAATATGCCTTTGTCTGCTCAAATTTAGGGGTGATCTCATAATTCGATCTCTCGCAATCTGTAAGGAAATCAACCATTTTCTTTGGAACCTGGGCGTTGAGTTGCCCCAATGCGCATATACCTGCAAGCAGCAAGACTGCCGCAACTCTTCTCAATATCTTTCTTGTCATAATCAGTAATGTTATTTCTACAAATATACTACTGTTGCACTAAAATTGCGCAGAAAACGGAGCGTTATTGCACAAAGTTGAGCGTTGCGGGTGAGTTTGTGCAGAAATGGGGCGAAAACTGCACAAAGTTGAGCGTTGCGGGTGAGTTTGTGCAGAAATGAGGCGAAAACTGCACAAAGTTGTGCTTTGCGGGTGAGTTTGCGCAGAAATGAGGCGAAAACTGCACAAAGTTGAGCGTTGCGGGTGAGTTTGCGCAAAAATGAGGCGAAAACTGCACAAAGTTGAGCGTTGCGGGTGAGTTTGTGCAGAAATGAGGCGAAAACTGCACAAAGTAGAATGTGCGGCTGAGATTAGTACTTGAAAAAGGGTAATTTTTAGCATGGGATCTCTTGGCGGGAAAATAAGAAAAGGAAATTTTGTACCTTTAACATTCATAAATGAATAGAATAGCATGAAAATAACTTTTGTCTGTCACGGAAATATTTGCCGCAGCCCTATGGCTGAATATGTTATGAAGCACCTGGTAAGGGAAGCGGGGCTGGAGAGCAAGTTTGAGATTACCTCCGGGGCGGTTTCTACAGAGGAGATTGGGAATGATATCTACCCGCCTGCCAAGAGGAAACTGCATGAGAAAGGGGTGAAGTTCGGCCATCACGCCGCCCACAAAATTACTCCCGACGAATTCTCCCAACAGGATCTGATAATCCTTATGGACCGCTCCAACCAGCGCTTGTTGGGAAGGATTGTCCCAGATTGGGAAAATACCCCAGCAGGAGAGAACATTCCGCAAGGAAAAGTTGTTGGTAAGGTGCACCTGATGATGGAGTTTGCCCAAGATGGAGCAGACAGCAAAGGAAAAGCAGATAACAAAGGAAAAACAGACAGCAAAGGAAAAACAGACAGCAAAGGAAAAGCAGATAACAAAATGGGTAATACTACAACAAGAGATGTTGCCGACCCATGGTACACCGGAGATTTTGAGCAGACCTATCAAGATGTCCTTGCGGGATGCAGAGGACTGCTGGAACTGCTTAAAGGTGAGAGGTAGCCGGCAAAATACAAATAGCCCCAAAAGGGCTGCTCAAATAATAGCCCCAAAAGGGCTGCTCAAATATTACAAACTAAATTATTATGCAGAACACAACCATAGAGCAGATACAGCAGATTGTCAAATCCCAGCGTGAATTCTTTGCCAGCGGTGCAACATTGGATATAAAATTCCGTAAAGAGATGTTGCGCAGACTTCTGAATGCCATGGAGCAGTGGGAAAAACCGCTCACACAGGCTCTTTGGGAGGATTTGCACAAATCGTATGAGGAGGCATTCCTTACAGAGCTGAGTATAATTAAGGGGGAGATTGCAACCCACCTTAAGAACCTGCATAAATGGGCAAAAAGGGAGAAAGTCCCTACCCCACTCAAGCTTTTCCCCTCACGCAGCCATATTGTTAAGGAGCCCCTTGGGTGCGCACTCATAATTGCCCCATGGAACTACCCTGTACAACTGCTCATAAATCCGCTCATTGGGGCAATATCTGCAGGTTGCACTGCAATGCTCAAACCCTCTCCATACACACCGGCTACAAGCAGGGTGCTGGAGGAGATGATTTCCCAGACTTTCAATCCGCAGTATATAGCCATAGCACTGGGACACAGGGATGTGAACAATGCCCTGCTACAGGAGCGGTGGGATATGATTTTCTTTACCGGGAGCCCCGCACTTGGGCGTACCGTTATGGCTGCAGCTGCCAAAAACCTCACCCCTGTGGTGCTGGAATTGGGTGGCAAGAGCCCTTGCATAATTGATAAAGAAGCAGATATACAAATTGCAGCCAGAAGGATTGCCTGGGGCAAAACCCTTAACAGCGGCCAGACCTGCATTGCTCCCGATTACCTTATCCTTCACAAAGATATTAAAGATGAGTTTGTAAAGGCATTTGCCAAAGAGATAGAATCGCTGCACGGCAAAAACATATTTGACTCACAGCATTATGTACACCTTGTAAATGAGAAGGCATTTGAGAGGGTAAGCAGTTACCTCACCCAAGGCAAAATCCTCTACGGAGGCAAAACAGACCCTTCAACCAGATGCATTGAACCAACGTTGTTGGATGAAGTTGCCCCTGATACCCCTGTAATGCAGGAGGAGATTTTCGGTCCCATCTTCCCGATAGTGACATTTGATGGGGAGAAAAAGCCATTTACCCAACAGGTAATAGAGTACCTCAAGGGGAAAGAGAAGCCTCTGGCACTGTATTACTTTGGAGAAGAGAAAGGAGGATGGGAGGTTATACACGCAACTTCATCGGGAGGAGGATGTATAAATGATGTGATTATGCATATCGCAAATGAGAAATTGCCGTTTGGGGGTGTGGGGAACTCCGGAATGGGAAGCTACCACAACAAAAGGAGCTTTGAGTGTTTTACCCATACAAGGGCCATCCTTGCCACCACAACCCGGGTGGATCTCCCTTTCAGATATATGCCGTACAAGTTGTTCAAAATGATAAAAGGGCTCCTGTAAAGAGCCCTTCTTTTATTATTTACGCAACAATTTCATTTTCTGCTCAGCCTCTTTCTGCCTTTTGCGTCTTTTCTTGGCATAACGCTGCAATCTGTACCTTTTCTTGGCATATTTAATTATAACAGCTGCAATCAGGGCAGAAAATACAAGGAATATAAGTATATATGTCCATGCAGAGGCACTGTCTCCCTTAACTCTGCTCCACATTCTGAGTAGTTTCTCAGTACCCACATCATGCATGATGCCGCAATTGGCAATCACATCTTTTGAAGGATACATTACCGGATTCACACAGGCTGATTCAGCACCTTCCCCAAAGAAATAGCTTACATCTATAGGGTCATACTCCTGCTCATCCATCATATACTCCATAACCTCCTCTCCGCCAACTGCACTCACATATCCTGTCATGTCCATATTTCGGATAGCGTTCTGCGGCATACACATAAAGTTGATGAAATACCTTGCCGCCTTTATGTTTTTGGCATATTTTGGTATTACCCAACCGTCGAACCATACGGCACTACCTTCGGATGGTATTCTGTACTCCAGCTCCACACCTATCTCAGAAGCCTCATCCATTGCCCATTGTGCATCACCGCTCCATGAGAGGTTAAGCCAGGCAAGTTCTTTGGTCATCTGCTCCTTTCCAAAATCTGCCTCCCAACCGGCTACGCCACTCTTGAATGAGTTGATATAATCCTCTACCATACTTACCGACTCATCTGAAACATCGAAAGTAAGCGACTGCAAATCCTTAACACCAGAGAGCAGTTCCTCTTTGTGCAAAGCAACATTCAAGGCTGTATATACATCCCTGAAAGCATCCTTTACAAGTATTTTACCGCTATAGGCAGGATTGCGCAAAACCTCCCACGAGTCTGTCTGCTCATCATCTATGTATTTTGTATTGTAAAGCAATCCAACTGTCCCCCACATATAACCCACACAATAATCATTGGGGTCTTTATCTGCTCCATCTATCTGGCCCAAAGCATTGTTTATATATGGAGAGATATTGCCCAGATAATTTGGTGTATTGCCAAAATCCTTATCTATCGGGAGGATAAGATCATTCTTGAGCATCCTTTCAATTATGTAGTCAGAAGGACAAACAACATCATAATCCTCATGTCCGAGCTCAATTTTGGAGAGCATGGTCTCGTTTATGTCAAAGGTCTGGTAAATGATTGTCACATCCTCACCTGTCTGCTCATGGTACCATTGTTCAAATTCGCCCAAGAGCTCCTCATCTATATAGTCTGCCCAGTTATACACCTTAAGGATATTCTCCCTACCCCCTGAACAACCTGCAAGCGCAAGGGCCACGGCAATTATGTACAGTATTCTTTTCATCTTACGCAGCATTTTTGGCATTACGCATCTTTCTGATATTAACCACTATCAGCAAAATAAGAATGCCCACAAACATAATTGTAATCAACGGACGCAACTCAGGGGTAAGACCTCCTTTGCGCGCATCTGTGTAAATGTAAGTTGAGAGGGTATCCAAACCCACTGTTCCCCTTGTAAAGAAGGTTACCGCAAAGTCATCCAATGACATTGTAAAGGCCAGAATGAATCCTGAAATCATTCCCGGTTTTAGGAGTGGCATGAGTACTTTCCTTAGAGCCTGGTACGGTGTTGCTCCCAAATCCAGAGCCGCCTCATAGATATTTGGGTTCATCTGGGTAAGTTTTGGCAGCACATTCAACACCACATAAGGTGTACATAGGGTTATGTGTGCCAATATCACTGTGGTGTATCCCTGGCTTATGTGCAAGAAGACAAATAGGAGGAACAAGGAAACACCCGTAATTATGTCGGGATTAAGAATAGGAATATTGTTAAGGAAAGTTATCACCTGTTTTCCCCTTCCCCTCATGTTGTGGATTCCTATTGCTGCAACAGTCCCAAGAATTGTAGCCACAGTTGCAGATACCAACGCAATAAATATGGTATTCTCAATGGCACTCATAAGGGAACCTGTCCCCTGCATATCCCCAGTAAAGAGATTTGTATAGAGTTTTGTAGAAAAACCTGTCCAGTTTCCCAAAACTTTGCTCTCTGTAAAAGAGAAGATTGCTATAAATACTATTGGGGCATAAAGGACCACCAGAAGCAACCAGATATATAATTGTGCAAAAAACTTCTTCATAGCTATACTACCCCATTTACCTCTTTCTTATTATCCTGCAATAAGGATGTAATACCTATAATTATGAGCATAACCAACGACAATGCCGCTCCATAGTTCCACATTGAGGAATTGATATTCTCCTGAATAATGGTACCAAAAAGCTTTATCTTGTTGTTTGTCAAGAACTCAGAAATTGCGAAAGTACTTACCGTTGGCATGAATACCATCATTACACCGCTCACTATACCAGGCATTGAAAGAGGAACCTGAACCTTCCAGAACACTTGCCAAGGTGTAGCCCCCAAATCAGATGCCGCCTCTGCATAAGATTTGTCCATCTTGCTGAGGATGTTATAGATAGGATATATCATAAACGGAAGATAGTCATACACCATACCCACAATAAGGGTCCCTTTTCCCAACTGTATTCCAAGCATATGGAACAGCTCTGCCGTAGCAAGGGTACGCATAAGGGCATTTATCCACATTGGGAGGATAAACAGCACAATTGTAACCGCACTGCGGTTGAGTTTCTTGTTTGCCAGAATCCACGCGGCAGGATACCCCAACAAAATACAGATAATGGTATTTTCAATTGCCACCTCAAGGGAGAGGGCAAAAGTGCCAATGGCATCCGCATCAGTAAAGAACTTTACAAAGTTCCCCAATGAGAAGCCTCCCGACGAATCCTTGAATGCATACAGGATAATTATTACAAGTGGCAAAGCAACAAACAATATAAGGAATATTGCATAAGGCAATGCCCAAGTACTCCTTTTAGTCATTGCACCCATTACGCTTTACTAATTTTAATGTCCTGCGGAGCTATGTTAATACCAACAAGGTCACCCTTGTCCCAAATATCAGTTGTATCTACCCAAATATGGTCACCGTCATCTGTAAGGATAGTGAGATGGTAGTGGTCTCCCTTGTAAAGAAGGAAATATACATCACCCTGCAACATACCATCCTCCTGATGGTCTATCAGATCCACCTTATCAAAATCAACCTGCACTTTAACCTTCTCTCCAGCCTTGAAATCTGTCTGAGGCAGACACTCAAAGGTCTCCCACAAGAACTTCACATGAGTCTCATCCACAATCTCACCCTCAAATGTGTTGCAAGTCCTCTCCTTATGCATTACCTGGATATCTGCAGGCCTTATGATTAGGCCAACCTCCTGCTCTGGAGCAAAAGCGTTGTAATCCTGAATCATAAGTTCATAACCCTTGTCTGTATCTACAAACATCTCATAGTGGACACCCTTAAAAGTACAGGACTTCACTTTTGCCGTAAACTGCGCACTCTCCAGATTCCTTACAATGTAAATATCCTCCGGACGCACAACCACATCTACAGGGACATTCTCTCCAAACCCTTCATCCACACACTCAAACTCATGCCCCACAAACTCCACGAGCTTGTCTTTTACCATGGTACCGTTAAGAATGTTTGACTCACCTATAAAATCTGCCACAAAAGCATTCTGCGGCTCATTGTAAATATCTGTAGGGGTACCAATCTGCTGGATTTTACCCTCATTCATTACAATAATTGTATCTGAAAGGGTAAGGGCCTCCTCCTGGTCATGGGTAACATAAATGAAAGTTATACCCAACTTTTTGTGCATCTCCTTAAGCTCAATCTGCATATCCTTACGCATCTTGAGGTCCAATGCAGCCAGAGGTTCATCCAAAAGAAGTACTGTAGGCTGGTTGGCAATTGCTCTTGCAATGGCTACACGCTGCTGCTGTCCACCCGATAGAGACTCAACATCCCTGTCCTCATAATCTGTCATGCTCACCATCTTAAGCACCTTGCGGACACGCTTGTCAATCTCGTCTGCAGGAACTTTCTGCAACTTGAGACCAAAAGCAATATTTTCATACACATCCAAATGAGGGAAAAGGGCATAACGCTGGAACACCGTATTTACCGGACGCAGATGTGGAGGAATATGGGTATAATCATTCCCATTTATCCTTATCTGGCCACTGTCAGCCTCACCAAAGCCCGCCAACAAACGGAGCAGAGTTGTCTTTCCGCATCCCGACGGTCCAAGAATTGTTACAAATTCACCCTTCTTAACCTTAATGCTTACATCATTAAGGATCACTTTGTCTCCAAAACTCTTGGAAATATTATTGAGTTCAATAATGTAATCTTTGTTTTCCATCCCATTTTAGTGTAAAGTAAGACCAAAAGTACATATTTATTTTCAATAATCCGGTCCTTTACAGGAAATATCTTAAAAAAAAAGATTCATCGGGAGACTTAATATTTTCCGTAATGATTTTTTGATAAATTTGAGGCACTGAAAATAACATAATAAACATATACCATGAAAAGATTTTTCATTACAGTGTTGATGTTGGGATTTGCATCAACAATGTTCGCACAGAACTGGACAGAACTTTTTGCCTACGAGTTGGAACAATGAGAGTACCGTACCTATTACAAAATTGACAGAGAAGGAAAATATTTCTCATTTGATGCGGACAGCGACCAGCTCAACCCTATCAAAAACTATAAGAAGGTAGGAAACAAAGAGACATTTGACGTTTATTTGGATTACCAGCCTAACACATTGGGTTATAAAGTGGAGCTGACTCTTGCACCTGAGCTTGAGAACACAAAAATCAAGAGTGTTGAAGATTTGAAGAAACAGCAGATTAAAGTAAGACACCATGGAACAAACGTTGTTGAGACATACGGTATAAAACTTAAGAGCCAGGGTGGGAACTATCCTTACCAGGGAGAAGAGGAATCTTCTGACCCAAGAAACAAGATTGGCAAAGTGAAGGACGGGGCGAAACAGCTGTTCAGCAAAGGCAAGGAGATGATGCAGAAGAACAAGGAGAAGAGAGAGGCCAAGAAAGAGGCTAAAGCCAAAGAAGAGAAAAAATAGAGAGAAGAGAAAGGGTAGCCCAATTGGACTACCCTTTTACTTTGTATAACTTCCGCATTCTTTACAGCAAGTGCGCCATAAGCACTCCCAAATGGTTTCCTATTGCATATCCTACTATACCTGCTGCCAGACCTGTTACAAGGGCATTCCTGTTTTTCATGGCTGCAGAAACCATAGGTACAAACGGAGGTGAATTGATGAATGCAACTGAAGAAATTACCATAGAATCTGCATCAACTTTAAGCATCCTGCATATAAGTGCATGCAATCCCAATGAAATGAATACGGCAATTGCCATGAATCCCAGCAATCCCATTCCGCTCTCAAGGCTCAATTTGGAGAAATCTGCCATTGAAGCAATTGTAATGCTGAAGATATAGATCAGATACATTCCGGCATCATAGCTTACATCAAACTTCTTTACGGCAGGAATGAATGAACAGGCCACTCCGAGTGTTGTTATGAGGAGGATGAAAACTATCATGAAATAATTGTCGGGGAAGAGGATTGCTGTACCGGCAGAGACTGCAACCACCCCAATTGTAAGTGCAAGGATTTTTCCAAGCTGCCTGAGTCCCTCTCTGGTGGCAAGTTTTCTGTATGAATTTTCCCTTGCCTCCTTGTATCCTGCCACCTCATCTTCTTCACTGGCTCCCTGCTGTACTCCCGACAGCTCCTTTACAGTTTTCTCTCCATAAAGTTTTCTGAACAGTTTTATACCAATGGCAAAAAGGAATACAAAATAAAGGAATGAAATAAGTATGTCATATGAGTTTAATAGGATGAAAGTCTCACTCTCCACCCCAAATACTGCCTGCAGGGCTGCTGCATTAACAGTTCCTCCAGTGTACATTCCGGTAATGATTCCACCTATCTGCGCCCCCTGATGCAGATCTTTGCCACATACCAGGTAGCCTATTACAATAGCAGCAGCAACTGAAATGATGCCGCTCAACACAACCTTCAGCTGAAGGCCTGCCGCCTTGCTGGTAAATTTGCAGCCATATAGCATCATTGGTATAGCAAGAGGGATAAGGGCATTGGGCAAAATATCCTGCACAACAGTCAATTGCTCACGAGGCATAAACGATATATTTGCAATTCCCATTCCTATTGCATAAAGGACCATTATCGGGCCAAGTTTCCCGAGCAAAGCCACCTTGCGGCACAACCACATCACCCCTGCTGGAACCAGACAAAAAGTAAGCAGTATCAACAAGTAAACAAGTATATCCATATGTTAAAATGCATTTTTTTGCAAATTAAGCAATTATTTCAAAAAAAGAGGATACCCAATGCAAAATGGATATCCTCCAACATATATAACTGTACTTTATACAAGCGCCACTGTCTGCTACAAACCTGCAGACCTTTTCTTGTACTCTTGGATGCAGGCATCAAGACGCTCGTGGGCAGTAGTATCGCCTGGAACATTGTGTGAAGGGTGGATATAAAGTTTCACACCTCTCTCCTCAAGGATCTCAGCTACAGTACAGATAGTCATCCAAACTGTTGTTACAGAAGCCATTGTTGAAAGAGGACCTACTTTATCCTGATGTTTCTTCAACTGGCATGATGCATCAACTATAGGACAGCAAGTGTCAACTACATAGTCTGCAATCTGGAAAAGGTTCTTTCCGCAAGAGTGGCGTGGAACCTTGTTGCCAGTCTCTGAAGCAGAACCGAATACGATAACTTTCATACCGCGTTTTTTAGCCTCAAGAGCAACGTCAATGTTAACGGCATTGATACCGGTGTGTGAGAAGATCCAAAGCACGTCTTTCTCGTCAAAGTTCCAGCTCTTCATAATTGACTGGCCATAACCCTCAGCACGCTCCAGCCACAAGAACTGATGGATACCCATCTCACCTGTAATATGTGTAAAGAATGTTAGAGGAAGCTCACAAAGTGGATGGAATCCTACAAAACCACCGATTCTTGGATACATCTCCTCAATTGGAAGGTTTGCGTGGCCACAACCGAAAGTGTGTACCCAACGGCCTGCCTCAATTGTATCAGCCATTACCTCTGCAACTTTTCTGATGTTCTCCATCTGAGTTTCCTCAATTTTGTCCATAACGCTTATAGCGTTCTTTTTCCATTCGTTAGCTAACATTTTCTTTAAGTTTTTAAGTGTTTATAAAATTTTTCAACGTTATTTTCTTGAAACTTTGACTGCAATAGGAACAAGGAGCACAATTACAACCACACATACTATAAGTGTAAGCGGTAAAGATATATAGCTTGCATTGTCAAACTGCAATCCTACAAACTTGTTTCCAAGAGACTGGCCGCACAAACCTATGAACAGTGCAATGGAGAATGCTGTTCCGCTCAACTCCTTGAATGCACCGCCGATAAAGTTAAGCACTACAGGGAATGTTGCACCTGCACCAAAACCTACAAGTACCATAGCAATATATACGGCAACCGTACTTGACGCCTCTATAAAGAACAGAATTACGCCAACAAGGGCCACTCCCAAATAAAGGTACAATGTTCCAAGTTCCTTAAGCTTGTTCATAATGTTTCCCAATGGCAGTCTGCCTGCAAGCATTCCAACTGTAAACCATGTCATTGCCAAAGTGGCGGTAGCATTGTCCATTCCACCTGTGTTGGCAAGATACTGTACTGTAAAGTTTCCGCTTGTACCCTCAAACGCACACTGGAAGAAAAGCACAACTGCAAACATGATAAGTGCCGGATACTTCAACAGACCCAATGATTTTGAAATGGATACATTCTCCTGAGGTTTTGCTTTGGGGAATGCAATGAAGAAGAATGATATTATAAATATTGCCATTACTCCAGAAACTGCATTCAACGGGATTCTGAAATCAGGGATGAAATAATTCAGCAATGTCCAAAGAAGAGCTCCTATGCAATAGAATGCTCCCAAAAGTCCCAATCTGCCACCTCTTTTTTTATCATCATAGATATCTGAGACAAGCGCATTGGTCTCACCGTTAAGGATGCCTCCACCCAATCCCAAAAGGAATATTGAACCGTGAAGCAATGAAAGGTCAGAGAATGAAGCCAGTCCCTGCACTCCTGCAAGTGCACATACAGAGGCAAGGATAAGAAGCCATTTGTAGCCGAACTTGTCAACTACAGGACCAAAAAGGATAGTTCCTATAATGATTCCAATGGACATGGTGGATGGAAGCGCATTTGCTCCCTCAACCATAGCATTCAGAGGGCCGAGAATGGGGCCAAGTGAAAGCATGGTAACACCAAAGAATGACATGCCTGCACAGGCTGCCATAAATACAAGACCAGTTGAATATTTCTTCTCCATACCTGTTATTTTATTTTTCATACATAGATTCCCTTATGGCAAGATAACCTGCACCGTACAATGCTGCTTCTCCATCAACCTTTGATGCCGAGAATTTGACCTGTTTCATTGAAATGGGCTGTCCCCATTTGCATGCCTCATCGTAGATTCTTGGAATAAATTTCTCTGCAGGGCCAAATACACCGCCCCCAAATATGAATTTCTCAGGATTGAACAGGCTTACAAGGTTTGCAGCACCCATTCCCCACATCTCAATTGCCTTGTCCAGCACTTTGCGTGCAATTATGTCACCCTGGTCATATGCAGCAAAGACATCTCTGGTTGTGACTTCCTCTACAGGCTTCCCAGACAATACTCCTGTGTAATTCTTCTCGCATCTCAAGGCTTTCTGTGCCTGCAATGCAATGCCGTTTCCTGAGGCATAGTGCTCAAAACATCCGCAAGGGATATAATCCTCGTGATATGGATTCTGGAGAGCCATCCATCCGGTAGCTCCTACGATGTCGCTATGGCCATGGAGCACCCTTCCGTCTATAAGGATACCTCCTCCAATACCGGTACCCACGGCCAGATATATTACATTCTGACACCCTTTTGCACCACCTTTCCACGCCTCACCAAGTACATAGCAGGTACGGTCACTCTCTATGCTCACTTTTATCTTAGGATTCTGTACGGCACTCTCAATCCGTTTTTTCAGATTATAGTTTGTCCAGCCTGGAATATTGGGAGCCCATACCGTATTTTTCTTGGAATATACAATACCGGGAACGCATACACCAATTGCCTTTATATGTTGGCGAGGATTGCCCTCCATAAGGGAAAGGATAACTTCATTTACCATTTTCCCCACTTTATCGCCTTGTGCACCATCCAGTAGCCTTACCTCTTTGGCCTTTATGTTTCCCAAATGGTCAAAAATCGCTGCGGCTATCTTTGTGCCACCAAGATCTACTCCAATAACAGCCATATATGAAAAATTTATCGGGAACAGGATATTCCCCGTTGATGCTATGCAAGTTAAGAAAAATTTCACATAAATGTTCCCCAAAACTGCTTTTTAATGCAAAAAGGTTATATTTGTACAACTTATATCACACTTGACAGCTATGAAAAAGATTTTCACATTTCAATTGGTTATGCTTATGGCAGCCCTTGCATGCTCATGTTCAAACAACAAAACAGCGGCACCAGTATTTGTTACTGATGAGTACGGAGTGGTTGAGAAGATCAATCCTCAGAACAAGGAGGTTTACCTTGTATTCACAGGCCACTACAGCCATGCAGACTCAGGCAGATTTGAGAACTTTGACGGCGTTGTTCCTGTACTGAACACATTGGAGGAAAAAGGGGTAAAGGGCTCGTTCTTCCCTACAGGAGTATGTTTTGACGTAGAAAAATACCAGGAGCCTGTACGCAGAATCATAAACAACGGCCACTATCTGTCATCACACTCATACGCACACCTTCTATTGTGTCCGGAGGATGACCGTACCGTTTCCCTTGTAAGCGAGGACTCACTTAGAGCAGACTTTGCAATTATGGAGAACAGACTTGAGAGCTACGGTCTTACAAAAGAGCAGTACTGTTGGCTTATCCCGCCATACGAGGTATATGACCAGAAAGCTGTAGATGTAATGAAAGATATGGGATACAAGCTTGTAAACCCAACAAGCGGATTCCTTACCGGAATGGATTGGACCACCCCTGGAGCACCTGATTACCACTCAACAGAGATGATCCTTGAGCACCTGTGGAAATATGAGCAGGAAAATACCTTCAATGGAGTTGTACTTCTTATCCACGCAATGAATTATCCCGACAGGACAGACGCCGACCGCCCATACACATACCTTGGAGAAATCATTGACAAGCTGAAAGCCAAAGGCTACACATTCAAAACCATGTTTGATGTAATTGAGGCAGAAAAGAACAGCAAAAATTAATGCAGCAGGAGGGCAACCTTTGGGGTTACCCCCCTGACGCATTTATATACTGAAGATTGTGCAGAAAAGTAAGGTATTTTGCACAAACAGGAGTAACTTTTGAATCTTTGTGCTGTATTTAGCTGTTTTCTGCACAAAGTTGCCCGCAACACATAGATCAACACACACCAAATCAGTAAAAAAATCTCACAAAGAAGAAATAATATCCCACTTTTTACTTCTCATCACTCTTTTTTTCATCTCCATCACTGTTATATTGCTTCCTCTTCCCGACAGGTGGCTGAGTTAATGTAATTCTTACCACAGCTGTCCTGTGCAAAGATTGCTCAATTGCGGCAGAGAAAGCCCCCATATGATGTGGCAAAAACCTCTGGCAAATAGCTTTGAGAGCCTCTATCTTCTCTTGCGTGTCCTCTACCATTTCTGCCTTGCCTACTGCTGTTGCAGACTTGAACTCCAGTGTAAATGAGTTGTCTTTTGGTCCTACAGTGGGTTTACACTGCATTACGGCAGAAAGGTGTACTGTAGGATTGTATTTTATACACTCCATTTTCTCCCCCTCATCCGCACCATGAAAATAGAAGACATTCTCTCCCACCCTTGCCAATGAAAGGGGAATACCATACGCAGAACCATCGGGGCGGGTCATACTCACAGTTATATACGGTGCCTTATCCAGCACCTCCAATGCAAATATCGCATCCATTTCTCTGTCTTTTCTTCTCATGGGCTATAATTTAAATTCCACCAATATCGGTCTGTGGTCTGACGGATGCCAGAAGTTGGAGATCTTCTGAGGGTTGCGGACCGGGGTTGTGTAGTCATCTGAGATCACCTGTGCCTCTGTGATTTTTGAGTAGAGGGTTGGGGTGCAGTAGAAGAAGTCTATTCTGGTTTTGCCTCCGGTTGTGGTAAAGAATTCATCGGGATATTTTTCTTTTATCACATCTTTATACGGGGTGTTCTGGTGGATATAATCATGTACCAGAAAGGCGTTGGTATCTGCCGGCCATTTGTAGTACCAGTTGTCAACCCTTGATTTTGCATTGAAGTCTCCCATCATCATCCAGTATTCGTCTGCTGCAGCCGGGCTGGTTGCAACAGTTTCTTTACAGATATATTCCATCTCCATACGGCGGTATTTGTCCCCTCCGTTAATGGCTTTATTGGCATCACGCTCCTCTTTTGGAATACCAAAGGCATATCTTTGGGGCCAGGTGTGGAGGGTTACAAGGTTAAGGTCCTTGCCGTTGAAGTGGATTTTTGCCCATCCGGCACCATGCGTTACAACACTGTCCTCTCCGTTGCCTATGATTCTCTTTACATTTTCAATTGGGTATTTTGAGGTTATTACCTGGGGATATGAGTCCCTCTTTCCACCCATATACACATATGAGTGGCCATAGCGGGATGCCAGTTCCTCCCATCCGTCGGGAAGATACCTTTCCTGTTGGGGCAACAGGCTGTCTGTATTACTGTAGTAAAGGGAAACTGACTCACACCATACACATATATCCGGCCTCTGTGCCGCCACCCAATCTGTGAATCTCCGGTAATTGTCTGTCTGCCCGTCCCACATTCCATTCTGGATATTCCAGTATAGGACCCTTAAAGGTTTTTCTGTAGTGCAGCCTGTAAATGCCACAGCTGCAATTACGGCCAATATTGCTGTTAAAATTTTTCTCATGGCAATCTATTCTTCTTTTGTGTAAAGTTACTTAACTTTGTGATATAACCAACACAGGATTTGAGATGAAAATTACAATAATAGGTGCCGGAAATATGGGCGGTGCCATTGCCAGAGGATTGGCCAAGGGGAGCTTCTTTGCAGAGAATGAGATTACCTGTACCGCAAAAAGTACAGCAACATTGGAAAAGATGAGAGCAACAAATCTCGGGCTGAACCTTACTACCAAAAATCTGGAGGCTGTAAAGGGGGCAGATATTGTAGTTTTTGCAGTAAAGCCTTGGCTTATGAAAGAGGTAATTGGGCAGGTAAAACCTTCCCTTACTCCCGACAGCGGACAGATATACATCTCTGTAGCGGCCGGTATTCCATGCAATGATCTTGAAGAAATGCTCGAAAGCTACAATGTAATTAGGGTAATCCCAAATACTGCCATTGAGATTGGGGAAAGTATGACATTCATTACCGCTTCTGATTTGAATACCGAGTCTGTGCAACTGGTTGGGAAGATCTTTTCAGAGCTTGGTCCGACAATGGTTGTACCTGAGAGCCAGATTGCCGCATGTACCGCCCTTGCCTCATGCGGAATTGCGTTTGCTATGAAATATGTACAGGCTTCTGCACAAGGTGGAGTGGAAATAGGTATTAAGGCTGCCGATGCCCAGAAGATTGTGGAGCACACAATAATTGGTGCTGCCAAGTTGCTTCTGGCTAAGAATGCCCATCCTGCAACTGAGATTGATAAGGTTACCACTCCAGGCGGCATTACCATCCGTGGCCTCAATGAGATGGAGCACGCAGGGTTCACAAGTGCGGTGATCAGGGGATTGAAGGAGTGTGTGAAATAAGGAGGATAGACTACAGTTAATCCTCCTTATTTCACAGGATTGAGGCTCCGCCATTCTTGTTGGAGCCGAATACAGCCCAAGCGAAGGAAAACACACAGCCATGCGGCTGTGCTGTTTTTTTTATTGCCATGCCCTCACCTGGAATCAAGCTTCCGTTCGGCATGCAATAAAAAAAAACCTTTGCATTTCTGCAAAGGTTTTCCAGTGCTTGTAGCGTGACTCCGACAGGATTCAAACCTGTAACCTTCTGATCCGTAGTCAGATGCTCTATTCAGTTGAGCTACGGAGCCGTTGTATAAGCTGATTACTCAGCTTTGTTACCACCGTAAGTACGCTCTTTGATACGAGCTTTCTTACCAGTTAGATTTCTTAGGTAGAAAATTCTTGCTCTTCTTACTTTACCGCGTTTCTCAAGTACGATTGACTCAATGAATGGAGAAGCGATTGGGAAAATTCTCTCTACTCCTACGCCGTTAGATACTTTTCTGATAGTGAAAGTCTCTGTTGAACCAGCGCCTCTTCTTTGAATAACTACTCCACGGAATTTCTGAAGTCTCTCTTTGTCACCCTCTTTAATTTTGTAGGTAACTGTTAGTGTATCACCTGCTTTAAACTCTGGATACTCTTTTTTCTCACCGGCAAATGCCTGCTCTGCAATTTTAATTAAATCCATTTCAATTAAATTTTTTAAGTGCAACATTACACCTTAAAAAACCGTATTGCAGGTGCTTGTAAGAGGTTGCTTTATTTTTTGTGGCTGCAAAGGTATGAATTAAAATTTAATCTGCAAATTTTTCCGCAATTTTTTTAAAGTTTTTACAGGTTTGCCACTCCACCCGCCTTGTAGAGTGCGCCACCTATACAATTGTACCTTGCACCGGTCACAGAACTCATGCAATTTGGCTCATCCACAACATACAACGCTCCAAGGAATGCAAAAATAAGGGCCTCCTTAAAGTTGATTGTAAGTTTATCGGGAACAAAATATGTGCACTGAGGGGCATTTGCCTGCATCCTCTCTACAAGGTACTTGTTAAGTGCACCCCCTCCGGTAAGGAGAACACGGCCACCTTTAATGTTGCGGGAGATCTGCTGTGCCACATGCTCACAGAATGTGCACAAAAGGTCTGCCCTACCAAGACCGTATGAGTCCAACAAAGGGAATACCTCTTTTTCCACCCATTCGCGGGCAAGAGATTTTGGTCCCTCCTGAGTATAGAAAGGCAAATTGTTCAAGGCATCCAACAGCTCCTTGCATACAGATCCGCTGCGGGCAAGTTCACCGTCTTTGTCATACTCCTTACCTATCTGCCTCATGTAATGGTTCATCACATAGTTTACAGGGGATATGTCGTATGCTATTCGTGCAGGAATTTTCTCGCCCGAAGGCCCCTCTACAAAGCTCTCGGAAGAGATATTTGAGAATCCTCCCATATTGAGGCAATAGTCATAGTCTCCAAAAAGATTCCTGTCCCCTATTGGCACAAGCGGTGCTCCCTGTCCGTGCAATGCCACATCTGTGGTTCTGAAATCACAAACACAATCCACACCTGTCTCAGCTGCGATTCCCGCTCCTGAGCCAATCTGGGTTGTTAACCTCAATGCCGGCTGGTGGAATACGGTAGATCCGTGCGATGCCACAAAATGGGGCTCAATCCCATGTCTGTCTATGAATGCCTTAACCCTCTCTCCCAAATAGATTCCGTAATCTGAGTTGAGCAAGGCATAATCCAGAGCACTCATGTTCTGTGCAGTGGCAAGCTTGTGCTTAAGCTCATCCGAGTACCCTTCATCCTCTGCAATAAGGATATTGTACTCCCATTTGCCATTCTTCTTCTTAAACTCAACATAACAGATATCAAGGCCGTCCAAAGAAGTTCCGGACATCAGACCTATTACTCTAATTCCCTCTTCTGCACTATATTGCAGCCCTGTAGAAGTTGTTTTCATACCGTATATTTTACCAAGTGAATCTCCTTTTTATCCTGCTCACATTTCCGCAATTGTCCTCCACCTCAAATACAAGTGAGTGCTTTATCCCCTTTTTTATCCTTGCATGCTGCAAAGGTACAATCACCCTGCGGGTCTTTGCATCATGCTCGGCCAACACCCAATGCCCGTCAATCTCAACTCTGTACCCTTTTATTCCCGACAAATTATCCCTCATCCTGAACACAATGCTGCTGCCCTGTACAACAGCATTATCTTTTAGGGTAGCTGTAATTTGAGGGGGCACAAGGTCCACCCCAACAGTGAAACTTCCCAAAGATAATACATTTGCCCTCATTTCCCTCTTTAGGGTGTCATATTTTCCCCCTGCATATCCAAGTTTTCCCCCTTTATATACATATGCAAGGAATGCTTTGGAGATAAGGCTGTCGGGAAGATTACACTCCAGGGCTACTGAGACTCCTTTTCTTAGGGATATTCTGTTTGTTGCCACATTCCATACAGGGGCAAATGGGGTAACTCTGGTCTCCAGAGTATCCACATTCAGATAAATTGAGTTATACAATACCCCTTGCGGCATATACAGATTGAATCCCTCCCTTTTGTGGAAATTTGGGAGGAACCATGCGGCATAATCCTTTCTCCCGACAGAATCTGCCAGCTTACCCACAAAGAGGGAATCCACCCTTTTTACAGTGTAATTCTTTACCGCTCTGTTATTGTTTATATCCTTAACCTCAACCTTAACCTTATGTTTTAAGGTATCGGGCAAGGAGATGATACCAAAATTTGAACTTTTTATCCTGTCCTGCAACAGGTTGCCCGGCTCTACATAGGATTTCACATAGGTGCGGCCCCTTACCGCCTTCTGTTTGAACTCAATAAGGGAGTTTATATCCCTCCCCCATGCATTAGGTACCTCTCCCAACACAAAATGATACACAAGGGTGGTATCAAGCCACACTTTGTACTCATTTACTGCAAGTTTCGCATTTGTCCCCTCCTGCCTGTCATATGCATCTATACATATATATGAGTTTTCCGGAAGGGGTGTCACACCCTCTTTTGGATTGCCCACATAGTAGCTCTCAGCCACACCATCCCTGTGCTCCATTCCATAGAAGAGGATGCTGCGGAATGTTGGGGAAGTTTTGTCGGGAATAGAGAGATACCCCCTTGCAAAAGGATTTGTGTGGTTATTGTTCTCATCCCTTATCTCAAAATGGAGATGTGGGCCTCCCGACGAACCTGTGTTTCCCGCCTTTCCTATATAATCCCCCTTTTGTACAGGGAACTGCTCCGGAGTGAATGAGATATCCTGCTTGAAGCTCTCATCTTCATACTGTTTCTGCCTTACAAACTCAGCCAGATCATCTTTAAAGCAATGCATATGGCCATATACAGACATATATCCGTTGGGGTGCTGGATATAGATTGCATTTCCGTAGCCGCTTGGGCCAACTGTCACCCTTGAGATATACCCCTGCTCTGTTGCATGGATAGGGGCACCTACAACACCTCCAACTCTAAAGTCTATACCTCCGTGGAAATGGTTGCTGCGGAGCTCACCGTAATTACCCGAAAGGCTCATTGGAACATCCAGCGGGTAACGGTAGCTCATCTGAGTGTCACTCTCCTGTGCGTTTGCACTTTCTGGGGCACAAAAAAGAAAAAGGGCAACAACACTTGCAAGCATCATTACCCTTTCAGTAATATTTGTATATTTCATTTTAGGATATCGCTTTGTTTATGGCTGCGAATATACTAAATTTTTAACTGAACATCCTTTTTATTCTGTCAAAGAAATTCTTCTCCTCGCTGCTTGGCTTAGGTGAGAACGAACTTGAGTCCTTGAGTTTCTCCACAAGTTTCTTCTCATCACCCGAGATGTTCTTAGGTATCCATACCTGAATGTAAACCAAAAGGTCTCCGGCACCGTATCCGTTCACATCCGGAACTCCCTTGCCCCTGAGTCTTAGAACTTTGCCCGACTGTGTACCAGGCTCAATCTTTATTCTGAGTTTTCCATCCACTGCTGGAATTTCGGCAGTTGTACCCAAAATTGCATCGGGAACACTTATAAAGAGTGAGTAGATCAAATCATTGCCATCTCTCTGAAGCTCCTTGTCCGGCTCCTCTTCAATTACCACAAGCAAATCTCCGTTTATGCCACCTGCCTTAGCCGCATTACCCTTTCCTTGTACTGTAAGCTGCATTCCTTGTGCAACACCTGCAGGAATCTTGAATGAAATCTCCTCAGAATCCTTTACAAGACCGCTTCCATGACATTTGCCACAAGCTTTGGCTATAATTTTACCCTCTCCTTTACATACAGGACATGTCCCCTGGCTCTGCATCTGTCCAAACATGGTGTTCACCACCTGTGTAACTACACCGCTGCCATGGCAATGGTCACATGTCTTTATATCGGCCTCAGAAACTGCCCCTTTTCCTTTACAATCGGGACAAACAACGCTCTTGTTTATCTTAACTTTCTTCTCTACCCCGTGCATTACCTCTTTAAGTGAGAGTCTTACACGGATTCTTATATCTGAGCCCCTCTGTACTCTCTGGCTACGGCCACCACCGCCGCCAAAGCCGCCAAAACCACCAAAGCCACCGCCAAAGTGACCTCCAAAAATATCACCGAACTGGCTGAAAATATCCTCCATAGAGAATCCGCCGCCACCAAATCCGCCACCTCCGGCTGCACCATCCACACCGGCATGGCCAAAACGGTCATATCTCTGCTTTTTATCAGCATTACTGAGGACATCATAAGCCTCGGCCGCCTCCTTGAACTTCTCTTCAGCCTCCTTGTCACCCGGATTCTTATCAGGGTGGTACTTGATGGCCATTTTCCTGTAGGCCTTCTTTATTTCCTCTGCAGAGGCCTCCTTGCCAACTCCAAGGACCTCATAATAATCTCTTTTTGCCATATAAAATTCTCTTTTCCTGTCGGGAAACTAAAATTTAAATTCCTACTACCACTTTGGCGTATCTTATAACCTTGCCGTTAAGTGTGTATCCCTGCTGGGTTACATCAAATACCTTGTTCTTCTTGTCAGCCTCCTGTACAGGGAACTGTGCAACCGCCTCATGGAAATCTGTATCAAGCTCCTTGCCTACCGCTTCAATCTGAGCAAGTCCCTTTGATTTGAGATATGCCATCAATTTGTTGTAAATAAGCTCTGTACCCTCTTTTGCAGCTTTTGCAGCCTCAGAGTCTGTAGATGCGTTGAGCACCTGTAGAGCCCTCTCGCAATCATCCAATACAGGCAACAGACCTTTAATCACATCCTCTCCTGCTGTTGAAATAAGCTCAAGTTTCTCTTTTGCCACCCTTCTGCGGTAGTTGTCAAACTCAGCCATCAATCTCACATATTTATCATTGGTCTCTGCCAATTTTTCTGTAAGCTGCTCCTCAGCACTCTTTACAGGCTCCTGCTGCTGTGTCTGTTTTTCCCCCTCTTTTGTCTCCTCACTCTCGCCGCCGTTTTGAGTATCATTTGTGGCCTCCTGCTCCTGATCTGCCTCCTGTGCATTCTCATTCCTCTGAGCATCAGCCTCTTGATTAATATTTTTCAACTCTTCCTCCTTAATAGTCTCCTCTTGTTTCTTAGATTTGAACATAGCTATATATATTTTTTTATTTATCCAGTTAAAATTATACCCTTTGGGCAGGCAAATAATTTGCCAAAGAGGCTCTACGCCATTTTGGCAGTAGGGCACCCGCTACAATAGCCCAAAAAGATTAAGGGCACACTCTACAGCAGCCCAAAATAATTCATGACACACTCTACAACAGCCCAAAATGATTAAGGGCATCAGCAAGTCCTCCCTCATCCACATCACCGGTAACATACCAGGCTGCTGCCTTTACAGCATCATTGGAATTGCCCATAGCCACGCCATATGGGACATGCTGCAACATTGGGATATCATTCCCGCCATCCCCAAAAGCCATTGCACACTCCAACGGGATATTGAAATGCTCCAAAATCTTGTCAATACCAAGCTGCTTGTTCATCCCCTTTACATTAACATCTGCAAAGAGTTCAATCCAACGCATTCCCACACACCCTGGCAAAGTTTCCGAGAGTATCTGCTGCAATTTGGGCTCATCCACATAAATGCACATCTGGAACACATCCTCCTTTATCACCTCCTCAACTGGCTTTACAATTGGTGGCTCCACCTCAACAATCTCGGCAACCTTGGTAACGAGTTCATGCATATAATTGACATACATCTCATCCTTGCACATAAAAGACACCGGAAACAGATCCTCTTTAAGCCTCTTTGCCAAAGCCTCCAACTCATCTTGAGGAACAGTATTCTTAAAAATCACATTCTCCTTTGTAGAATCAACACACAAAGCACCATTATATGTGATATACCCGTCAAACTCAATATCATCCAGCACATGCACCATCTTAAGCATCCTCCCTGTGGCCACAAACACCTTAATTCCCCTCTCCCTTAACCTCTTGATGGCATCCTTAGTCTCCTGCGGCACCTGATGCGTCTTGAAACTCACCAAAGTACCATCTATATCAAAAAATATCGCCTTTATGTTCATGTTACGTTGTCTTTTTGTACAACAAACTCATTTTGAGCATATTACAAATTGGTGAAATTGTATTTTACGCATATTGCATTTTGTAACACATTATTAATCAACGTATTGTAAAAAAAGACAACGTAAAATACTGCAAAAAGTAAAAAAAGTCCTTGTGCACAGGCACAAGGACTCTATAAGTTATTGTGAAGAGGATTAGCAATCCAATTTGCCGTCTGAACCAAGAACGTTGATGATCTTGTGTTTGTACATCTTCTCCATGTTGTCTCTTGCAGGACCAAGATATTTGCGTGGGTCAAACTCAGCAGGTTTCTCTGCAAATGTCTGACGGATAGCAGCTGTCATTGCAAGACGTGAGTCAGAGTCAATGTTGATTTTGCAAACTGCAGATTTAGCAGACTCTCTCAACCACTCCTCAGGAATACCGATAGCAGCTTTCAATGCACCACCAAACTTGTTGATAGTAGCAACCTCCTCCTGTGGAACAGAAGAAGAACCGTGAAGAACGATAGGCAAACCAGGAAGTTTCTCCTCTACAGCTTTAAGAACGTCAAATGCAAGTGGAGGTGGAACCATTACACCTGTCTGAGGGTCAATAGTACACTGCTCAGGGGTAAATTTGTAAGCACCGTGAGAAGTACCAATTGAAATAGCCAATGAATCACAACCTGTACGGGTAGCAAAATCAATTACCTCCTCAGGATTGGTATATGTGTGGTGGTCTGAAGAAACCTCATCCTCAACACCAGCAAGAACACCAAGCTCGCCCTCAACAGTAACATCAAACTGGTGAGCGTACTCAACAACTTTCTTAGTTAGAGCACCATTCTCCTCGTATGGAAGGTGAGAACCGTCAATCATAACTGAAGAGAATCCTGAATCGATACAGCTTTTGCAAGTCTCAAAAGTATCACCATGATCCAAGTGTAGAACAATCTGCGGTTTCTCGCAACCCAACTCTTTTGCATACTCAACTGCACCTTGAGCCATATAACGCAAAAGTGTAGCATTGGCGTACTGACGGGCACCTTTTGAAACCTGAAGGATAACTGGAGATTTGGTCTCTACAGCAGCCTTGATGATAGCCTGCATCTGCTCCATATTGTTGAAGTTGAAAGCAGGGATAGCATATCCGCCCTCAATTGCTTTGGCAAACATCTCTCTTGTGTTTACCAAGCCTAACTCTTTGTAAGAAATCATTTTATTTCTATATTTTTGTTAATGAATATTCGCGGCCGCAAAAATAAAAAATATCTGCAATTCTTACAAACCAAATAATTATCTTTGTGACCGCTGCAAACTGTTGCGGAACATCACCCTTTAGTTTTTGTGCAATTAAAGGGCATTTTCTGCACAAAGTGAGACAAATGGACAAGTAAAAACAATTATATGAAAAAGAAGGTGATAATATTCTCGGCACCGTCGGGAGCAGGAAAAAGTACGATTGTAAGGCATTTGCTAACCAAATTCAGCTGCCTGGAGTTCTCTGTTTCAGCAACTTCAAGAGCTCCAAGGGGGCAGGAGGAGCATGGAAAGGACTATTACTTTTTCTCTACCGCAGAGTTTGAGGAGAAGATAAGGAACGGTGAGTTTGTGGAGTACGAGGAGGTTTATGCCGGCTCATACTACGGGACATTGGTATCTGAGGTGGAGCGAATCTGGGCAAAAGGGAACATCATAATTTTTGATATTGATGTCAAAGGTGGAGTTAACCTTAAAAAACTTTACTCAGACAATGCACTTGCGGTATTTATCCAGCCGCCATCTGTGGAGGAGTTGCGCAACAGACTTGTAGGACGCGGCACAGACTCCCCAGAGGCAATAGAAAGACGCGTTGCAAAAGCTGCTGAGGAACTCACTTACGCAGACAAATTTGATGTGGTGCTCATAAATGACAATCTTGATGAGGCTCTTGCCAAAGCGGAGCGGATGGTGGCAGAATTTCAGGCAAAATAAACAAATCGCACAGAACGCCACAGGGAGAGATCCTGCACTCTAAAAGATTGAACTTATGACAAAATTACAGAACATTACCGTCCTCTATTTTGGAAGTTTTAACCCATTTCACATAGGGCACGCCGCAGTGGCCAAATTTGTGGCATCCCTACCGTGGGTGAAGGAACTGTGTTTTGTCCTCAGCCCCAAAAATCCCATAAAGGAGAGCAATACCCTGCAAGATGCCAACATCCGTTGGGAAGATTTGCAGAGGGTGGTTAAAAAGCTCAACAAAGAGGCGGAAGAAACTGCGGATCAACAGGTTTCTGGTATGAATCCTGTCGGGACCACGCAAATAAAGGTCTCATCTGGGAGTCTTGCCTCCGCAGCCAAATTCACCGCCAGTGACATTGAATTCCATCTGGAGCCACCCCTCTATACATACAATACCTTGGAGAGGCTTTCCCAGCAGTATCCCGACAAAAAATTCGCCCTACTTATGGGTGGGGACAACATAAACATCCTGCACAAGTGGTACAAGGGAGAGGAGCTGCTGCAGAAATACCCTATTCTTGTATATCCCAGAGAAGGTGTTGACACCGAAGCCCTTTGCAGGGAGAAAGGAGCCATCTTCATTGATGCCCCACAAGTGGATGTCTCTTCTACCCAAATCCGCAACATGATGCAGGCAGGGGAAGATGTATCTCATTTGAGATACTGACAGATGCCAAACACCTCTGGGCAGAAAAACTACCGAGTTTCTGCCCAAACAATAATACCGCCTAATTTATGAATACACAGAATACCCATTGGAGAAGATTTTCAGATACCAAACCGCACTTCAATATTCTGGACGGCCTGCGTGGAGCAGCAGCACTTATGGTGGTATGGTACCATGTTTTTGAAGGGTTTGCATTTGCCTCAACAACAGCAATAACCACATTCAACCATGGTTATCTGGCCGTTGATTTCTTCTTTTTGCTCTCCGGTTTTGTTATCAGTTATGCATACGACAGCCGCTGGAGCAAAAGTACTGAGGGAAGCACCCCGCAGGGAAGCAACTCACAGTGGCACACCCCGCAAGAAAGTAATCCACAGTGCAAATCATTCACAATATGGAGCTTCTTCAAGCGCCGACTTGTACGCCTTCATCCTATGGTGGTAATGGGGGCCGTTATTGGAGCAATATCCTTCCTTTTTGGGGGATGCCTCAAATGGGACGGGACACAAACACAGCCACTGTGGATTCTGGCAGCCCTCATTATGGGTATTTTCCTTATCCCTGCATATCCGGGTGCGGGGTATGATGTGAGGGGCAACGGAGAGATGTACTCACTCAATGGTCCAAGCTGGTCACTTTTCTTTGAATATATCGGGAATATAATGTATGCCCTATTTGTCAGAAAACTGTCGGGAAAAGGATTGGGAATTCTCTCTGCCGTATTGGGAATCCTACTTGGATGGTATGCCATTACCGATGTCTCAACCTATGGGATGATTGGAGTTGGATGGACACTGGATTGGGTAAATTTCTTTGGCGGGTTCATAAGAATGATGTTCCCATTCACCTTGGGAATGTTTATCCGCCGCAAATTCAAGCCTTGCAAGGCCCCACAAGGGATTTTCTGGATTGCCGCTGCTGCCCTTTTTGCAATTTTCTCCGTTCCATATATCCCTGCATGGGGAGGAATCTGCCTCAACGGAGTATATGAACTTGCCTGCATTGCAATTTTCTTCCCGACAATTTTATGGCTTGGAGCCTCTGCCACCACAAAATCCTCTACACAAGCAGACTCATCCAACAAAAAGAATGGCAGAGAATCTAACCTTTCGGGGAAGATCATCACCCTCATGGGAGAACTCTCCTACCCGCTTTATATTGTGCACTACCCGGTAATGTACCTGTTCTACCAGTGGCTGATAAAAGAGAAAATCTACTCCATAGGGGAGTGCTGGCCTGTAGTGGCCTGCATTATGGCACTTTGCATTGCATTGGCATACGGATGCCTCAAACTGTACGACCAACCTATCAGGAAGTGGTTGGGGAAAAAGCTGTAAAACGAGTGTAAAAAAAGTTGGAGGCCCCATAAACAAATCCCTACAGCCCATTGTTCTACATAAAAACCTCTATTTATGAAGGACAAAGTTATATCGGTTCTAATAGGACTGTTCTGGGTAGCTGTAGCATGCTACCTCATCTACAAAGGTTTAACAGTAGTTGTAATACTAAGTTTGATTCTACTGGGCATGATAATGGCGCTTGCCACATCAAATGAAAGCTAACAGAGTGATCTGTAATGAATTAAAAAGAATCCCGCTAAAATTCAGCGGGATTCTTTTATTTTTGATTTAAGCAACTCCTCATAACAGGACAAAATGGCGGTGCAATTATCTCCATCTCCTCTTTGCGGACCGGGTGAACAAACCTTATGCTGCGGGAGTGCAACGAGATGCTCCCATCGGGGTTGGAGCGTGGTGCGCCGTATTTTAAATCCCCTTTTATTACGCAGCCTATGGCAGAAAGCTGTGCCCTTATCTGGTGATGCCGTCCGGTAAACAATTCCACCTCAAGCAGATAATATCTGTCAGTGGCCTGCAGGAACTTGTACCTCAAACGGGCCTCCTTGGCACCGCTTTTTGGGGTAAGGCTTGTATAGGTCTTGTTCTGCTTTTCGTTACGGGTAAGATAATGGGTAAGGAGTTTTTCATCCTCCTTTGGACGGTTACATACAACTGCCCAATAAGTCTTGTGCATCTGGCCTGTACGGAACGCCTCATTCAGACGTCCCAGCGCCTTTGAGGTTTTGGCAAAAATTACGGCTCCACTCACAGGCCTGTCCAAACGGTGCACAACCCCCATAAAAACCGCTCCCGGCTTGTTATCCCTCTGGGCCACAAATGCCTTAAGGGTTGTACTGAGACACTCATCCTCTGTCTTGTCTGCCTGCACAATCTCCCCTGAACGCTTATTGAAAACAAGCAGGTGGTTATCCTCATAGAGGATCCTGCCTGCTATATCATTGAATTCCTGCTGCGGCAGCCTCCTGTAAACAGGTGAGCCACCCTCTGCCAAAATATTTTTCTCTTGTGGGCACATAATCATTCTTTTTTGTTCCCCGACAGGTTATTCTCCCCACTCCGGGCACAATTAGGGCACTTTTTGTTCCCCGACGGATGTTGTCGGGATGCTTAGTATGCCTCCTTCTCATTTGGGAAGTCACAGCTCTTTACATCAGCCACATAGTTCTTTATGGCATTGAGTGACTCCTCATGAAGGTTTGCATACCTACGTAAAAACCTTGGAGAGAAAGAATTGTTCAATCCCAACATGTCATGCATTACAAGTACCTGTCCATCACAATGAGGGCCGGCTCCTATACCTATAGTAGGAATTTTTACTATTTCAGATACCCTTTTTGCCAAAGCTGCAGGGATTTTCTCCAATACTATTGCAAAACATCCAGCTTTTTCAAGAGCAATGGCATCTTCTATAAGTTTGTTTGCCTCAGCCTCCTCTTTGGCCCTTACGGCATATGTGCCAAATTTATGAATGGACTGCGGTGTTAGTCCAAGGTGTCCCATTACCGGAATTCCTGTAGATAGAATACGCTCCACACTCTCCATTATCTCACTTCCTCCCTCCATTTTAACTGCATCAACCTCAGACTCTTTCATTATTCTGATTGCACTTCTTACCGCCTCTTTAGGGTTACCCTGGTATGTACCGAACGGCATGTCGCAAACAACCAACGGATTCTTTACTGCACGCATCACACTCTGGGCGTGGTAAATCATCTGGTCTATGGTTATAGGCAATGTTGTCTCATGTCCTGCCATGACATTGGCAGCCGAGTCTCCTACAAGAATAATGTCTATTCCTGCCTGGTCGATAATTCCTGCAAAGGTATAATCATAGGCGGTAAGCATTGCTATCTTCTCGCCTTTAATTTTCATTTCCAATAGTTTGTGAGTGGTGATAACTCTCTGTTTTCCCTCTACTGACATAGTTTTTCAAATTAATGGGGAGTGCTGTGCACCCCCTTTTTATTATACGGTACAAAGCAACTGAAAAAAAACAATAAAAGCAAATTATGCCATTTTGTCACATTTTTCCATTTGGCACAAAGTTGGAGATATGAGATGTGTCCCGGGGAGAGATGAAAATCTGTCGGGAAGATGAATAGAAATAAAAACTGAAAAAATATAAATTTTAAGGAGATTGAAATTATGGGAAAAATTATTGGAATTGACCTTGGTACTACCAACAGCTGCGTAGCAGTTATGGAGGGAAATGAGCCTGCAGTTATTATCAATAGCGAGGGCAAGAGAACTACCCCATCTGTAGTTGCATTTACAGAGGGTGGAGAGAGAAAAGTTGGTGACCCTGCCAAAAGACAGGCTATTACCAACCCTACAAATACCATTTTCTCTATCAAGAGATTTATGGGTGAGACTTACGATAACATTAAAGGAGAGATTGACCGTGTACCTTATAAAGTGGTTAAGGGAGACAACAATACTCCAAGAATTGATATTAACGGCAGAATGTATTCTCCACAGGAGATTTCGGCAATGGTACTTCAGAAAATGAAGAAAACTGCTGAGGATTATCTTGGTCAGGAGGTTAATGAGGCTGTAATTACTGTTCCTGCTTACTTCAACGATGCTCAGAGACAGGCTACAAAAGAGGCTGGTGAGATTGCAGGTCTTAAAGTGAGACGTATTATCAACGAGCCTACAGCTGCTGCTCTTGCATACGGTTTGGACAAGAAGGACCAGGAGTCTAAAGTTGCTGTATTTGACCTTGGTGGCGGTACTTTTGATATCTCTATCCTTGAGCTTGGTGACGGTGTGTTTGAGGTTAAATCTACCAACGGTGACACCCATCTTGGTGGTGATGACTTTGACCATGTAATCATTGAGTGGTTGGTTGATGAGTTCAAGAGCGAGAACGACGGTATTGACCTTTCAAAAGACCCTATGGCTCTTCAGAGATTGAAAGAGGCTGCTGAGAAAGCTAAGATTGAGCTTTCAAGCCAGACTTCTACAGAGATCAACCTGCCTTACATCATGCCAGTAAACGGTATTCCAAAACACTTGGTAAAAACCCTTACAAGAGCAAAATTTGAGCAGTTGGCAGATTCTCTAATCCAGAGAACAATTGAGCCTTGCCGTAAAGCGCTTTCAGATGCAGGCCTTTCTGCTTCAGATATCAACGAGGTACTTTTGGTTGGTGGTTCAACCCGTATCCCTGCAATCCAGGAGATTGTTAAGAAGTTCTTTGGCAAAGAGCCTAACAAGAGCGTTAACCCAGACGAGGTTGTGGCAATTGGTGCAGCTATCCAGGGTGGTGTCCTTACAGGTGATGTAAAAGATGTGCTTCTTTTGGATGTAACTCCACTTTCATTGGGTATTGAGACATTTGGTGGTGTGTTCACAAAACTTATTGAGAGCAACACTACAATCCCTACAAGAAAATCTCAGGTGTTCTCAACTGCTGCAGACAACCAGCCTTCAGTAGAGATTCACGTTCTACAGGGTGAGAGACCAATGGCTAAAGATGACAAGACCATAGGCCGTTTCCACTTGGATGGAATTACCCCTGCTCCACGTGGCGTTCCTCAGATTGAGGTTACATTTGATATTGATGCAAACGGTATCCTTAACGTATCTGCTAAAGATAAAGCTACCGGTAAAGAGCAGCAGATTAGAATTGAGGCTTCATCAGGTCTTTCAGAGGATGAGATCAAGAGAATGCGTGACGAGGCTAAGGCAAATGAGGCTAAAGACAAAGAGGAGCGCGAGAGAATTGACAAGCTTAACAACGCAGATGCAATGGTATTCCAGAGCGAGAAGAACCTTAAAGAGTACGGTGACAAGATCCCTGCAGACAAGAAATCTGCAATTGAGGATGCTACCAACAAACTTAAAGAGGCTCACAAAGCTGCCAACATTGCAGAGCTTGACAAACTTACAGAGGCTTTGAATGCAGCATGGCATGCAGCAAGCGAGGATATGGCAAAAGCTGCTCAGGCAGCAGGCCCTCAGGGTGGTGCACAGGCTGGTCCTCAGGGCCCAGGCGCCGGCGCTCAAGGCAACAAAGACGGCGAAGTAACCGACGTTGACTTTGAGGAGGTAAAATAACGCGCAAGCCGAGTGCAGAACCAAACTTGTTTGAGTTATGCCGAGGCGCAGCCGTTATTGCAGACGAAGTCTGAAATAGGCGCAAGCCGAGCGCAGAACCAAACTTGTTTGAGTTATGCCGAGGCGCAGCCGTTATTGCAGACGAAGTCTGAAATAGGCGCAAGCCGAGCGCAGACGAAGTCTGAAATAGTCTGAAACACTCAAAAACACTTAATACACTGCAGCGTGTCTCCTTTTGGGGGCACGCTTTTTTATGGAGTGAAGACTATATAAGCTATAAATAGTGGCACACCAATATATATTTCGTCATTATTGTCAAAACCTGTCAAACCGCATAACTTTCTTTGCAAAAATCAAAAAAGCAAAGACATGAAAAAGCTTAAAAACACCGGTTACAAACTTACCATCTCACTCAATTCTGCCGGCACCTTATGCGGCAATGTAGCAACCTCCACTTCCCAATTTCTGCTAATCAACATGCTGAAAAAATACCCGCTGTTCAACACAACCATTAAAGAGCTTCCCGGGTCAATTTACCCCACCTCCCAATGCAACACAAACATCTCAACCCTGTTGCAAGTGGATTTTCATACTCCCGACAGCTTCCTCCCCAACCACATCCTTGAGGACCTGAAGGAGAAAATCAGCCCCGAAATCCACCTGCTACGTTATCAGATAGTTGCGGAGTAAATCGTGGATGTTTTTGTTATGATTCCTAAAGATTTATGGTTAAATTTGTGGAGTCAGATAAAAAAAGCCCCGTTGAAGGACGAGGCTACCTAATGTTTTCACAACGGAATAATCCTTATTGTGAATATCCTATAAGGGAATTTTCTGTTGTCAGTAATGTCAAAGATAAAATAATTCATAATCAATCACAATATATTCATCTCCATATACAACTGATAGAATTTCTCCTTAATCAAATCCCTCACCCTGGGAAATTCACACATTATGAATTCTTCTGAGCCTGTGGCTTCAAACGGGTCTTCAAAACCTATGTGCAGACAATTAGTCATTATCGGCAAATACTATACAACTTTCGTTGGCATCTCCACAAACTATGATTACATAAGTACATAAGCCATCCCTTATTTTGCCAGTAATTTTGTCATCTCTAAAATTAAGGATACATTTGAGGTGAAAAAAATTCAATGGTTATGCAGAAAGTAAATTCATTCATTATAGATCACAAGAAGTTGCAGCCAGGCATTTATGAGTGCATGGTGAATGGGGTATATACCTATGATGTAAGATTTGTCCGTCCGCAGGATGCTGCCCATAAGGGGTTGTTTATGGATCCTAAGATTGCACACACTTTGGAGCATTTTATGGCAGATTACCTGAGAACCAAGTACACAGAGAAGTTTTCTTCCACATTGCTGTATGTTGGTCCTATGGGTTGCCTTACAGGTTTCTATATCCTTACAAACTGCCATTATGATGTGGAGTTCTTAAGGAAACTCATGCTCCAGTGCATGGAACATATACTTGGTGAGGAGAGTATCCCTGGTGCATCTGAACTAACTTGTGGCAACTGGGAGTATTTTGATTTGCAAGGTGCCAAACAGTTCATCAGAGAGGTTATTATCCCTAACTACTCATCAGCGGAGTTCTGCAGCGACTACCCTTACTGCGAAGAATAACCCCCTCACTCCTACTTTGCCGCCCTGCTCCTGCTTACTACAAATACGCCGGCAAATACCATTATGGCCGCAAGGATTTTTTGCCAGGTGAGGGAGTCCATTCCCAAAAAAATGCCAAGGGTGGTGGCAATTATGGGTTGCACATAGCTGTACATGCTTACAAGGGTTGGCCTTATCCTTTTTTGCCCATAAGGGATGAGGAAGTAGCATACGCAGGTTGCAAAGACTACAAGGAATCCAAGTTCCCAAAGCTGTGCTGCCGGGATGGACAGCCACTCAAAGGAGAATACTTCCTTGTAGGTAAAGGGCAATGACATGGCTATCGAGAAGAGGAATATCCACTTCATGAATGTTATTACAGAGTATTTTGAAATTACAGGTCTGAAGATGCCCAAATAGAGGGCAAAACTCAATCCGTTCAGGATGATGAGGAGTATTCCCTGCAGCTTGCTCTCTGCCACCGCCCCTCCTTGTGAGTTGTTGAGTATCAGGAATATTATGCCGCACATGCTCAAAAGGACTCCTCCTCCTTTCTTGAGGGTTATGGGTTCCTTAAGCACCACTGCCGCTATGAACATGGTATATATAGGGGTTAGTGCACCAATTATGGAACAATGCATTGGAGTTATGTCGGGAATACCTTTAAGGAAGGTGTACTGGCAAAGGAAAAATCCCAGAAATGATGCTGCTATAATTTTTGGATAGTCCTGCCTGTCAACTTTCTCGTTGGGGAAGAAAAGGGAGATAAGCCAATAGAGGGCCCCTGCACCCAGTGAGCGTATTGTAAAGAGTGCCAAAGGAAAGATTGCCCCTCCACTAGTAAGGTCCTTGCAGACCACTATGTTTATTCCAAATAAGGCATAGGCCGCAAAGCATGCCAGATGCCCGAGTAAGGTATTCCTGTTCTCCATATTTAAAGTCAGTTTTACTGCCCCTATTTCTTCTCCAGCCACTTGTTATCCTCGGGCTTGAGTTTGAACCATTTGCCCAACTTGGCTTTGGCCCTGCACCGCACATTGGGGTTGATGTTTTTCACAACTCTTGAGACCGCCCAGGCAAGGGCTATAAAATCGTCGGCCACCCCGGCAAAAGGGAGCCAGTCATGGATGAAGTCAAACGGTATAATGAAATATCCCATTGCTCCATAAATTATGGTCTTGTCCTTTATGGAAACCGATGGCTCCTTTAGGGCATAATACCCCAGCAGGATTGCATAAACAGCTTTCAACAAAAGTTTTCTCATAATCATCCACATTTAAAAATGCCCCTTTCAGGCTCAAAACAGTGCGTCCCCTCTCCCAAACCGTACTCTGCAGCATGGAAGTCATATATATTTCTGGCAATCAAGCCCATAGTCATTCTAAGGTTTATCTCCACAGCAGGGTTCCAACAATATTTTCTTCCCGACAACTTGTCTCCAGGCACCTTCTCACCTGCCACTTCCACAGTACCCATACCACCGGAGTCCATCCCAACAGCGTCAATCCCAACAGCTGCTCTCCCTACAGTCTCCGCCACAAACTGATCTACCCCCACAAAGCCCTTGTATCTCCCTTGCAGTTTCTCCTGCAAAAACTCACATAAGCCCAATTGCACCCCTCTCAATTCCTCCAGCGGAATGAATCTTTCCAGAGCCTTTTCCATATGTTCATTTGAAGCCAACAGATTACCCTTGTACGCCCCATTGGCTGCATAAAATAGAGAATATCCCCTGAAACTCACCTTCTCCCCACATTCGAACAGCATTGCAAACTCCTGCACAACATCCATCCTCCTCTCCACAATAACTGCCCCCTGCCTGAGCAAAGTCCTTTTGCACCAGCCACGGTCAGTCTTCATAAGCTCCCCTGATACAAATCTAACCCCTTTTCCGCTTCCCGACAAAGGTGCTTTAAGGACCACCCTTCTGCTGCTCTGCAAAAACTTCTCAATATCTTCCATTGTGCGGGCAACAATCCTGTAAGCTGGAGATATGATGCTACATGGCTTGCGCTCTGAACATACCCTCTCATGTAACCTCTCCAGCAGTTCCACCGCCAGTTCCCTACGGGAATTCACCCGTATAAAATCCAACTCTGCATCATCCGGCAACAACTCCGCTGAAACCCCCTCTTTAAGGAGTCTGTCCCTCAAACACCTGTTCCACCCCCACGGCACAATCTCCACAGCACCCTCTCCTCCAATTGTACTCTGTGCCGCTCCCTGTGGAGCCACCATAAACCTCTCCACCCAGCTGCACCTGCCGGCAAACTCCACAACCGATGCGGGGGGAATAAAACTCCCGCTCCCATCTGCAAGACACAGATCATGCTCCGGATTAAAAATAAAGCGTTTCATCCCCCAAATATACCATTATTACGTTGTCCTTTTGTACAATCCTCTGATAATCAGAGGATATTTTTACAAGTTTTTTCAAAAAACAAAAACTTGTAAAAATTAATTGCTTGTATTACAAGCAATTACACAAAAGGACAACGTAACAAAAAAAAACGTACTTTTGTAATGATATCCCCACATTATGAATACAACCAGAAAACTTAAATATTGTGCGTTGGGAGACTCCATTACTTACGGATTCATTCCTCGCAACTATCCGGGGCATCCGGGGCAGTTGGAGAGCTATGCAGCACTTACTGCAAAGATGCTGAATATGGAGTTTGAGAACCACGGAATATCAGACTCCACAATTGCCAATCTGCCGGAGAACACCCCAATGTGCATAAGGTACGCCCAGATGTCTGATGATGCAGACATCATTACCGTTATGGGTGGGACCAATGATGTAAGGTGCGGTGTGGAACTTGGCACAATGGACGACCGCTGCAATACAACATTCTACGGGGCTCTCCACACCCTCTGCCAGGGGTTGTATAACAAATACATAGGGAAAGGGGATCCGGCACAAAACACCCATAGGAAAATCATCCTCCTCACCCCAATAAAACTTCTGGATGCATCAAAGTCACACCTTGCAGACACACCACAGAACAATGCCCAGGCCCTTTTCAAATGGGATGAGTGGATAAATGCCATAAAGGAGGTGGGAGCATATTACTCGTTCCCAGTCTTTGACATGCACAATCTCAGTGGAATAACCCCTCATATCAACAGGAGTGTAAAAGGGACACATGAGGAGTACAACGGGAACTACAACCCATATATTACAGATGGCACACACCCTACACAAGAGGGGGCACAGCTGATGGCAAATGCCCTTGCCGCATTCATCAAAACACTATACCTATGATCTCAGGCACAACCCTTATAATAGTTTTCATAGCAGCTATAGTGCTGCTCATAGTATCCATATCAAAATGGGGGGTACACCCGTTCCTGGCAATCATGGGCATTGCCCTGGCCCTTGCACTGACAATAGGAATTCCCCTTGATACAATCCCTACCACAATTGGAAAAGGATTTTCCGCAATCTTTACAAGCATAGGAATTGTAATAATACTTGGAACCCTTATTGGGGTAATCCTGGAAAAGACAGGAGCTGCGGTCCGTCTGGCAGATGCCATAATACGGGTAATTGGAGAAAAACACCCACAACTGGCAATTATGCTCATAGGGTGGATTATTTCCATTCCGGTATTCTGCGACAGCGGATTTGTAATAGTAAACCCCATCCGCAAATGGCTGGGAAGAAAAACCAACTTCTCATCTGTAACACTTACTGTAGCCCTCTCCGCCGGGTTATATGTAGCACATGTATTTATTCCACCTACCCCCGGTCCAATTGCAACTGCAGGACTTATAGGACTGGAAAACAACCTTTTGCTTGTAATAGCAGCCGGAGTGGCTCTTTCCATACTCCCCCTTACAGCGGCATACTTCTTTGCCACAGCAATAGGTAAAAAAGTAAAATCTACAGAAGAGCTTGACATAGAGGAGATATCCGCAGCATACATTGAACATGACCTTCCTGGCACATGGGCCTCAATAACCCCCATCCTACTCCCGATAGTCCTGATGGCAGGGGGTTCCATTGCAACCTTTGCAAAAATGGAGAACCAGGCAACAGAACTGCTCATATTCCTTGGGAAACCCATAATTGCTCTCACTGCAGGACTCATCTCAGCACTACCGCTGCTATGGAAAAAGAAGATGGGAAAAGAGCTGTACAACCTCACCCAGGAGTCACTCAAGACATCGGGACCAATAATCTTCATTACCGCTGCTGGAAGTGTTCTCGGGCAAGTGATTGTAGAGGCCGGATTTGTACAATACATCCAGCAGCACGCAACTTCATTGGCAGGTATAGGAATATTCTTCCCGTTTGTAGTGGCAGCAATAATTAAGACTTCACAGGGCTCATCCACAGTGGCAATGACAACCACAGCCGGCATGATGGGACTCTACTTCTCAGACGCATCACTTATGGCTGCACTTGGAATGACCACCCCTTTGGATGCTGTTCTTGTTGTTATGGCCATAGGGGCCGGTGCAATGACAGTATCCCACGCCAATGACAGCTACTTCTGGGTTGTAACCAATTTTGGAGGACTTACACCGCAAAACGGCTACAAGACCCAGACCGCACTTACATTTATAATGGGAACAGTTTCAATCATAACATTATTTGCAGTATCATTGCTTGTATAAATCCACACTTAACACCAAAAGTAAAGATGAAAAGATTAGTACTCATAGCACTTGCAATATTCTCCTTGTACGGTACAACCTCAACCGCACAGAACAAGCATAATGCAACAACACCAAAAGACCCTGCAACCCTACCACTACCGGATGACAAAAAGCCTGTAATACTTGACACCCTGTTTGCAGATTCAAAAATATACCCTAACACAGTAAGGGATATCAAAGTTATGGTTCCACAGCAATATGACGGAACCACCCCTGCCTGCCTTGTAGTGGGGCTTGACGGCAACCTTTTTGGAGCAATGACAGTTATTCCAAACCTAATTGGCAGCGGGGAGATGCCTGTAACAATTGGGGTGTTTGTCCAACCAGGAACAAGCAAAGACTCCAACAACAATGTGATCAGATACAACCGGAGCAACGAGTTTGACCGCACAGATGCCCGTCTGGCAACCTTCCTTGAGGAGGAGGTTCTCCCAATGGTTGAAAAAATGGTTACTCCCGACGGCAGGAAAATCATCCTCTCCAACAACCCCAACGACCGTGCCATTACAGGTGCCAGCAGCAGCGGTATAGCAGCCTTTACAGCAGCTTGGGAGCGCCCGGACATGTTTGCAAGAGTATATAGCTCTGTAGGGACCTTTGTTGCCATGAGAGGTGGCAATGAATACCCTGCCATTGTAAGGAAAAGCGAACCAAAGCCACTCCGCATCTTCTTGCAGGATGGAGTGAACGATACCTGGAACCATATATTTGGAGACTGGTGGGAGCAGAACCAACTCATGTCTTCTGCCCTCAATTATGCCGGATATGAGTTTGACTACAAATGGGACAGAGGCTCCCACAGCATATACTACGGAACCCGTGCCTACCCCGATGCCATGCGCTGGCTCTGGAGAGGGTGGCCTGCAGCTGTTGAGGCCGGCACATCAATGAATGATATGCTCAAATCCCTTCTTGTGAAGAACGGAAATTGGGAAGAGGTCACCCCAAACAATTACCCGGGGCTGACTGAGGAAATTGCAATACTCATTGCAGATCCTGTAGGGATGCACAAACTTACAGACAATCCGGGGGCAAACAGGATGCTCAGACACAACGGGGTAAAAATCTCCAAATTTGTCCGTAACCCATACAGAATGCTTGGCCTTGCTTCCGGAGACAAATATATCTCCAACACAGAGGGTGAAATATTCCTCCTTAAAAAAGAGGACAAAAAAGCTGTAAAACTGGAGACACTCCCTACCTCAGGCAAAGAGATTGCAATAACCCCTGACGGCAAAATGCTTATTGCCGGCGAGAAAAACTCCAACTGGCTTATAAGTTACATTATTGCTCCCGACGGATCACTTACTGCCGGGCAGCAGTTCTACTGGCTCCACAATACAGAGAACCACACCAATACCCCATACGGCAACATGACATTTGACACCCTTGGAAACCTGTATATTGCAACCCCAATAGGCGTTCAGGTGTGCGACCAGAACGGAAGGGTAAGGGCAATCCTCGCCTTGCCTGGCAAGGAGCATAAAGTGGATTCCATTGCCTTTGTAGGCAATACCCTTTATGCCAAGAGTGGGGACAAACTTTATATGCGCAAACTTGCCCACAAAGGGTGGAACTGCTGGGAAGCTCCAATCAGTGTAAAATCTCAGGGGCAGGGTTGATATCCCTGTAAGGAAACTAATGTTGAACTAAAATTTATCGGGAAGAGATGAACCGTAGCCTTATATTGCCGCTGGCAATCTTGTTTGGCCTGTTGTGCCACCAGTGGTGCCATATTTTTGTATTGTTTGTACCATATCTGATCTTTGCCATTCTGCTGCTCAATTTTACTGCAGTGAACATCAGAAAGCTCAGGCTGCTCAGGATGACAGGGATGAACATCTCCCTCCTTCTGTTCCAGATTGTTGTGAGTGGAGGTGGTTATCTTCTTGCAAGGAGCATAACTTCAGATGAGATTATTGCACAGGGGGTACTGATTGCTGTAATTTGTCCGGTAGCCTCATCGTCAGTGGTGATATCATGCTATCTTGGAGCAAACAGGGAGACTGTTACCGCACATGTCATACTTGGGAACCTTATGGTTGCCATAGCGGCTCCAATATATTTCTCATTTATAGGAATTCAACAGGATATGCCTTTCTGGGACTCATTCATCCTTATCCTTAAAAAGGTGAGCCCAATAATTGCACTGCCATTCTTTATGGCTCTTGCCCTGCAGATGTGGATACCAAAAGTCAATGAGATGATTGCCCGTTTCAAAGACTGGTCCTTGTACCTTTGGGCCATGGCACTTGCCTTCACACTTGGCCAGACCATAAACTTCATATTCCTGCATGGTAAAGAGAATGTGGACAGTATCATTACCCTTGGTATTGTCTCCATATTCATGTGCGTGATACAATTCGGCCTTGGAAAACTTATAGGGCGCAAGTACGGTGATGTGGTGGCAGGTGGCCAGATGCTTGGACAGAAAAACTCTGCCATGGGTATCTGGATGGCCAACATCTATCTGAATCCTCTTGCATCTGTATCAATTGCCCTTTATGCCATCTGGCAGAATCTGTTCAACAGCTGGCAAATGTACATGTACGAGAAGAAAAACAAGAAAAAATAACCGGTTATTTTACAATACCATATAGGACTCCGTAAGACAACAGAACTGTTTTGCGGAGTTTTTCCCAATGTATTTTGTCGGGAGTATCTGTTGGTTTGTGGTAATCCTCATGCATGATATCCTCCATCCAGGCAATATAAGGGATATTGCGGGCTGAGAACGGAGCATAGTCAGAGCCACCCTTTCCATCTCCAAAACGCTGGTCATATATTACCTTGAACGGCTGTTCTATTGCCTCAAGTGCAGAGAGGCACTCCTGTTTCAGGTACGGATAGTTGTCGTTCCATGCAAAGGTTACTGCAGGATGGTTCGGATTCTCTGTACGCCCAACCATGTCAAAGTTCATATATAGAACGATTGAATCTGCCTGTGAGCCCTCCTTGAACCAGTCCGCCACAAAATATTTTGAGCCCAGAAGCCCTTTCTCCTCACCGTCCCAAGCACAGAAAAGGATGGTATATTTTGGGGTAATTCCCTGCTCCTTAACCATTTTTGCCAATGAGAGCAAAGCTACTATTCCCGACGCATTGTCATCTGCTCCAGGGTGGATTCCAATCCCCACCTTGTTGCCAAGATGGTCATAATGGGCACCCACCACAACATATTTGCCGGCCTCACTGCCAGGGATTGATGCAATTACATTGGCCATCTCCTTTGGATAAGCCTTCCCTTTTTTGTGCGGGCCAATTGCACTGGCAAGGCTCTCATCTGTAATTCTCTGAACCTCAACATCACACCCTGTCTTCTCAAACTCCTTTACTATATATTTCATTATCTTGCGGTTCTCTTTTGTCCCCGCCTCACGGCCGTTGAACTTCTTGTCTGCCATAAAGTGTATTACATTTTTGGCATACTCATCTTCATACACTCCAAAAACTTTTGTAAAGTCCTTATCCTGCCCATTGGCTGCAAATGATACACTCATGCACATAATTGCAAATGATAAAATAAACAGATGTTTCATAGTTATATTCTTATACTCACCTGCAAAGTTAGGAATTTATAAACAATTTAGCTACTTTTGTAGGTTAGCACAAACATTGGATTTTATGAGAAAATTTATATTTCTAAGTATTGCACTACTAATTGGATTGAGTGCAGAAGCACAGTCATATTTTTTTACCGAGCCGGATGAGAATAGCCAAAGAATGCTTGACAGCGTAAAATATGTTATGCCCGACTTTTACACGGGTACAATATTTTTTGACAACGGAGAGCAGTACATTGGTCCGATAAACATATTTACAGTTAACCAGAGGGTCCACTTCAAGAATGAAGATGGTGAGGTGATGGAACTTGAAAACAACCTTGATGTAAGCAGCGTCTTCATCAAGGGACGCACTTTCCTCAACAGCAGGTACGGCTACATAGAGGTGTTTGAGGCATACGGAGAGGTATTTATGGGGGAGATAAAAAGTGTAAGCATCATTTCAGGGGCAAAAGAGGGTGCTTTTGGTTCCAAATCCCAGACAACTTCAATCCAGACTGTGGATTTTATGGATATGCCCAACGGATCATGGCTGGATTTGTCGGGAGGAAAGAAGATACCTTACAGTTATAAGAAGATGCCTTATGTCTATAAAAAGGGAAATTTCCAAAAGGCAAACAAGAAATTCTTCCTTAAGAATTTCTCAGACAAAAAGGGTTTTATTGAGGATTACATGCAGAATAATGGTGTAGATTTTGATAATGTGGAGGATGTAAGAAAACTCTTTAAAGCTGTAGTAAAATAGAGAGAAAGATGAAGGAACTTGAGATTTTATTTGAGCAATATACCAGGCAGAAACCTGAGAGTATAGTTGAACTCCCATCCAGCGGAAGCAACAGACGTTATTTTAGAATTACCGGCAGCGGCATGTCGCTTATTGGTGCAAAGGGTCTGGATGTTGATGAGAATATTGCGTTTATGGAGATAGCCAAGCACTTTAAGCTTAAGGGGCTTCCTGTCCCTCAGGTTTTGTGTGCCAGCCAGGACAAGATGTTCTATCTTCAGGAGGATTTGGGTGACATCACCCTCTTCAATACCATACAGCAAGGAAGGGAGACAAGCAATTTCTCACAATATGAGGTTGAGTTGTTGAAAAAGACCATTTCCACCCTTCCAAAACTGCAGTTTGAGGGTGGCAAAGGGCTTGATTACAATATCTGTTTTCCCCAACCCGAGTTTGATGAGCGCAATGTGTGGTTCGACTGTAACTACTTCAAATATTGCTTCCTGAAGACTACCGGAATAGAGTTCAGCGAGATAAAGCTTCATGACGACCTTTCCAAAATGGCAGCTGACCTTCTTGAGGGTGGAAATGAGGAGACCTTCATGTACAGGGACTTCCAGGCCAGGAATGTGATGCTTGTGAACGACAACCCTTATTTTATAGATTTCCAGGGTGGAAGGAAAGGCCCTTTGTATTATGACCTTGCATCGTTTGTATGGCAGGCAAAGGCTAACTACCCTACCAGCCTTAAAGAGGAGCTTATTGAGACATATAGGGAGGCTCTTAAGGAGTATGTGGATATTCCAAAAGAGGTATTCTATAAAAAACTCCGTCTGTTTGTGCTTTTCCGTACAATGCAGGTGCTTGGAGCATACGGTTTCAGAGGTTATTTTGAGAAAAAGCCCCATTTCTTGCAGAGCGTTCCTTTTGCAATAGACAATTTGCGCAAACTTATTCAGGAGGAGCCTTTTGAGGAGTATCCATACATACAGAAACTCCTTGAGGAGCTTACCACCATGAGACAGTTCTCTGATTTGAGGGTGGAGCGCAAACTTGAGGTGAGGATTTTCAGTTTCTCATACAAGAAAGGTATCCCTGTTGACACAAGCGGCAATGGTGGAGGATATGTGTTTGACTGCCGTGCCATAAACAACCCGGGCAAATATGACCATTTCAAGCACTTTACCGGTCTTGACAAGGAGGTGATAGAGTTCCTGGAGAATGACGGTGAGGTTACCAAGTTCCTGTCTCATGTATATGAGCTTGCAGATGCCCATGTTGCCCGTTATGTGGAGCGTAAATTTACAAACCTCATGTTCAGCTTTGGCTGTACCGGTGGGCAGCACCGCTCTGTCTATTGTGCACAGCACCTTGCAGAATATCTTGCAAAAAGGTATAACATTACAGTTATAGTATATCACAGGGAACAGGATATAAGACAGGAGTTGTAGTATGAAAGCAATGATTTTTGCAGCCGGATTGGGTACAAGGCTAAAGCCTATAACAGATACAATGCCTAAGGCGTTGGTTCCTGTGTGCTCTAAACCGTTGCTCAAACATCTTGTGGAAAAACTGAAAAGTGCCGGGTTTTCAGACATTGTGATAAATGTCCACCACTTTGCCGGTATGATAAGGGAGTATGTGGCCAAGAATGACAATTTCGGGATTGAGGTTGCCTTTTCAGACGAGACAGACATGTTGAGGGAGACAGGTGGAGGGATAAAGCATGCGGCCCCTCTGCTGCAGGATGGTGAACCATTCCTTGTGCACAATGTTGATATCCTTTCAAATCTGGATCTGGAGGATTTTTATCAGGCACACATGGCTGCCTCCATCTCATCGGACACCCCTCTGGCCACTCTGCTTGTGAGTGAGAGGGAGACTGCAAGGTATTTCCTTTTTGACAGGGAGAACAATCTGGTGGGGTGGATGAACAAATTGTCGGGAGAAGTGAAATCCCCTTACAGGGAGTTGAAAAGGGAACCCTCAGAGAATTTCAACTGGGAGGGCTTCCTAAAGGAGAACGGACTTAAAAAATATGCTTTTGCAGGGACACACATTTTGTCTTCCCAGGTGTTCAATCTTATGCAAAGTTGGCCTGAGAAGTTCCCTATTGTGGATTTCTACCTGCAGATGGCAGACAAATACATAATAAAAGGGTACGTTAAGAGTGATTTGAAAATGGTGGATGTGGGGAAACTCACTTCACTTAAGGAGGCAGAAGATTTCGTAAATGGAGATTAAAAGAAAATATACAGGGATTTTTTTCAGGTATGCTGCATTATTGGCGGCAGCTGTTGTGCTGCTTGGAACAGGGAGAGTATCCGCACAGAATACAGACTCACTTAAAATTGCATCATTGGCTGTAGCGGACAGTGTTGCTGTGGCTGCCGATTCTGTAGCTGTTTCAGACTCACTTGGAGTTAAGGGAGACAGTACCGCACTTGTAACCTACACCAAAAAGGAGCTGAGGAAAATGCACAGGGACAGCGTGTGGGCATATAGGGACAGTGTTATACGCAATACCCCAAGAATACTCAACACTTATGTATTCAGCGACACAATAAAGAACCAGAGGATGTTCCTGTGGAATGCTGACACTTATTTCAACAAGCCTGTAAATATAGACCCTGATACAACATACAATGACTGGTACTCGGAGCAGCCATATCAGAAATATGATGTTGGAGCAACTTCACTGGGTGTTTCCGGTTCTGCAATGCAGTATCACAACTACTTTAAGAGGGAAGGGATAAAGGAGTTCCCTTTCTTTGATTACTATCTCCCATATTCATACCTGCCACAGACCCTTCCGTTCTACAATACCAAAACCCCTTACACGGAGCTTGCGTATTGGGGGACTCTCTTTGCCAGCAAAAAACTTGAGGAGACAAACATAAGGGTTCTGCATACACAGAACTTTACCCCGGCATTCAATTTCAACCTCCTTTACGAACGTTTTGGTGGAGAGGGAATGCTACTGAATGAAAAGACAGACAACAGGACATTTGCCTTTACCGGCAACTATCTTGGAAAGAGATATGTAGCACAGGGCGGTTATATTTTCAACAGGATAAAAAGAGATGAGAATGGTGGTATTACAGACCCTGCAATGGTGCTTGACACGCTGTTGGATGCCAAAGTCATCCCTGTTGCCCTTAATGATGCCCACAATGTCCTCAAACGCAATACCGTCTTCATCACCCACTCCTACGGAATTCCATTCAAGTTCCTTTACGGAAAAAATAAAGACTCCATAGGGTTGGGAGAGGGTACTATGGCCTATATAGGGCATACTGCGGATGCTTCTGTATATACAAAAAATTATACAGACAAAATTGCATTGTCAGATAAGGAAGGAAGGGAACTGTACCACGACAAGTTCTATATAAACCCTACTGTGAGTGCTGATTCAATGAGGGTGTTCAAATTGGAAAACAGAGTGTTCCTCAACCTGCAGCCTTGGGCAAAGGAGGCTATAGTATCAAATTTGAGCGGAGGTATAGGTCACCAGTTTTTGAGCCTCTACGGTTTTGAGCAGCAATATTTCCTTAAAGGGAACTCTTCTGTACATCAGAACAACATGTACATGTATTTTGGAGCAGGAGGAAACCTCAAGAAATATTTCAAATGGGAGGGTATGGGTATGTACCACTTTGCCGGATACTACCAGAATGATTTTTCAATTGACGGGAAAGTTACATTCTCCTCATATCCCAAGAGGATGAAACAGGGAATCCATCTGCATGGAAACCTTCATATAGGGTTGGAGAGGCCAAGTTATTTCTTCAACAACGCCTACACAAACCATTATGTATGGAACAACGATTTTGAGAAAACTGCCCAGACCAAGGTGGAGGCCCGCCTCAATATACCTGATTGGGGGTTGGAGGCCTTTGTGGGTTATTCACTCCTTAACAACAACACCTATTTCGACAGCACATCTGTCATAAGGCAGAATACTGGGAGCATGAGTATCCTGACAGCTTATCTGAGCAAGAATCTAAGGATTTGGAAACTGCATCTGGACAACAAGATACTTTTCCAGACCTCTTCCAATGAAGAGGTAGTACCACTTCCAAAACTCTCGTTGAACCTTAGATATTATCTGCAGCTGGATGTTGTAAAGGATGTCCTTACAGCACAGTTGGGAGCCAATATGAGCTTTATGACAAAATATTATGCTCCAGGATACTCTCCTGCATTGGGCGTATTCTATAACCAGAGGACAGAAAAGATAGGACATACCCCTTATATAGACCTCTTTGCCAACCTTCAGTGGAAAAGGGCAAGCATATTTGTAAAATATATAAATATGGCGCAAGGCTGGCCTGATGGGGATTATTTCAGTGCATTCAGATATATAAGATCCCAAAAGGCTCTTAAACTTGGAATCCATTGGCCGTTCTATACAAAATAAAAGGAGAATGCTTATGGACAAATTCTGGAGAAACAGATATTTCCAATACACGTTTGCGTTTGTTCTGGCTTTCTGTATAATCTCTCTTCCCCGATGGGAAGCTGAGAAGGCAGATGTCCCTTCTCCCCTGATTTTTGCAGGAGACACCCTGACATGTGCCATAATGCTGGACAAGACACTGGGCGCCAGTGGTTACAATATTGGGTATCTGTATGAACTCTTCCAGAAATTTGAGCAGCACCAGAGGTGCCGGATAAATCTCAATATTGTAGAGAGGAACGCCATGCAGCAATGGGTCCAGCTCATTACCGGCAAAACCGACATGCTTATCCTCAACTCTGCAAGGGACACAGTTCCTGCAATCTTTGAGGATGAAGTTGTATCCAGTGCCATACTGGACAAAAGGGAGAATGTATGTGTTGTAAGGAAAGACAACTACAATATTGTACAGACACTCAATTACTGGTTCCCATACTTCAAACAGACACAGGACTATTCCCACACACAAAGGTTCCACAAAAGCTACCGGATAAAGGACCGCAATGGAGCCCCCATATCAAGGACAACCATCTCCCCTTATGATGTGTATGTAAAAAAATATGCAGATATTGTGGGTTGGGACTGGAGACTTATCTGCTCGCTCATCTATCAGGAGTCCAAATTTAAAATGGGAGTGAGTTCCAGCAGGGGTGCAATTGGCCTTATGCAGATTAAAGAGGCTGTTGCCAAAACATACGGGATTGATGATATCTATGACCCGGAATACAATATAAAGGCTGGAATCTCACACCTTGCCCGACTTCAGAAGATATACAAAAAGGCCGGTGCAGACCCGGATAACCTTATCAAACTCACCCTCGCTGCCTATAACTGCGGAGAGGGGCGTATGCAGGACTGCATGGCACTTGCCAAAGAGAAAGGGATGGATCCTCTGGTATGGGATAATCTGGCCCAGATAATCCCCCTTATGCGCCAGGAGGAACACTACAAAAACGATGTGGTGAAACTTGGAAGGTTCAATGGCGGTGAAACTCTCAAATTTGTGGAACTCATTATGGAAAGGTACGGCGAGTACTGCAAAACCGTAACAAAATAACCCTACCCTATTTCACCCTCATGGTTGAGGCTGGATTGATTCTGGAGATGAAGATACAAGGGAGCAGCATAATGAGCAGAATTGCCGCAAAAGCTATAAGATTCATCAACAGAACTGATGCAGGATTGAATGAAATTGGGACAGCCGGAACAAAATAGTTTGCCGGATCAAGTTTTATAATGGCCGCCTCACTCTGCAAATAACATAATGCCGCAGCAACTGCATTGCCATAAACCATACCCTGAAGGACAATCATTGCAGACTTGGCAAGAAAGACCTTTGAAACACCCCAAGTTGTCATACCGAGAGCCTTGAGCAAACCAATGAATGAAATCTTCTCAAAAAGGAGTATAAGGAGTCCCGAAACCATATTGAACCCTGCAACTGCAATCATCAGGGCAAGAATTACCACAACATTAATATCCAGGAGATTGAGCCAATCAAACAGGATATAGTATTTGTCCTTAAGAGTGACAGGATAAATGGAAGGACCATCCTCTGAGCCACTCATATAATACAAATTCTGAATCTCCTCCACATGCTCTCTCCGGGCCGGCTCACTCAAATAAACCTCATAACCGGAAACCTCCCCATCCCAACCGTTGAGTCTGTTGATATGCCTCATATCCACCACAGCGAGAGACTTCTCAAACTGCTCCAGCTGGGCATCAAACACCCCAACAAGATTGAACCTGCGGATCCTTACCTGCTCCCCGATAAAATATGCTGTAACCTTGTCCCCCACCTTAAACTGCATGGCATCAGCCAATTGTCGGGAAACCAACATATCATTTGAAGCCCCTTTGCCACTGAAATTTGGAAGCTGTCCCTCTACAAGATAATCCCCATAAAACCCAAGATTATACAAAGAGTCAACCCCTTTAAAGAGAATCCCTTCAATCTCATCATCACTCTTAACTATTCCGTGCTTATATGAAGCCCCATGCAGCCTCTCCACAAATGGAAGCTCCCCAACCAATTTCCAGAATTGCAACGAATCCGGCACAGGTGCACTCTCATTAACAATATCCACACCCGACTCAGCCAACACAATATCACCCGAATAACCGCGGGCCTTGGAAACAATCTCCTCCCTGAATCCATTGGAAACAGCGGTGGCAATAACAATCACAGCAACAGAAACAGCAACAGAAACAACAGAAATAACTGTCCCTGTCCTGCCAAGCCTCCCCTGAGAGCCAACTTTGCCCCCCACTCTCTTTGCCAAAAATAAATTGAGATTCATAGCTGCAAATTTATAAAAAATAAAAAAAGTTACTACATTTGTACCCGCAATGCGGAAATAGCTCAGTTGGTAGAGCATCAGCTTCCCAAGCTGAGGGCCGCGGGTTCGAATCCCGTTTTCCGCTCAAAAGCAGACCGGATGATGCAAATCATCCGGTTTTTTGTGAATACTTCTACATTTATGACTAAACAAAAAACAACGGTTTACATTTTGTCCTACATTGAGCTACAAATGCATGTAAAGGGGGTATGTAAACCAAAATGTATACACATATCCACATTACAGAAACCCATATTAGATGCTGCATAAAAAAGGGTAACAGTAATTTTATTCCCGATTTTTCCTAATTTTGCAGCATGCAAAGGGAATCGTTCATAATAAGAAAACTGGGGGAGCCGCAACAGCAGCACCCGCAGCATCAACCACACCACCACACTGTACATGCAGCACATGCTGTAGCGCCATCCCGCTCACCAATACATTATTTCTTTTTCCTGCAGAGCGGCACCGTACTGGCAGAAATTGGAGGAAAGACATACCTCATTAAGGAGCATGAGCTGGTTGTTATTCCCGCAGGCCAGGTATTCACAATCAAATACTTTGAACAGGCACAAGGGTACATGGGCGGATTCAGCACAGCATTCATATCCGGCACATCTGAAAATGCCATTGCAAAATATGATTTCCTTAGAATCTGGGGGTCGCCAAGAATAGAGTTGGGAGCAGAAGCTTTTTCAAGGCAAATTCCTCTTTTTAACCGTATTTACCAGGAATATACATCCCCTACCCCCAATCACGACATCATTAGGGCCTACCTTGCAGTTATACTTACAGAGGCTGATGTAATCTACAGAAACACAATTAAGGAGGTTACCTCCCACAACAACAGCATCTGCAACAGGTTCCTTGATGAATTGTTCAAGGAGAAGGAAAACCACAATCTCCCCGTGGCAGAGTATGCAGTAAAGCTGGGTATCACACCCAATCACCTAAACAAGGTGGTGAAAGCCTATACCGGCAAATCACCTTCTGTTTGGATAGAGGAGGCTATAATCCTGCAGGCCAAACTGCTGCTCAGAGGAACATCTCTTCCCCTGAGTGAAGTTGCGGCAAAAGTAGGTATAATGGACCAGTCTTATTTTGCCAGAAAATTCAAGCAGCATGAAGGGGTGACACCATCTGAATACCGCCAGTATAAAAATGATTGATTTATCCTAATTACTGAATCCTCAGCAACAATTTGGCTCAAATTAATCCAATATCTTTGCCAAAAAGATTTTATAATTTAAAGGCAGATCAATGAGATTATACAGGAGTTTATTGGTAGGGGTACTTGCGGGAATTATGGCATTTCCACAGACTTCATACGGAGAAACAAAAAACAACGGAATTTATCGGGAAGCAAAAAGTGGAAAGGATACAGTAACAACCCTTTCTGAGGTTGCTGTTGTGGCAAAGATGAAACAGAAGAACAATCTTAGGGAGGAGGCCCTTTCATCCACTACAATAAAATTGGGCAATGTTGAGAGGAAGCAGGTGGTTTCACTGCATGACGTATCCATGCAGACACCAAACCTTTATATTCCAAGCTACGGTTCCAAGATGACTTCTTCCATTTACATTAGGGGTTTGGGCAGCAGGATAGACCATCCTGCCATAGGTATGTATGTAGACAATATCCCTTATCTAAACAAGAACGGCTTTGACTCTGACCTGTGGGATGTAATGCGTGTGGAGGTATTGCGCGGACCTCAGAGTACCCTCTACGGCAGAAACACAATTGGAGGCCTGATGAACATCTACACACTGTCTCCAAAAGTGTTCCAGGGCGTGAGACTGGCTGCAGGATACAGCAGCGGAAACACCTATAATGCAAAAGGTTCCGTATACGTAAAGCCCAATGAGAAAATTGCGTTCAGCGTTGGAGCAAACTATCTTAACAGCGACGGTTTCTTCAAAAATGCATATACCGGCAAGAATGCAGATTGGGAGGAGAGCACCAGCGGAAGATTCCGCTTTATCTACACCCCTACCAGCCGCCTTACAATAGACAACTCATTTATGATTGGCAAGGTTGACCAGGGCGGATATGCATACAGGCTGTATGACCCGCAGAGCGGCACCACTGCAGATGTAAACTACAACGACATCTGCGGATATGACCGTACAACAATCTCAAACGGACTTTCCATCAATTACAATGCAGACAAAGTTATCATCTCAAGCGTAACCACATGGCAATACCTTGATGACAAAATGACCCTCGACCAGGATTTTACTCCGGTAAACCTCTTTACAATGTACCAGGCACAGCATGAGAATACGGTAACCCAGGATTTTATCTTAAAGAATGCAAATGCCGGAAGCAGATGGCAGTGGCTTACAGGATTGACCCTCTTCCATAAGAACATGGATATGGACGCCCCTGTAACATTCAAGAAAGATGGAATAGACAACCTCATCCTTGGCAACATAAACGGCATGTTCCAGAATATGCCTGCCCCTATGAATACAGCCAACCTTTCATTCAAGGAGGATGAGTTTTTACTTGCCAGCAACTTTGACATGCCGGTTCTTGGAGCAGCCCTTTACCACCAGTCGCAGTTTACTGCAGGAAAATTCACTTTTACAGCAGGTTTGAGGTTTGACTATGAGCAAGCCAAGATAGATTACATCTCTACAAGCTCTGTAGACTACATATACAGCATGAAGATTCAGATGAGTCCAATGATGCCACCAAAGGAGATTAAAGTGGAGAGCGGAGTAAACACCACCCTAGGCGACAAACTTTCCGAGAGCTGGTTTGAGATACTTCCAAAATTTGCATTGCAGTACTCACTTGAGGAGAACGGCAACCTGTACGCTTCAGTTTCAAGAGGGTTCAAGGCAGGCGGATACAATACACAGATATTCTCAGACATACTTCAGAACCAGGTAAAATCAGACCTCATGTCTGACCTTATGGCTAATTCAGGGGGAGCACTTGGCTCAATGGGAGGTTCAATGGGTGGCCAGATGGGAGGATCATCATCTCCAGCCTACACAGTAGATGAGATAATCACATACAAGCCTGAATATAGCTGGAACTGGGAGGCAGGAGCCCATCTGAACTTCTTTGGAGGCAAACTGCTAGCTGATGCAACCCTGTTCTACATAGACTGTACAGACCAGCAGCTTACCATCTTCCCCGACGGAAATACCACTGGCCGAATGATGGCAAATGCAGGAAAGACAGAGAGCATGGGAGCTGAGCTTGCCGTTAACGGACATATCTCCCAGGGGCTTGACCTTGGCCTTTCATACGGTTACACCTCAGCAAAATTTGTAAACTACAACGACGGCATACATGACTACAAAGGGAACTACGTACCTTATGTTCCTAAAAACACCCTTGCAGCACATGCCTCATACACATTCTACTCGTTGGGAAATCTCCTTGACAAACTTCAGTTGAGGGTAGGCTACAACGGTATAGGCAAGATATACTGGAACGAAGAGAATACTGTTTCACAGGATTTCTACTCACTGCTGAACGGCTCCATCTATGCCCAGAAGGGCAAATTTGCACTGGAGTTGTGGAGCAAGAATCTTACAGATACAGATTACAACGCCTTTTACTTTGTATCTGTAGGAAACAGCTTCTTCTCCAAGGGCAGACCTGCAGAGTATGGAGTAACCATCTCTTTGGAGCTATAAAACAGCATTCTACATTTTTGGATCAAAACTATATAAAAAGCGCCCAAAACGGGCACTTTTTTTGTAGTAAAACAAAGGATTACTTAACCTAAAAAACATGAATAAAACACTGAAATGGGGATTGGTTATACTGATCCTGGCAGCACTTGCAAGTTGGGGGATATACTCCAATCTTCCTAAAGAGAATAAGGAACTTTCTGCAGCTGACAGTATGTCAAAAGGGAAGAAAAACAGCAAAAATATCCTCAATGTCAATGCAATTGCAGTAAAAACAGAAACACTCTCAGATGAGATTTATATAAACGGAAGCCTTCTTCCCGACGAAGAGGTTGACCTTTCATTTGAGACATCGGGAAAAATAATTGAGATCAATTTTAAAGAGGGTTCATTTGTAAAGAAAGGTGATTTGCTTGCAAAAGTCAATGACAGGCATCTTCAGGCACAGCTACAACGCCTCACCTCACAGTTGAAACTGGCAGAAGACAGGGTTTACCGCCAGAGTCTCCTTTTAAAGAGGGATGCAGTAAGCCAGGAAGCATACGAACAGGTAAAGACAGATCTTGCAACCCTAAAGGCTGATATAGAAGTTGTAGAGGCAAACATAGCCCTTACAGAGATGAGGGCTCCATTTGACGGTATAATTGGTCTTAGAGGTGTAAGTGTGGGTTCATACGCCTCCCCATCTGTAGTTGTGGCAAAACTCACAAAAATCTCCCCTATCAAAGTGGAATTTGCAGTGCCTGAGCATTATGCAGATGATGTAAAGACCGGATACAATGTGGAATTCACTCTTCCGGGCAAACTGCATCCGTTCAAAGCCAAAGTATATGCAAAAGAATCAAAGATAGATCCTCAGACCCATACACTTACCATAAGAGCTCTCTATGACAATGACAAAGGGGAGACATTGGCCGGAAGATATGCATCTGTAAAACTTGAAAAACAGAGAATTGAGAATGCCATTTCAGTTCCTTCAGAGGCAATAGTACCTGAAATGGGTATAGATAAGCTCTATCTGTACAAAAGCGGCAAAGCACAGCCTGTAACAGTAACCACAGGCATAAGGACAGACAAATCTGTACAGGTTGTAGCCGGATTGCAGCCGGGTGACACCGTAATAGTATCAGGTACTCTCCAGTTACGTACCGGACTTCCTGTTGTATTGGATAACATAGACTAAGCAGAGTTATGAACATTTCAGAATTAAGTATCCGCCGCCCCGTACTGGCAACGGTAATGACAATCATAATACTGCTTTTTGGTATTATAGGTTACACCTCATTGGGTGTAAGGGAATATCCTTCTGTAGATAACCCCATAATTTCAGTACAATGTTCATACCCTGGTGCCAATGCCGATGTTATTGAGAACCAGATTACTGAGCCTCTTGAGCAGAACATCAACGGTATCCCTGGCATCCGCTCGCTTTCCAGTGTAAGCCAACAGGGCTCTAGCCGTATCACAGTTGAGTTTGAGCTCTCTGTAGATATGGAGACCGCTGCAAATGACGTAAGGGACAAAGTATCCCGGGCACAACGTTTTCTTCCAAGGGACTGTGACCCTCCAACCGTATCAAAACAAGATGCAGATGCACAGCCAATCATAATGGTTGCACTGCAGAGCGACAAACGTTCTTTGCTTGAATTGAGTGAGATTGCAGATCTTACCGTAAAGGAGCAGTTGCAGACAATTCCCGATGTAAGTGGTGTAAGCATCTGGGGTGAAAAGAAATACTCTATGCGCATGTGGCTTGATCCTATAAAGATGTCGGGCTACGGAATCACCCCAATAGATATAAAAAATGCCGTTGACAGAGAGAATGTGGAACTTCCGAGCGGCAGTATTGAGGGTAATACTACAGAGCTTACCATCCGCACATTGGGCCTTATGCATACAGCTGAGGAGTTCAATAATCTTGTAATAAAGGAGGTTGACGGAAAGATTGTAAGATTCAGCGATGTAGGACGTGCAGAACTTGGCCCTGCCGACATAAAGAGCTACATGAAAATGAACGGCATACCTATGATTGGTGTGGTTGTAACCCCTCAACCGGGAGCGAACCATATAGATATTGCCGATGCTGTTTATGAAAGGATGGAGAGGATGGAGAAAGATCTTCCCGATGATGTTACATACTCGTATGGTTTTGACAACACCCGCTTTATCCGAGCTTCCATAAACGAGGTTAAAGAGACTGTATATGTGGCATTCATCCTTGTAATCATAATCATCTTCCTGTTCCTCAGAGACTGGCGTGTAACACTGGTACCTTGTATTGTAATTCCGGTTTCCCTTATTGGAGCCTTCTTTATAATGTACCTTGCAGGATTCTCCATTAACGTACTATCCATGCTGGCCGTGGTACTGGCGGTAGGTCTGGTTGTGGATGACGCCATTGTAATGACAGAGAACATATATGTAAGGATAGAAAAAGGGATGCGTCCAATAGACGCAGGTATTGAGGGGGCAAAAGAGATTTTCTTTGCAGTAATCTCCACAACCATTACCCTTGTAGCTGTTTTCTTCCCGATAGTTTTTATGGAGGGACAGACAGGAAGACTGTTCAGGGAGTTCAGTATTGTAGTTTCAGGCTCAGTGATAATCTCATCTTTTGCAGCCCTTACCTTTACCCCTATGCTTGCAACCAAGCTCCTTGTAAAGAAAGAGAAGAAGAACAAATTCTATGAAGCTACAGAACCTTTCTTTACAGGATTGAACAATATATATTACCGTTCATTGGAAGTACTCCTTAAAAGGAAATGGATTACACTCCCATTTATAGCCATTATGTTTGCACTGATAGGGTATCTGTGGTCATCCATACCGGCAGAGACCGCCCCATTGGAGGACCGTTCACAGATAAACATAAACACCAGCGGTGCTGAGGGTGTGACATATGAGTTCATGAGGGATTACACAGAGGACCTCAACCAGTTGATTGATTCTCTTGTACCGGATGCAAAAGCTGTTACAGCCAGAGTTTGGAGCGGAAGCGGAAATCTACAGGTAATGCTCAAAGACCTTAAAGACAGAGATTACTCGCAGATGGATGTAGCTGAAAAAATCACCCAGGCTGTAAGGAAAAAGACAAAGGCAAGAGCTTTTGTACAGCAGACATCATCTTTTGGTGGCAGAAGGGGCGGTATGCCGGTGCAGTATGTATTGCAGACAACAAGCATTGAAAAGCTCCAGGAGGTGTTGCCGGTATTCCTTGCAAAGGTATATGACAACCCTACCTTCCAGATGGCAGATGTAAACCTTAAATTCAGCAAGCCTGAGGTAAGGATTAACATAAATAGGGAAAAGGCAAACCTTATGGGTGTGAGCACACGCAACATTGCCCAGGTACTCCAGTATGGATTGAGCGGACAGCGTATGGGTTACTTCTACCTTAACGGCAAACAGTATGAGATATTGGGAGAGATTAACCGTCAGCAGAGAAATACCCCTGCAAACCTTAAATCAATATACATCCGTTCAGATAACGGTGACATGGTTCAGATGGACAACCTTGTAGATCTTGTAGGCGGCATTGCCCCTCCAAAACTTTACAGGTACAACCGTTTTGTATCGGCAACTGTCTCGGCCGGACTTGCAAAAGGAAAGACTATCGGACAGGGTTTGGATGAAATGGACAAAATTGCCAAAGAGGTGCTGGATGACAGCTTCAGGACGGCTTTGTCGGGAGAATCAAAAGAGTACAGGGAGAGTTCTTCTTCCCTTATGTTTGCATTCATTTTGGCAATTGTACTCATCTACCTTATCCTGGCTGCCCAGTTTGAGAGCTTCAAGGATCCTGTAATCATTATGCTTACAGTGCCGCTTGCAATTGCAGGTGCTCTTGTATTCATGCATTTCAGCGGAGTTACAATGAACATTTTCAGCCAGATTGGTATAATCATGCTTATTGGTCTGGTTGCCAAGAACGGTATCCTTATTGTGGAGTTTGCCAACCAGAAACAGGAAGCCGGCATGAGTAAGGAACAGGCCATAAGAGAGTCATCCTTGCAGCGCTTGCGCCCTATCCTTATGACAAGTGTCTCTACAATTCTTGGATTGCTTCCGTTGGCCTTTGCCAGTGGAGAGGGTGCAAACCAGCGTATAGCTATGGGTATTACAGTTGTAGGAGGAATGCTGGTTTCTACAGTACTTACAATGTATGTTGTTCCTGCAATCTACAGTTATATATCTACAGACAGGGCTAAAAAGAACATGGCAGCTGCCTTAAAAAACAAGAACTAACATGAAAAGACTTATTATACTATTTATCCTTGCTTCTGTCTCTTGCTGGGGACAAAATGTCCACACATTGCAGGATTGCCTCAAGGAGGGTTTGGAGAACAACTACTCCATCAAGATACAGAGAAACAAGGAGGCTGTATCTGACAACAATGCCACATTGGGAAATGCCGGCTTCCTCCCTACCCTTGACGCATCTGCAAGATATAACGGAAGCATAGATGAGAATACACCCCTCAACCAGACTGCCAACGCAGGAGTAAGCCTCAACTGGACAATTTTTGAGGGATTCAATATCACTTCCACATATAAGAAACTTAAGGAGTTGCAGAGCCAGGGAGAACTCAACACCCGTATTGCAATTGAAAACCTTGTTGCCGATATAGCAGCTGAATATTACAACTATATCCAGCAGACAATTCGTCTGAAAAACTTCCGCTATGCGGTTGAGCTCTCTAAAGAGAGATTGCGCATTGTGGAGCAGAGATACAGGATAGGTAACTTCTCAGGATTGGATTACCAGCAGGCAAAAGTGGATTTCAATTCAGACAGTTCTGCATTCATGAGACAGCAGGAGGCCCTCAAATCTTCTGCAATTGTACTGAATGAACTCCTTGCAAGGGAAGATTTAAACACCTCTGTATCAGTTGCAGACTCTGTTATAGATGTAAACGGCGCTCTTGTTCTGGATGACCTTATGGCTTCCATGCTGCAGGACAATGCAACATTGCTTTATGCCAGACACTCCGGAAACATTGCTGAGCTTGACTACAAGATAGCAGCATCACAGAGCTATCCGTACCTGAGGCTGAGTGCAGGCTCAAGCTATGCCCTGCATAAAGGTCCCAACAATCTGAGAGGCCCACTTTCTGCAGATTATGGCCTTACATTAGGCATCAACATATTTGACGGCAACAACGTACGCAGAGCAAAAAGGAATGCAAGACTCAACATTGAGAATCTACAGTTTGAACTTGCCAACACAGAGCAGTCCCTTAAAGCAGACCTGTACAACATCTGGCAGGCATACCAGAACAACCTGCAAATCCTTGACCTTGAAAGGGAAAACCTTGTAAGTGCCAAGCTCAACCATGAGATTGCAATGGAGAGGTATATGTTGGGAGATCTCTCTGGAATAGAGATGAGGGAGGCACAGAAAAGCCTTTTGGATGCAGAAGAGAGACTTTTGGCAGCAAAATACAATACCAAACTTTGTGAGATATCTCTTATGCAAATAAGTGGAAAGGTTTCTGTATATTTGCAATAACAAAATTCACAAACTATGAAAAAACTATTCTTATGCTTGGCTATTGCAGTGGCTACCGCTTTTGGGGCAACTGCACAGAATGATTCACTTACTTTTGCAAATGCCAAATGGAATGTTAAACAGGTGGATAAAGGTATTACCTTAAAGGAGTTCCACTTTACCGGGGATTCAAAGATTTTTGACTCAAACCAGTATATCTCCATCATTGAAATAGATACAAAGAAAGCTAAAGGGCGCTTTGCCCTTGCAAGCAACCTTGGATACATCACCCCTACCAGCAAATTTGCGGCAGATAGTGGTGCCGTTGTTGCAATGAACGGTTCCTTCTACAATATGAAAAAGCCTTACAACAGCGTATGCTACTTTAAGAAACACGGCATTGAGGAGTTTGTATTCAATGAGAAGATGGCCCAGAGAGATAATGGTGCTGTAGCCATCTCCGCAAAAGGCAAATTGAGCATCCACGCCGCTGACCCTGCAGAACCGGGCAACATTGCGTCTGAGCAGACATGGCCTCAGAGACTTGATGCAGTTTCTGTTGTTTCAAGCGGTCCAATCCTTATTGTAGATGGTAAAGATGCCCGTTTGGACGAGAACTCATTCAACCGCAACCGCCATCCGCGCAGTGCCGCTGCAACAAACGGCAAGAAAGTTTATCTTGTGGCAGTTGATGGAAGAAACGCAGAAAATGCACAGGGTGTAAGCCTTTGGGAGTTCACAAAGATTTTGCGTTGGATTGGAGCTGAGGATGCAATAAATATGGATGGTGGTGGATCAACCACACTATATGTGGAGGGTGAGAACGGCAACGGTATAGTAAACCACCCATCAGACAACAGGAAATTTGACAGAGAGGGTGAGAGACAAATTGTAAATGCCCTTCTATTTATTGGAAAGTAAAACTTCTTCCCGATGAACAACGATTTGGAATATTATAACAGTTTTGAGGAGCGCCTGCAGTTGGAGCTCCTCAAACTTTGCAACAAGGCAGGATTCCTTGATACAGTCCTTGCCGAGAGTGAGGATATCACAGACAAATGGAATGATTATGCCACCCCCTACATGGCAGATGCTATTGAACAGGTAAACGACTACCCCAACGCATCAATAGCATGGCCCGCATTTATGGGTATGGCAGTTGCAAAATGGTGGGATACAGACTGGCTCGCAAACCAGAACAACCCTTATGAGAAACTTTATGGTCCTGAGCAGTGGGACGATATGGATGACCACATTATGGTTGATATCCTCGGTTACCCTCTTGGCTCCCCAGAGGAAAAAGAGATAAGGGACATAACCATTACCTGTGCTGAGATGGCCATCTCCATGATAATGAAGGAGGACTTTGAACCGTGCAGCGAGAAAGCCTTTTACATGCTGGCCCGCACCATGAAGGTGATGTACAAGATAGGAGCAGGAATGCAGCTCAAACGCATGGGCTACAAGTTCCAGAAATACAACTAAACAGCCTCTGCAAGTTTATCAAGTGCCAGCACCACCAACTCCTCCACCATCTTCTTATAATCCGGCTCGGCACCTTTGTAGTACCTGTTTGCAATGATGCAGCATAAGGTGGCAGCCCTGTGGCCAAGTTTTGTGGCAAGACCTGCAAGTGCAGAGCCCTCCATCTCAAAATTGGTTACTCTGTAATCTCCAAAGCGGAACTGCTCAAACTTCTCCATCATGTCAGGCATGGCCAGCGGTACGCGTAGAACCCTTCCCTGAGGGCCATAGAAGCCAGATGCGGAGATAGTGACACCTTTAACTGTAACATCCTTGAAAAGATCTATAAGCTCCTGTGAGTTCCTTACAAAGTAAGGGGTTGGAAGGTGTTTGTCCCAACCTGTAAAGGATACAAATGCCTCCTCCATCTCCTTGTATGAAACCTCATCACGGTTGGCATACCAGTTGAGCAGTCCGTCTGCACCAACTGAAATATGGGACAAAACAAATGCTCCCACAGGGATATCGGGCTGAATTGCACCTGAGGTTCCAATGCGGAGGATTCTCAGGCTGCGGAGATTCTCCTTAACCTGTCGGGAAGAAAAATCTATATTGGCAAGGGCATCAAGCTCTGTCATAACAATATCAAGGTTATCGCATCCTATTCCGGTGGAAAGGACTGTCATTGGGCATCCCTTGTATGTTCCGGTTGCTGATACAAACTCCCTTGAAGCCTTGCGTACTGTTACCTGGTCAAAGAAGGAAGAGACAAGCTCCACCCTTCCTGGGTCCCCTACAAGGATTACGGTATCTGCCAGCTCCTGTGGTTTGAGGTGGAGATGGAATACAGATCCGTCACTGTTAATTATGAGCTCTGAAGCACCTATTTTTTCCATTTTTTCCTGTTTTTGGTCATATCCCTAAGTGAGTTCATAGACTGTACCAAAGCCTCGTCCTCAGATATTTTTCTGAACGCCATAAATACAAATATAGCGGCTACAATAGGGAACACTGCAGAAATTGTAAATACGCTGCCATCCAGTCTTGTAAAGAACATATATGCTATCCACCCCTGATATGCACACAAAACAATCATATTATAGATACAAAGTCGCATCTGGGAGATTCTTCTCCTGTAAAGGAAAATGCAGAAGAAAGACAACACAAATGTAATGATGGTAAAAACAAGGAAAGGGCCGTACTGGCTGAATTTGAGCAGTACATTGCCATCCAAATCCCTCATCATAGGGCGGAAAAACATTGAGAACAATAGTCCCGACGAAGCCAACAAATATAAGCTCTGTATTCTTTGAATCATATTATTTGAATTTTAATATTATTTGTCATCATCTATACAATATTTCTTTATAACGCTGTAGGCATCCTTTACTCCAAGTTCACCGGCCTTGCTCAAATCAAAGCAACCCTTCTCCTTGTCTTTAAGGAAGATAAGTACAAGTCCCCTGTTGAAGTATGCCTCAGAGAAGGCAGGATACAACTCCAGAGCCTTGGTGTATTGGTTGATTGCCTCGGGCAAGTCACTTGAGAGGCAATAAAGGTTACCCAGGTTGTAGTATGTGAACGGCAGACCAGGCATGAGCTTGGCTGCTTTTGTCATATCATGTATCGCAGGTGTATAATCATATTTCATTGCATTGCTCTCCTTAACCCTTGCTTTTGCCGCACCGGTATTGTCCAATGTGAGAATCTGCACATTGTTCTCCATAGAGGAGATAAAATCAATCATCTCAGCCTGCAAAGCACCCCTGTTTATATAGTAGAAGGTCTCCTCCGGTTCACATTTTATAGCCTTATCGTAGTTTGCCAGTGCTGCGTTGTACCTGTTGTCCTCCCCATCTATAACCGCTTGGGCAAAATAATGTTTGCCCAATTGTGCAGTCTCTTTCTGCGGAAGTTCGTCGGGAGCCAGCTTGTCCCTCCGGGCCTCAAGCTCCGCTATTGTCCTGGCAATCTTATCCTCATACATGGTGGTATTGAGTTCCATACCATGTTTGGAAGAGTTAAGTTCCACAGGAAGTTCTACAGATGCAGAGAAACTCTCAACCCGTTTGTTCTCATACTTGTCCTCCAAGGCCATTCTAACCTTATCAGAAGAGGCAATATTGAACTTGTACAAAGGTTTAAGCCTTATATCCACATCCCTGTGCTGCAAGAGTTCATTGTCAAAATCTTTCTTTGCAAAGTCCGCATCAAGGGCAAGAAGTCTGTCATATTTCTTTGTAGTGTCTGCAAATGCAGCCCTTCCAAGACTGTCACCTGTCCTTTGCTGGTACTCCCTTATCTTTGCTTTGGCTATCTCGGCATCCTTCCTTGCAGAATTGAACTGCCCCAACTGGTTCTTTGCATAAGAACGGTTCATATATGCCTTTGCAAAATCGGGATAAAGATTTATGGCCTGGGAGTAGTCATCCATTGCATCCCTGTATCTGCCCAACTCCAAAAATACACCCGCACGGTTGAAATATGCCAGCACATTGTTTGGATTTACAGCAATTACCCGGTCATAATCATCAAGGGCATTGTTGTAATCGCCAATCTGCGCCCTTATGATTGCCCTGTTGTAAAGTGTAAGGGCATTACCCGGCTCCTGGTCCAGTACGGTATTCAAATCCTCCAAAGCCTCCTTGATCTGTTGCTTCTCATGCCTTATGAGCGCCCTGTTGAAGTATGCAAAAGTGTTGGAGGTGTCAAGTTCAATTGCCATATCAAGATCCTTAAGGGCATCGTCGAGATTCTCCTGCATGGCATAAATGCGGGAGCGTCTGATATACCCCTCCGGGTCATAGGTATTCAATCTTATGGCCTTATTGTAATCTGCGAGTGCCTTAGTGGTATCTCCAAGGTAGAGATAACATGCGCCCCTGTTCAGATAGGCATCAGGCTCCTTTGGCTCCGCCTTGATAAACCTGTTGAAATCCTTCACCGCCTTTTCAAACTGCTGTGAGAGGAAATAGGTTACTCCCCTGCTGAAATAAAGTCCGGTATAACTTGGCCTGAGATCCACAGCCTCCGCAAGATCCTCCAAAGCCTTGTCGTATTTGCCTATACTGCTGAGGGTGATTGCCCTGTAATGGTACGCCAGGGTATAGATAGGATTGAGCCTCAAAGAATTGTTGAAATCCTTCTCAGCTCCAATGTAATCTCCAAGATTGTACTTTGCTATTCCTCTGAAAAAATAGGCCTCATAGAGAGTACTGTCCAAGCGGGTAAGAATATTGAAATTCTCAATTGCATTGGCATACTTTCCATCTATAAGCATTTGCCTTCCCCGGGCAAAAAACTGGTCTATATCATATTGTGCATTTGCCGCTACACCTGAAACCAGCAGCACCAGCACCAAAATAAATTTCCTAAGCATATCCATATAATCTTACAAAAGTAATGAAAATACGGCACTCTTCAAAAAGCAGGCCACCAGTGACCAAAGATGTTGCAGGCAGAAGGCTACAAACTGCTGAATTCACTTACAGCATAAACCTCTTTTCCTCTTCCCTGCAACCCCTCAACAACCACCCTGAACTTCCCTTTATACTCAGGCATAAAACAGTCAAATTCAAACTCCTCCCCAGGAGCAACCACAACCACAGGGTTCCAATAAACAGTTGGAAGGAAATTGGGATAATCATTATCCGCTGCAGCTTTTTTACCCAGAAAGGCCAATGGCCAGCTCACACCGTCAAACCCTACCACACTGACATTCTCAGCCAGCTTTATTCCCCCCATATCTCCCCTGTAAGTGACAAAATTAACTACACCGTCATAAATGAAATGATTGAGCATATACCTCTTTGGATAAACCACAATCCTCTTTACAAGCTGCTGGTCCAAACCAAGTATCTTGGCATGGTCGCTTACCGGAATACCATCCACCAGTGCAAGGCATCTTCCTTTGGCCCCCCACAAAACTTTAAGTTCTGCCTTGGAATCCAGTCCCCTAACCCTTGCAAACTTGACATACTCCCTAAGGGTCTCCTCAAGATTCATGAACCTTGTATATTCATCCAAATTATAAACCAAAGGTTTTGTATCACCTACAAATGAATTGTCTTTCTTTCTGCACATATCCAAAAGGGTATCGGTTTCAAACATTTTGGATATCTGCATCCTGCGGCCACGCTCCCTCAAAGCCTTCTCCATCTGTGCAGAGATCCTCAACTGCGGAATAGCGGCAACACTCCTTTTGAACTCACTTCCCAAAATCTCAACATTATACATTTGGGAAGTATCCCTTGAAGTTGTACCCTGTGCCACACTCTTGCTGTCATCAAGCACCTCAAAAACCAGATCCCTGTGCCCCATAATGCTTCCTGTATGGAAAGTTGCCAAACCATCCTCTCCCACTCTATTCACATATACATCATCTGTATTTCCAATGGCACTCATATACACATACTTGCCTTTGCACTCCGCACCATCCTTGGCGGTAATCCTTACCTTTACAACCTCCCCGGCATAATCATCCTCCTGCATCTTCTCAAAATCGCCCCTCCTCTCCAACAGAGAAACCCCGTTATAGCTCCCCACCATCTCTGTAAGCATATCCGCATGATATACAGAAACACTCACCTGCACCTGCTCATCCCCATTATTGCAAATCTTCACTGGTATCTTCCCTTTTTTAGGTGTACCTGTCCCAATTGAAACATTCCCTTTACCCTGTAACTTGCTCTCACCAGGCAACACATCTCCAACTGTAACTCCACCCTTAACCCTCTTTGGACTCATGGTATTGATTACAGAAATTATCTTGCCATTAAACTCACCCTTTGAATCACCCCCATGCACCTTTGTATATGAGACAATAGAGTAATTGCCTGTAGCAAAGTCAAGCGGTATCTGAAAAACTCCGCACCCTCTCCCATCAATCATGGCCACTTTATGCTTTGCCGCCACCCCGTCATTTGAGACAAACTGCAAATATGCAACATCACTCAGACTGGAATATTCACCGGTTGGTTCATCCAGACAGTAAAGAGAACACCACACATTCTCACCAGCCAAATAAACATCTTTATCTGTAGATACATACACCCTCTCCTGTGCATGAACACCACCACAGCACAAAGCCACAAGAAGAACTATAAAATATGTAAATCTTTTCATATCACTCACTTATATTTGTAGGCCAGAAATCCGGTCTTGTACTATTGGAAAACACTCTGCAATCTGTACATATTTCCATTGCCCAATATGCAATACCCGTACTCCCGCCACTATATCTTATTGGTCTGTAACCCTGTGTATAATATCCCGGCCACAGTGGTTGTGGCTCCGCATCAGGCTTGTCAGAAGCAAGTACAGCCGGAACAAGTACCTCCTGACACTCCGTAGAATAAAGCTTCTCTTTGGCCCAATTTACAAAAATCCGTTTCTGGGAAACCGTAGAAACATTGATGTATCCTATAACTATCTCACCCTCTTTTGTAACATTCACAATATTACCCCTTATCTCACTTGGCTGAGGTGAAAAAATCCCCCCTGTACCGGAAGTGTTGTTGCGCATATTCTCCCAATAAATATAGGCCTCCTTGTCAAGCACCTTTTGGGTAACCTTTATGGAATAAAGCTTCATAACCCTTGTGTCTGTATTTGAAATCTCCTTTAACACAGATTTATAAATCACATTCTCAGAAAGCTTCTCCGTATTGGCAATAAATGTACCCACAGACTCGGCCTCGCTAAAACAATACTGCCTTTCAGCAGTCTCATCTGTAGTAAGCTCCAACATCTTCCCATTCTTGATGTCATACTCCAGCTCAGAGGGATACAAAGCATCACTCTCCCAATTCTCGGAATAGTTCCATTTGCAATAAAGTTTCTCCCCCTCCTCGTTATTATGGGTAGAGACCTCAATTCTGGCATAACTCCTGTCATTTGCCACAGACCACGTAACACTATCTATTGCAGGTGAGACAAGGACACTCTTGAATGCAGAAAGATACTCACCCCTGCCAGGAATGGAAACACCAAGCCTGTACCTCCCCTGCAAACTCAAATCCACTGTATTTACCTCAAACTCATTCACCCTCTCCTCCAGCATTCTTCCCGACAGAATCTCTCCGCTCTCACTCTCCACCCACACATTTGCCCCCAAAGGGACAACATCCACAGAATCCTCATCTGCGGTCAAGGATTGGGTAAGCCCCACTTTAACCCGTGTAATCCCTCCCACAACAATATCACCGTCAATAACCACCAAAGGTTTGTCCAAACCTTGTATATCATCATCTTCCGGCTCATAATCATATACACAGCCACACACAAAGAGGCCAGTCAAAACCATCATAAATATTTTCAGTAACTTTTCCATACTCTCTCCCCTCCTAAAATTTGAAATTAAAGTTGATATACGGTATAGGGGCTCCAAAAATACAAAGCTTGTGACCCTTTATCTTACCGTTGCTGTCTGTATCAAAATATATTGAATAGACATTCTTGCGGCCTGTAACATTATAGACTCCCACAGTAAATGAGAAATGAGTGAATGCCCTGAGCTTATGGGTAGGCTCAAAGTTCATGGCCGCATCTATCCTGAAATAATCAGGAATCCTGTGGCTGTTCCTGTCGGAGTAATAAAGCTTGTATCCGCCGTCATACTGGTACTTGGCAACAGGAATTGTTATAGGGCGTCCCGTAGCATAGTCTCCGTTTACAGAGAGGCTTATCCTCTGTGTAAACTTCCAGTTGGCTACAAGCTTCACATCATGCGGCTTATCATAAGAGGCATTGTACCACTCACCCTTGTTTATGGCCATATCTCCCCTATCTCCAACCTCCCTCAACCTTGTCTTTGAATATGTATATGCAAACCAACCGTTAAGTTTTCCCAACGGTTTCTTTAGCATAAGCTCAACACCGTACGCCTCTCCCTGGGTAGTGATCACATCCTCTGCAATATTCTTGTTCATAACCAGCACTGCTCCGCTCTTGTAATCGAGGTAGTTCTTCATTTTCTTGTAATAACCCTCTATAGAGGCCTCAACTTTGTTGTGGAACATGTTTGCATAGAATCCGCCTGCCGCCTGCCAGCCAAGCTGAGGTTTGATGTTCTTGTCGCTCAATTTCCAGATATCGGTAGGAGAAACTGCCGTTGTGTTGGAAAGCATGTGGATATACTGGGTAAGGCTGTTGTAACCGGCCTTGAACGAGAGTTCATCTGTAATCATAACCCTGCCCGACACCCTTATCTCAGGGTTTGTATATGTCTTACCAGCAGATTTGAATGCAGAATATCTCAATCCGTAATCAAGGAACACCCTGTCTGAAATGCCCCAACTGTGACTCAAATATGCGGCACACTCAAGTCCCCTCTCTGTTGGCAACACATCTGGCACCACAAGGGACTCCTCGCCGTACGGAAGATAGCTCCCCGGAGCAAGGTTATAGTCTATTGCATCAATACCGTAAGTTAAAGTGTGGTTGTTGTTGAACAATGACTTGAACTTCAGCTTTCCAAACGCCTGATTTATCCTGAACGACATCTCATAAGCATTTACAGGATTGAATTTGTCATAGGTGGCATAGCTGTAGGTGTCATAACCTCCTGTAAGCTCCATCTTGTGCTTTTCATGGAAATTGTATCTCCATTTTATAGAGCCGTTCCCGTTCTGGTAGTTGTAGGTTGTATCCACACAGAAACTGAAATCATCTATAGACCAGTAACCGTTAAGGTGAATGGAACTCTTCTCGTTGAACCTGTGGGTCAATCCTGCGGTTATGTCGTAGAATGATGCCGTACCGTCATTATATTCACTGCTTTCGGGAAGAAGAGAGAGCAGCCAGTCTGAGTAGGTGGCCCTCACCCCAAGGATAAAGCTGGTCTTGTCAGTAATGGGGCCCTCTATATGTCCTCTGGCAGTAAGGAGGCCCAATCCTACCGAGCCGGTAAGTTCCTTGTTGTTTCCCTCCCTGCTGTTCACATCCAGCACAGATGAAATTCTGCCGCCGTACTCTACAGGAATTGAACTCTTGTAAAGCTCAATGTCACTTACAAGATCTGGGTTGAAGCCGGAGAACATTCCAAACAGATGGGACGGATTATACACTGTACCACCATTGAACAGTACAAGGTTCTGGTCTGTAGCACCGCCTCGCACATTAAAGCCTCCACCAGCTTCCCCGACAGATTTTACACCCGGCAAGGTAAGGATGATCTTTACCACATCTGCCTCTCCAAATACAACTGGAACCTTTTTCATCCTGTCTATCCTCACCTTCTCTATACCTATCTCATTGTTGCGTACTTTATTCACATTCTCAGCAGATACCACAACACCTGTAAGGGCATACACCTTCTCCTTTACTATAATGTCCAATGTACCATCGTTATAAACCATAAGATGAACTTTGGAGTCCTCCAATGAGTAACCGCTCACATCAAGCGAAGTCTCACCTACAGGAAGCAGTATTTTATAAAGCCCCGCCGCATCTGATTGTGCATAAGTCTGGGTTGCCTGGTTGAAGATATTCACTCCAATTACAGGTTCTCCCGTTCTGGAATCCCTTACATATCCGCTCAGATAAGCCTTGCCTGCACCTTTCCTGTTGCTCTTCTCCCCTATCTGATAAACCTTGTTCTGCTGCATGGCAAGATTCTGCTCCATGCCAAACATCTGGACATACGAAGGATCCGTATCCTCTTTTTGTGTCTGATTCTCCTGGGCAAACCAGTTCTCAGGCAACGCCTCCCTTATGGCCACACCCTTAAGGACAAAAGTGTAACCCTCAGTCTTTGAAATGATGTACCCTTTCTCCTGAAGTTCTCCCTCAATATCCTCCAACAGTGTAGGACTGGAGGTATTGATTGTAAATGTAAGGCTCTTTGAAGCAATATCTGTTGTGTAGTAGATTTTCTCCCTGCATGTACGCTGCATTATGCCCATAAGGGAATCAAGGCCTATATTCCTGTGGATAAAGGCACTTTGGGCAAACATTGATGATGCCGCAAGAAACAGTACAAGTAAGGTAAGCGCGCTCTTTCTCATAGTCTAGTCCTCCATAAGCTCCATTATTCCCTGCAAAAGGTCATCCCTCTCCACCCGCGTGCCACGGTTCTTTTTCACATAATCCTTAATCCTCTCCTTATCCTGCCTGTAAAACTTGGCAAGCCCCTTCCCGTTCTTTACAGTATAAACCTTGCCCTCCTTAACCAGATAATATTTATGCTTGGTGGTAAACACCTTTACTGTCTCCCTGGTAAATGACTCTACCCTGTCAGAGACTTTCTTGTATATTCTCTTAAGCAGCATGTCATCCCCCCTGTATAATATCTGATAGTACCCCTGCGGCAACCCTTTAACAGAACGCTCCCCATAAAGAGAGGTAAAATTCCTCTTCCCGATAGAGAAATCACCCACAAGTGCCCTTCTCAGAGCCATCCTCTCACCTGTTGAGCCTATTGCCACCTGAAGCTCATCCCTATGGGCATTCAGGTTCATCATTAGCCCTGTGTACAGCTTACCGTTGAACATAACCTGCCCCTCCTCAAACTTGTCTGAGTAAGTATACACGGATCCATCTATAGGGTAATTATATTTCTCTGCCAGCTCACCCCTGAAAACAGGGGTATTGAAATCCTGGGCACAGGTTACACCCGCAAGTCCCAAAAACAATATGCACAATATGATAAATCTGTTAATCTTCATACCAGTTTCAATTTAAATTCTTACTTACTATCTCGGCCAGAAATCCGGTTTGATACTGTTGGAATAGCTGCGGCAATCTGTGCATTGTAGAGTACTTAAGTATATCAATTTTCCTGTTACAGGCATAAATACCGGTCTATATCCATTATGGAAATAGGTCTTCATTTCTTTAATAAAATACTCGGTTTCAGTTTTCAGAGTAATCAAATTACATTCAGTTTTAAAGAAGCCGGTAGGACTCCAATCAATGAATGCCCTCATTTTAGCAGAAGTGGATACACTTATATACCCCACTACTTTTTCATTTTCATTGGTAACAGACCGTATATTGCCCACAAGTTCTGTTGGCTGTGCTGAAAATATGCCTCCAGTCTCACCATTATTTTTCCTTAATGACTCCCAATACACATACCCGTCTTTGTCCAATGCCTTTTGGGTAACACTAATTGCATATAGCCCGCTTGCTCTCATATCTGTATTGGCAATTCTCCTGATAACAGACTTGCTTATGGTATTCTCCGCCAGCTTCTCTGTATTAGCTATACAGATATCTGAAGAGACAGCCTCGCTGAAACAATAAGAACGCTCTGCAATCTCCTCAAGCTCCAGAAACCTTAATATGCTTGTATTTGGATTGAAATCAAGATAAGGAATAAACACTGCGTTGCTCTCCCAATTCTCAGTGTAGTTCCATTTGCAGTACAATTTTCCCTCCTCTGTATTATGCGTTGTAACCTCTATATTGGCATAGGTGCTGTCGGGAGCAATGGACCAGGTAATCTCATCAATTGGCGGGGGAATCATTACAGATTTGAACTCTGAGACATACTCTCCCCTCCCGGGCACAGAGATAAAAAGCCTGTATTTGCCACCCATATCCAATTCCCTGGTATCTGCCTGATAAACCCCAGGCTCTTCCTCTACCGCAAAAGCATTCACCATCTCTCCGCTCTCAGACTCAACCATAACCGTAACACCCAGAGGTATATCTCCCACCTCATCCAAAATGGATTCTGTATAACTTAATTTGACTTTAGTAAAATCCCCAACAAGGATATCCCCATCAACCACTAATAACGGATCATCCAATCCCTGCAGGCTGGCGTCATCTGGCGTGTAGTCATATATGCACGAGCAAAAAGCACAGATTACTAAAGCACAAAACAGCAATGCTATATTTTTGTTATCTCTTAAAAGCATGAATATCAAATACTATTTGAAGTCCTAATATATATATATATATGCATTTTTACAAAAAAAATTAAACTCAGCGAGGCCAGAAATCCGGTTTGATACTGTTGGAATAGCTGCGGCAATCCACACACTTGAGTTGGCTCCAGAACATGCCCACATCTCCTGCTCTGAACACTGGTCTGTATCCCAAACTGTAATAATGGTAAAACAGGATATCTCCATCCAGTATGATGTACTCACAATCAGTCTTGAATAGTTGTTCAGATTTCCAATCTATAAATTGCCTTACAGTATGGGTTGTTGATGCACTTATGTATCCAAGCACTATCTCATCAGCATTTGTCAGGGATCTTATATTGCCTCTGTATTCAGAAGGTTGTGCAGAGAACAGGCCCCCTGTCTCTCCCATATTCCTTTTCATTGTCTCCCAATACTGGTACCCCTCTTTATCCAATGCTTTTTGGGTTACCGTTATTGAATACAGACCCTTCACCCTTGTATCTGTATTTGCTATATGCTTGAGGACATATTTTGACACAAGATTCTCACTCAATTTCTCTGTATTGGTTATACACACATCATTTGATACTGCTTCACTAAAGCAATAAGTACGTTCATTACGCTCTTGTGGCATCAGATCCCGGATACCATTGCTGCTTGGAATGTATTCAAGATAAGGAATAAACACTGCGTTGCTCTCCCAATTCTCCGTAAAGTTCCATTTGCAGTACAATTTTCCCTCCTCTGTATTATGCGTTGTAACCTCAATATTTGCGTATGTGCTGTCGGGAGCAATGGACCAGGTAATCTCATCAATTGGCGGGGAAATCATTACAGATTTGAACTCTGAGACATACTCTCCCCTCCCCGGCACTGAGATGAAAAGCCTGTACTTTCTGTCCTTATCCAGCTCTCGGGTATCTGCCTGATAAACTCCAGGCTCATCCTCTACCGCATAGGCACTCACCACCTCGCCGCTCTCTGCCTCCACCATAACTGTAACGCCAAGCGGCATATCCCCATCTTCATCCAGAATTGACTCCGTATAGCTCAATTTAACCCTTGTAATGTCCCCCACAAGGATATCACCATCAACAACCAGCAACGGACTCTCAAGCCCCTGCACACTCGCATCCTCCGGTGTGTAATCATACACGCATGAACACAACCCCACCAGAAGGCAAAGAAGCAGAGAGTTATACTTGAAACAGGTTCCGCGCATATAATCTACTGTTTAATGCTTGTAAAGATACGGATTAAACCAATATTTTTTCTCTTTTAGGCACAAAATTTTTCTTAAGAAAAATTCCTTGCGTAAATTTTACGCAACTCCTTGTCCCAGACTGCTATATGTTATTTACCGGACTATTCCCGTGTAATTACTCTGGCTGGATTTATCTTGACAACCTCAGCAATTTTCCAGTAGATTGTGATTCCTACCATAGTTGCAAGCAGCAGGAACAGAACAATCCAGAACGGCGGGCCATAGCTGAAGAACCTCACATACATCTGTTTCCAATAGTGAAATATGACATAGAGCAGAGGGAATGCCACAGCGGCACTTGAAAGGAGCAGCACTGTATATAGTCGTACAAATTCCCATGCTATATCCAGTCTGTTTGCACCGTTTATTTTACGGAGGGCCATCTCCTTCTGTTTGCGGTCCGTATCAAGGCTTACACATGAATATACGCCCAACAATGTGATTATAATACATACCAGAGCAAAGAAAATAATGATTTTTCTAAGGGTATATTCTATTATCTGAACACTGTATATGTCCTTCAGCAGGGTGGATACTTTATAGTCTATACTTGAAGGTAACATATTTTTGCGTATTTCCTCCACCCATTGCCTTACTTGTTTTGTTTGACCTTTATGGCATTTGATATAGCAGTGTCCAATATATTCATTTTTACTGCGCGGAGTGAAAACAAACCCAATTCCCTTCTCATATATGCTGTAGTTATATTCAGGTGCCACAGCACATATATTGTATTCGGTATCAGTTCCAAACAATGTACGACCCAAAACATCTGTTTTTCTTAATTCCTGAAACATACGATCTACTACAACATCTTTTTCTGTAGCCGGGAGCACACCCTGCTCTATATCAACATTCATGAAAGAGAAGAAATTTTTAGGCACTGTGAGCAGACTCGTTTCAAACCACCGTCCCCCTTTTTCCCATGAAAATCCTGTGTATCCCGATATCCCCTCAACCAAAGAGACATCTGTAACCATGATATCCTTAACTCCTGAATGGCGGGAGAACTCCTCCATCATAGTCTCTTTTTGTACATTATCCATAAACGTATAATCCATTGAGACACTAAGAATATGTTCTTTCTCCCCTTTATCCAATTGAGGGAACATCACATCGGTATTATTGTTGGATTGCATGACAAGTGCCAATATGACTCCTATGAAAATCCATGTGATGAACAGCTGCCACCATAGCATCATATTCCTGCCCAACATCCCATGGCGTTTCTGTTTTGTCTTTATCCCTCTATAGACAGATATTCTATACACCCTGCGGGTAATCAGAAGACATATTATGCAACATACGGCAAATATTGCCAGGATGCATTGTACCCCCTGTCCTATAAGTTCCCATTTGTTGAAATACATAGTTATAGTCATACCCACACTATCTATTGTCAGATACAACTTGTCTGCAATCAGTTCAGCTATGGATAGCATTATCAATGAAGATAACAGCAACATCACCGATGTGTGTGTGAACAACTGTGTAAACAGAGCCCCAAAATCACATCCATACACTTTCCTTAAAGTATATTCCTTGGTTTTGCCGTAAAAGAATGCTATTAGGAAATTGAAGAAATTGAGCAATGCTGTTGCCAATATTAGAAAACCTATTACAGCTGTAATTACAGATATGGCTATTCCTCCAGAACTTTCAGAAGGCATATTGGCCACTGCATGATACAGATCACCATAGAGTTCAAAAGTATAGTTATTGTTTTTAAGCCATTGTGTAGCATCTTCTGCAGACGAATCCTCATTAAGCAATATGTAGGTTGTAGAAGCTGTTTTCTGTCTGCGGTTTTCATAACGTATTATCCCCTCTGTATCGTTTACCCTAAGGATGTCCAAGTTGCCCAAAAAAGCGAAGCTGTTGTTTAGTGGAATATCCTCCATTACAGCAACTATAGTGTATGCTATCCCGCCATTTTTTGGAGTGGATTTTGGGGATGTGGGCAATCTTTGGGTAAGTATAATTGTTTTGTTTATGGCATCCAAAGGATTGCCAAAAATACGCCTTGCTGTAGATTCGCTCATTATAATGGAGTTGAGATTATGCTGGGCCCTCTCCCAACTTCCTGCAACCAAAGCAGGTGTAAAGATTGTATTGAACGAAGTATCCACCTCCATTGACATCAAAGAATATGGCAGAATATCTGTAGAGTTCAAATGCACATTGAATGTAACCTCTCTTGGATATCCTATAGAGGCAATGCTGCTGAAATGGGGATTGTCAATTTCACGCAATTCTTCTACCATGGAGACACTGGTGCCGGCGAACTTTACGGGCCTTTCTACACCAAGCATGGAGAGTTGGGCTATCCTCTCCCCATTACTGAAACATTCATTTGTTGTCAATACAAGCCTTGTACAGTACAGACATATTGTAAAGCACAAAATACCAACCGCCAACCCAAGAATGCATATAAAATTCTGGGCCTTGTATTTTAAGAGATTCCTTAGGGATACTATGAAATAGTGTTTTAACATACCAATAAGTTTTACAAATTTAACCATTGTTGTCATAAAAAGCGTACCATTCATACAAGTAGCTAATTATATGCACTTTACAATTACGCGCATTTTCTGAATATGTGCGTAAACGTAAAATTCTCTGTGCGTATCCGCACATATTCCAACAGTATATTTCACTATCTTTGCATATACGGAGAATGTAAAACCTGCTTTATGAAAAATCTTGGGAAAATACTTATAGTGGATGATAATGAGGATGTGCTGTTTGCCCTCAATCTGTTGTTGGAGCCGTATGCGGAGATGATAAGGGTTGCCAAAGTGCCTGAGAAGATAGATTTCTTTATGAAAGAGTTTCATCCCGACATAATCCTCCTTGACATGAATTTCCGCAAGGATGCAATCAGCGGTCAGGAGGGATTTGAGTGGTTGGAGAAGATTCTGGCAAAGGACAAGGATGCTGTTGTAATCCTTATGACAGCCTATGCCGATACTGAAAAGGCTGTAAGGGCAATCAAATCTGGTGCGACAGATTTCATTACAAAACCTTGGGAGAATGAAAAACTAATTGCCACCCTTTTGTCGGGAATAAAATTGAGAAAAAGCCGCAAGCAGGTGAATTCTCTCCAGGAGCAAGTTGAGGCCCTCTCCAGTGAAAAGCTCCATTTTCCGGAGATAATTGGGGAATCTGATGCTATATGCGGGATTTTCAATACTGTTGAGAAGTTGGGCGGCACAGATGCAAATGTATTGTTGTTGGGTGAAAACGGTACCGGAAAGGATCTGGTTGCACAACTGTTGCACAAGCACTCGCACAGGTGCAACAAGCCTTTTGTGCATATAGATTTGGGGAGTATTCCAGAACAGCTGTTTGAGAGTGAATTGTTCGGATATGAGAAAGGGGCTTTTACCGATGCAAAAAAGGGAAAGGCAGGTAGAATGGAGATAGCACACAAGGGGACCCTGTTCCTCAATGAGATTGGAAATCTCTCCCTCCCTTCACAGGCAAAACTTCTTACTGCACTGGAGCAGAAGAGGATCACCAGACTTGGCGGAACAGCCCCAATTGATATTGATGTAAGGGTTATATGTGCAACCAATGCAGATTTGCCGGCAATGGTACAGAACGGCTCGTTCAGGGAGGATTTGTTTTACAGGATAAATACTATAGAAATACATATCCCCCCTTTAAGGGAGCGTGGCAATGACATAATTCTCCTTGCCGAACATTTTACAGAAAAATACTCCCATAAATATAACAAGAAGGTGCCCCGCATTACCCGGGAAGCCAAACAGCAACTCCTCAAATACAATTGGCCGGGCAATGTAAGGGAACTGCAGCACATTATTGAGAGGGCAGTAATTTTGGGAAACGGTCTTTCTCTTTATCCCGACGATTTTGCCATTAAACAGTCCCAATCCCTCAAAAACTGGAAACCGGGCAATCTTAACCTCAAGGAGATTGAGCAGCAGGTAATAGAGGAGGCATTGAGACTCAGTGACGGCAATATGAACAAGGCGGCCCAAATGCTTGGGATTACCAGGTACGCCCTTTACAGAAAACTAAAATAAATGATTCTGCAATGAAACGATACTCCACTACTGTAATAATCCATATATGTGCCATAGTAATCCTCTCTATGGCAGCATTCTGGTTTTACTGCCATAAAATGCCTTTTACAGGGATTACTACAACCCTTTTTATTGTAGGTTTTGGGGCTAATCTGTACAGACTTCAGATGATCCAGATACGCCTTATGCAGCAGCTTTCAAAGAATATCAGGTGTGGAGATACCGCCCTCAGCTTTAGAAGCGAGTACAGGAACACCCAGATAGAGAAACTGGTTGAAGAGTTGCGTGAAGCTATGAGGATGTACAAAAAGAGGACAATGGAGGCCAATGAAATAGAATCCTGGCAAAAACTCATCAGGGTAATGGGTCACGAAATAATGAACTCCATAACCCCTATCTCCTCTTTATCAGAAACCTTGAGCACCAGAGAAGTTGAGTACGGGCAAATGCAGCATGGGATGCAGGTGATCCATAAACGGAGCAAAGGACTTATGGAATTTGTAGAGAACTACCGCAAAATAACCAGAATCCCAACACCAATAAAGAAGAAAGTATGTTTGAATGATTTGCTGAAAGAAATCTCCAATCTTTTTCCCGATGAATTCATCCATTTTGCCATACCTCCAACCCCAATCACAGTAAAGATAGACCGTACACAAATAGAGCAAGTTCTGATAAACCTCATAAAAAATGCAATAGAAGCGTGTGCAGAGAGGGAGAATCCGCACATTCAGATAGAGGTATCTGTATCCGGGAAAGGGGATATAAGCATTGCTGTATCCGACAACGGACCAGGCATACTGCCGGATGTGCTGGACAAGATATTTATCCCATTCTTCTCAACAAAAGAAAAAGGGAGCGGAATAGGGCTCAGCTTGTGCAAGCAGATCATGCACCTGCATGACGGAAATATAGCTGTAGAATCCTCTCCGGAGCAAGGGACCCGTTTCACTATTAATTTCAACTGATGCTACCCGTAAGGATGCAGTTGCCCCCTTTACAACCCAAACCGTCCCCTATCCCCCAACTGCTCCTCTATCCTCAGCAGCTGGTTGTATTTTGCGGTGCGTTCTCCTCTGCATATTGAGCCGCTCTTTATCTGGCCGGCGTTTACAGCAACGGCAAGGTCAGCTATAAATGAATCTTCTGTCTCTCCGCTACGGTGAGATATGATGCAAGCGTATTTGTTACGCTGGGCCAATGCAATAGTTTTTAAGGTCTCAGTTAAAGTGCCTATCTGGTTCACTTTAATCAGGATTGCATTGGCGCACTTCTCGTTTATCCCTTGCGCCAGATATTTCGCATTTGTAACAAAGAGGTCATCCCCAACAAGCTGACACTTGCCTGAAAGTTCTTCTGTTATCCTTTGCCACCCAAACCAGTCTTCTTCTGCCAACGGGTCTTCCAAAGAGTCAATGGGGTATTTGTGCAGGAGCTGTTTCAAGTACTCTATCTGTTCATTGGTGCTCCTTTTCACACCCCTCTCCTGCTCAAATTTGGCATAGTTGTAGTAACCGGGAACATAGTTTCCGTTTGAACTGTAATGCCCTTTCACATAAAACTCGGAAGCGGCACAATCCAAGGCAATGGTCACATCCTTGGCCGGGATATATCCCGCATTCTGAATGGCACACATTATATAGCTTATAGCCTCCTCCGCACTGTTGAAATTGGGGGCAAAACCACCCTCATCTCCTACACTTGTGTTCAGTCCAGCCCTTTTAAGTATCTTTTTAAGACTGTAAAATATGTTTGAACCCATAAGCACCGCCTCTTTGAAGCTGCGGGCCCCCACAGGCCTTATCATAAACTCCTGGAATGCCACCGGTGCACTGGAGTGGGCACCGCCATTAATTATATTGAACATAGGGATAGGGAGAACATGTGCATTTACCCCTCCGAGATATTTGTACAACGGTACTTTAAGATAATCTGCAGCAGCCTTTGCCACTGCAATTGAGACAGCCAGTGTTGCATTTGCACCCAAACGGGACTTGTCACCTGTACCATCCAACTTTATAAGAATGTCATCCACACCCCTCTGGTCCAATGCGTCCATACCAACAATCTCCGGCGCAATAATATCTGTAATATTATCCACAGCCCTCAGAACCCCTTTACCTCCAAATCTGCCGGTAACACAATCCCTCAATTCAACCGCCTCTTTGCTCCCTGTAGAAGCTCCGCTTGGAACACTTGCCCTTCCCCATGAACCATCATTGAGGATAACATCCGCCTCAACGGTAGGATTGCCTCTTGAGTCAACAATCTCTCTGGCTATAACATTAGAAATCTCCATAAACCAACACTTAATTTATGGATAAAACACTTCAATTGAAGGAATGTTCAGCTTAAATTATCAACCAGAGGAAACGATATACAAGCTCTATCCTCTTAAGGAGAACAGCAGGGTTGAGATTGTCCGCATTGTCACTCTCTTTGTTGGTATGTTTGGTAATGCCTGATGTGAAAAGCAGTGCAGGAATTCCGGCATCTGTGAAGCTCTTCTGATCAGACAATCTGTAGAATATCTTATAGAACTCCTCGCTGCCGTAATAGGTATAATCTATTTGAAGTCCAAGTGCAAAGAACTCATTGGCAAAATCTATCTGCTCCTTCTGCCACCCCTTCAGGTGCTCTGCACCCAGCACCTGCAAATACTCTGTATTATCTCCCACTGGAGCAAGTGAGCTCCCAATCTGATCCAAATTGAGCATACATGTAACCTTATATGGCGGAATCCCCATCCTCTGTACAAAGAAACGGCTCCCCTGCATATTGAGGTTATTGGCATCAAATCCCACAAACACAACATTATGCTCCAGGCCGTTCCCCTCAACATATCTTCTGCCCAATGCCTTTGCCACCTCCAGCATTGCTGCTATTCCCGACGAATTATCGTCTGCCCCAGGGTAAAACTTCTCCCCAATGGAACCGATATGGTCATAATGGGCACCTACAATTATATAATCGGCATTCTTCTTTTTGGCAGGGATATATCCAACCACATTGTACCCCTTTGCATCCCTTTTCCCGGAAATCTGGAATGGCTGGAAATAGCTCACACTCCTGAAAGGGAGCAGTCCCCACTCTTCAAATGAAGCTGCAATGTAATCTGCAACCTCTTTGGCCTGAGGTGTTCCCGATGCCCTCCCGGCAATTTCTGGGGACGAGAGGAATCTAATATGCTCCATTGCAGACTCCTCTGTAATGAGGTATGTGTATGATGAGGATGAGTGCACCTGCCCCTGCAGCAAGGGTGCTGCAATGCATATAAGGATAGAGGTTGCCACTGTGGCAAAAAAATTGCGTACACTCATCGGGAGTAAAATTTTTAACTTTGCAAAAATATAAAAGGTTACGCGTTTGGCAAAATGGCAATAAAAAGGAAGAAAAAAGGGAACAGATTCCTAAGGTGGCTGCTGCTGTATATCCCTTTGTGGTTCATTGGGATTACCGTTTCATGGGTAGTACTGCTGCGTTATGTACCAGTATATGTGACCCCACTTATGGCTGTGCGCACCTATGAGAATTGGGGCGACTCCACATACCACACATACAAGAGATGGATGCCTCTGGAGAAAATTTCCACCAATCTGGCTATGGCAGTAATGGCAAGTGAGGATACCCGATTCCTCACCCATAACGGTTTTGACTGGGTTGAAATAGAGAATGCTGTTGAAGCCCACCGCAAAGGGAAAAAACTCCGTGGAGCCAGTACCATAAGCCAACAGACCGCCAAGAATGTATTCCTTCTCCCCGGCCGCAGCTGGATAAGAAAGGGATTTGAAGTATATTTCACATTCCTCATTGAGAAAATATGGGGCAAAGAGCGGATTCTGGAGGTTTACCTTAATGTGGCTGAAATGGGACGGGGCATCTACGGTGCCGAGGCCACTGCAGAAAGGCTCTTCAACACCAGGGCCTCAAAACTCTCTTCCCGACAATCTGCCCTCATTGCCGCCTCATTGCCTAATCCACTGCAGCGGAAAGCAGACAAACCTACACTTTATATGCAAAAACGGGCTGGCGACATCCAGCACATGATGAAGCTGATTCCCCGACCAGAGTGGTTGGGTAAATAGAAAATCCCGCCTCAAACTCCGAGGCAGGATTTTTACTTTATTGATTATCTATTAGTTACACAAAAAGACAACGTAATATTACCAGATAATGATGCGCTCTGCAGGATCCATCCACATTGCATCACCCTCTTTGATGCCGAATGCTGCATACCACTCCTCAATGTTGCGGAGAGCACCATTGACACGCCATTTGCCCAATGAGTGGACATCTGTTTTGGTTCTGCGCAAGATCTCCTGAGGGCGTACATTCTGTGCCCATAGGTTTGCATAGCCAAGGAAGAATCTCTGGTTATGTGTGAAACCGTCAATATCTGCAGGAGCTGGTTTATCCTTAAGGGTATTCATATACGCCTGGTGGGAGATAAGCAAACCGCCCTGGTCTGCAATGTTCTCGCCAAGGGTGTATGCACCATCTGCATGAACAGTATCAATTACAATAATCTTGTTGTACTGCTCAACAAGCACTTTTGCACGCTCGTTGAATTTGGCCTCATCCTCAGGTGTCCACCAAGCGCTTATATTACCGTCTTTATCATAGTTACGGCCCTGGTCATCAAAACCGTGAGTCATCTCGTGGCCTATTACAACACCAATACCTCCGTAGTTTACAGCGTCATCTGCATTAGGGTTGAAGAATGGCGGCTGAAGGATTGCTGCAGGGAAGCAGATCTCGTTGGTTGTAGGGTTGTAGTAAGCATTTACAGTCTGAGGGCTCATACCCCACTCTGTGCGATCAACAGGTTTCCCCTCATCTTTCATCATCTCGTTGTGACGGAACTCGCTTGAGCGGCACATATTTGCCCAATAAGAGTCATTCTTTATCTCAAGGGCAGAATAATCTTTCCATTTGTCGGGATAACCTACCTTTACAATAAAGGTTCCGAGTTTCTCATGAGCCTTGGCTTTGGTCTCATCGCTCATCCACTCAAGTGCATCAATTCTCTCGCCCAAAGCTACACGCAAGTTTGCTACCATCTCCAACATCTTCTCTTTAGATGATGCAGGGAAATATTTCTCTACATATTTCTGTCCCAAAGCCTCAGACAAAGTGCGGTTTACTACAGAAAGCGAGCGTTTCCAAAGCGGCTGCAAAACTTCTCTACCCTGAACGGTCTTTCCAAAGAACTCAAAGTTTGCATTTACAAAATCATCGCTCAAGTAGTTTGAAGCGGAGTTAAGAAGTTTGAATACAAGATACTCTTTCTGGGTATCCAGAGAAACCTTCTTAAGAAGTTTTGTAAGGGCCTCAAAGAAAGGGACCTGGCTGGCATTAACCTCTGTAGAGTTTTTGATTCCAACCTCTTTCATGTAGATATCCCAGTTGATGAAGTTGTATTTCTTTACAAAATCTTTCAAAGGCATCTTGTTGTAGTTCTTGTGAACATCCCTTAGGGCACCACGATCTACTGAAATTTTTGCAATTTCAGTCTCAAGTCCCAATACAGCATCTGTAGAAGCTGCTGCGTCAGCCTGGGAATAACCTGCCAAAGCAAACAGTTTGTTCATATACTCCTTATAGGCGGTACGGATTCTTACAGAGTTTGCATCATCCAAAAGGTAGTAGTCGCGGTCACCCATTGAAAGACCACCCTGAGAGAACTGCAAAAGGTTCATTGAGCTGTTTTTCTCATCTGCACCAATGTACATTCCAAAGTATGATCTTACACCCTGTTTCTGCAAAGAAGCAATCATGGCTGCAAGCTCATTATTGTTTGCAACTGCCTTAATTGCAGCAATCTGCTCCTGAACAGGTGCTGCACCAGCCGCATTGCGTGCTGCAGTATCCAAACCCTGCGCATACATAATCTGAATCTTTTCACCAACACTACCAGGCTCCTGTGCAGTTGCATTAACCTCGTCAATCAAAGATTTCAGTTTATCCTGATTCTCTTTGTCCAACTGGTCAAATATGCCATATCTGGCATACTCAGGAGTAAGAGGATTTGCCTCCATCCATCCACCGCATGCATACTGGTAAAAATCCTCCCCAGCCGCAACGGTATTGTCAAAATTGGCAAGGTCTATTGCAGGTTTTCCCGCATCCTTGCTCTGAGTACAAGCGGCAAAAGCCATTGCCGCAACTCCAAGTACCATAAAAATCTTTTTCATTGCTTTATAAATAGGTTAATAATCATTTTCATCTTCCGTCATATCATATATTCCTCGGCACCCCTTCGTAGCAGATTTGTCCACCGGCGTCTCCTCCGTCCGGGCCAAGTTCTATCTCCCAGTCGGCTGCAGCAATCACATCTGTATTGTGCTCCACCACAATTATTGTATGCCCCTTATCAACCAGAGCATTGAATGCCGCCAACAGTTTCTTTATATCGTGGAAATGCAATCCTGTAGTGGGCTCATCAAAGATGAACAGAGTTGGACCTGCCAAGGAACCCTTTCCACCGCTATCCTTGCTCAGGAACTGGGCAAGTTTAACCCTCTGGCTCTCACCACCGCTCAAACTGCTGCTGCTCTGTCCAAGCTGCACATAACCCAACCCCACATCATCCAGAATCTGCAATTTCTGGGCAATTTTTTTGGCCAAAGTCTCCTTTTGCCCCCCAAAGAATGCTATTGCCTCCTCCACACTCATGTCCAATACCTCATTTATGCTCTTGCCCTGATATTTTACCTCCAGGATTACAGGCTTGAACCTCTTTCCGCCACACTCCTCGCATGTCATCTTTATATCAGCCATAAACTGCATAGGGATGGTAATGAATCCCTCTCCCAAGCACTGCGGACACCTTCCGCCATCTATATTGAACGAGAAATGGGAGTGTCCGAACCCGTTCACCTTTGCAAACTGCTGCTCCGAGAAGAGTTTCCTTATATCATCATAAATCTTAAGGTATGTAACCGGATTTGAGCGTGAACTCTTGCCAATAGGATTCTGATCCACAAACTCCACCCCCGCCAGCTTGTCAAGATCTCCCCTCAGTTCCTTGAATGCCCCCGGCTTCTCACCAAACTGCTGGAAATGCCTTGCAAGTGCCGGATACAAAGTATCCCCGATAAGGGTTGACTTTCCGCTTCCACTCACACCTGTAACCGCAGTAATCACCCCAAGAGGGAATTTCACAGAGATGTTCTTAAGATTGTGTTCCATAGCCCCATAAATCTCCACAGAATATTTCCAGTTCCTCTTTTTGGTTGGGACCTCTATCTTCTTTATTCCCGACAGATAATCTATTGTAAGCGACCCGGAAGATGTGGTATCCCCCTTCTTCCTCCCCTTGAGGGCAGCATCAATACCCTCCTGCACACCACCCTGATATACAACCTCACCACCATTCACCCCGGCATAAGGGCCAATATCTATAAGCTGGTCTGCAGAACGGATAATCTCCTCATCATGCTCCACTATAAGGACTGTATTACCCAAATCCCTCAGATCCTTTATAACCTTGATCAAACGCCCTGTATCCCTATGGTGCAGACCTATGCTCGGTTCGTCCAAGATATATAATGAACCAACCAGACTGCTTCCCAAAGAGCTCACAAGGTTTATCCTCTGGCTCTCCCCACCGCTGAGGGTATTTGCATGCCTACTTAAAGTAAGGTATCCCAAACCCACATTCTCTATGTAATTGAGACGGCTGCAAATCTCCTTAATTGCCCTCTGGGCCACGGCAGAGTCATATTTGTCAAGCTGCAGTTCCTTAAAGAAAAGATTAAGGGATGTTATGCTCATATCCATAAGCTCAGATATTGTCTTTCCCCCTATCTTAACATAATTGGTCTCCTTACGCAGACGGCTCCCCTCACACTCATGGCATACTGTCTTACCGGAGTAACGGGCAAGCAGATACTTGTACTGTATCTTGTATTTCATGGTCTCCACCATCTCAAAAAATGGTGTAATTCCTGTAAACATCTCATTTCCCTGCCACAAAAGTCTCTTTTGATCTCTGGTAAGCTCGGCATAGGGCTTATGGATAGGAAAATCAAACTTATGGGCACACATTATGAACTCCTTAAGGAATTTGCCCATAACCTCACCCCTCCAGCATGCAATGGCCCCTTCATAAACAGAGAGTGAAGCGTTTGGAACCACAAGCGACTCATCTATCCCAATAACACTGCCGTAACCGCCACATACAGGACAAGCACCTATAGGGTTATTGTAGCTGAACATAAGTTCTGTAGGCTTCTCAAATCTGATTCCATCTGCCTCAAATACATTGGAGAACTCATGTATCTCCACCTGGCTGTCCCTACCCTGTTGCAGAGCCACATAGAGATAACCATTCCCCTCATTGAAGGCTGTCTGCACAGAATCCAGCAATCTTGAGATGTCATCGTAAGAGATCTCATCCGCCCCTACAAGGTATCTGTCCACCATAATGTAAAGATCAGATCCGGCAAACCCATCTATATCCTGCAGCACAGAATCCAGTCTGACCATCCCTTTCTGGGGGGAAAACAGTCTGGCATATCCGGCATCCTTAACATTGAGGAGTTTCTCCACCTTATTCTCATTCCCTATCCAACCTATTTTGGAGAGGATATAAGCAGTAAGTTTGTCGGGAGACTCATTCCTGAGGTTTCCTATATATTCCACCACATCATTTGCGGTATGGCACTTTACCTCCTCTCCGGTAACAGGGGAATAGGTGCGTCCTATTTTGGCATAAAGGAGTCTCAGATAATCATATATCTCCGTTGTTGTCCCAACCGTAGAACGGGGATTTCGTGTATTTACCTTCTGTTCAATTGCTATGGCAGGGGGAATCCCCTCTATCTTGTCAACTGCGGGTTTCTGCATCCTCCCAAGAAACTGCCTTGCAAAAGAGGAAAGGCTCTCGGCAAAACGGCGCTGTCCCTCTGCAAAAAGGGTATCAAAGGCAAGGGATGACTTTCCACTTCCGCTCAGTCCGCTCATCACAACCAGCTTTCCGCGGGGAATCTTAAGGGATATATCCTTAAGGTTGTTTACCTTAGCCCCTTTTATGTATATATAATCTTTTTCAGCCATATCATTTCTCACTTGTTCTGAGAACAGTCTTAACCTCCCTTATTCTCTTTAAGGCAGATGTAACCCTGTCCAAATGGGCATTGTTCCCTACAGAGATTCCAACCTCAGCCACAAACTCTGTCTGATTGCCCGGCTTTCTTCTCTCCGATATTGTAAATGATCTCATTGAGGCCTCCTGCTTGCTTATGCAATCCATTATCTGGGCACCAATAGAAGTATCCCCATCTCCAATTATCCTTAACCCCGTCTGGAACTGGGTTGTGTTGGAAACCTGCTTCCACCTAACCTTCTGAACCCTGTAAGGGTACATCTCCAATAATCTCGCCGCATTAGGGCATGAGATTCTGTGAATCTTTATTCCCCCTGTTGCAGAGACAAATCCAAACACGTCATCTCCAAAGATAGGGTTGCAGCACCTTGCCATCTTAAAGCTTATGTTGTTGAGCTTGTCACTTATAATCAGGTAATCGCTGTCAGATGATTTCTTGTGCTCCTTGTGGGCGGCACGCTGCTCAGGTTTGTCGGGAGTCTCCTCCTCACCTCCATTGGTAAGAAAATCCTTCAGCTGCAGAAGGTCTATCTTCTCCTGATAAATTGCCAGGAACACCTCTGCAGAGGCCTTCATCTTGTAGTGTTTGGCTATATCTGCAAGGACATCATCATTGAGCTCCAGCTTCCAGTTCTTCATACGGCGCTCCAGAAGCTCCCTTCCAAGTTTTATGAGTTTCCCCTCCTCCTCTTTAAGTTTTGCCTTAATACGGTTGCGGGCCTTTGATGAGACAACTATTTTGAGCCAGTCTGCAGATGGTTTCTGGTTCTTGTTGCTCATAATCTCCACAACATCACCAGTATGCAGCTCATCCTTAATTGATGCTATCTTGCCGTTTATCTTTGCACCACAACATTTTACGCCCAAATTAGAGTGGATATTAAAGGCAAAATCCAACACACTTGCCCCCTTTGGCAACTGTTTGAGGTCTCCTGTTGGGGTAAATACAAATATCTCATCAAGCTCCTTCTGAACCGCATTTGTATATGGATTCTCCTCCGAGCTTTCCAACATCTCCTTCACATTCTTCAACCACTCATCCAACCCCTGAACACTCTTTATCCCTTTGTAGCTCCAATGGGAAGCGTGTCCATTCTCCGCCATATCATCCATGCGGGCGGTCCTTATCTGCACCTCAATATATGCCCCCTCCTTGTTCTGCACAGTTGTATGCAGAGATTCATATCCGTTGGGTTTTGGGTTTGTAATCCAGTCCCTCAGACGCTTGGTATCCGGTTTGTACTCCTGGGTTACTCTCGAATACACCTCCCAGCAGTAATCGTGTTCCTTCTCCAGAGGGACATCCAGAATAAATCTCATAGCAAAAACATCATACACCTTCTCAAAAGGGACATTCTGTTTCTGCATCTTTTTCCATATTGAGTAAGCGGTTTTGGTACGCACTTTAAGCTTATAATTTATACCGCTCTCTTTGAGCGATTTCTCAAGAGGCTTTACAAACTCCTGTGCAAGCTTCTCCCTTTCCCCCTCAGTTGCCTTGAGCTTGTTCTTTATTGTCCTGTAATTCTCCGGATCCGAGTGTTTGAAATAAAGGTCCTCCAGCTCGCTCTTAAGGTTGTACATTCCAAGCTGGTGTGCCAGAGGGATATACAACATGATGGTCTCTGTCACCTTGCGCATTATGCTGCTCTTTGGGAAAATGTCCAAATTACGCATAATCTCAAGCCTGTCGGCGAGCTTTATGAGGGTTACACGGGGATCCTTGGAATATGAAACAATAAGTTTCCTGTAATTCTCTGCCTGCAGCCTGGTATCTTTTGGGGTTATTCCCGATATCTTGTTCAACCCCTCCACCATTGTTATCACCTCCTGAGGGTACTCCTTTGCAACCTGCTGCAAAAGATTCGTATTTGTCCTTGTAGCCTCATGCAAAAAAACCGCAGCCACAGCTTGCGGCATAAGTCCAATCTCATTTGCAACTATTGTTGCAACTCCCATAGGATGTTCAATGAACGGATGTCCGTTCCCTCTCTGCTGTCCATCCAGCTCCCTTGCGGCCAATTCATAGGCCCTCTTTACCATTTCATTCTGTAACATACCTCTTCCCTCTCTGTTAGAAACCTCTATTTTTTTGAAATCAGTTCACCCAAATATCTCATCTCATCCCTGAACTTGGCAGCCTTAATGAAATCAAGTTCAGCAGCTGCCTTCTCCATATCCCTTTTGGCCGCAGCAAATGCCTTCTGCAAATCTTCCTTATCCAACTCCTTAACAGCCGGATCCTGAATTATATTTGTTTTTGCCTCTTCCACTGCATATTCCATTCCACTCTGGGCCCTGTCCAAAACATTACGCTCCTTTTTGAGCACCTGTGTAGGGACAATATTGTTCGCTTTATTATACTCCTGCTGCTTCTCCCTTCTTCTGTTTGTCTCATCTATTGTACGCTGCATACTTCTTGTAATAGTATCTGCGTACATGATAACCAGTCCGTTTATATTTCTTGCGGCACGCCCCGCCGTTTGGGTAAGGGCTGTCTCACTACGCAGGAACCCCTCCTTGTCGGCATCCAGAATTGCCACCAATGAAACCTGAGGCAAGTCCAATCCCTCTCTAAGGAGGTTCACCCCTATAAGGACATCAAAACGCCCTGCCTGGAAATCCTCTATAATCTCAATCCTCTCAAGTGTATCCACATCAGAGTGGATATAACGGCAACGGACACCATTCTTCTGCAAATATTTGTCCAATTCTTCCGCCATCCTTTTTGTAAGGGTTGTAACCAGCACCCTCTCATCCTTCTCCACCCTTATCTGAATCTCCTCCAGAAGGTCATCTATCTGGTCCTCTGTAGGCCTCACCTTAATTGGCGGCTCCAGCAACCCCGTTGGCCTTACCACCTGCTCCACTATAAGCCCCTGCGATTTATCCAGCTCATACGGTGCAGGAGTGGCACTCACAAACACCGTCTGATTGCTCAATGCTTCAAACTCCTCAAATTTGAGCGGACGGTTGTCTGCCGCCGCCGGCAACCTGAACCCATACTCAATAAGGGTCTCCTTACGGGAGCGGTCCCCACCATACATTGCCCTAATTTGCGGGATTGTAACATGGCTCTCGTCTATGAAGGTTATAAAATCCTTTGGGAAATAATCCAACAGACAGAAAGGTCTTGTCCCTGCACTCCTTCCATCAAAATATCTTGAATAGTTCTCTATTCCCGAACAATACCCAATCTCCTTTATCATCTCCAGATCATACTCCACCCTCTGCTTGAGCCTCTTTGCCTCCGCATGTTTCTCAATGCTGTGGAGGAACTCGCACTGCTTAACCAGATCCTCCTGTATGTTCCATACTGCACTCTTTATCCTCTCCTTTGTGGTTGAGAAAATATTGGCAGGGAAAATGGAGATTTCATCCACAAACTCTATAGTTCCCCCAGATACAGGGTCGAACATCTCTATCTCCTCCACCTCATCTCCAAAAAATATTATCCTGCACCCTTTATCTCCATACGCCAGATAAATGTCTATACTGTCACCCTTAACCCTGAAGGTTCCCCTTTTGAACTCCACGTCATTTCTGGAGTAAAGGCCATCAACCAGCTTGTAAAGGAACTGGTTACGGGCCAGCACCTGCCCAACCTTGAGTGTAATGGTATTGGAATGGAAATCTGCAGGATTTCCTATGCCATACAGACAAGAAACACTGCTGACAACTATCACATCCCTCCTGCCGCTGAGCAAAGCACTTGAACAGCTCAACCTCAACTTCTCAATATCGTCATTTATACTCAGGTCCTTCTCTATGTAGGTATCGGTCACAGGCATATAGGCCTCCGGCTGATAATAATCATAATAGGAGACAAAATACTCAACCGCATTGTTGGGGAAAAAAGACTTGAACTCACCATACAGCTGCGCCGCCAAAGTCTTGTTATGACTAAGGATAAGGGCCGGCCTCTGCAACTTCTCTATCACATTGGCCATAGTAAAGGTCTTGCCAGACCCTGTCACTCCCAAAAGAGTAACGGCATCCACACCCTCCCTTATGGCCTGCGATATCTCCTTAATTGCCTGAGGCTGGTCTCCAGTGGGCTTATATGGTGATTCAATCTTAAAGTTCACGCTGCCTGCACTCTTTTATGTAGTCATTCAAACCTTTTGCCACATTCTCCATCATTGCCTTGCGGAAATCTGCATCTGCAAGCTTCTCCTCCTCTGCAAGGCTTGAGATGAACAAGGTCTCCACAAGCACGCATGGGAACTCTGTAATGGCACTCAATGAAAAGTTGAAGTTACCAACCATACCAAAGTTATTCACACCCTCCATTTGCAACAAATATCCGAGAATATCAGCTGCAAGAGGTTTATATACATTATATCTGTAATATGTGCTTGTACCAAGGCTTGAAAGAGGGCCACCACCTGCGTTGCAGTGGATAGAGAGTACTATATCCGCTTTCTGCTCTATGAACTTGTCCTGTCTCTCACGCATGCTTACCCCTACATCAGAATCTCTGGAAAGGACAACTTTTGCCCCCTGTTTCTCCAAAATGGCTTTAAGCTGATATGCCATATCCAGGTTCATATCTTTCTCCTTAAGGCCGCTCAAACCTACAGCGCCATTGCTCTGTGGACCGCCATGCCCAGCATCAATACCTATTGTAAGGTCTTTCAGATAAAGTTTTTCAGGAACATGTTTGATATCCAGATTAAGGGTATTGCCGCTATAATCCATCGTAAAACCCCAAGAAGTTTTGGTTTTAAGATAAACTGTAACTCTTGTAATATCTGAATCTATACTCTCCACATCAATATTATCCACACTCTTAAGGCCACTCTTGTGGGTAAGCCAGTTTGAGTTGCACTGAACTCCGTAAAGATCCACCACAATTTTATGAGGCTCTGCATACTCCTTTACAATGTAAGGTTTCTTGCCGCCTACGCCAATTGCAACCCTATCAAACTCTCCCATATTGAATGCAGATGAACTTCCACTGAGTACAACATTCTCCTGCATGAAATCATACCCTTCATTTACCTTTCCTACAACCTCAACCTGGCTCTTAGGAATATATGCATAGCGGTTCTGCGAAAGTTTCACTCTATAAAGATTCTCATTCTCTGCATCTGCAAACATCTCTATACCCTCAGGCAGATAATTGATCTTTGCACCTCCAAGGCGGTCTGTACCTGCTCCATAGTTGAGGTAAGAGTATTTTTTTGTGCTAACCTTCAGGCTTGTAGGATAGAATTTTGCCTTTTCTGCCTCTGCTGCCTTTCTGGCCTGAGCCGCCTGTTTTGCCTCTTCTGTTACAGGTCTTGGAGTGGAACTGTAAAATACATTGAATGTTGCGCTGCCAGATCCTTTCTTCTCTATTTTTATATGGTTATCACCCTCCTGCAATTGGAGTTCAATACCCCATGTTCCTGTCTTGTATGCCTTAACCTGTTGTCCGTTTACAGTAAATTCTTCACCCGGATCTGCCATACCCACAACAACATGTTTTGCCTTATAGACTGTATCTACAACACCTCTCTTGACCACAATATTTCCAACATGTACCGCATTTGCAGCAGTAGCAGTTGCAACCATTGCCGCAACCGCAAAAAAACCAAAAATTCTTTTCATAATTCCATAATTTTGAATCGGGTAAATATACAAAAAAAAGAAAAGGCAAACAAATATTCCCAGAATATAACTTTTTGGGCACAGAATACTCCTTTGCCGCAATTTTGTACGGGAAACGGCCCTTTCTGGACACCAATTTGCTCAAAACTCAATTCTGTGCTGGAAAAAGTATCTTTCTGGGCACAGAATACTCCTCTACCGCAATTTTGTACGGGAAATGGCCCTTTCTGGGCACCAATTTGCTCAAAACTCAATTCTGTGCTGGAAAAAGTATCTTTTTGGGCACAGAATTACCAAAGCTCACGGCACCACCGCTGGCAAGTGCGCCCGCCATCGGTTCAAAGCGGCTGTGCAAGCTCAGCCCAAGGGCTTGCTCCGCCGCTTTGTGCCTCCAACACAAAAGTCCCATCATCAGGGAACAAAATAGCTATAAATTGTGCCCAACATGAACGAAAAACAAGATTGGGGAACAAAATGGCCACAAATTATGCCCAACATGGACGAAAAACAAGATTGGGGAACAAACAACCTCTGTTTTGTTCCCCAATCTGTATTGTAAGCACTGTACAAATCCGTACCGCTATTCTGCCTCGCTCTCCTTCAAACGCTCAGCATTCTCGGCAATCTGAAGCTGGTCTATCACCTCCTGGATGGCACCGTCCATAAATACCGGCAAGTTGTACATTGTCCAGTTTATACGGTGGTCGGTAACGCGGCTCTGAGGGTAGTTGTAGGTTCTGATCTTTGCAGAACGGTCTCCGGTAGATACCATGGTCTTTCTTTTTGCAGAAATCTCATTTAGATATTTCTCGTACTCCAAGTTGTACAAACGGGTTCTCAACTCTGCCAACGCCTTGTCATAGTTCTTAAGCTGGCTCTTCTCATCCTGACACTGTACAACCAATCCAGAAGGGATATGGGTTAGACGGATAGCCGAGTATGTTGTATTTACAGACTGTCCGCCAGGACCTGAAGAACAGAATGTATCTTTTCTGATATCCTTCTCATTAAGCTCAATATCAAACTCATCAGCCTCAGGCAACACAGCCACTGATGCAGCTGATGTATGAACCCTGCCCTGAGTCTCTGTCTGAGGTACACGCTGTACACGGTGAACACCCGACTCATATTTCAACACTCCATAAACGCCATCTCCGGTAACCTTCATTATCACCTCTTTAAATCCGCCACTGGTACCCTCACTCTGGCTGGTAACCTCCATCTTCCAACCTCTGCGCTCAATATATTTTGAGTACATTCTGAACAGGTCTCCTGCAAAGATAGAAGCCTCGTCTCCACCGGCTCCACCTCTGATCTCAATAATTGCATTTTTGGCATCCTGCGGGTCTGCAGGTATAAGAAGCAACTTAATCTCCTCCTCCATCTGAGGTAGAACCTCCTCCAACATTGCAGCTTCCTCTTTTGCCATCTCCCTCAACTCCTCATCCTTCTCATTCTGAAGAATATCTTTTGCCGCCTCATAATCCTCAACCATTTTTTTGAACTTTGCACCTGCTTTTACTATAGGGTCAAGCTCTTTGTACTCCTTGTTGAGTTGTACATACTTTTTCATATCGTTCATAAGCTCAGGATCAGAAATCTGCTCCTGCAACTTGTTGAACTTGTCATACAACCCCTCAATCTTAGCCAATAAACTGTTCTCGCTCATATATGTAATGTATTATTATTCAGTTAAACCTCCCCCTACAAAAAGCATTTGCGGGCAATCAACCCGCAAAAATACTCAATTTATTTGAAAAACAGAGAATTTACTCCTACAAATCCTTAATCCAACAACGTCTGCGCATAAACGGCTCAGAATCATAACTCTCCCAAACCTTTATGGCCGCAATATTTGTATCAATCTGCGGATTTGTAATACAGTATTTGAGGTTGTGGTTCTTGAAACTGGTTGCCAAATTGTTATGATAAATTGCAGAAAGTCCCTTCTGTGCCCAGGCAGGACTTGACCCCACAAGCATAAGGTCTATGGTATCATATTTCCTGTATGCCTTAAGGATATGGTACCACCCGAACGGGAACAGACTTCCCTTGGCTTTCTTCAATGCCTCAGACAATGACGGGAAGCACAATCCGAATGCAGCCACATCGTTATTCTCATCCATAACTATACAGGTAAGTTCCTGTTTCAACAAAGAAAAATATGAATTTCCAGTCTTTTCAATCTCCTTAGGGGTAAGAGGGATGAAGTTGTGCACCGCCTTAAAACACTCGTTGTATATAGCAAAGAACTTCTGTATGAGCTCCTTCTTGAAATCTCCCTTAACATCTTTAAGATTGAGCATCTTAAGATTATAACGATTCAACAGCATATCTGATATCCTCTTCAACTTCTCCGGAGCCCCCTGGGACCCGTTCAACCTCAACTGCACCCAATCTGTCTCCTTAACAAATCCCAACTTCTCCATAAACTCCACATAATACGGATAGTTGTACAGGCAGTTGGAAGGAGGAGTATTCTCAAAGCCCTCAACCAGCATACCTTGCTTCCCGAGCGTATTGTAGAAGAGAGGGCCATGCACCTGAGTCATCCCCTGCTCCTTGCCCCACGCCATAGCGGTATCGAGCAATGCCCTGGCAATCTCTATATCCTCCTCAAAATCAAACCACCCAAAACGTATTCTCTTAAGATTGTAGAACTCATTATAACGGGGATTAATTATACCCTGAATACGCCCTACAACTCTGCCGTCCTTATATGCCAGCCACATTTTTCTCACACAATAATCCAATGCCGGATCTGTGGTAAGGGTGCTCTTCTGATCTGCATCCAAAGATGGGACATACTGCTCACACCCTTTATACAACTTGTTCTGGAACTGATAAAAAGCTTTGAACTCTTTCTTGTTGCCAACCTCTTTAACGATTATCTGCATAACATCTAAGTTTCTTTTCAATACACAAATGTAACATTTTATCCAATCAAATGCTCAATGGCCGCCTGTGCACATACACATCCGAACACTGCAGGAAGATACGAGATTGTCCCCACCTGGCTCTTCTTGTTGCGCTCCTCCATGGGGACAATTGCATCCCTGTCGGGAAGCTCTTCCGAGAAGACAACCTTAAAACCTTTGGAAATCCCCTCCTTTCTAAGTTTTTTACGGAGGATATATGCCAGAGGACAATTGTATGACTTGCTTATATCTGCAATCCTTATTTTTGTGGCATCCAGTTTTGCTCCGGCACCCATTGCCGATACATGGGGAATCTTTTGCTCCACACAATATTTTATAAGTGAGATCTTTGGGGCAAGGGTATCAATTGCATCCACAACATAATCCAACTCACCCGCCTGAGAAAAAATTGCCTGAAGATTCTCCTCCTCCACATACTCCGGAATCACCACAAGGTTCACCGCCGGATTGATATCCTTAAGACGCTGTGCCACAACATCTGTCTTAAGCCTCCCGACAGTACTTGTCATGGCAATCAGCTGCCTGTTTATATTTGTCTCCCCCACAGTGTCCGAGTCTATGATTACAAGGGCCCCTACACCCGCCCTGCAAAGCATCTCAGCCGCATAGGCACCTACCCCTCCAAGCCCCACAACCATCACGCGGCGTTGTGCAAGGGAATCAAGCATCTGCTCCCCCAACAACATGGAGGTTCTCTCCTGCCACCTCTCCATTACTCCCTCTCCAATCTTTTTGCCTCGTTCCAGATTGCATCCATCTCCTCAAGGGTCATCTCCCTGAGATTCCTCCCCTGGCGGATAGTATGCTCCTCCAGATATGTGAATCTGCGGCGGAACTTCTTGCAGGTAGCCTCCAATGCACTGTCGGGATTAAGATCATACAATCTTGCAGCATTTATAACAGAGAACATAAGGTCTCCCAACTCCTTCTCTGCCAAATCCTTGTATTTCTCCTCCCCTAAAGTCTCCTTTGCTCCCGACAATTTTCCAAGCTCCACTTCCAGCTCAGCAACCTCCTCTTTTACCTTATCCCATACATCCTCCTTGTTGTTCCAGTCAAACCCCACAGCACGGGCCTTGTCCTGCATCCTGTATGCTTTTATTACAGCAGGCAGACTCTCAGGAACACCGCTTAGAATCCTCTTGTTGCCGTCTTTCTCCTTGGTCTTGAGCTGCTCCCAGTTCTGCAGCACCTGCTCTGCATCCTTAACCTTCTCGGTAGAGAAAACATGAGGATGACGGTAAATGAGCTTGTCACACATCTTGTTCATCACATCCACCACATCAAACGCACCTTTCTCCTTTGCTATAATAGAATAGAACACAATATGCATCATAATGTCTCCCAGCTCCTTGCACACATTTGGTAAATCATTGCCCAGAATTGCATCACTCAACTCATAAGTCTCCTCTATGGTAAGAGGCCTTATGCTCTCTATTGTCTGTTTTGCATCCCAAGGACATTTGGCCCTAAGCTCATCCATCACATCCAGCACCCTTTCAAATGCCTCAAGTTCTTTTGTACGGTCTTTTTTCATATCTCCACTCAATTGAACAAATACTTTTTAATTGGTACAAATATACTTAAAAAAGTAGAAGTGGGTAAGTTACCACATACTATTAGCCAAAAAGTTTTTATCTTTGTATGATTTTAAAGACAAACAATCAACATAACATAAAAATAACTTAAAATGCACGCAAACATTAAATTTATCAGCGCTGATGAGGCTGTAAAATATGTTCAGTCGGGTGACCATATCCATTTCAGCAGCGTGGCAAGTGCTCCAAAAGTACTTATTGATGCTCTTTGCCGCAGAGGTGACAACGGAGAGCTTAAAGATGTAAGAATCCACCACCTTCATACAGAGGGCGAGGCTCCTTACACAGATGCAAAATATGAGGGAATTTTCTTCCACCAGGCATTCTTTGTAGGTGGTAATGTTAGAAAGAGCGTTCAGGCCGGATATTCAGACTATATTCCAATTTTCTTGAGCGAGACCCAGAAACTTTACCGTAGCGGTACTCTTCCTTGCGACGTTGCAATGATTCAGGTTTCTACTCCAGACAAACACGGTTATGTTTCACTTGGTACTTCAGTTGATGCAACCCTTGCAGCAATTGAGTGTGCAAGAGTGGTAATTGCAGTTGTGAACAAGAACGTTCCACGTTCATTTGGTGACGCTATGATTCCACTTAGCATGATTGACCACTTTGTAGAGCATGATTCAATCCTTGAGCCTGCACACTTCTCAGCTCCATCAGAGATTGAGACTGCAATTGGTATCCATTGTGCAAATCTTATTGAGGATGGTGCAACCCTTCAGATGGGTATTGGCGCTATTCCTAACGCTGTTCTTGCACAGCTTGGCAACCACAAAAACCTTGGTATCCACACAGAGATGTTTGCAGACGGCGTTCTTCCTCTTGTAGAGAAAGGTGTTATCAATGGTGCAAACAAAGCTATTGACAAAGGCAAAATGGTTTCTACATTCCTAATGGGTTCACAGACTTGCTACGATTTCATCGACGACAACCCAATGGTTGCAATGATGGATGTAGGATACACCAACAACCCGTTTGTAATTGCAAAGAACCCTAAAGTAACTGCTATCAACTCTGCTCTTCAGGTAGATCTTACAGGTCAGGTTTGTGCAGACTCACTTGGTACAAAATTCTATTCAGGTGTAGGCGGACAGATTGACTTCATCTACGGTGCTTCAATGTCTGAGGGTGGTAAAGCTATTATTGCCATGCCTGCTGTAACAAACAAAGGTATAAGCAAGATTGCCCCTATCCTTACTCCAGGTGCAGGTGTTGTAACTACCAGAAACCACATCCACTGGTTTGTAACTGAGTACGGTGCTGTTAACCTATACGGCAAGTCACTACAGGAGAGAGCTAAACTTATGATCAGCATCGCTCATCCTGATGCACGTGAGGAGCTTGACAAAGCAGCATTCGAGCGCTTTGGATCACACTTCCACTTTGTTGCAAAATAATAGGGAACAACATATTCCATACAAAAAGAGGTGGCCCCAAGGGTCACCTCTTTTACATCTGTAGAACCGGACAGCTAATCCTCTTCCGGTTCTATATATATCCAGAATATAAGCGGCTGGTAAGGTCCAATATCACCGGAACCGGAACCGCTGTATCCATAATCGGAGTAGAACATGGTAAATGCAACATCTCCGTAGCTCATCTCTTTAAGGGCCATACAGAATCCCCTTACCAATTCGCTCTCCTCAATCATATTCTCAAGATCCTCATGGTACTGTACCGATAGGGCATCATATTCATTTGAACTGTCATAAATACCATATTTCTTGGCAGTATCTGCTATATTGGTATCAAACACCCATCCATCGAGCAATCTGCCCACATATCTTACATCCACCATCTTGCCGTCCACTGTATCTGCACCCGCGTCATGAAGTTTCTTGAAATAGAAATTGGCACTGGTTGTATCCAAACCCGGATAATGAGTATTGGCATATCTGCTCATAGTATCCTCCTGCCATTTGTAGATATCGCTCAAAACCTCCTTGAGCTCCATCTCATAAATTATGCTCTGGCTCTGATTCCAGCTTTTCTTGTCATATGTATAAGAAAGCCATGGCGGCAAAATGAACTTTATGCTTCCACCAACCTGCAAACCGGTAACAGCCTCCTCCAGACCTGCGTAGTTTGACTCATACCCTATATCGTAGAGCGTAGGGCCATAATAGTTGGAATTGAGGAACCATCCCAATCTCTCTGCCAGTTTCTCATCTGTTGTCTCAATACAATCACCAGAAAGATAATGGGTGGTATACTCAAAAAATCCTGCTTCCTGAGTATCCAGGGTATCACCTGTCCCCTGTTTGTAGTCAATAATTACAAGTCCGTTATCCCTGACAGTTGCCTGAGGATAATTCAACTCAACAAAAGAATCCAAAATTCTCTGTTGCACAGTTCTTTCCGGCTCATCTTTCTCCTGTGCGCACGACACTGCAACAATTGCCACAAGGAGAAAATACAAAAATTTATCAATACTTTTTACCATAGGGTTGCAAATATACTAATTTTTACCAATGCTCTCCACCCACACCTCAAAAATTAATGGTGACATTTTGGGAACATTATATACCGCTTCATTATCATAACCATACTTTGCAGAGAAGACAATCTGGCACATCTCACCGGCACGTACCCCCACCAATCCCTTGTCAAGGCCATCTATCATTTCTCCCTTCCCGACAACTTTACTCTCCACCCCACCGCTCAAAGGAAAATTTGAGTTCTGTGCAACCTGAGGATTGTTTGTTGCAAACATAGAGCCCTTTCCATTGGAGAAGATATACCCTGCATAGTAGAAATTCACCACATCGCCAACCTCCAAAGAGTCCGTTCCCTTCCCCTCTGTAAACACCAGTCTGTTGGAACCGCCGTTTCTGGCAATCCTCACATCCTTTTGGGAGGAGATATATCTGTCTATAGCTTCCTCCTGATTGATCAGCATAAGATTTCTGTCCTCCTTTGCACATGAGCAAAGGAAAAGAAATGCACATATTATATATAGTATCCTCTTCATTCCGCTTCCTTATAACAAAAGCTATGCCTGTTTTTCTTTTTCTATAAACCGGGCCAACGATTTCTCAAAATATTCTGCCACCTCACCGATAGGGATGAACAACCTGCCACCAGCAGCCCTTTCGTGCCCACCACCATTGAAAGACTCCCTGGCAAGTCTGTTTACAGAAAAATCATCCTTTGACCTCAATGATACCCTAATGAACTCATCCCCCTCTGTAAACAACGCTGAAATCCTTATACTCTTTATATTGAGGGCAAGGTTCACAAACCCCTCGGAATCACCGTCAGCAAAATTGAATCTCTCCTTAATCTCCTTGGTAAGAACCATCACAGCCGCATCGTACTGTGGCAAAATTTTCATATTCTCACCCAACATATATCCCATAAGCCTCATCCTCTCCTCTGAGTATCCGCCAAATACCATTCTCTGCACCCACTCCTTATCCACGCCGGCCTCCATAAGTTCTCCTGCCATCCTGAATGTGGAAGGGAGCACAGAGTTTGCAAAATTGTTGGTATCAGTCATCATACCTGTATATAACGCTATAGCGGATGAGAGAGGTAATTTTCCACCTCCAAGCAGTCCCTTTATAATCCAATAGGTAAGTTCACATGCAGATGACAACTCGGGATAAGAGTATATAAGGTCAAATATTGTATCAGGTTGGGGATGGTGATCAATAAGGACCTTCTTTGCCCCATGGGCAGCTATAACCTTACCCAAATCATCTATTCTTCCAAGGGAGTTGAAATCCATACATATAATGAGATCAGACTGTGCAACCCTCTCCTCAACTTGGGCGGCAAGGGTAGAATATGCCATTATCTCCTCCCCTGGATCCAGGAATTTCAGGAAATCAGGGTATGGATTGGGAACCACCGCATCCACTTTTTTACCAAGAGAGAGGAGGTATCCCCTCATTCCCATCAGGGAACCTATAGAATCACCGTCGGGATTCACATGACCTACCAGAATTATATTGTAGGATGATTGGAGCAGCCCCCTCAAATGCTCCAAATTTTCTATCTTTTTCACCTTAATTACCAATTTAATTTGTGCAAAATTAAAAATATATTGCAAGGGAAAAATATATTTTTTACTTTTGTGCGATAATAGACATTGAATAATCAAAAATACACACAATAACAATGAAAAAGATTTTTACATTCATCATTCTTCCATTGGCTATCGTAGGTTTGACTTATGCTATTTATAATAGTGTACAGGAGCCAGTGCAGTTTCAGAAAGACGCTAAAGCAAGAGAGAACGTAGGTATCCAGCGCCTTAAAGACATCCGTACCCTACAGGATGCATTCAAAGGTAAAACAGGACACTTTACATCAAGCATTGATTCATTGATTGATTTCTACAACAATGGTCAGATTACCATTACCAAAATGATTGGTTCAATGGATGACTCTGCAGCAGTAGCAAATACTGAGGCTTTGAAGAAAAAGAACAAAAAAATTACCAATGAGGAGCTATTGGCATACTATGAGAAAGGTATGAACCTTGTATTGACAATTGACCTTTCTATTCCTGTTAAAGATACTTTGCTTAAGAGAGCTGATTTCAAACCTGAGGATTTGAAAACCATTCCTTTCTCTGGCAAACCTATCATCATGAGCGCTGTTATCAAACCAGTATCAGGTGTAGATGTTCCTTTGTTTGAGGCTTGTATGCCTTATGAGGACTACCTAATCGGTTTGGACCGCCAGTATATCATCAACCTAAAATGCGAGGCTGAGGATATGGGCAGATACCCTGGTCTTAAAGTTGGTAGCGTTGACGCTCCTAACAACAACGCAGGTAACTGGGAGTAATCTTTACACAATAATATGAGAAACCAGCCTCCAATCGGGCTGGTTTTTTTGTATCTTTGGAGCATTATGAGACAATACAAACTATCCGAGCTGTTTACCCTTATACCGCAGGAGCTATATACCCCCCAATTGGGTAAAGAGGCTTTATGCAGCCAGTTCAACATAAATGAGGGCTATCTCTTTAAAGAATGTTCATTACAGAGTGCCAAGGCTGTGATGGCTTACGCCATGCCGCAGCAGGAGGAGAACAACAACACGGACATGCTCCCTTTTGCAGTAAAACTCATCGGCGAGTGTGAAAGCATATCCCACTACAATAAAGTTGTGTTCCACTACAACAGTCAAAAAAAGCTCTCGCATACAGTTATTGCAACAGGATCGGAACTCAAGATTGCAAATTCATTCAAAACAGACAGTTTTGAGAGTGCATTGTATTTTCTGTTCCTCTCCATAAAGCAGCTTCAGATGAATCCGAGACAATGTACAGTAAGGGTATGCTCTCCCATTACCGCTGAACAGGAACAGACAATTGCAAAATTCTTTAACGGTGTAGAATCAAACAATCTGGACAATCTTATACAACTATGAGAATCATTGGAGGAGATTTAAAAGGGAAGAACATCCTTCCACCAGCCAATTACGGTGCAAGACCAACCACAGACTTTGCAAAAGAGGGGTTGTTCAATATCCTTATCAACGAATATGACATTGAAGAACTCTCAGTCCTTGATCTTTTTTCCGGAACAGGGAGCATAAGCCTTGAATTTGCATCCAGGGGGTGTAAAGATATAGTAAGCATAGAGATGAATCCCATGCATGCCAAATTCATAAAACAGGTTGCTACCGCATACAAGGTTAAAGGAATGCAGGTTGTAAGGCACAATGTCTTTGATTTTATTGAGATATGCACAAAAAAATTTGATGTAATATTTGCAGACCCCCCATACAACATTGAGGGGCTTGATACCATTCCCGACAAAATCTTTGAGAAAGAGCTTGTCCTCCCCGACGGATACCTTATCCTGGAGCACCCGGGTACCTATAATTTTGAGGAGCACAAATTCTTTGTGAAAGAAAAAAAATATGGAAATGTGCATTTTTCATTCTTCAGACCAAAATAATTTTGCAGATTAAAAAATTACTTCTATATTTGCAATCCCAAATCGGGAGAACAACTACTGGTGCGGTAGTTCAGTTTGGTTAGAATACCGGCCTGTCACGCCGGGGGTCGCGGGTTCGAGCCCCGTCCGCACCGCAAAATTTCAAATGCAAGTTGCGCAATCCTCAACATTGCAGCCTATGAAAGGAAAAATACAGGATTGGTGCGGTAGTTCAGTTTGGTTAGAATACCGGCCTGTCACGCCGGGGGTCGCGGGTTCGAGCCCCGTCCGCACCGCCAAAAAAGAGCAGCAGCAATGTTGCTCTTTTTTTATTTTCATTTCTTTACTACATTTGTCGTCGTTTATTGAAAATAACCTTGAAAATAATATGAGAACCAATTCAAAAATCTCTTTTCTGCTGCTTTTTGCCGCATTTGCACTATTCATGGTGAGCTGTTCCAAGAAAGGGACAACACCGGACGGGCCAACACTCTCTACAGACAATTCATTGAGAGACTTTGCTTTCACCAAAGCCAATAACTCCGCACTTATAGAGAATTGCACATCCACATTTAATTACAACAATATTTTTTATATAACAGTCCCTGAGGGGGTAAGCCTTAAAGAGCTTGTACCTACATTTTCTGTTCATGAAAAAGCTACAGTAAAAGTTGGATCCACAACTGTTGCCAGCGGCTCACAGAAGCTTGACTTTACAGAAACCGTAAAAATTACAGTAACTTCTGAGAGCGGTGCTCAAAGAACATATCTGGTACTTGCAAAAAATGGCAACAAAGCCATTGACGGCAAGATCTATGACTTTATGATTGAGCACGATATCCCAGGTGTTTCCATTGCATTGAGCAAAGATGAGGAGATTGTTTATAAAGGTGCATACGGTTTTGCAGAAACGCTCAAAGAAGTGAGAGTAACTTCCGACCATATGTTCAGACTTGCAAGTATGTCCAAACAGCATACGACTATTGCCATATTGACCCTTATGGAACAGGGCAAACTGAAACTCTCTGACACTGTTTTTGGAAAAGACGGACTTTTGTACAAAGCTTTTGGAGACAATATGTCCTCTCTTTGGAAACAGGTTACTGTTGAACAGCTCCTTTCACATACCAGCGGTATAATGACTGAGGGATTTTTTGGTGCCGGCAGTGCATTCAGCGGAAAGAACCAGAACGAAAGAATTGCCACCCTCCTTTCTCAAGGAACCATAAAAACACCTGGATCTGTATATGAATACAACAACAGCAACTTTGCCATTTTGGGTAAAATTGTTGAAGATCTGTCGGGCAAACCATTTATGGATTTCCTTAAAGAGGACATTTATGGTCCGATTGACATTACCGGCATTGATGCAGCTGAGAATGACGGTCCTATTAAAGGGGAGGTAACACATTACAGCCAGAACAGTGTAAACCCTTACGACAACAAAGTGGAGGCAGGATTGGCTGCCGGTGGTGTTGTAGCATCAGCACCTGCCCTAATGCAGCTTATGGCACATATAGATTATGGTACCAAGGTTAAGGATATCCTCTCTAAAGAGACTTTGGACATTATGTCAACCCATATCAATACAGTTGATACAGACGGTGACCCATTCTCCAAATATGCTTTGGGATGGAGAGCAAACAACCCAAGCTATCCAACCTGGACATATTACCACGGCGGTACACTTGCCGGTGTATGTCCTATCTGGGCAAGAAGCAATGACAATGTAAACGGAGTTATACTTTGCAACTCCCGCAGCTATGACAAAAGCATTGATAGCGACTTGTGGCATATGCTTGAAGATTTGCAGGATATGTTCAGAAAGTAATTTCAATACTGTTAAAGGGGGGCAATTGATTGATTGCCCTCTTTTTTTATAGATATTTTTATTTTTAATTGTTTGTCATTAGGAATTTTTATTATCTTTACAGTATGAATGAAAAAAGAAATACACTTACCGCAATCTGGCACCTGTACAGGGATGGTTTTAAGAATATGACCTGGGGCAAGCCCCTATGGGGTCTTATTATTTTAAAGGCCATTATCCTATTTGCCATCCTAAGGGTATTTTTCTTCCAACCTGCCATGAAAGGGCTTACTCCGGAGGAAAAAAGTGAACAGGTTGGAAGTCATCTTGTTAAAAAGATAAGTAACGATACACTAACAATCAAATAAACTTTAAACTATGGATGCAGTATTTTGGTCGAGACTGCAATTTGCAGTAACAGCAGGCTACCATTGGCTATTTGTTCCCCTAACATTGGGACTTGCCATGGTCATGGCCATAATGGAAACCATTTATGTGGTAAAAGGTGATGAATTCTGGAAGAAGACAGCACAGTTCTGGATGAAGATCTTTGCCATAAATTTTGCTGTAGGCATTGCTACAGGTATTATTCTGGAGTTTGAATTTGGCACAAACTGGAGCAACTATTCATGGTTTGTAGGCGACATCTTTGGCGCCCCACTTGCCATTGAAGGGATACTTGCATTCTTTATGGAGGCCACTTTCTTTGCAGTAATGTTCTTTGGATGGGAAAAGGTGAGCAAAAAATTCCATCTTACAGCAACATGGCTTACAGGAATTGGGGCATCAATCTCCGCATATTGGATCCTTGTTGCTAACGGCTGGATGCAGAATCCTGTAGGTACAACATTCAACCCGGAGACAGTAAGGAGCGAGATGGCATCTGTAGCTGCTTTCTGGGAGGTGATAAGCAATCCTGTAGCTGTGAGCAAATTCTTCCACTCTGTAACCAGCGGATGGCTTACCGGAGGTGTTTTTGTAGTTGGCATAAGTTGCTGGTACCTGCTCAAGAAAAGGGATGTAAAATTTGCAAAGGCAAGTCTCCTCATTGGAGGTTTTGTGGGTTTGTTGGGGACAGCGGCCGTAATGTTGTCGGGAGACTCATCGGGAATACATGCTGCCAAATACCAGCCTATGAAACTTGCTGCTGCAGAGGGGTTGGAAAATGGTGGCACAAAGGCTCCATTCAGCATTGTTCCGGGTGTGGAGATTCCAGGGATGCTTTCTGTTCTGGCCACTCATGATATAGACGGGTTTGTTCCGGGGATCAATGACATTCTCAACGGATATACAGACAATCAGGGGAATGTAATCCCTTCTGTAGCCGCCAAGATGGAGATGGGCAAAAAGGCCCTGAACGCATTGGCTTCATATAGACAGACAAAGGATACAGACCCTCAAGCTGCCGCAGAATCCCTTGCTGTACTGCAGGAGAACATGCAGTATATGGGTTACGGTTACTTCAAATCTCCTGAAGAGGTTATTCCACCTGTAAGGATTGTATATTGGGCTTTCCGCGTTATGGTTGGTCTTGGAATGTTCCTTGCACTTGTTCTTGTACTTGCCGTATGGTTCACTTACAAGAACAGGATTGATAAGATGAAGTGGCTCATGTGGGCTGCCATAATTTCCATTCCGCTTGTATATATCTGCGGACAGGCAGGTTGGATAGTTGCGGAGGTTGGCCGCCAGCCTTGGACAATACAGGGCCTGTTGCCGGTGAATGTTGCCATTTCCAGTGTAAGTGTAGCGGCAGTAAAGACTACCTTCTTTGTATTCCTTGCAATTTTTGCACTGTTCCTTGCAATTGAGATAAGGATTATGATTGGTGCAATCAAAAAAGGTCCCGAGATTGAATCTGATGTTAAATATGAAAACGTTTAAGCCATGTCATATACATTATTACAAAACTACTGGTGGTGCCTGATTGCCCTGTTGGGCGGTCTGCTTGTGTTCCTGATGTTTGTTCAGGGGGCCAACCTGCACCTGGTTTGCAGCAAATTGACCGATTTGCAGAAAAGGATGGTGGTAAACTCTACAGGACGCAAATGGGAGCTTGCCTTTACCACGCTGGTAACTTTTGGAGGAGCTTTCTTTGCCTCTTTCCCACTATTTTACAGTACAAGTTTTGGCGGTGCATACTGGGTATGGATGCTTCTGCTTGTAACATTTGTATTTCAGGCTGTCTCATATGAGTTCCTGCACAAGAAAGGGAATCTGTTGGGTGTGAAAGGGTTCAGAATTGCACTGGTTGCAAACGGATTCATTGCCCCGCTTGTTGTGGGTACAGCTGTGGGGACTTTCTTTACCGGTTCAAATTTCACCGTTAACAAAACTGCCATTATAGATATGGGAGCACCGGTAATCAGTACATGGCACAGCGGATGGAGAGGCCTTGAGGCTCTTGCCCAGCCACACGCTGTATTATTGGGACTCACATTGGTTGCCCTCACCGCAATTCTGGGAGCCTTGTATATCATCAACAATGTGGATGAGGCAGATCTTGCCGGTAAAATGCGTAAGACCATAAAGATTGCAACAATCCCTTTCCTTGTATTCTTCCTTACATGGACAGTAATGCTCCTATGCAAAGAGGGATTTGCAGTCAGCAGTGAGGGGACAATATTTATGGAGAAATATAAATATCTGCACAACTTGCTCCAGATGCCGGCTGTTGCCGGGATGCTCCTTGTGGGTGTTGTACTTGTACTGTCGGGAATATGGATGGGTGGCTTTTCTCAAAGCAAAAAGGGAATCTGGGCTGCCGGTCCGGGAACTGTACTGGTTGTAATGAGTGTATTTTTCCTTGCAGGATTCAACGGGACTGCATACTATCCGTCTGTTGCAGATCTGCAAAGCTCACTTACATTGGCAAACAGCTGCTCAAGCCAGTTTACCCTATTTGTAATGTCTTGTGTATCACTTCTTATTCCATTTGTTCTTGCATACATAGTTTATGCGTGGAGAGCAATGGACCGCAAGATGATTACCCCTGAAGAGATAAGCGGAAAAGGGAACAAATATTAGCCTTTGAAGGTTTTATTGGACAGCAGTCCGGCAAATTGGATCAAAGCACCCAGCTGCGGAACATCCTTGCCGGGCTGTTTTGCAATATACCCCAACCCAAGATGTTCCATTGAGAGATACTCTACACACTCCTCATCCCCTTTGGATTGTACAAATGCAAAATCTGCCTTTCCCCCAGCCACCGCATCAACTACAAACTCCCTCCTTCCCGACAGTATATCAAGCTCCACCTGTGGGAAACGTTCCATAAATGCAGGGAACACGGAGGTAGCCACAACACTAAGGAGGATATTCTCCACCCCAATTGCCAGTGGCCCTGCACAAGAGATATTGAGAAGGTCCATATCACACTGCAACATATCATAAGCCTTTATGATACGCTTGGCATGCTCCAACAGGACCTTTCCGTGCCCAGTGAGCCCAATACTCCTCCCCTTTCGCTGGAAAAGGGCAACCCCATAGCTTCCCTCCAGCTCCTGAATATGTCTGGTAATTGCCGGCTGGGATATCATGAGTTCTCTGGAAGCTGCCGTATAACTCAAATGCTCTGCAACAGATATAAAAACCTTAAGTCTGAAATCCATAATCCTAAAAGACGCTAATACCCAACTCAGTTGTAAAATCTGCCAGCGTGGAGATTCCCCTGCATGAATTTCCTTTGGAATTCAGTTCCGGACTCCACACCGCAATAGAGAGTTTGCCTGGAATTACAGCAACAATTCCTCCACCAACACCACTCTTGCCCGGCATTCCAACCCTATATGCAAAATCACCGCTCTCATCATAAAAACCACATGTAAGCATAAGTGCATTTATCCTCTTTGCATCCCTATAGCAAACCACTTCCCTCCCATTAAGTGGATTGATACCGTTATTAGCCAAAAACAGGAATGCCTGAGCCAACTGCTGTGTACTCATCTCAATACTGCACTGGTTGCAATAAGCACTGAATACCTTGCTCACCTTCCCCTTAAAATTGCCGAAACTCTTCATAAGGTGTGCAAGAGCCTTGTTCCTCTCACCTGTAAAATACTCGCTCTGGGCCACCTCCTCATTATAATTTATATCATCTGCACCGGCCAACTCCCTTACATACCTCAAAAGCTCATTTCCAAAGTCAGGAACCCTCTCCAGAAGTTTGTCAGTAATCACCAGAGCTCCGGCATTGATAAACGGATTGCGTGGAATTCCCTTCTCATACTCCAGCTGCACAAGGGAATTGAACGGGCTTCCCGACGGTTCTTTACCCACACACTTCCAGATCTCATCACCAACCATAGGGGCCAGCATGGAGAGTGTCAGTACCTTTGAAATACTCTGAATGGAGAATTTCTCTGTATAATCACCAATATTGTACTTCTTGCCATCTACTGTACACACAGAAATTGCATATTTGTCTGGAGAAACCTTTGCCAAGGGGGGGATATAATCTGCAACCTTACCCTCTCCAATACGATTGTTATAATTATCGTAAATTACTTTTATAATCTTTTCCACTCTGTTTTTGAATAAATTTTAAGGTCAGACTCAAAAAGGGATTTCAAATTTAAACAAAAATCTTAAAACTAAGCAAACAATGTATTTATATGCAATAATTTAGATGTAAAAAAATTGTCACCACTCATCAAATATTTTCTTACATTTGCCTTGTTGGGGTGATATACACCCCTTTTTTAAACCTACATATTACATTAAAAATAACAAAATGGAAGAGAAAAAATCTGCCATAGGTTCTAAAATCAGAGGATTGAGAGAGTTGAAAAACATCTCTATGGAGGAAATGGCAAAAATGAGCGGCCTTACTGCCGAGTACCTTAATGCTATTGAAGAAGAGGCACAAGTACCTACAATTGGAGAACTCATTAAAATTGTACGTGTCCTGGGTGTGAGAGTTGGAACTATCCTGGATGATTTTTCTAATGACGGACCTGTTGTATCACGCGCGGCAGAGAGAGAGGATAACCCTGTAATGAGGGGTAAGGAGAATACAAACAGCCAGATGAGCTACTACAGCCTTTCAAGCAGAAAGCAGGACCGCAATATGGAGACATATATAGTGGATCTCAAACCTGTAACTGAGGACGCACAGCTATCATCCCATGAGGGAGAGGAGTTTATGTATGTTCTTGAAGGGACAATTGTTGTAAAATACGGAAAAGAGACATACACTCTACAGAAAGGGGATACAATATACTATGATTCAATAGTACCGCACTTTGTGGGAGCAGGTACCCAGGAGGGTGCAAAAGTTCTTGCAGTAGTATATATCCCACTATAACAGGTTACCATGAGCACTTTACCACTATTTGAAAGAACCATTGGCCAATGGTTGGAAAAATGGGCTGCTGAGACTCCCGACAAAGAGGCTCTTGTATATTCGGACAGAAATCTGAGATTTACATACGCCCAGCTCAACGCAAGGGTAGATAATCTTGCAAAGGGTCTTATGGAGCTTGGAGTAACCAAAGGTACACATGTTGGAATCTGGGCTACCAATGTTCCTGACTGGCTCACCGTATTGTACGCTTGTGCAAAGCTTGGTGCAGTGGCAATCACTGTCAATACCAACTACAAACAGTCCGAGCTGGAGTATGTATGCCAGAACTCAGACATGCACACCCTTTGTATAATAGACCGTGAGCGTGCAAGTGACTTTGTAAGTATGGTATATTCAATGCTCCCTGAGCTCAAGACATCCCAGAGAGGACAGCTCAAGAGCGAGAAATTACCTATGCTTAAGAATGTTGTCTTTATAGGTCAGGAGAAATACAGGGGGATGTACAACATACCTGAGTTGCTGCTCCTTGGCAAAAACAGCTACAAGGAGGAGGAATATGAGAGGATAAAGGAGAGTGTAAGCTGCTACGATGTTGTGAACATGCAATATACCAGCGGAACAACAGGATTCCCAAAAGGTGTGATGCTTACCCACCACAACATCACCAACAACGGTTTCCTCACAGGGGAGCACATGGATTTCACCTCTGAGGACAAGCTGTGCGTTTGCGTACCTCTGTTCCACTGTTTTGGTGTTGTACTGGCAACCATGAATGTACTTACCCACGGATGTACAGAGGTGATGGTTGAGAAGTTTGACCCGCTTGTTACCCTTGCCTCAATACACAAGGAGAGATGTACTTCTGTTTATGGAGTACCTACCATGTTCATTGCCGAGCTCAACCACCCTATGTTTGACATGTTTGACCTCTCATCACTAAGGGTTGGTATCATGGCCGGGGCCCTATGCCCTATTGAACTTATGAGAAAGGTTGAGGAGAAGATGTTCATGAAAGTTACCAGCGTATATGGCCTTACAGAGACATCTCCAGGAATGACCCACACCCGCATTGGTCAGAGCTTTGAGGAGAGATGCACAACTGTAGGTTATGAGTTTGAGCATACAGAGGTTGCAGTACTTGACCCGGAGACCGGTGAGGAATGTCCGGTAGGGGTACAGGGAGAGCTTTGCAACCGTGGTTACAACAACATGAAGGGGTACTACAAGAACCCTCAGGCCACAGCAGAGACTATAGATACCAATGGATGGCTCCACTCCGGAGACTTGGGCATTAAAGATGAGAACGGAAACTACCGCATTACCGGCCGTATAAAGGATATGATTATTCGTGGAGGAGAGAACATCTACCCTCGCGAGATTGAGGAGTTCCTTTACCACTACCCTGGAATAAAGGATGTGCAGGTGGCAGGAATCCCATCCAAGAAATACGGAGAGGAGGTTGGAGCGTTCATCATCCCTCACGAGGGTGCCGATATCCATGAGAGTGACATTAAAGAGTACTGCAAAGGGAAAATTGCACATTACAAGATACCAAAATATGTGCTTTTGGTAGAGGGATTCCCTCTAACAGGCAGTGGCAAGATCCAGAAGTTCAAACTTAAGGATATTGGACTCCAGATGCTTGCAGAGCAGGGCGTTGAGGTAATTTAATGCCATATAGCGTAAACAGCGTAAAATTTTTTAGAAAAAAGAAAAGATTCAAGTGACCCTTGAATCTTTTTCTTTTTCAGAACCCCCGTTGCAAACTGTAAAGGTATTTTTGCTCCCGACAAATTTTGTATAATTTAATTTAAAAGGAGGAGCAGATCATTATGAAGGGAATTTATTTTACACTGGTACAGGCAATGGCAGTTTGTACCATGCTTTGCAGTTGTGACGGGTTTATGCTGGACGAGGAAGCGGTTGCAAAAGGGGTAATATCTCTGGCAATAGAGGAGGTCCATGAGAATTTTTACTCAGACGGGACACACCTTAAAAGCAATATCAACACAGACACCAATAATTTTATTCTTACCATTTACTCTACAGAGGGGGAGAAAGTATATGACGGAAGATATGGAGAGAGGCCCCAGGAGATTGTTGTGACACCTGGAGGTTATGAAATTGGGCTTTACTCCAAACGGTTTACCCCACCAATGTATGACTCCCCTGTATTTGGGGATATACAGACCATTGTGGTAGGTGAGAATGAGCAGGCAAAAGTCTCATTCAAATGTACCCAGATAAATGCCGGGGTAAAATTCTCTTTTGCCAATGATTTTATTGCAAGGTTCCCGGGGAGCGGAATCTATATGGCACAAGGAGATGAACAGCTGGCTTATGACTATTCACAGACCAAATACGCATACGTTTCTACAGATGAATTTAATGTACTCTACAAAAATGATGGAAAAGATACTGTACTGCTGGCAAAATCACTCTCTGCAGGGCAGATGGTACATCTCAAACTTTCATACAGTGCAAGCAGGACAACGGCATCTGTCTTTAAAATAGAAATTGACACTACAAGGGAGTGGCTCAGCTACAACCATAATGTAGGGTTGAAAATCCCAACAGGAGCTCTCTCCATAGAGGAGGCCAAGAGTCATATTGGGGAGAAGAACATAATGGTGTTCGGTTATATTTTTGGGGGTGACCCTACTTCCAATTCAATCAGGATAGGGCCACCATTTGAATCAAGGACATCTATTGTAATAGCACCAAGCATGTCAGAGAGGAACCGCAACAAGATGTTTGTGGTGGAGCTCCCATCCGGTGCTGTACGTGATGCCCTAAACCTTGTTGTCTTCCCGGAGAACCTTGGCCGCCCTGTTGTTGTAACAGGAACCATTGTTGAATCCTACTACGGGCACCCGGGGATAAAGAATACCAAGAGTTATACTCTTCTCTGAGTTTTGGCAAAGAAAAGCACTGCACAAGCAAGGGTGACAACACCACTTGCTATATAACCCGCTGTTGGCGGCAAATTGAGACCACCCTGAACATTAGGGGCTATAAGGAGGAAGCATACACTCATATATGTAATGAAGATGGCAGGAATACTCACAATCCAATGAGGTTTGCCAACTGTTACAAAATAGAGTGCACAGGCCCAAAGGGTTGTAGCTGCCAGCAGCTGGTTGCTTATACCAACGTATGTCCAGATAATTGAGAAATCCACATTGCAGCTTATGAACGCCACAATAAAGATTGGAATACATACAAGTATCCTGTTCTTTATGGGTTTCTGGCTGAAATTGATTGCATCTGCAAGAATAAGCCTCAAACTGCGGAAAGCTGTATCACCGGAAGTGATAGGACAGACAACAATGCCCAGAATAGCTATTATTGCCCCGGCTTTCCCAAGCCAGCTTTCACAAATGGCGTTCACAATTATAGCAGGAGTGCTGCCACTGTCCGCCATTGCATTCAGCTGCTCAGGACCGCCAAAGTAGGCCATGGCGGCAGTTGCCCAAATGCATGCTACTATACCCTCAGCTATCATTGCTCCGTAAAAGATTGGACGCCCATATTTTTCATTGCCCATACAGCGCGCCATAAGAGGGGACTGTGTAGCATGGAATCCGCTTATAGCTCCACAGGAGATAACTATGAAGAGCATTGGTATGAGCATATACTCACTTGCATTGGACTTGTAGTTGTGGAATGTTTCTGGAGTGAGTTCTATAAGGGTAAGCTCACCCAAGAAACCTTTTACAATAATTGCTCCGCCAATGGCCATAGCCATAAACAGCAGAACAGCTCCCATGTAAGGGTAAATGGTACCTATGATTTTATCTATCGGGAGAAGTGTTGCAACTATGTAGTATATGAATATTATTGTGAGCCATATCTTTATATCCCACCCGCTGAGCTGTTGGAGCAATCCGGCCGGACCGCTTATAAAAGAGGTTCCCACCGCAAAAAGGAGGACTACCACCACTATAGTGATGAATTTGGAGAAGCCTTTCCCAAGATAACTGCTTATTATATCATTAAGGCTGGCACCGTTGTGTCTGAGTGAGAGCATACCTGCAGTATAATCGTGTACGGCACCCATAAAGATGCAACCCAGAACTATCCAAAGATATGCTATAGGACCGTATGCAGCTCCCATTATGGCACCAAAAATTGGTCCCAGGCCTGCAATGTTCAAGAACTGTATTATAAATATTTTCCATGGCTTCATTACCTGATAATCCACACCATCCGCCTTGGTTATGGCAGGAGTTTTCCTCTCTTTATCCGAGCCAAAGAATTTGTCAATATATTTGCCCCAGGTAAAATACCCTGCTATGAGCACTGTAATGGAGATAAGAAATGTAATCATTCTGATAAAAGTTTAGCTGTACAAATATATTACTATTTTTGCAAAGGATTTTTATTATTTGAACATGAAAAGGATCATTATTTTTGGAGCTTCATCGGGAATAGGGAGGTTACTTGCGGAGAGTTATGCGGCTCAGGGGAATATGGTGGCTGTGGCTGCCCGCAGGGAGGATAATCTGAAAGAGATGCAGACTGGGTATCCAATAAATATAATTACATTCAGGGCCGATATGGAGGCCCTTCCCCAACAGGAGGGTGGAGATCCGCATACATCTCCCAATGGGGTGTTCTGCCAGATGGTGGAGGCTCTGGGAGGGGTGGATCTGGTAATATATTCGTCGGGAGTTGGAAAACAGAATGTTGAGTTTGACATGTCATTGGAGTACAGCACCATAAATGTTAATGTAAAAGGGTTTACAGCCATTGCAGCTGCTGTGGTGGAATATGGATGCAAGGCAGGGCATCATGTGCAGTTTGCAACAATCTCTTCAATTGCATCTGTAAGGGGGATTGGATTGAGCGCTTCTTACTCTGCAACCAAGATGTACCAGGTGAGGTATATGGAGTCTTTGCGACAGCTTGCCAATTCCAAAGGGTGGAACATGAGCTTTACCACAATAATGCCTGGCTTTGTTGCAACAGATTTCATTAAGGGGAGGAGTTATCCCATGACAATGCAGCCCGAGTATGCAGCCCGCAAAATAAAGGAGGCTATAGATGCAAGGCGTAACAGTGCCGTTATAGACTGGAAGTGGAGTGCGGTTGTAGCCTTATGGAGACTCATTCCAAACTGGCTTTGGTACAAGATAAAATTGGGATAAGAAAGTTCACAGGGCCGCCCCGTTTTACCGGAGCGGCCCTGCTACTTACCTAAACTTAAACTATGAAAAACTTCAGTTGAAATTTTTGCAATTATTGTGCCACAACCCTAATCTTGGCAAACTTGAGAAGGAGGGTCTTCCTCCCCCAATTTTTAAAGTCCACAACTGCCTTGCGGCTGGCTATATCGCCCTCAATGGAGATAACAACACCCAAGCCAAAGCGGTCATGCTCAATTGTTTGGCCAACAGCCACCTTAGAAGGGGAATCCGCCACAAAATCACTCCTTACAGGTTGTGTGACAGGTGCTTTTCTTCCAGGAGACTGCCTCTTCACAATTATGGTCTGATCATCATCAAATTTGGTCCTCAATTCTTCTTCCCAGTCTGTAAGAGGGTTCAGTATATATTTTTTGTCTATCTCCTTTATGAATCTGCTTGGAGGATTGCTCACATGGCTTCCCCATTTTGTCCTTGAACGGGCAAAAGAGAGTTTTACCCCTTTCTCAGCCCTGGTAAGTGCCACATAGAAGAGGCGTCTCTCCTCCTCCACATCCTGCTGGGTAGCTGTCCCCATCCCCTGGGAAGGGAACAGGTTCTCCTCCACTCCAACTATATATACATACGGGAACTCCAGACCTTTGGATGAATGGACAGTCATAAGGGCTATCTTGTTCTTGTCCTCCTCATTGTCTTTCCCGTCCAGGTCACTTATAAGGGATACATTCTCCAGGTAAAGGTCCAAGGTAACCACAGGTATATCGTACCCATCCTGGGCCATCTGCTCATACTCGGCAGTCCCCTCATCCACAAACTCCTTAATTGAGTTGTAAAGCTCCTCCACATTCTCCACTCTCCCCTGACCCTCCAATGTGGTATCCTGCTTCATGTACTCAAGTATGCCAAAACGGAGGTTCACCTCCATGGCAAGGTCGTATGCGCTGGTATAAGGCATCTTCTCCTTAAGGGACTCTATCCCCTCCACAAAATGCCTCATTTTGGTTACAGTTGCCCCCTTTATTCCGAACTCCTCCAGATTTGCACCTTTAACCGCCTCAAACAAAGAGATCTCCTTTGCGGCAGCTGCCTCTCTGAGCCTTCCCAATGAGGTCTCTCCAATACCCCTTGCTGGGAAATTGATAACCCTGCGGAATGCCTCATCATCCTTACCGTTGGAAACAAGTCTGAGATATGCCAACATATCCTTTACCTCTGCCCTCTCATAGAAAGAGTGGCCAGCATAAATCTTGTACGGCATATTCTTCCTCCTTAATGCCTCCTCAACAACACGGCTCTGGGCATTTGTCCTGTAGAGAATGGCAAAACTGCTGTACGGTTCATGTGTCCGGTGTACCTGCTCCATTATGGAAGAAGCTACCATAAATCCCTCCTCCTGCTCTGTAAAGGCATTGATAAGTTCTATGAGCTCACCCCTCTCATGCTCGGAAAAACACTTTTTCTTGAGCTGCATCCTGTTCTTTGAGATAAGAGAGTTGGCCGCTTCCACAATTGTTTGGGTAGAACGGTAGTTCTGTTCAAGCCTGTACTCCTTTGCTTGCGGGTAATCTTTCCTGAAATTGAGGATATTCTCTATTCTGGCTCCACGGAAACTGTAGATACTCTGTGCATCATCCCCCACAACCGAGATATTCTGGTGCTCTGTTGCCAATTTCTTTATGATAAGGTACTGGGCATAGTTGGTATCCTGATACTCATCAACCATTATGAACTTGAATCTGCTCCTTATACGGGCAAGGGCATCGGGAAAATCCCTGAACAGGATATTTGTATAAAGGAGGATGTCGTCAAAATCCATTGCTCCGGCCTGCCTGCACTTTTTGGCATACTCCCTGTATATCTCCCATATCCTTGGTTTTTTGGCGGCAGAGTCATTCTGGATAAGGGTGCTGTTCCTTGAGTAGGCCTCAGATGTAACAAGATTGTTTTTAGCCATTGAAATTCTCCCGTGAACCTCATTTGGTTTGTAGATCTTGTCATCCAGCTGCAGCTCCTTTATACATGCCTTTATGACATTACGGCTGTCCGTTGTGTCATAGATGGAGAATGTTTTTGGGAACCCCAACAGCTCCGCCTCTTCCCTGAGGAATCTTATAAAGATGGAGTGGAATGTTCCCATATATAGCCTGCGTGCCTTGTAATCACCTATCATAGAGGCAATTCTCTCCTTCATCTCCCTGGATGCCTTGTTGGTGAATGTAAGTGCCAATATGCTCCCCGGCTCGTATCCTTTGCTTAAAATATTGGCAATTCTGCATGTAAGCACCCTGGTTTTTCCACTACCTGCACCGGCTATTATCAGTTGCGGCCCTTCTATATCACTAACCGCCTGATATTGTGCAGGATTCAATCCTTTAAAAATTAACTGCTCTACCTGTTCCATAATGGTGCAAATCTACTGGCTAAAAAAACAAAAACAAAACCCAAAATACTTATTTATTAGCAATATATTGATTACATTTGCGCAAAATTTCTGAAATAATGATTAAACATATTCAATTACACAAGGGACTGGACATTCCTGTAAAAGGAGCGGCAGAGCTTAAAATTGAAAAAGACATTATCTCAGACGTAGTTTCAGTAAAACCTGTCAACTTTAAGAACCTTACCCCAAAACTTCTTGTTAGAGAGGGTGATGAAGTTAAAGCTGGCAGCATTTTATTTGTTGACAAATACCGTCCTGAGATTGGCTTTGCCACCCCTGTAAGCGGAACAGTTGAGTCAGTAGTTAGAGGTGAGAAACGCAAACTTCTTGAGGTTCGCGTAAAGGCTTCAAAAACTACAGATTACATTAAATTTGAGACTCCAGAGCTTAGCAAGGCTACAGCAGAGGAGATTAAGAAAGTTCTTTTGGAGAGCGGTCTATGGGTTGCCCTTAAACAGAGACCTTACGGTATTGTGGCAAACCCTGCAGATGAGCCAAGAGCAGTATTTGTTTCTGCTTTTGATTCTGCTCCTCTTGCACCGGACTACAATTTCACCCTTAAGGATGAGGCTGCAAACATTCAGGTGGCAGTTGACGTTCTAAACAAACTTACCAAAGGTGGTGTATATGTAGGTATCAATGCAGACCACAGTGCAACTTCTCCATTCAACCATCTTAAGAATGTGAAACTTTACGGATTCTCAGGTGCACACCCTGCAGGTAACGTAGGTGTTCAGATCAACAACATTGCCCCTATCAACAAGGGTGAGGTTGTATGGACCATAGATCCTATGTTCATGGTTGCTATCGGGAAACTTTTCACCAAAGGAATCTATGATGTTACCAGAACAATTGCAGTTGCAGGAAACAGAGTTGGAAAACCTTGCTATGTAACTTGTGTGCCTGGTACACAGATTAAGGATTTGGATTTCCTTGTAAGCAAGGAAGAGGTTGAGATTTTTGACCAGGAGTGCGGTTGCCGTTACATAAGCGGTAATGTCCTTTCAGGTAACAATGTTGGTGCTGAGGGTTCTTTGGACTTCTACAGCAACATGGTTTCTGTAATATCTGAGGGTAACTACCATGAGATGTTCGGATGGGTAAAACCTATGCGTTTTGGAAAATTCAGCTTCTCAAAATCTTATTTCTCTTGGTTGACCCCTAAAAAGAAATACAAAGTTGATACAAACCTTAATGGAGGCCAGAGAGCATTTGTTGTTTCAGATGTTTACGGTAAAGTGCTTCCTATGGATATCTATCCTGTGTATCTTCTTAAGGCTATTCTTGCAGAGGATATTGACAAGATGGAGCAGCTTGGTATCTATGAGGTAATTGAAGAGGATTTTGCCCTTTGCGAGTATGTTTGTCCTTCAAAAATTGATATTCAGGATATCATTTCCAAAGGTATTGCAACAATGATTAAAGAAATGGCTTAAAACAGAGTAGTATGAAATCACTTTTGAATTTTGTTGAAAAAATTAAGCCAACCTTCAGCAAGGGTGGCAAATTGGGTTTCCTACACTCTACTTTTGATGCCTTTGAGACATTCCTTTTTGTTCCAAATACTGTTACAAAAAGCGGTTCTCACATCAGGGATTGTGTAGATCTCAAAAGAGTAATGACCGTTGTAATCATTGCCCTTATGCCTGCTTTGGCATTCGGTATCTGGAATGTTGGTGAGCAGCATTCAATTGCATTCGGTCTTGATATGAGTTTTATAGAGAAAGTATGGTTCGGTCTTCTTAAAGTACTTCCTCTTATTATTGTTTCTTATGTTGTAGGTTTGGGTATTGAGTTTGTTTCTGCCCAGCTTCGCGGACATGAGGTTAATGAGGGTTACCTTGTATCCGGTATGCTTATCCCTATGATCATGCCGGTAGATGTTCCCCTATGGATTCTTGCACTTGCTGTTGCATTTGCAGTAATCATTGGTAAAGAGGTATTTGGCGGTACAGGTATGAACATCTGGAACCCTGCACTTATTGCACGTGCGTTTGTATTCTTTGCTTATCCTTCACAAATCTCAGGTGACACCATCTGGATTGAGGGTCTTAATGCGGCTAAAGCAAATGCAATGCAGGTTGTAGATGGCTTCTCAGGTGCCACCCCTCTTGGACAGGCTGCTAACGGTGTTATAGATTTCACCACCACTACAGGTGAGCCTCTATCACTAATGCAGGCTTTCATTGGTACAATGCCTGGATCTATCGGTGAGACTTCAACAATTGCAATCCTTATTGGTGCGGTTATCCTTATCTGGACAGGCGTTGCAAGCTGGAAAATCATGGTTTCTTGCGTAGCAGGTGCTTTGGGCGTTGGTTTCCTTATCAACGGCTTTGCTGCTCCTGATACATTTGCAGCAGTTCCTGCTTACTGGCACCTTGTTCTTGGAGGTTTTGCATTTGGAACAGTATTTATGGCTACAGACCCTGTAACCTCTGCACAGACAGAGAAAGGAAAATGGATTTACGGATTCCTCACAGGTGCTCTTGCGGTAATTATCCGTTTGTTCAACCCTGGTTATCCTGAGGGAATGATGCTTGCCATCCTCCTAATGAACACATTTGCACCTCTTATCGACCACTATGTTGTAGAGGGCAACATTAAGAAGAGAATCAAAAGAGCAACAATTAAATAAGCAACACAGAAATGGATACAAATAAAAATTCATATACCATCATTTACTCAATAGTAATGGTTGTAATAGTTGCTGCAGTTCTTGCTTTTGTTTCTCTTAGCCTAAAAGACAAACAGAACGAGAATATCAGCAACGAGAAAAAGCAGTATCTGCTTGCAAGTGTAGGACTTGGTACTGATGCAAACTTTGACCAGGTAATTACAGAGGCTATTGTAGTTGACGGCAACGGTAAAGTTGTAAACACAGCAACCTCAAATATTGCTGCAAGTGAGGCATTCAACATCAGCACTTCTGAGCAGACTTCATTGATGAAGGACGGCGCTCCAAAAGAGGACCTTAGACTTCCTGTTTTTGTAGCTACTCTTCCCGACGGTTCTCAGGCTTATATCTTCTCCGCATACGGTGCAGGACTATGGGGCCCAATCTGGGGATGGGTTTCTTTGAAAACCGATCTTAACACCATATCGGGAGTAAAATTTGACCACTCAGGAGAGACTCCTGGTTTGGGTGCAGAGATTGCAACTCCTAAATTTTCAAGCCAGTTTGCCGGCAAGGAGATTTTTGTCAATGGTGAGTTCACCTCTGTTGCCATTGTTAAAGGTGGCGCAAAAGAGGGAAGCACCAACGAGGTTGACGCTATTTCAGGCGGTACAATTACAAGTAAGGCTTTGGATGCTTCAATTGCAATGTGGTTTGAGGCTTACCTTCCTTACATAAAATCACTTCAGGCTCTTGCAGCCACCCCTATGCCAATTGAGGGCGAGGTTGTAGAGACTCAGGTGGATACAGAAACCAAATAAAGATAACAGTAATGGATAAGAATTTAATTACAAACCCAATTTTAAAGAACAACCCTGTAACCGTATTGGTATTGGGTATCTGTTCTGCGTTGGCTGTTACCGTTAAATTGGAGCCAGCGTGTGTAATGGCTATATCTGTTACTGCTGTAACAGGTTTTGCGAGCCTTATCGCATCACTGCTAAGAAATACCATTCCTAACCGAATCCGTATCATTGTGCAGTTGGTGATTGTAGCACTTCTTGTAATTTTGGTTGACCAGATTCTTAAAGCTTACGCTTACGACGTGAGCAAACAGCTTTCTGTATATGTAGGTCTTATTATTACAAACTGTATCATTATGGGTAGAATTGAGGCTTTTGCACTTGGTAACAAACCGCTTCCTTCATTGATTGACGGTTTGGCAAACGGTGCAGGTTACGGCCTTATTCTAATTGCCATTGCATTCATAAGAGAGCTTTTTGGTTCAGGCACTTTGTTTGGTGCACAGATTATCCCTGCAAGCTGGTATGTGGCTGAGGGTGGCTGGTACCTTAACAACGGTCTGTTCATCATGCCTCCTATGGCACTAATCATTACAGGATGCTTTATCTGGTTGCAGAGAGGGCTCCAGAAAGAGAATAAGAAATAATAAACACATTCTATTATGCAAGATTTAATCAGTTTGTTTGTAAAGTCCATTTTTGTGGACAATATGATATTTGCCTATTTCTTGGGAATGTGTTCATTCTTGGCAGTATCTAAAAATGTAAAAACCGCAGTAGGTTTGGGAGCAGCGGTAATCTTTGTACTTGGTGTTACTGTTCCTCTCAACTACCTTTTGAACGAGTATGTTCTTAAAGCCGGTGCTTTGGCTTGGATGGGTGAGGAATATGCAACAATAGACCTCAGCTTCCTAAGCTTCATCATCTTCATTGCGGTAATTGCAGCATTCGTACAGCTTGTAGAGATGGTTGTAGAGAAATTTGCACCTGCACTATACTCACAGCTTGGTATCTTCCTTCCTCTGATTGCTGTAAACTGTGCAATCATGGGTGGTTCGCTATTCATGCAGCAGAGAGGTTACGAGACCTTGGCTGAGGCTACAACATTCGGCCTTGGTTCTGGTATAGGTTGGTTCCTTGCAATTGTATCACTTGCAGCTATCAGAGAGAAACTGGCATACTCAAATGTGCCTGCTCCTCTAAAAGGCTTGGGAATCACATTTATAATTGTAGGTCTCATGGGTATTGCATTCATGGGCTTTATGGGTATTCAACTATAATCACTAAAAAGGTAAAAAGATATGACACAGATTATCGTAATTTCAGTAGTAGCCTTTTTGGTGGTAACCCTATTGCTTGTGGGTCTATTGCTATTTGCAAAGGCTAAACTTACCCCTAGCGGTACAGTAAAAATAAATATCAACAACGGCTCCAAAGTATTGGAGGTAGCACCCGGATCATCTCTTCTTGCTACCCTTGGTAACGAGAAGATCTTCCTTCCATCTGCTTGTGGAGGTAAAGGTAGCTGCGGACAGTGCAAATGCCGTGTGATTTCAGGTGGTGGCACAATCCTTCCAACTGAGGTTGGTTTCTTTAACAGAAAACAGATTTTGAACAACTGGAGACTTGGTTGTCAGGTTAAAGTTAAAGAGGATATGTCTATTGAGGTACCTGAGAGCGCTCTAAGCGTTAAGAAATGGGAGTGCGAGGTTATCTCCAACAAGAACGTTGCAACCTTCATTAAAGAGTTCTGCGTTAAGATTCCAGATGGCGAGACACTTAACTACCGCTCTGGCGGTTACATTCAGGTAGATGTACCTGCAATCACTGTAGATTACAAGAACATTGATGTAGATCCTCAGTTCCGTGAGGATTGGGAGAAAATGGGTGTATTCAACCTTAAGATGGTTAACCCTACCCCAACCCTTAGAGCATACTCAATGGCTACATACCCTGCAGAGGGCAATATCATCAAATTGAATGTACGTATTGCAACCCCTCCATTCGACAGAGTAAAAGGCGGTTTCATGGATGTAAATCCTGGTATCTGCTCTTCATACATCTACTCATTGAAGCCTGGTGACAAAGTGATGATCTCAGGTCCTTACGGCGAGTTCTTCATTCCAGACAACTGTCCTGATGACCAGGAGTTCGTATTCATTGGTGGTGGTGCCGGTATGGCTCCTATGCGCTCACACATCATGCACCTATTCAAAACAGAGAAGACCAACAGAAAAGTTAACTTCTTCTACGGTGCACGCAGCTTGAAAGAGGCATTCTACCTTGAGGACTACGCTCAGATTGAGAAAGAGTTCCCTAACTTCAAGTTCCACTTGGCACTTGACAGACCGGATCCAGAGGCAGACAAAGCAGGTGTACCATATGTAGCTGGCTTTGTACACAATGTCCTTTACGAGACTTATTTGAAACAGCATGAGGCTCCAGAGGATATCCTTTACCTGATGTGCGGACCTCCAATGATGGCACAGTCTGTAGTAAACCTATTGGACAGCCTTGGAGTAGCTTCAGAGAACATTTTGTTCGACAACTTTGGCGGTTAATTTTTACCGCCTCCACAATAAAAAACGCCTTCCCAATAATGGGGAGGCGTTTTTGCGTTATAGAATATCAAAAATCTAAATTTTTTCTATCTCAGAGATAGTCAAACCCGTTGCTCTTGCAATATACTCAACAGGATGACCATCGGCCTTTAGAAAAGATGCAAACTCCATAGCTTTTTCCTGCCTTCCTTCTTCCCTTCCTTCTTCGCGCTGATCTCTAAGCTCCCACATAGTATCCCTATAAAACTTAAGATTCGCCTCATAACGTGCTCTATCCCTTTCTGAAAGAGATGCCACATCTGCAGTATCCAATACATTATAAAAAACCTCCTTAATCTCCTCCGGAAGTTTTGTATCCCTAACCTCTTGTTTCAATTGCTCTATTGTCTTCATATCCCTATGCATCTGTTTGAGCAAATATAACAAAAATTCATAATGTTCCGTACACTCATGAATGCTCTCAGCCATAAGACAAGGGATTTGCAACATTATAATATTCAACTTATCAGAGAAAATCTGTCCATCCACCCTGTCTATAACCCCAAAATCTCTTCTTAGCTTTGAATCATTAACAAGCTTAAAATTCATTACGCATATAGAATATACCTTCTTTATATCCGCATAGTTCCATTCCCGTCCTTTCTTTCCCATACGTGTAATAAGAGAGCATGCATAATAGAGAATTCGGTCATTGAAATTGCTCTTATGCCGTTTTTGCATCTCAACCAAAAACTTGTCACCATTTTTATCTTTACAGATAATATCAAAAACACAAGCTTTCATCTGTTCCTCCTCTGGGATAAGTTCATTATTCACATACTCCAAATCCACTATATTAACATCCTTTCCCAGAAGAAGCTTCAAAAACCAAATCAGGTTCTCCTTATTCTCCTCCCTTGCAAACAAGTACTTGAATGGCCAATCCATAAATGGATCCATTAAATTACGCTCCTTACCCTCTTCCCGATAGGTATCTGAGCCTTTAGCATCTATATTAACCGTCATCACATAAAATTTAAAATGTATGACAGCAAACCTATGCATCATCTATTAAAAGCTATTTTTAAAAAAGAAAAAACTACACCCCTAATAGAAACTTTTTCTCTTTTTGGCAAAAATTTACGCAGTTTATACTTAAAATCTTGCTGTATTGCAAAATCACAATCAATTTCCTAAATTTGCTACTAGTGCAGAGCAATCTGCTATTTGCATACAAGCAAGCAAAGAATAATTATATATTTAAAGAGTTTTCTTTTACCGTATCCTCAAATCTGGACAATTTGAATACAGTACAGGTAGAAGAAGACCGCGTCGTTTTGGCGTTGCAGCTAAAGTAAAAGGATGCAGAGGAGGAGAATACTGCAATACTGCATATCCTTATTCCGCAGGATATTCTGTTTACTTTGCAATATGAGGATCAGAAACAGTTAGCAATATATCACACAAAACTGATACGGTCAGACTGGAAGACAACAGATGATACAACTATCAGCCTAACTTGATTGAATCTTGATATGGGTTGAGAAAACATTATCAAAGTAATTGGAGAGATATATGTGCAGGAGGGAAAAACATTAACTGAACAGATTCAGGATGATGATAAGATGGGCAAAATTGCTAAAACAGATAGATGATCTAGAGCAGAAATGTAAGATTGAGAAACAGCTGTAAAAGAGGTTTTAGTTGTATAATTGATTACACGAATTGAAGAAACAACTATAGTTATGAAGAAGAGAGATATTATTATTGTGATGCTTTGTATTTTTACTACACTTGCCTGTATTGGATTGACTTTTTGGGGTAATCTTAAAAACAATGGTGTACTGACTACTGATGCTTTTATGGGAGTGGTTGTAACATTGATAGGGATTTGTGCCACAATAATTGTAGGTTTTCAAATAGCTAGTTATCTTGAATTAAGAGAGACTAAACAACAAGTCGAGATAATAAAAAAAGAACGAGAACGATTAGAAGATTTATCCAAGCAATTATGCAGAGCTAGAATTGGCCTTGCAAATGCATTTGTTGCAATTGCTGATACATCTAATAATAAAGAAGTACGCTTAGTCTCCAGAATATCAACCATTTTAATGGATGCTGACAATTTTCTTGAAATAGATAAACGAAATTCAATAATTATACGAAATAGGTATAACTTGCTCTATAAAGAACTAAAAGAAGCTACCAATCATGATATTGCTAAACTAAATGTTTTTTATGAGAGATATAAGCACATTACTATTCCTCAAGAGATTGAGCATTATGCAGAAATATCAAAATTACACTTTGATATCTTAGACATTCTTAACAAGTGTATTGGCTCAAGATAGTAACAATTTTTACAGTAGTGTGGCTTTACATAAACTTTCTTGTCATTGATCACTCGGAAATGGCCTCTGACATATGAAAGTTTTTGAGCAGCATTGCAATCCTTGCAAAGGCGCTCATTACCACTGCTAATAAATTGGATTTTTATGTAAAACATTTTGTGTAGTTTAGTTAACTGAGAGCGAAGAGCGGCTTCTCAAGACTACATCACCCGTTAAACAAAAAACAGGGCTTGAATTATAATTAAATTCTTACCCTGTATATTAGCAGCGTAGGCGCTTGTTCGCTTTACATAAAATCCTGTGCAAAGGTAGAAACATTTTTTGAAAACACAACAGTAAAATTTATTCCCTCCACCTTTCAGTTTTACTGGTCAATGAGCCAAGGACATTCAGAACAAGAGCAATAAATACAAGTACACCAAACATGATTTCCTCCTTTTTGCCACAAAGGTACTGGGGAGTGTTGACAAGTTTTGTCATAAGTTTTAAAAAGCACATAAAAAATTTTTCAGAAAATCTTCTCGTGTCATAAGTTGACAAAACCTCTCCGTATCTTTGCAGAAAAATAAAGGAGGTAGTTATGGGTGTTATAGTATTATTCGCACTGATGCTGATTATTGGATGCAGCATCGGAGACTGGAGCTTAATATTTGTAGGAGGATGTCCTATATTTATGGGGATTCTGGCATTTTTTCTCCAACATTATAGCGACAAAAAATTGGAAGAAGAACTAAAACGAGACCCAGAGAAAGCCAGAAGGGTTGAGGAAATTATGAAAAAATACCGTTAATTTTCTTATTTTTGCATAAACACAGAAAACTAAAAAACTGAATTGATATGAAACTTAACCGTTTATTTACAACGCTTCTTGTGTGTGGTGCTGTGGCGTCTGTTGCAAGTGCCCAGACTATCGGGGAGCAAGAGCTTTCACAGCTTAAAGGGAGCTTTGTTAAGGATGCCCAGACTACTGCTGTGCAGAATGTCCTTTTGGGTGACAGCAACATCAAAAACAAAACTAAAGATCTTTCAAAGATTAATGAGGTTGACCATTTCTTCAAATACAAAGTAGATGTAAAAGGGATTACAAACCAGTATGGTTCTGGCCGTTGCTGGATGTTTACCTCACTTAATGCCTTAAGACCTACAGCGCAGAAGAAGTATGATTACAACAAGTTTGATTTCTCCCACAATTACAACTATTTCTGGGATATGTTGGAGAAGGCAAACCTTTATCTTGAGAACATTATAAGAACTGCCGGCAAAGATATTACAGACCAGGAGGTTGTTTGGTATTTGCAGTCTCCAGTTGGTGACGGTGGAGTATGGAACCTTTTCTACAACTTGGGTGAGAAATACGGTGTGGTTCCTAAAGAGGTTATGCCGGAGACAGTACATTCCAACAGCACAGGCCAGATGACTGGTGTTATTAACCGCAGACTTAAAAAGGCCGGTTGGGATATCAGAGAGGTTTATGCCAAAAAAACTGCAAATGTAAAGAAGAACAACAAGAAGGCTCAGGAGGAGCTTGCCGCTGCCCTTAAAGCTGCCAAGATGGAGGCTTTGGAGGATGTTTACCGCATATTGGCACTTTGCCTTGGCGAGCCACCAACAGAGTTCACATGGAAATACAAGAACAACAAAGGTGAGGTTGTTACAGTTACAACCACCCCTAAAGAGTTCTACAATGGCCTTAAACCGGAGAACTACAACCCTGAGACATTCATCATGATTATGAATGACCCTACCCGTGAGTATTACAAGGTTTATGACATTGCAAACTACAGAAACACCATAGAGGGTATCAACTGGATATATCTCAACCTTCCTAACGAGGATATCAAAGAGGCTGCCCTAAAATCAATTAAGGCAAATGAGCCTATGTATGCTTCTTGTGATGTTGGAAAAGAGAGCGACTCAAAAGCAGGTGTATGCAACCCTGGAATGTATGATTATGAGTCTTTGCTCGGCATTGACCTTTCTATGGACAAGAAAGCCAGAATCCTTACCCGTTACAGCGGTTCATCCCATGCAATGCTTCTTATGGCTTGTGATACAGATGAGAACGACAAACCTGTAAAATGGCAGTTTGAGAACAGCTGGGGTCCAACTTCAGGCCACAACGGATACCTTACCTTCACCGATGAGTGGTTCAGCGAGTATATGTTCCGTATTGTAATCAACAAAAAATACCTGAACGAGAAAGCTATTGAGGCTGCAAAACAGACCCCTATAGTTCTTCCTGCTTGGGATTACATGTGGTAATATGAGCCTTTGGAGAGTACTTTTAGCAATTTTGTTTCCACCTCTTGCCGTTATTGACAAGGGGTGCGGATCGGTGCTCATCACATTCCTTCTAACCCTTTGCGGTTGGGTTCCAGGGGTAATTGCAGCACTTGTTATCCTTAACAAGAATTAAAGATGATGGCTGGGATCCTACAGAGATTCCAGCCTTTTTTACTTAAAACAGAGCAAGGAGATGTTAAAGAACATTATATATTCATTTATAATAGGAACATACGGTTCTTTTATCTACAAAGTGGATTTCAATCCAAATGCCGGAACCCTTAAAGTAACGGACAGTTGGGAGGCCTCCAACGCTTCATACGCCATAACAGAAACAAATGCTATATACACATTCAGTGAGAGCGGAGAAGACTCAAAAGTATATTCCCTCATTGATGGAGTGCGCACAGAGGCTCCTTGCCCCGCAGACAGGCATCCCCCCATATCCATCAGGTAAAATTCCTTCCCCATATCCCTGGAGTTGAAGAAGAGTGGATTCTTGCTCCCGATCTTTGCGGATGAATACAACACAGGCGGCAGCGGAGTCATACACATGCATCCGCAGGGAAAATGGCTGTACACCTCACACCGTTTGCAGAATGACGGCCTGGCGGTATTTGCAGTAAATGAAGATGGCACTATTGAAAAGAAGGGTTACGTGCACACCAAGGAGCACCCGAGGAACTTCCTCATTACCCCTTGCGGAAAATACCTCATTGTGGCCTCCAAAAACACCTGCACCCTCCAGCTCTTTACCATTGGCCAGGACGGCATCCCGATTGCCACAGACCAGGTGCTCAACCTCTCCCCCGACGCCCCAACAAGTGTGGTTTTGAGGTGAGGAAGATTATTTCTTTTTGGAATAATTACCATTACCCTCATCATTCAGGAGGCCGGAAGCATAGGTAGGGAGACTTTTTCTGCTTGTTGATTTCCTGTATTGCTTCACCTGCAGAATCTCCTCGCCCAGTACGGTTTCAATAAAGGCAATGGTACGGATGGTGAAATTTTGCTGTCCGCTCATCCATTTGCTTATCTCCGCCTCCTTCTTCCCCGCCGCCTTTGCAAAATCAGCCTGAGACCACCCCTTGCGCTGGAGGATGTCGCCAATTCTGCGGGCTATGCCAAAAGAAATCTCAGCATGCCTTCTCTCCTCAGCAGGTATCTGCGTCAACATCTCCTTAAGCAGAGGATTAATATATTTGCATTCAGACCAATCAGCAATCATATTTCCAAACTTAAATTTATAATCTTATCATAAATATCAATCCCTGTCTTCTCCATCTCATAAAGTGTTTTATCGACTCTTTGTAATATTTCAACACAATTCAGTAAGTTTTCGTCCTCTTGGTAAGTGGCCGTAACTTTTATACCTCCACCACCGAATATCAACAATTTATCTGAGATTCTTATACAATACAAACGTAAAGAACCTACATTTTTAACCTTGTCTCCTGATACAAAAATTGGAATTGCGCATAATCTGTCATTAACTTTGCCTTCTAGCCTGAAATAATACTCCTTAGCTCCTTGTGTAAAGATATTCTCTATTGTATTTAGAATACTTTTCATATCATTCTGATATAACTTGTTATCCTTAAATAACAGTAGAAACTTCTCAAATTCGGAAGAACTCTCATCTACAAACCTTATTGCAAAAATATCAGCCTCTCTTCCCAACATAACCGGCTCAAACTCCACCTTTCTCATACTTATTTCTACAAAGTTACTGATATTTTAATAATATACAATAGATTAAGCTTACACATACTTAACTTTTAACTTAAGTATTTTAAACAGAGTGAGATTTTTATAATACAATCCATATTTTTCATAAAAGCACTTGTATTTCCAATAAATGTGTATACCTTTGCATTGATATTGATTTTAAGCATAGGAAAACAAGCGCCTACGCTGCTATAATTTACAGGGTACGAATTTTTATTGATTCAAGCCCTGTTTTTTTTTAACATAACGGGTGATGTAGTCTTGAAAAGCCGCTCTTCGCTCTCAGATCTTAAAATCTAACTATGTTAAAAATCAATATCAATATTTATAGCAGTAGAAATGAGCGCCTTTGCAAAGAGTGCAAGGATGCTCCCCGTAAACAATTTTTTATCCGAGGCCACTTCAGAGTGGTTAACGGCAAGAAGGTTTACGTAAAGCCCCATTACCGTAAAGGGTAACAGGGCATAATCTTGTGGCATCTTCCACCCGTTTGGACACCCGCAGAGATGTGGGTGTTCTTTTGTTCCAAGAATTCTATATATCAATCCCCCTATTATGTTTTTCTTCATTTTATGAATGTTAAATACCAGTCCAGATAATATTGTCTTACAATTTTTACTAAATTTGAGTTTCTTACAAGCAATATACAAGCAACTTAATGATAACAGGGGAAATCAAGAACCGCATTGACGGTATATGGGATACCTTTTGGACGGGAGGTATAACCAATTCAATTACTATCTTGGAACAGATGACATATTTGTTCTTTATGAAAATGTTGGATGATGCCCAATTGAAAAAAGAGGCAACGGCATCAGTATTTGGAGTGGAGATATCTGATCCTGTATTTGGAAAAGACATGTGGCATAACCCCGATACAGATAAAGATGTACCGTATGAAACATTAAGATGGAACGTATTCAAGAACTACGAACCAACCAAGATGTTCAATATAGTAAGAAATGATGTATTCCCATTCATTAAGAACTTGAACAACAGCAGTTCTTCATCTTACAGCAAGTTTATGAAAGAGGCTGTATTTATGATACAGAACCCACGCACCTTGCTTAAGGTAGTTGAAGGCATTGATGGTTTGGATATGAATAACCGTGATGCTATGGGTGATGTATATGAATATGTTTTGGGCAAGATGGCAGCATCTGGTACCAATGGCCAATTCAGAACCCCAAGGCACATTATCCGTATGATGGTAGAACTGATGAAACCAACTCTGAAAGATACAATTTGCGACCCGGCTATGGGTTCTGCAGGTTTCATTGTGGAAAGTGCCAAATATATTCAAGAGGTATATAAACAAGAACTTCTGAAGAAGGAGAATACCCAACACTTCAAGAAGGGAATGTTCCACGGATTTGATACCGACAGCACAATGCTCCGTATTGGTGCAATGAACCTTATGCTTCATGGAGCCGATGATCCCAATATCGCATATCAAGATAGTTTATCGGCAGACAATACCGATACCGACAAATATACCCTTTGCCTTGCCAATCCACCATTTGCGGGAAGTGTGGATAAAGAGATTATCAGCAAATCATTGTCGGCCATTGCTCCAACAACCAAGACAGAAATTCTGTTTGTGGCATTATTCATTCGAATGCTTCAATTAGGTGGAAGATGTGCAAGTATTGTTCCCGACGGAGTTTTATTTGGCAACAGTAAAGCCCACAAAGCGATGAGAAAAGAACTTGTAGACAAACATAGACTTCAGACGGTTATTTCAATGCCATCGGGAGTATTCCAACCATATTCAGGTGTATCTACCGCCATTCTTATCTTCACCAAGACCAATGCAGGTGGAACCGATAAAGTATGGTTCTATGATATGAAGGCCGACGGCTATTCACTTGACCAAAGGAGAACAGAAGTTGCAGAAAATGATATTCCCGATGTTATATCACGTTTCCACAATCTTGCAGCAGAAGAGACACGTACACGCAAAGAGCAGTCATTCCTTGTTCCTGTAGAAGAGATAAGAGAGAAAGATTATGACCTCTCAATGAACAAGTACAAAGAGATTGAACGTGAAGTTGTAGAGTATGAACAGCCCGATGTCATATTGGGGCGCATAGACACATTGCAATCTCAAATTACGGAGGCTCTTGCCGAGTTCCGTGAAAAGTATATGAAATAAATATGGATGCTATACAGATATTGGATATTGCCATAGCAAAGGTTAGTGCAATGCAGAATGCTCAAGTCTGTGATGCATCAGGTATGATTAAGAGAAGTCAAGAAGTAAAGAGTATTGCGCGGAAAGCATTAGTTGATGTTAATGCTTCACAATCTATGCTAAACGCACTTGAGCAGATATCATTTGAGAGTGGATATACAAGTCATTTTGCTGATAAGATGTATGGTGTAGAAGGTATGTTTACAGGGATTCAGCAAACATATCAAACAGGTGTGAAGATGGTGATTCAGTTGTTGACCCAAGAGAGAGATGCAAGGACTAAAAAGAAGGAAAATGATAGGTCTGATAAAGCATTACTTGTTTCTATTTTAGCACTCATCGTGGCTGTGTTATCATTATTAGTGGCATTGTTTAAATAAAGGATTATGAAACAAGGTTGGGAAATAAAGAAACTTGGAGAAGTCTGTGATATAATAAATGGTTTTGCCTTTAAGAGCCAATTATTTACAAATCAAGGAGAGGACATCCTACGTATATCAAATATCCAAAATGGATACGTAGATTTAACGGATATAGCCCACTTTGATAAGGATGATTATCCGAGAGTAAACTTTGAAAAATACGCTGTATTACCTGATGATATTGTCGTAGCATTATCAGGTGCAACGACAGGTAAGTTTGGCATAAATAAAACAGGTAAGAAATTATACTTAAACCAACGAGTAGCAATTTGTAGAGAATCATCCTCTGAAGTCAACCACTTATTTTTATTGTACTATCTTCAAACTCAGGCTAAATCGTTTTTGGAATCAGCAGAAGGAGTTGCACAGCCGAACCTAAGCACAGAGCAGATGAAGCAGTATCTTATACCCGCCCCCCCTCTTCACGAACAAGAACGTATCGTTGCCGAATTGGATTGCCTTTCGTCTATAATTGAGAAACAGAAGGAACAATTAAAGGAACTTGACAATCTTGCCCAATCAATTTTCTATGATATGTTTGGCGACCCTATTGCTAATGAAAAGGGATGGAAAGTGAAGACCATTGATGCTGTATGCTCATCTATTGTAAGAGGTCCATTTGGAAGTGCCTTAAAGAAAGAATACTTTG
>JAZNUT010000028.1:0-32946 GCA_045592425.1 Candidatus Egerieisoma sp.
CCCCACCGCAACCCCACCGCATCCTCCACGCAGCCCCGCAGGAACAACTCACTCACCGTCACAAGCCTTCCGCAAAAGAAAAATGTCTGTTGAGCGCAAGAAGCGGCCTTCCACCGAAAAAAATGCCCTCTGGAGCGCTGAGTGTTGTCTTCCACCGAGAAAAAATGGCCTCTGGAGCGCTGAGTGTTGTCTTCCACAGAGAAAAAATGCCCTTCGGAGCGCAAAGAGTTGCCTTCCGCAAAAGCAAAATCCCCTCTGGAACGCCGAAAGCTATCTGGGTGCGAAGCAGGTGGAGCGAGCCGTCAGGCAGAGCTCGCGCAGTCTGCTTTGAACGGCTGGCTTCCTCAATTGCCAGCCGTGATGCCCACTCCTGACAACATCACTACTCTATAACATGTAACCTCTAAAACATCCCTCTTACTTCAGCATGAATCAGTCCGCACAAGCGGCATATCTGTTTTAGTGAACTGTTGTACCGGCTGCGGATGGTGCGTGCAAGTTGTAAGCGTTGTTGTATAGACAGGGTTCGGATTGTAGAAACACCAAACAATTCCCTGCATATCTCATTACGGTATTGTCGCATTTCCTGAATGGGAATGGAAAGGCGGGATAACGATCCTCCTTTCTTTTCAATTTCCTCCTCTTTGGTTATTCCCATGAAAAAATTGAAACTTTTGTGAGACCTGAAAATCCTCTCCACAATATCATATGCGACATACTCCCCAGGGAAGATAACACTATTAATAATTCTCACATCCCCTATATCATCAATCATTTTACTCTTAAGCAGTAACCTTTTCTCCCTAATACTTAGCTGATTAAAAGTTAGATAATTGCAGATGGTCCCATTGGTCCAGTTGGGGGAAGACCACTCGCCAGAATTTCTGAAATACAGGGCACCACTACTCCAAGGATAATCATAAGCATTATGACAAATACCCCCAACAGGAGGATTCTTAAGTACATAACAAATTGCAGTTTTCAAGTAAAAATCATTATCAATGAACTGATGATGTACAGGTATCCTAAGCAATTTGTTCTTTTCCTTATGCCTGTTGAAAATTCGGATAGAAGTAACCTTTATATAATTGTGGATAAACTTGTTACATTCTTCAAAGTTGCCATACAGAATAAAATGTATATGGGTATCCATAAGACAAAATGCAAGAATTGTAACCCTGTATTTTTTCCCTACAGTATATACTCTGTTCATACCGTCAATAAAATCCTCACGGTCAACAAACATACTCTCTACAGCATTACCATCTGTACAAAAATGCCAACAATTTCTAACAGGATTATCTTTCCCCTTGATATATGGGGCTTCAATAGAAAGGTCAGACTCCATCTGCCTGAGCAAGTCATCATTTGTCTTCATCTTCATTTCCAGCGCCTCTTATGGCTGCTCTGCCAACAAAGTTAAATAAATTTTCTTTTCAGGCAAATGTTTGAAAAGCAGAATTTTACTCCCGACAGTTTCCTGCAAATCACTGGCCACATTCCCCCTGTTGCTATGGTGTTGTAAGGGGCTTTAGTGTGGCAGGTTCAACAATTTTGTTGAACTCGCCACACCACCTACCCACTGGTGGCCTGTGGAGCCCCCTCCCGTGGCCGGTGTTTTGCAGGAACTCCTCGGCAACCCCTCAGCCCCCCTCAGGAGCCCCACGCAGCTCCCACGCAGCTCCCCCGCAGGGACAACTCACTTACCGCCACAAGCCTCCCGCCGAGAGAAAATGCTCTCCGGAGTGCCGAGAGTTACCATTTGCTGAGGAGAAATGTCTGTCGGGAAGTGGAATGTTGCCTCCCGCCGAGAGAAAATGCTCTCCGGAGTGCCGAGAGTTGCCATTTGCAGAGGGTAAATGTCTGTCGGGAAGTGGAATGTTGCCTCCCGTAAAGAAAAATGGCCCTCCGGGGTGGAGAGCCATTTGATATGTGGTTGTGTGGAGCATCCCTGTGAGGGTATTCCGCAGGGGAATGATTTACTCCCACTCAATTGTTGCACTTGGTTTTGGAGACATGTCGTAGCAGACACGGTTAACGGTTTTAACCTCTGCAAGGATTCTGTCTGTAATCTTCATAAGGATTGGCCAGTCAATCTGCTCAATTGTAGCGGTCATTGCATCTACGGTGTTTACGGCGCGGATGATGACAGGCCAGTCGTATGAGCGGGCGTTGTCCCTTACACCTACAGATTTGAAGTCAGGTACAACAGTGAAGTACTGCCATACTTTTTTGTCCAAACCGCATTTTGCAAACTCCTCACGCAAGATAGCGTCTGACTCTCTAAGTGCCTCAAGACGGTCTCTGGTAATTGCACCCAAACATCTTACACCCAAACCCGGGCCTGGGAACGGCTGGCGATATACCATCTCGTATGGCAAGCCAAGCTCAATACCGCAAGCGCGAACCTCATCTTTGAACAACTGTTTGATTGGCTCAACCAACTCAAATTTCATATCCTCAGGAAGACCACCTACATTGTGGTGTGATTTAACCATTTTTGCAGTTTTGGTACCGCTCTCAACAATGTCAGGATAGATTGTTCCCTGTCCAAGGAAGTCAATACCGTCCAATTTGCGTGCCTCCTCTTCAAATACGCGGATAAACTCGCCACCAATAATCTTACGTTTCTGCTCAGGATCTGCAACACCTGCAAGTTTGTCAAGGAAACGGTCGGTAGCATCAACATAAACAAGGTTTGCACTAAGCTGGTTCCTGAACACCTCCACAACATTCTCAGACTCACCTTTTCTCATCAGGCCATGGTTCACATGAACACAAACAAGATTCTCCCCGATAGCTTTAAGCAAAAGGGCAGCAACAACAGAACTGTCAACACCACCTGAAAGGGCAAGAAGAACTTTTCTGTTACCAACCTGTTTGCGGATAAGCTCAACCTGGTCGTTTACAAAGTTTGTCATATTCCAGTTTGCTTCAGCTTTGCAAGTGTCAAATACAAATGATTTTACAGCAGCCTTAATAGCCTCCTCATCATTCTCAAACTGTGCAAGCTTAACCTCGCATAGAGCTTTGTCATGACCGGCAGCCATTACTGGGAAACCTGCCTGGTATATCTCTGGGAGGACATCGATAGCAACTCCGTCTATAACATTGTTAGGGCCACCGTTTATAATTATACCTTTAACATTAGGCAAAGCTTTCAATTCTTGTGCGGTAATGTCGTGAGGGTAGATCTCACTATATACACCCAACGCACGGATGGCTCTGGCTACCACTGTGTTCTCATGGCTACCCAAATCCAAAATTACAATCATGTCCTGTTTCATATACTTATGTTTAAAAAATTTCAATTCTTTTTTGTGATGCAAAAATATTATAATCTTAAAAAATGACAAATAAACAGAGAAAAAAGTTAACAAGATTTTAACAACTTTTTATCTACTTTTTATACTTTTGCACCCGATTATGCAAAACATTAGAAATATAGCAATTATTGCTCACGTTGACCATGGCAAGACAACCATAGTTGACAAGATGATTCTTCAGGCAAAGATTACCAGAAATGCCGAGAAGAGCGGTGAGCTTATTCTGGATAACAATGATCTGGAAAGAGAGAGGGGAATTACAATTCTTGCAAAGAATGTGAGTGTCCCTTACAAGGATTACAAGATTAACATCATCGACACCCCGGGCCATGCCGACTTTGGAGGTGAAGTTGAGAGGGTTCTCAACATGGCAGACGGAGTTCTGTTGCTTGTTGATGCTTTTGAGGGTACAATGCCGCAGACAAGGTTTGTGCTCCAGAAGGCTATTGAGATGGGAAAGAAACCGGTAGTGGTTGTGAATAAGGTTGACAAGCAGAACTGCAGACCAGATGAGGTGAACGAGCAGGTGTTTGACCTTATGTTCTCTTTGGATGCAACAGAGGACCAGCTTGATTTCAAGACTCTCTACGGAAGTGCAAAACAGGGATGGATGTCAAAGGACTGGAGAAAACCTACCACAGACATTACAACCCTTCTTGATACCATCATAGAGGAGATTCCTGCCCCTGAGCAGGAGGAGGGTACCCCTCAGATGCTTATCTCTTCGTTGGAATACTCTCCGTATGTGGGACGTATTGCTGTCGGGAGGATAAAAAGGGGAACTCTTAAGGCAAACCAGCCTGTTACCCTATGCAAGAGGGACGGTACTTTTGAGAAGAGCAGGATTAAGGAGCTGATGGTGTTTGACGGCCTTGGAAAGGTTAAGGTTGATGAGGTTCACAGTGGTGACATTTGTGCTGTTGTGGGTGTTGAGGGGTTTGAGATTGGAGATACCATTGCCGATTATGAGAATCCTGAGGCACTTCCTCCTATTTCTGTGGATGAGCCTACAATGAGCATGTTGTTCTGTATAAATGATTCCCCATTCTTTGGAAGGGAGGGTAAGTTTGTTACCTCACGCCATTTGAAGGAGCGTTTGGACAAGGAGCTTGAGAAGAACCTTGCACTTAGGGTGAAGGATGGCCTTACAGCAGATTCATTTGTGGTTTACGGCCGAGGTGTCCTTCATTTGAGTGTCCTTATTGAGACTATGAGAAGGGAGGGATTTGAGTTGCAGGTTGGACAGCCAAAGGTTATAGACAAAAATATAAATGGTGTAAGATGTGAACCTATTGAGCACCTTACAATTGATCTTCCTGAGGATAAGGTTGGAGCGGCAATTGAGCTTACCACCCGCAGAAAGGGCGCATTGCTTCACATGGAGCACAGGGAGGACAGGGTTCACCTGGATTTTGACATTCCGTCGAGAGGTATCATAGGCCTCAGGAGCAACCTTCTTACCGCTACGGCGGGAGAGGCTGTTGTTGCCCACAGGTTCAAAGGCTACGAGCCTTACAAAGGTGAGATAGAGAAGAGGAATAACGGTTCGCTTGTGGCAATTGAGACCGGTACAGCTGTGGCTTATGCAATGGACAAATTGCAGGATAGGGGCAAGTTCATAATCTTCCCTGGAGAGGAGATTTATGCAGGCCAGGTTGTGGGTGAGCACTCAAGGGTTGATGACCTTAACATAAACATCTGCAAGACCAAGAAACTTACAAACGTAAGGGCCTCGGGTACAGATGAGAAGGCACAGCTTCCACCTCCATTGCAGTTCTCTTTGGAAGAGATGTTGGAGTACATACAGGAGGATGAGCTTGTGGAGGTAACTCCAAAATCCATGAGAATAAGGAAAATTTACCTCGACGAGAACGAGCGCAAGAGGAGAAAGAACAACGCTCTTTAGTTGGAGTGGTGTTTGATTTAACAAAAAAAAGTACTATCTTTGCACGCTCTAAAGTGGAGACAAACAGAGATGTCTGATAATAAGGATTTTGTAATTCAAATCAAAGGTTTGCAGAATGGGGAGCACGAATATGAGTTCCCTATTGACGGCACCTTTTTTAGGAATTTTGAGAATTCTCAGATTCTTGATGCGGACTTGAATGCAGAGGTTTGGCTGGAAAAGGGGGGCGGATGGATTAATGTGGAGGCAGATGTTACAGGAACAGTAACAGTGGAGTGTGACAGATGCCTGGATGATGTTATCCTCCCGATGGATTTTTACTGTACGATGACAGTGAAATTCGCCAAGGATATCTCAGAGGATGATGATGAGTTCATTATCATGGATCCAAGTGAGAGTGAGTTGGATTTGACCCAGTTCCTCTACGATTATGTCTGCTTGAACCTGCCGTTGCAGAAGGTCCACCCTGAGGGGAAGTGCAATGAGCTGATGATGCAGAAGTTGGGAAGTTTGAGCGGCAATGGGGAGAGTGGCCACACAGTGGCAGAGGAAAATTCTCCGTTTGGAGCACTTAAGGAGTTGTTGAACAAAAAGAACTGAAATTCCGACCGTCCGGAATACAAATAGGAAAATATAACAAATTAAAAATAGTTAGAAATGGCACATCCGAAGCACAAAATTTCAAAACAGCGCAGAAACAAGCGTAGAACTCACGACAAAGCTGTAGTTCCTACCTTGGCAACTTGTTCAAACTGTGGTGCAACTGTAATGTATCACCATGTTTGCCCTGAGTGCGGTTACTACCGTGGCCGTCTTATCATTGAGAAGAACAACGCGTAATTGACGCTTTTTCTTTATGATAAGGATTGGTATTGATGCAATGGGAGGAGACTTTGCCCCCAACAATGTAATATTGGGGGCTATAGAAGCTCATTCATATATCGGTACCGATACAAAGATTTTTCTTATTGGAGATGAGAAAAAGATTACCGAGGTCTGCCAGCATTATGGCTTGGACTCCGGTAATTTTGTTATTGTGCATGCCCCGGAAGCTATAGAGATGGGGGAGCACCCGGTAAGGGCTTTCCTAAAGAAGAAACAATCCTCTCTTGCGGTTGGATTCAGCCTTCTTGCTGAGGGAAAGATAGATGTTTTTGCCAGTGCAGGAAATACTGGTGCGATTCTTGCAGGATCTGTGAGGGTCCTTAATAACATACCGGGAATTATCAGACCATGTATCCCTGCGCAGATTCCACTTGCAGACGGACGAAATATGCTTCTGCTGGATGTTGGATTCAATTCGGATACAAGGGCTGATGTGTTGTATCAGTTTGCCATAATGGGTTCCATTTACGCCAAGACAATGATGGGTATTAAGCAGCCGAGAGTTGCCCTTTTGAATATTGGGGCGGAAGCGGAGAAAGGGAACATTGTAGCCCAGGAGGCTTATAAAATAATGGCAGATACTACAGACTTTAATTTTGTTGGAAATTTGGAGGCAAATCTGATGTTCAGCGGAGGAATAGCAGATGTGTTGGTTACAGACGGATTTGTGGGGAACATTTGTTTGAAACAGGCAGAAGGGATGTATGAGCTTGTTGCAAAGTTGGGGGTAAAGCATCCGTTTTTCAACAGATTCAATTACGAAACCTACGGCGGTACACCAGTTTTGGGCGTTACCGCACCAATAATTATCGGACATGGGGTCTCTACCCCGCTTGCCATAAAGAATATGATTCTGCAAGGTGAGATGGTGGTAAGGCACGGACTTATAGAGAAGTTCAAGAGTGCCATGATGGGCAATGTCTGAGTTACATAAAACTACTACAAAATGACAGACAGAAAAGCTATTATTACAGGTATTGAGGCTTATTTGCCTGATTATATTCTTACAAACCAGGAGCTCTCCACTATGGTTGACACCTCGGATGAGTGGATTATGAGCCGTGTGGGAGTCAGGGAGAGGAGAATTCTTAAGGAAGATGGTTTGGGAACATCTTTCATGGGGGAGCAGGCGGTAAAAAAACTGCTTGAGCAGACAGGAACAAAACCGGAAGAGGTTGATATGCTTATTTGTGCAACAGTTAGCCCTGATATGCTTTTTCCTGCAACAGCAAACATCATATGTGACAAATGCGGTATCCTCAATGCTTGGGGTTATGATATAAATGCAGGTTGCTGCGGTTTCCTTTTCAGTTTCCATACAGTTGCAAACTTTATTGAGAGCGGAAAATACAAGAAGGCAATCCTTGTATGCGGAGAACGTATGAGCGGAATGACCAACTACCAGGACAGGACAACCTGCCCTCTGTTTGGTGATGCGGCGGTAGCAATGCTTATAGAGCCTTCACAGGAGCCGGGTCTTGGTTTGCAGGATGCAATTATGCACGTGGATGGTGTGGGACGTCATTACCTGTACCAGACAGCAGGAGGTTCATTGTACCCTCCAACACACGAGACAGTTGAGAAGAGACTCCACTTCATACATCAGGAGGGACAGCAGGTGTTCAAATACGCTGTATCCCGTATGGCGGATGTATCTGTAGAGATGATGGAAAAACACAATCTCAAGGCAGAAGACATTACATACCTTATCCCTCACCAGGCTAACTTGCGTATCATTGACGCAACCGGCAGAAGAATGGGACTCTCTACAGACAAGATACTTATTAACATAGAGAAATTCGGAAACACAGCTGGTACTTCAATACCATTGGCTTTGTGGGATTTCAAAAATAAATTCAAAAAGGGTGATACCCTCATTTTCTCTGCATTTGGAGCAGGATTTACATGGGGATCTATCCTTTACCGTTGGGCATATTAAAAAAAATACTATATTTGCAATCCCAAAGCGGGAAAGCGATGGCCCTATAGTTCAAGGGATAGAACGAAAGTTTCCTAAACTTTAAATACAGGTTCGAGTCCTGTTGGGGCTACAGAAAAGCAGCAAAGAGTTCTCTTTGTTGCTTTTTTTTGGCTCATTTTCTTATCTTTGTTCCTATGGGGAATGCAAATAAGCTGGTTAGTGTGCTTATGCCGGCATACAATCACGGGAAATACATAAGGCAGGCAATAGAGAGTTTCCTTGCACAAAAGGAGATAGTGGCAGAATTGCTGATAGGCAATGATGCCTCTACAGACAATACCCTGCAGATTGCAATGGAGTATGCCAATGATTTTCCCGACAAAATAAAGGTCATTTCCCATCCCGCAAACCTTGGCCTTATAGGAAATTACAAAAATCTTATCGGGCATTCCACTGCCCCGTATCTGGCAATTTTGGAGAGCGATGATTATTGGACAGATCCATTGAAACTTCATAAGCAGGTGGAATATTTGGAGTCCCATCCCAATTGCGGACTTGTTTTCTCTTCCGGTGAGTTTGTGGACCAGGCAGGGAAACATCTGGGTATCAAGCAGGAGGAGGAGGGAGAGTTGCTCAGGTTCCCATCTGAAGGAGAGGAAAATCTCCTCCTTAAACAGGTGCTTCTGGCAAATCCGGTACTGGCTGTCACTGCCTGCATGAGAAGGAGTGCTTTTGATGCAGGGTGTAATATGGAGGAGTTTGTCGGGAAGAAATTTGTCACATTTGATTATCCGGTCTGGTTGGGGTTGGCTTCCTGTTCCGATTTTTATAAAATGGCCGAGGTTACCTCTGCATACAGGGTGAGTGATGCATCCATCAGCAATAATGCCTCATACGAGAAGAGGGAGATGTTCATGAGCGGCATTGATGAGATTGTGGAGTACTCAATGGAGAGGTTCAAATATTGTGGAGATGTAGAGGCAATCAGGAATGAGAGGATTGCCAAACATCTTATTCTGGCACTGGCATTCAACAAGTTTGAAAGATATTCGTATTTTTGTAAACAGATAAACCCGGCAGTTGGGGCAAAATGGGCAATTATCCGTTATTTCCCGTTTGTGTTCAAGTTCAAGAAAAGGAAACTGATAGGGACCGGGGCAATTTCACAGTTGGCGGTAAAGAAATAGTTATATGGAAGAGAACCACAAGAGGATAGTGAGGAATTCGGCATATATGTATATCAGAATGGTATTCATAATGTTGGTGTCGTTATATACCTCAAGGTTGGTGCTCGAGATTCTGGGGGAGGAGGATTTTGGAATATATACTCTGGTTGGGGGAATTGTATCAATCTTTACGGTGTTGTCGGGAAGCTTGTCAAACTCTGTACAGAGATTTCTCAATATTGGTCTGGGCGAGGGGGATATGGAGAAGACCAGGGGATATTTTGCACAGGGGCTTACAATATTTTGTCTTATTTGTCTCCTTTTTGGGGTGGTGGGAGAGAGCCTTGGGCTCTGGTTTGTGCAGACCCAGCTGAATATACCTGCCGGCAGGGAGGTGGCCACTTTCTGGGTATATCAGTTCTCGTTGGTGGCGGTACTCTTTTCAATTCTGCAAATTCCTTTCAGCGGGGCGGTGATAGCACATGAGAGAATGGGATTCTTTGCCCTTCTGGGCATTTTGGATGTATGTCTGAGACTGGTTGTTGTGGTCCTTATGCATACTTTTGGTACCCCAGATAATCTTATCTGGTATGCTGCCATTATAGCAGTTATCCAGATTCTCCAGTGTGTGGCATATTTTGTATTTGCCATGGGCAAGTTCCCTGAGTGTGTTGTAAGGTTCCAGTGGAACCGGCAGCTGGTAAAGGAGATGCTCTCGTTCATGGGGCTTTCATTCTGGGGAAATGCAATGGTTACAAGCACCCAGCAGGGTGTGAATGTGCTTTTGAACCTCTTTGGAGGCACTATTCTAAATGCAGCCACCGGAGTGGCAAGACAGGTGAATGTGGCAGTGCTGAGAATGATAGAGTGTATCAACACCCCTATAAAACCGCAGATTGTAAAATCTTATGCCTCGGGAGATTTCAAGCAGATGATACTTCTGTTTGAGAAAAATGTGAAATACTGTACAATCCTTATGGCCATTCTCCTCTTCCCGATGATTATAGAGGCTGAGTTTATCCTGGGGATATGGCTCAAGGAGGTCCCTGAGCATGCAGTTACTTTCACAAGGATAGTTCTTGCAGAATCTTTCTTTGCGGTTTTCTCATATGGAATGGCTACCGTTGTTTCAGCAACCGGCAAGCTCAAGAATATGGAGCTTTATGGCAGATTTATTACCCTTGCGGTACTCCCTGTAGCATATATACTCCTTAAAGGGGGAGCGGCTCCCGTTTGGGCACTGATAATCTCCATGATTGCCCAAATGGTTTATGTGGTATATCTGTTTTCAGATGTGAGAAGAAAAATATCCCTCCCTATGGGAGAGTTTTCAAAGAATGTCATTTTCCCGATAATTCTCCTTATTTTCTCCCTTGCTCTCTGCACAATTCCGGAGTATTTCTTTATTGGGGAGGGGGTTCTCAGGTTCTTTGTTGTAGGGTTTACAGTAGTGGCAGTGGCGGCAGTTGTTGTGTGGAACTGGTGCTTGGATGCAAATGAGAAGCAGTGGATAAAAAAGCAGTTCAACAAATAGCACAAGAAAAGCATCGCTCTTAAAAACTAAATCCCTCCCAAATTAAAATTTGGGCCCCTCCCGTTCACGACACCACGGGCGGTGACGGTTTTTAAGAGCAATGCTTTTCTTGTGCTATTACTTTACCCTACTATCTCACTCCACAGGCGGCGCCCTTTGTAATCTGAGTTGTTTGTCTGCTCAACCACATATTTTGCGGCATTAGCACTTATATTCACAAAGCACTCGCTGCGGCGTATCTCAATTTTGCCAATCCCTTTCTTTCCAACTCCAAGGGAGGTCATCATCCTTATTATGGTGCGTGCTGTAACGCTCTGTTTGCTTCCAATTGAGAGTTTTACCCATTTGAACCCTTTCTCGCCACGTTTAGGAACATAAGCAGGGAGTTCATCTGCCTCTGCGGCAGCCCCTTTCTTTTTCTTCTCCACCACAATATTCAAATCCGGAGCATTGCGGTAGTAATCCAGGAATCTGTTGAACTCCACAGACAGGAACTTCTTAATGATCTCTTTACGGCTAAGGTCACTCCACTTCTCCTCAATAAGTGAAAGATATGGTGCAATCTCCTCCTCCCTTACCTCAACAGAGTTTATGTGGTCAATCATACTCAAGAGCTGTTTTGAGCAAACCTCTTCACCGGTTGGAAGTTTTGACATGGCAAAGGTCTTGTTTATTATCTTCTCAATTCTGCGGATTTTGCTCTGCTCCTTGGTGTTGATAATCACAATGGATTTGCCTGTCTTGTCGGCACGGCCGGTACGGCCGCTGCGGTGGGTATATTGCTCAACCTCGTCGGGAAGATTATAGTTGATTACATGGGAGAGGTTGTTCACATCAATACCCCTTGCAGCCACATCGGTTGCCACAAGAAGACTGAGGCTCTTCTCCTTGAACCTCCTCATTACCTGGTCCCTCTGCTGCTGTGACAAGTCACCGTGGAGTGCATCTGCGTCATAGCCGTCTTTAATAAGTGCACTTGCAATCTCTCCGGTTTCCCTGCGGGTGCGGCAGAAAATGATACCGTAGATATCGGGGTAATAATCAACTACACGCTTGAGGGCAGGGTAGCGGTCTTTCTCGTGAACAACATAGCAGTAGTGCTTCACATTGTTTGAGCCGCTGTTGCGTTGCCCAACCTCCACCACCTGCGAATCCTTCATATAGGTTTTTGCAATCTTCTCCACCTCCAATGGAAGTGTGGCAGAGAAAAGCAGTACCCTCTTCTGTTGTGGAACACTCTCCAGAATGGCATCCAGATCCTCCTTGAAACCCATATTGAGCATCTCATCAGCCTCATCCAGGATAAGGGTATGTACCCCACTCAAATCTACAGCTTTCCTCCCGATAAGATCCAGCAATCTTCCCGGAGTGGCAACCACAATGTGAGGAATCTTCTTTAGGGCCTTTATCTGCGGCTCAATCCCTGCACCTCCATAAACATCTACAATGCAGAAATCCGGGAGGTATTTTGCATAGTTTCTCAAGTCCTGGGTAATCTGTTTGCACAGCTCCCTGGTAGGGCTGAGAACAAGCACCTGGGTGTATCTTCCCAAATTGTGCTCCACAATCCTCTCCAATGCGGGAAGCCCGAATGCGGCAGTCTTGCCTGTACCTGTCTGGGCAAGACATACAATGTCTCCCTGCTCTGAGAGCAATGTTGGGATTATCCTCTCCTGTACAGGAGTGGGTTTTTCAAATCCCATATCCCCAATTGCCTTTATTATATAGCTGTTAAGGCCCAGCTCCTGAAAAGTGTTTGCCATTATTTATCCTGTTGCGGTGCCCACCTGTGCAGCTTTGTGCATTGCTGTAATGCTGCTGCAAGTTGGGACCTCTGTAATTTTGCGGCAAAAGTAGTGAAATTGCACCATATAACCTACTGGCCACCCCATCCTCTGTTAAATCCCTCCACAATATTGGGCCAGTACTCCACTATTATGTAAATAATGAAAAATATCAGCAGGGCTCCGGTGAAAATGGCGGCATCACGCCAGAAAGTTGAGTTAAAATTTTTCATTGCTGTAAGGTTTTTAATTTTTGGTATTTGTTTTGTGTTGGGGCAAATGTATCATTCATCGGGAAGAAACCTTTTAGGAAAAAGAAATTTCTTAAAAACTTTTTCTGAATCCTAAATTTCTTTTTTTGGAATTGCTGTGTGAATGGTGTTCAGACAAGGGTTTTTAGTATCTTTGTAAAAAATGTGATGTTATGAAAATTAGACATATCGGAATTTTTGGAAAGAGAAATGTGGGGAAAAGTTCCCTTATAAATATGCTTTTGGGGCAGGAGGTTGCCATTGTGTCCCCTCAAGCGGGTACCACTACGGACCCTGTGAAAAAGAGGATGGAGATTCCGGGGGTGGGCCCTGTGCAACTTATAGATACTGCCGGTGTGGATGACTTTGGGGAGGTTGGGCAGAAAAGGGTGCAGGGGAGCCTTAAAGTGATTGAGGAGATAGATCTTGCCATTCTGGTTTTTGTGGGAAATGTGTTCGGGAAACAGGAGAAGGATCTCCTTATGAAATTTAAGGAGAATGACCTGCCGGTTGTGGTGGTGCATAACCAGTCCGATGTGGTTCCGCTGGATTGTGGTGTTGCCGGTGATCTTACCAATATATACGGGTGCGATGTGGTGGAGTTCTCCTGCAAGATGGAGGATGAGCAGCAGCAGAGGGATGCTGTAGAGATGCTGGTTGCCTTCATTACTAAAGGGCTTCTTTTGGGAGGGCGTGAGAGGACTATTATGGAGGGTCTTGTTGAGGAGGGGGATAATTTTGTACTTGTATGCCCTATTGATTCCGAGGCCCCTGCCGGGAGGCTTATCTTGCCGCAGGTTATGGCCATAAGGGATATTCTGGACAATGGCGGTGTGGCTACTGTGCTTCAACCGGCTCAGTTGGAGGGGTATCTTGCCGGGTGTGGAGTGCTTCCTGCCAATGGCGCTGCTGTTGAGGCTTCTGATGTCTGTGCCCAGCGCCCAAAAATGGTTGTTACAGACAGCCAGGTGTTCAAACAGGTTGCCGCTGTTGTCCCTCAGGAGATTCCTCTTACCAGTTTCAGTGTGCTGATGGCCCGTGCCAAAGGAAATTTCCAGGAGTATGTAAAAGGTGTCTCTGCAATTGACAATCTTAAGGAGGGGGACAATATCCTTGTGTTGGAGTCTTGTACCCACCACACCTCATGTGATGATATTGGGCGTGTGAAGATTCCTGCCATGTTGCAAAAAAAGGCCGGTTGCAAGCTCAATTTCACTTTTGTCTCCGGTCTGGATGAGCTTCCTCCACTGGACGGCTTCTCTTTGGTTCTGCAGTGCGGCGGTTGTATGGTCACTGCCCGCCAACTTGGCAACCGCATTAAAAAAGTGATTGCCGCCGGCATCCCCGTAACCAACTACGGCATGTGCATTGCCTATGCCACCGGTATTTTTTTCCGTGCAGTTACGTTGTCTTTTTGTACAACTTGCTGATTTACAGGAGTGTGGAAATTAGGGTATTGTAAAAGTTGTAAAAAGCTAAAAATTAACACATTGATTTATAATGAGTTGTACAAAAAGACAACGTAACTTTGCTGCTGCCGGGCCGCAGGCGCAGCGGGCCCGGGAGGCACTGCAGTTGAAGCTGCAGCATAGGGGGCCTCAGGTGTATTTCAGGGGGTTGATAGAGATTTCCAACAAGTGTAGGAAGAACTGCCTGTATTGTGGAATCAGAGGGGGAAATTGTGCGGTGGCCAGGTATGAGATGAGTGATGAGGAGGTTATGCAGGAGGCAAGGTTTGCGTTTGAGGCGGGGTATGGTTCAATTGCTATTCAGGGCGGTGAGAGGACAGATTCCCAGTTTGTTGAGAGGATTACCCGTCTGCTGCACAATATAACCTCAATGTATGATCTTGGAATCACCCTCTCGCTGGGGGAGCAACCTATTGAGGTTTATAAGGAGTGGAAAGCGGCAGGAGCAACCAGATATTTACTCAGGATTGAGGCCTCCAACAGGGAGCTGTATGAGAAGATTCATCCCGGGTTCACATATACAGGAGAGAATGCGAAGGATGCACAGATGCACTCATACCAGAGGAGGGTTCAGGCGCTGCATGACCTTAAAAGCGCAGGGTACCTCCTTGGGAGCGGCATTATGATAGGACTCCCGTTCCAGACCGCCCGGCATCTGGAGGAGGATCTTCAGTTCCTCAAGGAGTTGCAGGTGGATATGGTGGGGATGGGGCCATATATCCCACATAAGGATACCCCGTTGGGGCAAATAATTTCACATTGGAGGGAAGGTGCTCCTCTTCCCGACAGTTTATCCCAATTGGCAGGGTTGCCAAGGGGGGATTTCTGGAATTTGTCGGGAAGAGAATTGTTGGAACTGTGCATTGATATGGTTGCACGGCTGAGGATTCTTATGCCTCATATCAATATTGCCGCCACTACGGCGTTGCAGGTTCTGGACCCGATGGGGAGGGAGATGGCCCTTATGGCAGGAGCCAATGTGATTATGCCAAATATGACCGAGACCTCTTTCAGGGGCAATTATTCGCTGTATGAGGGGAAGCAGGGGGTTGAGGATGATGCAACCTCTACAAGAGACAAACTGCTGGAGAATTTGAAGAGGCTGGGGATACCTGTAGGATGGAATTTGAGGGGTGATTGGAGGTAAAAACCGGGGCGTTGCCACTATTCCAAAAAACTTTCTTTATTTTGGAAATAATTATGTATTTTTGCTACGCATTTTTCTATTTTCAGATGAAAAATATTCATATAACCAAATAATATTATAATTTTCAATTATGTCAGAAATCAAAAGAGTTTATCGTTTTGGCGGTAGAACAGCCGACGGCGATGGAAGCATGAGAAACCTTCTTGGCGGTAAAGGTGCAAACCTTGCTGAGATGTGTAAACTGGAGATTCCGGTTCCTGCAGGTTTTACTATTACAACTGATTGTTGTACAGAGTACTACAAAAATGGTTGTAACTATCCTAAAGAGCTTGAAGCTGAGGTTAACGCAGCATTGGCAGCTACTGAGGAGATTATGGGAATGAAATTCGGTGATCCTAATGCTCCGCTTCTAGTTTCTTGCCGTTCAGGTGCAAGAAGCTCTATGCCTGGTATGATGGAGACTGTTCTTAACATTGGTCTATGTTCTGCAACTATTCCTGGTCTTATTGCTAAAACTGGTAATCCTCGTTTTGTTTATGATGCTTACAGACGTTTGATTATGATGTACTCAGACGTTGTAATGGAGAAAGCTGAGGGTATTGAGCCTGAGGAGGGTAACGGTATCAGAGTTCAGTTGGACAGAATGCTTGCCAAAGTTAAGAAAGAGAAAGGTTACGCTTCTGATACTGATCTTACTACTGAGGACTTGCAGCAGCTTTGCGAGGATTTCAAAATTAGAGTGAAACAAGAGCTTGGCAAACCGTTCCCAGACGATGCTTACGAGCAGCTATGGGGTGGTATTGGTGCTGTTTTCAAATCATGGAACGGTAAGAGAGCTATTGCATACAGAAGAATTGAGGGTATTCCAGATGAGTGGGGTACTGCTGTAAACGTTCAGTCAATGGTATTCGGTAACATGGGTGACAACTCTGCTACAGGTGTTGCATTCTCAAGAAACCCTGCTACCGGTGAGAATAAATTCTACGGTGAGTGGTTGATCAACGCTCAGGGTGAGGATGTGGTTGCTGGTATCAGAACCCCTAACCCATTGAACGAGGCTACCAAAAACGAGCACAACAAAGAGCTTGCTTCTTTGGAGACTGCTATGCCAGAGGTTTACAAAGAGTTGGATCAGATCCAGCAGAACCTTGAGGCTCACTTCCACGATATGCAGGATATTGAGTTCACTATTCAGGATGGCAAACTTTGGATGCTTCAGTGCCGCGTAGGTAAGAGAACTGGTCTTGCTGCTTTGAACATGGCTATGGATATGCTTGCAGAGGGTCTTATCGATGAGAAGACTGCTGTTATGCGTGTAGCTCCTGCTCAGTTGGATGAGCTTCTACACCCAATCCTTAACCCAGCTGCTGAGAAGAAAGGTACTGTAATTGCACAGGGTCTTCCTGCTGGTCCTGGTGGTGCTGTAGGTAAAATCGTTTTCACTGCAGAGGAGGCTGTTGAGGCTGCTGCTAAGAAAGAGAAAGTTATCCTTGTTCGTGAGGAGACCAATCCAGAGGATGTTGAGGGTATGCGTGCTGCTGACGGTCTTTTGACTGCTCGCGGTGGTATGACTTCACATGCTGCACTTGTTGCTCGCGGATGGGGTAAATGCTGTATCGTAGGTTGCGATGCTCTTCACATCAACATGCTTAACAAGACACTTACTATCGGTGATAAAGTATATAACGAGGGTGACATCTTCAGCTTGAATGGTAGCAAGGGTTATGTTTACGATGTAGCTATTGACACTATGGACGCTTCAGAGAATCCACGCTTTGTTGAGTATATGAAGATTGTTGACAAATACAGAGTTCTTGGTGTACGTACAAATGCAGATAACCCACAGGATGCACAGACAGCTGTGAACTTTGGCGCTGAGGGTATTGGTTTGTTCCGTATTGAGCACATGTTCTACGGTGAGAACTCAGAGGCTCCTCTTTCAAAACTTCGTAAGATGATCCTTTCTAACTCAGAGGCTGAGAGAAGACAGGCACTTGCAGAGTTGGAGCCATACGTAAAAGAGGCTGTTAAAGGTACTATGAAAGTTCTTGACGGTATGCCTGTAACATTCCGTCTTCTTGACCCACCTTTGCATGAGTTCGTTCCTCAGACAAAAGAGAAAATTGAGGAGATGGCTGCAGAGTTCGGTATCACTCCTGAGGATATCAGAAAACGTGGCGAGGCTCTACACGAGGTTAACCCTATGATGGGTCACCGTGCTGTACGTCTTGGTGTAACTTATCCAGAGATTTCTGAGATGCAGTTCCATGCTATCTTCACTGCAACTGCAGAGTTGATTAAAGAGGGTCTTACTCCACAGCCAGAGATCATGGTTCCTGTAACTGTATCAGTTAAAGAGCTTGATTTCCAGAAAGAGCTTTGCGACAAAGTTCACGCACAGGTAGAGGCTGAGCAGGGCGTTAAGATCGTTTACCTATACGGTACAATGATTGAGATCCCAAGAGCTGCTATCCTTGCAGACGAGATGGCTAAAACTGCACAGTTCTTCTCATTCGGTACAAACGATCTTACCCAGATGACATTCGGTTTCTCACGCGATGATATTGGTGGTTTCATGGGTGATTACCTAACCAAGAAAATCCTTCCTGCTGACCCATTCCAGACTTTGGACAGAGGCTCAGTTGGCAAACTTGTTGAGATGGGTATCAAAGGCGGTAGAGGAACTAACGCAAAACTTAAAGTTGGTATCTGCGGTGAGCACGGTGGTGATCCAGACTCAGTAGAGTTCTGCCACTTGGCTGGAATGAACTACGTATCATGTTCTCCATTCCGTGTTCCAATTGCACGTCTTGCTGCTGCACAGGCTGCAATCAAACACAATGCACAGAACTAATTCTTGCACACTATAAAAAAACCTCACCAGGCGGTGAGGTTTTTTTATGCACTTTTATAATTACGTTGTCTTTTTTTACAATTAACTGAAAATAAGGTGGTTAAAAAATGCAGTTATACCGCATTTTTTAACTTTGATTTTACAACTATCATAAAATCAATAAATTGTAAAAAAAGACAACGTAAAAAAGAGCAACAGAAGTAAAAAGTCCAATGAGAGCCATAAAACTCTCATTGGACTTTTTGCTGACTGTAGCAGGCAGAGGTGCCTATTCTGCCTGCGGTGCTCCGTTTAAATTCAAATCCTCTCTCCTAAACTTATAATAACAATCCCTCACAAACTTATAATCAACATGTAGAAGAGATGCCAACTGCATCATCTTGCAATTAGTCTTTTCAGCAACACTGACAATAAGCTCCACCAACTCATCTCTACTCAAATTATTCAAAGTCCTACCGTTAAGAACACACCTAATCTCAGACATAATACTTTCAATGGTACGACTCTCCCACTTTGCCCTCTCCGGAACAACGGAAGAAAATAGAACTGGATTATAATTGGCAAACTTTAAGAAATCTTCATAATTCTCAAAATACCTATCCACAAAAGATGTATCCACCCCAATAATCTCAGAAAGCAATTTATAATGCCCCAATCCCATATAATACCTCTTCTTCTCCTCCTTAAAATGAAAAGCCGCAGAACTCCACCTGTAAAACTCAACCCTCCCGCACATCCCTGCTTTCACCGGATTCTGCAAAATATACGCACATGTCTCAAGTACCCAATTTTCTGTAGTCTTACAGGCACTTGAAAAAGGAGTAGCAAACACCTTATTGCTATTTTTGTACTTGGTATTATACCACCTGGAATAACTCTTCAGCACCTCAGTCATTAACTCTGTCACTCCATAAGTCTCAATCAGAAAATGCGCATGATTCCCCATCAAAGCAAAATCATACACCTTACTCCCGAACTTCTTTGCAAACTTGTCCATCCTCCTAAGAAGTTCCAAATTATCATCATCATCATAAAACACTGTGTACCTCCCATTAGCCCTAAAATACACATGCATAACCCCTTCCTGCTCCCGCTTCACTTTTCTCATCCCTTTTTTCCCGACAAGTTACATCATCCCCACCTTTCCACCCAGTACTAGCGTAAATTTTTAAAAAATTTACGCTCAATTGCTTTTTTTGAATTAAAAAACAGCAAAAATAAGTTACGTTGTCTTTTTGTATAACTTGCAGAATATTAATGGATTAAGATTTTATAAAATAGAATTTTCTCTTTTTATAAAAATCAAATACTTATAAATCAGCAAGTTATACAAAAAGACAACGTAACTTAGTACCACCAAAAAAAATCCCCGCAACGAGCGGGGATTTTGTTATTTATTGCTGCACCATTTACGGGCATTTATGAACATCTCAATCCAAGGGGTTATCTCCTGGGTGCGGAGCTCAGCAGGGTAGTGGGCCCAGTTCCAAGGGCGCAAACAGCGCTCTGGATGAGGCATCATTGCCAAGTGGCGGCCGTCTGAACTGCAGACACCGGCAATACCCTCTGGAGAGCCGTTAGGGTTGGCAGGATAAGCATTGTAGTTGTAGCGGGCAGCAACTGCAAAATTCTCCATGCCGGCAGGGAATGAGAATTTACCCTCACCATGGGCAACCCAAATACCAAGTTTGCTGCCAGAAAGCGAGCGCAACATAATAGAAGGGCTATCCTCAATGGTAACACCCACAAAAGCACTCTCATACTTATGAGAATTGTTGTGAATCATCTTAGGAGAAAGTTCACGTGCAGCAGGTGTAATAAGTCCAAGCTCAGCCATCAGCTGGCAACCGTTACAAATACCTAAACTCATTGTATCCTCTCTTGCATAGAATGCATCAAGGGCAGCTTTAGCTTTTGCATTGTACAAGAATGCACCGGCCCAACCTTTAGCAGAACCAAGGGTATCGGCATTAGAGAAACCACCCACAAACACAATCATCTTAACCTCCTCCAAAGTCTCACGGCCAGAGATCAGGTCTGTCATATGAACATCCTTAACTCTGAAACCTGCAAGGTGAAGAGCCCAGGCCATCTCACGGTCACCGTTAGAACCTTTCTCACGGATAATAGCAGCCATAGGGGCATCAGCAGCAGGAGCCAAAGCGGCACAGGAGCCGGTAGCAACACCAGGATAAGAAGCCAAAGAGCCGGTAAAGCCCTCTGGGAATTTATATATAAGCGGCTGAGCCTTGTAATTGCAGAAACGCTCTTTAGCACAAGTCTCACCAACCTGACGGATATCAAACAAGTAAGAGGTCTTGAACCAAACATCCCTCAAAGCATCAATATCCAAAGAAACTGCATCGGAAGCACCAAATCCTGTAAGGACAACCTTACGTGCAGGAAGATAGTTACCAATCACATAACCCTGTGTACCACAGTCAGCCAATACACCGGCAACAGTATCAACAGCATCGGAAGCAACCTGAACAAGTACACCAGGAGTCTCAGAGAACAATGCCTTGAAGATAGAATCAGAACCCTCAGCACAGCCCCACTCTTTGGCAATCAACTCAAGTGAGCGGGCATTAATAGCCAAACCTCCGTTAACATTTGCAAAACACATCTCAAGTGCGGCAGTGATAAGACCACCTGCAGAGATGTCATGACCTGCAAGGAGTAGATTCTGGGAAACCATCTTCTGAACCGCAGCAAATGCAGAAGCAAAATACTCAGGATTCTCCACATCAGGGGCAACATTACCCATCTGGCCTGTAACCTGGGCAAACGCAGAACCTGCAAGAGGGAATGCCTCCTTGCCCGCACCGGCAGAAGCTGCAGAATCCACAAATGGAATATACATCAATACACTGTCGGGATTATTCTGAAGATTAGGATGTACAATCTTATTAATATCCTCCACAGGGGCAACGGTAGAGATAATTACAGTTCCAGGGGAAAGTACTTTTTCTCCCGACGGATATTTCTGGGTCATACTCATACTGTCCTTACCTGTAGGGATGTTTATGCCAAGGGCACATGCAAAGTCAGAAGCACCCTTCACTGCCTTGTAAAGGCGGGCATCCTCACCCTCATTGCGGCAAGGCCACATCCAGTTGGCACTTAGGGAAACCCCCTTGATACCATCCTTCAAAGGGGCCCAAACCACATTGGTCAAAGCCTCAGCAATGGCCAGGCGTGAACCTGCAGCAGAATCAACCAAAGCCACAAGCGGTGCATGACCCATTGAGGTTGCAATACCCTCCTTATTATTATATCCGATAGCGGTAACTCCAAGGTTATTCAAAGGCAACTGAATCTCACCGCATGTCTGCTGGCCTGCAATAAGACCTGTTACAGAGCGGTCAACCTTGTTTGTCAACCAATCTTTACAAGCAACGCTCTCAAGCTGTAGGACCTGTCCAAGATAATACTCAAATTTGGCAGGGTCATAAGCCATAGGTGCAAAACAGTACTCGGCAGTATTGTCCTTCATGTAAGTCTTAGGGGCACTGCCAAACATATCTTTCATGGCAAGGTCAATGGCTGCCTCACCGGTCTTCTCATTACGCAAAGTGAAGTTGTGCTCACCTGTGGTCTCACCAATCACATACATAGGAGCACGCTCACGCTCAGCAATAGCCTTGAGCTCTGCAATATCTTTCTCCTGCATAACAAGACCCATTCTCTCCTGGCTCTCGTTGCCGATAATCTCTTTAAGAGAAAGAGTAGGGTCACCTATAGGAAGTTTGCTGATATCAATATTACCTCCGGTCTCCTCCACAAGCTCAGACAAACAGTTAAGGTGTCCGCCGGCACCGTGGTCGTGAACACTTATAATGGTATTGTTGTCGGACTCTGCAACGGCACGGATAGCATTGTAGGCCCTCTTCTGCATCTCAGGGTTTGAACGCTGTATGGCATTGAGCTCAATTGCATTTGCATATTGGCCTGTATCAACACTACTTACAGCACCACCACCCATACCAATACGGTAGTTGTCGCCACCAAGAAGAACAACTTTATCTCCAACAGCTGGGGTCTCTTTAAGGGCATCGCGTTTCTTGGCGTAACCTACACCACCTGCCAACATGATAACTTTATCAAAACCGAACTTTCTGGCAGGAGCTGCCTTGCAGCACTCACCTACAGGCTGGGCAGCAGTACCATCGTACTCTGCGGTAAGCAAACTTCCGCAAATGATACACTGTCCGAACTTGTTTCCAAAATCTGAAGCACCATTGGATGCCTTGGTAAGAATCTCCTGTGGGCTCTGGTACAACCAAGGGCGGGCAGGGGTTTTCTCCCAATCACGCTCAACAGCCATTGCTGCTGCACAAGAAGCATCCGATAGGTCTGCAGCACCTTTGCCAGCCTCTGTGCTAAGGTGAGGATTCACACCTGCTGTAGCCTCCACACCCTCACCAAATCTTGGGTATGAGGTCATATAACATGCGGTACCGGCTATCGGGAAACTGCCTTTACCACCTGCAATACGGTCTCTGATCTCTCCGCCAGAACCGGTTGCCGCACCGTTGAAAGGCTCAACTGTGGTAGGGAAGTTGTGGGTCTCGGCTTTAAGGGAGATTACAGTCTCTGCCTCTTTTGCCACAAACTCAGATGGCTCACTTCCTTTAACTGGGTGGAACATTGCCACTGTAGGTCCCTCAAGGAATGCACAGTTGTCTTTGTATGCACTTACAATAAGATTTGGGTTCTCACGAGAGGTCTTTTTAATCATATTGAACAAAGAACTCTCCATCTCCTTGCCGTCAATAATGAATACTCCACCAAAAATTTTGTGGCGGCAGTGCTCTGAGTTAACCTGTGAGAAACCGAACACCTCGCTGTCTGTAAGTCCGCGGCCAAGCTTCTGGCTCAAACCCTTAAGATACTCAATCTCCTCTGGGTTGAGTGCAAGGCCCTCCTGTTTGTTGTATGCCTCAAAATCCTCTATATAAATAACCGGATCCGGTTGTTTTTCAATTGTAAAAATCTCCTGGTCCAAGCCGTTGTAAAGACGCTGAAGCATTTTGTCATATGCAGGCTCGGAACTCTCTGTTGCAAAAAACTCCTCAATGCGCTCAATGCCGCAGATGTTCATGTTCTGGGTAATCTCCACTGCAGTTGTACTCCAAGGGGTGATCATCTCACGTCTTGGACCTACAAATGTTCCCGCAACGCTCTTCTGCTCCAATGGCTGTGCATTTCCAAAAAGCCACTGCAAAGCATTTATATTCTCTTGAGATAACATCTCTTTAGCCTTAACGGCTATTACCGTATTATTGCCGGTACCAAAGAATAGAATCATAAAATTGTATTATTTAGTGTTATATTATATTCTTATAGTTGTGCTTGCGCATATACATGCATACGCATGTGCACACGAACGCACTAAGATACGGAAAAAAGGGTAAATGGCCAAAATAAGATGGCTGTAGGAGGGGTTTTGAAAAATATTTTTAAAAATTTTACAGAAAAATTTGCAGAATAAAAAATAATGCCTACCTTTGCAACCGCAAAAAAGAAATGGCGCCACAACCGCTAAAGTTCTTAAGCAAAGGGAGCATAGCTCAGCTGGTTTAGAGCACCTGCCTTACAAGCAGGGGGTCACAGGTTCGAATCCTGTTGCTCCCACGAAAGTGGAAACAAAAAGTTCTTTTTCAAATTAAATTCGGGAGCATAGCTCAGCTGGTTTAGAGCACCTGCCTTACAAGCAGGGGGTCACAGGTTCGAATCCTGTTGCTCCCACAGACTTCAAATAGTCGATTAAGTTTTTCATAGTGTATTTTAAGTGTTTTGGAGGTCTGCACATTTTTAGGTGCAGGGCTCTTTTTTTATGCCATAATCCGAGTTTTTAGCTTAGAATAATTCAAAATTACCCCCCCCCATTTGCAAAATTCTCCCTTTATTTATTACACTTATTTTTTGATAGTGTGGTATTTTTGCGTATCTTTGTAAGATAATATGTACAAGTGTGTGCGTTTGTAGCGTGGAAACTTGAAACATAATTGATAATTAAAAGATTACAAAAACATATTAGATATTTAAGGGATGAAAATTAAAAGATTCTTTCTTGTATTGGCAGTAGCTTTGTGTGGTGGCTTTACCGCAGCACAGGCTCAGAGCGCAACTGACATTGAACTTGCAAAACAGCTTGCAAAACAGCAGGGGTACTCAGATGCCCAGATAGAGGCAATGATTAACAAGCAAAAAAGCGGATCATCACAGTCATCCCAGAGTACACAAGCAACTGACCGTAATGCCGCAGCTATGCAGCAACAACAGATGATGCAACAGCAACAGATGCAAATGCAGATGAATTATGGCGTGGCAGGACAGATGGGTATGCAACCTGTTGCTCCAGCTGTAGAACAGCCGGAATTGAAGACAGGTGCCGAACTTATTTACGGACACAACATTTTCAAAAACAAGGAACTTAATTTTGTTCCAAGCTACAATATCCCAACTCCTGCTAACTACAAACTCTCTGCAGGTGACGAGGTGGTGATTGATATTTGGGGAGATGTTATTTCAAACATCACTTCAACCATTTCTCCGGACGGTTCTGTAAATATCCCTAACCTTGGCCCTGTATATATAGCTGGCCAGACAGTGGCAAAAGCTGAGCAGAATCTTAAAGCTTATTTGAGCAAAATTTACAGCGGACTTGCTCAAGAGGAGCCTACAACATATTTGAAACTTGCATTGGGTAAAACCAAATCTGTTACAGTGAATGTAGTTGGTGATGTTGAGAAACCGGGCAGCTATACCCTTCCAGCACTATCTACAATTGCAAGTGCTATGTATCTTGCAGAGGGGCCTAATGATTTGGGTACTATCCGTTCAATCAATTTGTACCGTAACGGAAAACTTGTAAGTTCGTTTGACCTTTATGAGTTCATTGTTAAAGGGACTGCAAACAGTGATGTAAAACTTGAGGATAATGATATTATCTCAGTTGCTCCTTATGCAGGTCTTGTAACTGTAATGGGTGGTGTGAAACGCCCTATGAAATATGAGATAAAACCTGGTGAGACATTGGATAAGGTGTTGGCTTATGCTGGAGGTTTTACAGATATGGCTTTTGCAGATAAAGTGCATATAGACCGTATTGCAGCTCAGACAGGCGTTCAGGGTGCAGCAGGTGAATCATTTGACGTAATGGCGGAGCAGTTTGCCTCATTCCAGCTTAAAGATGGTGATGTTGTTACAGTAAACAACAATGAGCAGAGATTCAAAAACAGAGTACAAATTGCAGGTGCAGTTTGGCGTCCTGGAACTTATGCAATTACCAGCAACAACTCTAATCTTAAACAGCTTATACAGGCAGCAGGTGGCTTAAGAGATGATGCCCATACAGATAAAGGTTTTATTGTAAGATATGGCCAGGACCGTAACAAGGAGCAGGTAACTTTCAATATTACAGATGTAATTTTGGGTAAACAGAATATTGCCCTTATGGCAGATGACTCTGTACAGATTTTCTCTAAAGATTCTTTGATGCCTTCACTTACTGTAAAAATCTACGGCGAGGTTAACAAACCTATAGGGGAGAATAATTTTGAGAAAAAGCCTAATACTTTTGAGTACAGGGAGGGTATGACTATTGGAGACCTTATCCTTATGGCAGGTGGACTTACAGATGCGGCTACACTCTCTAAAGTTGAGGTTGCAAGCCGTAATGTACATGAGAATGTAAATGGAGTAATGGATACAGATACTGTAGCTGTAGTTTATGAGTATAATCTCCTTAAGAACCCTGCAGATGCTGATATTCAGTTGAAACCGTTTGATATTGTATTTGTAAGGCGTAATCCTTCCTATAAAGCACAACAGGCTGTAACCGTAGAGGGTGAGGTAAACTACCCTGGTACTTATGTGGTAGAGAAGAGTACTGTAAGATTGAGTGATATTATTGAGCGTGCACAAGGATTTAATAACGACGCTTATGTAAAAGGGGCTAAACTTACCCGTACCCTTACAAAAGAGGAGTTTGAACGTCTTAAAGTAGCAATGCAGATTGCTAAGAAACAGGCAGGTGATTCTACTGCCGTTGATTCATTGGAGATAGGGCAGAACTATACTGTAGCTATAAATATGGAGGCGGCATTGGCGAATCCGGGATCTGTAGCAGATGTTATCCTAAGAGAGGGTGATGTTATCTCTATCCCTAAATTCAATTCAACTGTAAAAATATCTGGAGCGGTTTTGTATCCAAACACTGTAGCTTATGACAGCAAGAAAAATTGGAAATATTATCTTTCAAACGCAGGTGGCGTTACTCAGGACGGTTTAAAGAGAAAAGTATATATGGTTCATCCTAACGGTTCCGTAGCAACAAAGGGTGAGACAGGATTTAGAGTTCAGCCGGGAACAGAGATAGTTATACCTACCAAGACCAAGAAAGATGGTGCTGCAAACCTTGCATCTATTGTAGGTATTGCAACCTCTACAGCTTCATTGGCTGCAATGATTACAACAATGATTAATCAATTGAAATAATTTATAATGCGCAATATATACTCAAGATTGTCAGATAAGATAGTGAATTCTCCATACCTGAGCAGATGGAGTATTCTGGTTATAGATTCATTGGTAACATCGTTTGCCACTGTTTCTGTATATCTTATCCTTGGATTTTTTGTAAGGAGTGAGGCTCCGTTCTCCACATATCTTCTTGCGGCTCTGTTGAGTTTCATTGTAAGTATGGGCTCTTTCCTATTCTTTGGTACACATAGGGGAATTATGAGACATACAACCATACAGGAGATAACAAGAATTTCATTGGCAGTACTGGTTAAGGGTATTATTCTCCTTGTGATTTTTGTGGTTTTCAAGAAGAAATTGGGGTTCACATTCGACAATGTGATGCTTGCTTTCTCTCAGGTAGGTGATATAGTTGCATCTGTGGCACTGCTTACAGCTCTTAGGATGTTCCTTATATATATATATGAGCTGTTGCTTGCCAGTAAAAACAAAACATCCAAGAGGGTCCTTATATATGGTGATGATGCCAAGAGTGTGGCACTCTCTACATACCTTTCAAGAAATCTCCATGCGGAGTTCCGTATTATGGGGTATGTTAAGATGCAGAAGAGGATTACAAAACTTATGTTGCAGGGTCTCCCAGTATATACCATAGACAGTTTTGAGTATTTTAGTGAGGTTATAGACAAAAAGAGTGTAAATGCGGTGGTATTCCCAAGCCAACAGGATGCTATGGAGGAGAAGGATGGACTTGTAGATTACTGTATTAAGAAGCATATAAAAGTGTTTGTACTTCCTCAGCTTAATGAGGTCCCTAAGGATGGCAGTATGCAGAATATGATTAGGGAAATCAGGATTGAGGATCTTTTGGGAAGGGATGAGATCTCCATCAATATGGGGGAGGTGAGCAGTTTCCTTGCAGGCAAGAGAGTTATGGTTACAGGAGGAGCTGGAAGTATTGGTAGCGAGTTGAGCAGGCTGATCAGTTCTTTTCCTGTTGAGCAGATAATTGTGCTTGATAGTGCTGAGACTCCATTGCATAATATCCAGCTTGAGCTTACAGATAGAGAGAAAAATGCACAGGGCGATGAGTTCTCATTGGAAAACTTCTCCCAGAGATACAAGTTTGTAATAGCAGATGTAAGAAACCATACCAGAATAGACAGGATTTTCAATGCTTACAAACCACATATTGTATTCCATGCAGCGGCATACAAACATGTACCTCTAATGGAATCAAATCCGTGCGAGGCTATTAATACCAATGTTATGGGTAGCCGAAATGTCGCAGATATGGCTGTGAAATACGGTGTGGAGAAGATGGTGATGGTCTCTACAGATAAAGCGGTTAATCCTACAAATGTAATGGGTTGCTCTAAGAGACTTGCAGAAATTTATGTGCAGACCCTTAGCAGAGCCATTATATCGGGAAGAGTAGAGGGCAAGACCAAATTCATTACAACCCGATTTGGAAATGTGTTGGGGTCAAATGGTTCTGTAATTCCAAGGTTCAGGGAGCAGATTATAAATGGAGGTCCTGTAACGGTTACCCATAAAGATATCATAAGATTTTTTATGACCATACCGGAGGCCTGCAGACTTGTATTGGAGGCAGCTACAATGGGTGAGGGGTATGAGATTTTTGTATTTGATATGGGCAAACCGGTGAAAATTGCAGATTTGGCAAGAAATATGATATCTCTTGCAGGATTTGAGCCGGATAAGGATATAAAGATTATTTATACAGGATTGCGTCCTGGTGAGAAACTTTATGAGGAGCTTTTGAGCAACAAGGAGAATACCATACCAACTGGACACAAGAAGATCTCTGTGGCTAAGGTGCGTGAATACTCTTATGATGCAATTTTACCGGATTATGAGAAGTTGAAAGAGTTTGCAAAAGCTATGGACAAGATTGAGACTGTAAGACAGATGAAGGCAATTGTGCCGGAGTTCAAGAGCCAGAACTCTGAATACTCAAAATTGGACAATTAGAGACATGGAGGCCCCATACCAATGGTTTGCCATGCGTGCAACCTATAAAAGAGAAATGGTGGCAAAAGAGTACCTTGAGGGGAAGGGGATTGAGGTATTTGTACCACTACGCCGAGAGGTGAAAGTTATAAGGGGGATAAAACGGAAAGTGACGGTACCGGCCATTAATAGTCTGATATTTGTGCATGCCCGCAAGCAGGAGCTGCAGGAGGCCAAATTTGGAGTGGAATACCTGCAGTATCTTACCCGTAAGTTGGATGGTAAGAATGTTCCAATTATTGTTCCAGACTGGCAAATGGAGCAGTTCAAGAGGGTAGTGGAAGATGATAAAGTAGATAAGACTTACTTTGCACCTGGAGATGTGGATATGGAACTTGGAACCAAGGTGCGTGTACACGGTGGGGCATTTGACGGAATGGAGGGGGTACTTGTAAAAATTAAAGGAAAAAGGAAGAAACAGTTCTTTATAGAACTGGAGGGGCTTGTGGCAGTACAAACAGTTATAGAGAATTTAGATCTTATAGAGGTTGTAGAATAAGGTTTTATTGACTACATTTGCATAGAATATAGCTACACTTTTAGGGGGTGTTACTATAAAAAATAAATATAAAAATTTTTAATTCATTGAATCACAAGATGTTATATGTGGTTCGATGCCCCATTTTATTACCTTAATCCAAATCAGGAAATCGTATGGAGAATAATTCTGTAACTCCGCAGCACAACATTGAGGAAGAGGAGATCGACATCCTTGCCCTTGTAATGCGTTTGTGGGAGAAAAAATGGTTCATTGTAAAAGTAACTTGTGTATTTGCAATCCTTGGTGTATTTGTAGCATTATTCACCCCAGAGGAGTACACTGCCAGCTGTGTAGTAGTACCTGAAACAAAAGGCGGAGCATTTAGTTCATCATCTCTAGGCGGTTTGGCTGCAATGGCCGGCATTAACCTTGGCGCCTCATCTGGCGGAGAAATGCTATCTCCCCTGATGTACGATAAATTGATGAAAAACATCAACCTCCGCAAAGACCTTATGCAAACCCCAATCAACTGGGAAGGCTACGACAAGCCAATAACAATCCTTGACTACTATACCAACCCTGAATACGCTAAAACATCTGTACTTGGAACAGTTAAGAAATACACAATTGGATTGCCGTTTACAATTCTTGCTGCAATTAGAGGTGAGAAGAAAAAAGAAGAGGTAGATATGCCTGCAGAGGGACCAAGAATCAGTGCATATACCCAAGATGAGCTTTATTGTATAAGAGCATTTGCTGGGCAATTCTCGGTAATGGCTGATAAAAAGAATGGAGATGTAACAATTTCAGCCCGTATGAGTGAACCTCTTGCTGCAGCTCAAGTTGTAGATGCAGTAAAGAACTTGCTACAGAAATACGTAATTGAGCTTAAACTTCAGAAAGCTGAGGTAAACTATGAGTATATAAAACAGCGTTACGACGAAGCAAAAGTAGTATTTGAGCATAAACAAAAAGAATACGCCCAGTTCCAAGATGCAAACAAAGTGCTTTCAACAGCCCTATCAAAAGCAAAAGAAGAGCAAATGCGCAGTGAATTTGGAGTTGCAAGAGACCTTTTTAACCAGCTTACAACCCAGCTTGTACAGGCTGAAATGAAAATTAAAGAGGATATCCCCATTCTCACAGTTGTAGAGCCAGTTCAGGTTCCACTTGAAAGAAGCAAACCTCAGAGAGTTAAAATCCTTTTCATCTGGTGCTTCCTTGGTGGAGTTCTTGGATGTGGATTGATATTAGGAGGTGATTGGTTGAGAGGTCTGGGATTTGAGAATAAGTTGTTGGCGAAAATTATTGGTCCTGCAACGGAGAATTAAGAAATTTTAATATAGAAACATGAAAGGAATCGTATTAGCAGGTGGCTCAGGAACGCGCCTTTATCCTATTACCAAAGGAGTGAGCAAACAAATGCTCCCTATATATGATAAACCTATGATATACTACCCTATATCGGTATTAATGTTAGCTGGTATAAAGGATATATTGATTATTTCTACTCCATTCGACCTACTTGGGTTCAAAAGACTTCTCGGAAACGGAAGTGATTATGGCGTTAATTTTAACTATGCAGAACAACCTTCCCCTGATGGACTTGCTCAAGCATTCGTAATTGGAGAAGAATTTATCGGCAACGATGCGGCATGCTTGGTACTTGGAGACAATATTTTTTATGGAAGCTATTTTACTCCAATGCTAAAAGAGGCTGTTAGAGCAGCAGAAGAAGATGCTAAAGCTACAATCTTTGGTTATTGGGTAAGTGATCCCGAAAGATATGGAGTTGCAGAGTTTGATAAAGAGGGTAACTGTCTAAGTTTAGAGGAGAAACCTCAACATCCAAAGAGTAATTATGCAGTGCCAGGTCTCTATTTTTATCCGAACAAAGTAGTTGAGGTTGCGAAGAGCATAAAACCATCTGCACGAGGGGAACTAGAGATTACCACTGTTAACCAAAGATTCCTTAATGATAAAGAGTTAAAAGTGCAGACCCTTGGGCGAGGTTTTGCATGGCTTGATACTGGTACACACGATTCTCTATCTGAGGCTTCTACTTTTGTAGAGGTAATAGAGAAACGTCAGGGATTAAAAATTGCTTGCTTGGAGGCAATTGCTTACCGTAGGGGCTGGATTACCGAGGAGAAAATGAGAGAACTTGCTCAGCCAATGCTTAAGAACCAGTATGGGCAGTATCTTCTACAGGTGATTGGCGAGAAAAAACGTGAAATAGACTCGGATACATTAGCACACAGATAATTTATGAAACGCAATATAGTAATAACAGGTGGAGCGGGCTTTATAGGTAGCCATGTGGTTCGCCTATTTGTAAATAAATATCCGGAATATAATATAATCAACCTCGACAAGCTTACCTATGCGGGTAACTTGGAGAACCTCAAGGATATAGAGGATAAACCAAACTACAAGTTTGTAAAGATGGATATCTGTGACTTTGAGGCTTTTTATCAGCTTATGCAGAATGAGAAGATTGATGGAATTATCCATTTGGCGGCAGAATCTCACGTTGATAGAAGCATTAAGGATCCTTTTACATTTGCTAAGACAAACGTAATGGGTACTCTTGCACTTCTTCAGGCAGCTAAGTTGTATTGGGAATCACTTCCTGAGAAATATGAATGTAAACGCTTTTACCACATTTCTACCGATGAGGTATATGGAGCTCTTAGTATGAACCATCCAGAAGGCATCGAGCCACCGTTCAAGACTGTTGCATCATCAGAAGGACACAAGGCTTATGGCGATGATTTCTTCTATGAGACAACTAAATACAACCCACATTCACCATATAGTGCTTCAAAGGCTTCCTCAGATCATTTTGTTCGTGCTTACCATGATACATATGGTATGCCTACAATTGTCACCAACTGCTCAAATAACTACGGTCCATACCAGTTCCCTGAGAAGTTGATTCCATTGTTTATCAATAATATCCGCAACGGTAAACCGCTTCCTGTATATGGTAAAGGTGAGAACGTCCGTGACTGGCTCTTTGTTGAAGACCATGCAAGAGCAATCGACGTCATATTCCACGAAGGCAAGACAAACGAAACCTACAACATCGGTGGTTTCAACGAATGGAAGAACATCGACTTGATTAAGGTCATGATTAAGACAGTAGACCGCATACTAGGCAATCCTGAAGGGCACTCTGAGAAGCTAATTACGTATGTAACTGACCGCCTTGGCCATGATGCAAGATATGCCATAGACAGCACTAAACTCCAGAAAGAACTTGGTTGGGAACCATCACTTCAGTTTGAAGAAGGAATTGAGAAAACTGTAAAATGGTATTTAGATAATAAGGACTGGATGGATAATATTACTTCTGGTGAGTATGAAAAGTATTATCTGGATACGTATAAGGGAAGATAAGTAAATTAGTATTTATGAAAAAAGTAATGCTAGTCTTTGGCACAAGACCAGAAGCGATTAAGATGTGCCCGCTCGTGAAGGAATTTCAGAAACGAGCTAATGAATTTGAAACTATAGTATGTGTTACAGGTCAGCATAGAGAGATGTTGGATCAAGTGCTCAAGATTTTTGAAGTGACACCAGATATTGACCTTAACATCATGAAGCAAGGACAGGATTTGACGGACGTAACAGTACGTATCCTTAATGGTATGCGTGATGTGTTCAATGAGTGTCGCCCTGATGTTGTTTTGGTA